>NZ_JNWQ01000250.1 GCF_000716875.1 Streptomyces novaecaesareae | reverse complement strand
CGCTCGCCTCCGGGGCGCTCTGACCCGGTGCCGACGGTCGGCGCTCCGGCGCTCGTGCCTCGCTGGTCGCTTCTCCCTTTCGGCACCGGCGCGCCCCTTCGGCTCGGGGCGGGGACTCGCCCGCTCGCCTCCGGGGCGCTCTGACCCGGTGCCGACGGTCGGCGCTCCGGCGCTCGTGCCTCGCTGGTCGCTTCTCCCTTTCGGCACCGGCGC
>NZ_JNWQ01000249.1 GCF_000716875.1 Streptomyces novaecaesareae | reverse complement strand
GCGGTCCAGGCCGTGGCGGTGGCCGGGGCGGATGCCGCCCATGGCGTCGACGGCGGTGAGGAAGAGGTCGACGACGGCGCGTTCGGTGGGGGTGAGGGGCTTGGGGACGTCGAACACGCCGAGGGCTTCGAGGAGTTCCCCGGTGTCGGCCTCGGAGTTCGGCCGGGGGTTGGCGAGCAGGACGTCGTAAATGTCGTCCAGGCGGCGGGCGGTCTCG
>NZ_JNWQ01000248.1 GCF_000716875.1 Streptomyces novaecaesareae | reverse complement strand
GGCGCGGACGGTCCCGGGGCAGCCAATCCTCTGAAACACCACTTCCCGGCTCGGGCTGGGTCGCGTCTGCGTTTTTACGCTTTGCGGCTCGGCGCTATTTGGCGTGTTCGTTTTATCGGATTGCGGCCGGATTCGCTTTTCGGAGCGGGGATCGGCTAGAGTTTGAAACGTCGGACGGGGCGTCAAACCCCGGAAGACACCGGCGAGTTGGATGAACGAAGCCCCGG
>NZ_JNWQ01000247.1 GCF_000716875.1 Streptomyces novaecaesareae | reverse complement strand
TGGCGTTGACTTTTGGCACGCTGTTGAGTTCTCAAGGAACGGACGCTTCCTTCGGACCGCCTTCCAGCGGACCCTCCGGGCTTCGTTCTTTCGTGTTCCAGCTTATCAGACGCTTTCCGCCCCGTTTTCCGGAACTTCATTCATCGGATTTGCTTTCCGCTTTGCCGCCCCGGTCTCCCGCGGCGACTCCGGAACTGTACGGGGCCGGGCCCGCCGCATGCAAATCGCCCC
>NZ_JNWQ01000246.1 GCF_000716875.1 Streptomyces novaecaesareae | reverse complement strand
GGCGCCGAGGTCAATGCCGTGTTGGTGCTGGCCTTGGCGACCGTCTGCTTGATGGTCGCCGAGGTGGAGGTGTTGTAGTTGCTGCTCCCGTTGTAGGTGGCCCTGATCGGGTGCACGCCAACACTGAGGGCGGCAGTGGTCAGGGTGGCCATGCCGCCGGACAGGGTGACCGGCGCCTGGGGGATGCCGCCGATGAAGAAGGTGACCGTGCCAGTGGGTATGCCGCCCCCGGGGGCGA
>NZ_JNWQ01000245.1 GCF_000716875.1 Streptomyces novaecaesareae | reverse complement strand
CGGGGTGATGCCGGCGAGTTGTTGGGCGAGGTGGTCGCGGAGTTGTTCGACGTGGTGGGTGTGGGAGGCGTAGTCGACGTCGATGCGGCGGGCGCGGATGTCCGAGTTCTCGCAGTGGGTGAGGAGTTGGTCGAGGGCGTCGTGGTCGCCCGCGATGACGGTGCTGGTGGGGCCGTTGTGGGCGGCGATGGTGAGTCGGCCGTCCCAGGGGGCGAGTAGTTCGGCTGTTTCGTTGGAGGGGAGCGGGATGGAGGCCATTCCGCC
>NZ_JNWQ01000244.1 GCF_000716875.1 Streptomyces novaecaesareae | reverse complement strand
GACCCTCCGGGCTTCGTTCTTTCGTGTTCCCAGCTTATCAGATGTTTTCCGCTCCGTTTCCGGGGCTTCGTTCATCCAACTCGCCGGTGTCTTCCGGGGCTTGATGCCCCGTCCGACGTTTCAAACTCTAGCCGATCCCCGCTCCGAAAAGCGAATCCGGCCGCAATCCGATAAAACGAACACGCCGAATAGCGCCGAGCCGCAAAGCGTAAAAACGCAGACGCGACCCAGCCCGAGCCGGGAAGTGGTGTTTCAGAGGATTGGCTGCCCCGGGACCGTCCGCGCC
>NZ_JNWQ01000243.1 GCF_000716875.1 Streptomyces novaecaesareae | reverse complement strand
GCCGGCACCCCGACCGGCACCGTGTCGTTCTTCGACGGCATCGTTCTTGTGGGCACCGCCACCCTGGACGCCGGCGGCACGGCCACCTTCACCACCTCCGACCTCGGCGTCGGCATCCACGCGCTGACCGCCGTCTACAGCGGAGACAGCGCCTTCAACGGCTCCACGTCCCCCGCGTCGGTGTTCGGCCAGCCCAAGGTCCTCACCGCCACCGTCACCGCCACCGCCCCCGGAGCCGGCACCCCCACCGGCACGGTGTCGTTCTTCGACGGCGTCACCCTGCTGGGCACCGGCACTGTCGTCGCGGGCGTGGCCACCTTCACCACCTCCGGCCTCGGCGTCGGCATCCACGCGTTGACGGCCGTCTACAGCGGAGACACCAGCTTCAACGGCTCCACCTCACCCATCGACCCCCAGACCGTCACCACGGCCGACACCACCACGGCGCTCACCTCGGCACCCGACCCGTCGGTGTTCGGCCAG
>NZ_JNWQ01000242.1 GCF_000716875.1 Streptomyces novaecaesareae | reverse complement strand
GGTGGCCACGCCCGCGACGACAGTGCCGGTGCCCAGCAGGGTCGCGCCGTCGA
The DNA here is from genome assembly GCF_000716875.1 of Streptomyces novaecaesareae. Classification (GTDB taxonomy): domain Bacteria; phylum Actinomycetota; class Actinomycetes; order Streptomycetales; family Streptomycetaceae; genus Kitasatospora; species Kitasatospora novaecaesareae. The sequence goes on along the minus strand of NZ_JNWQ01000242.1, from coordinate 267 downwards.
AGAACGACACCGTGCCGGTGGGGGTGCCGGCTCCGGGGGCGGTGGCAGTGACGGTGGCGGTGAGGACCTTGGCCTGGCCGAACACCGACGGGTCGGGCAGGGACGTCAACACCGTGGTGGTGTCGGCCGTGGTGACGGTCTGGGCGTCCACCGCCGAGGTGGAGCCGTTGAAGCTGGTGTCTCCGCTGTAGACGGCGGTCAGCGCGTGGGTGCGGACGCCGAGGGTGGAGGTGGTGAAGGTGGCCACGCCCGCGACGACAGTGCCGG
>NZ_JNWQ01000241.1 GCF_000716875.1 Streptomyces novaecaesareae | reverse complement strand
AACGTCGGGTACTTCGCCCGCCTGGTCCAGAAGTTGGCGAACGCCCCTTGCAAGTGCCGAAGCGTCTGCTGCAACGGGACACTGGAGACTTCGCAAAGGTAGGCCAGTTCCCCGGTCTTCTTCCACCCGGTCAGCATCGCGGATGTGGCGTTGTAGTTGACCCGCTCCCGGCGCAGCGTCCACGCCTCGGTGCGGGCCGCCAGCGCCAGGTTGTAGACCTTCCGCACACACCCGAACGTGCGCGACAGCTCAGCCGCCTGCGCATCCGTCGGGTAGAAGCGGTACTTGAACGCCCGCTTCACGTGGGTCGTGGTCACGCTC
>NZ_JNWQ01000240.1 GCF_000716875.1 Streptomyces novaecaesareae | reverse complement strand
TCGTGGGTGGGGGTTTGGGTGTCGAGGGTTTCTTCGATGGCGGGGGTGAGGACGGGGTGGGGGCTGATTTCGATGTAGGCGTGGTGGCCGTGGGTGGCGAGGTCGCGGATGGTGGGTTCGAGGAGGACGGGTTGGCGCAGGTTGGTGTACCAGTAGTCGGCGTCGAGTCGGGTGGTGTCGAGTCGGTTGCCGCTGACGGTGGAGTGGAAGGGGATGTCGGCGGGTTTGGGTGTGATGCCGGCGAGTTGTTGGGCGAGGTGGTCGCGGAGTTGTTCGACGTGGTGGGTGTGGGAGGCGTAGTCGACGTCGATGCGGCGGGCGCGGATC
>NZ_JNWQ01000239.1 GCF_000716875.1 Streptomyces novaecaesareae | reverse complement strand
TCGGATACCTCACCCCACTCGAAACCCGGGCCAGGCTGCAGCGCGACTTCACCCCCGCAGCGTAAGCAACAGCTGTCCAAGGTCAGGGGGGAACTTCACGCCACGGCTCCACCCACCGCATGGCCACCAGCGGTGACCGCCTGTTCAGGTAAGAGCTCACGTAGTAGGGGAACGGCCCCTGCAGAGCGCCGCCACCGCGCCGGCCGCGCCTCGCGGTCTGATTCCCGGTCAGGGGCGATTTGCATGCGGCGGGCCCGGCCCCGTACAGTTCCGGAGTCGCCGCGGGAGACCGGGGCGGCAAAGCGGAAAGCAAATCCGATGAATGAAGTT
>NZ_JNWQ01000238.1 GCF_000716875.1 Streptomyces novaecaesareae | reverse complement strand
CACGGTGTCGTTCTTCGACGGCGCGACCCTGCTGGGCACCGGCACTGTCGTCGCGGGCGTGGCCACCTTCACCACCTCCACCCTCGGCGTCGGCACCCACGCGCTGACCGCCGTCTACAGCGGAGACACCGCCTTCAACGGCTCCACCTCGCCCATCGACCCCCAGACCGTCACCAAGGCCAACACCACAACGGTGTTGACGTCCCTGCCCAACCCGTCGGTGTTCGGCCAGCCGGTGAGCCTGACGGCGACCGTCAGCGTCGTCGCCCCCGGGGGCGGCATACCCACTGGCACGGTCACCTTCTTCATCGGCGGCATCCCCCAGGCGCCGGTCACCCTGTCCGGCGGCATGGCCACCCTGA
>NZ_JNWQ01000237.1 GCF_000716875.1 Streptomyces novaecaesareae | reverse complement strand
TCAGGGTGGCCATGCCGCCGGACAGGGTGACCGGCGCCTGGGGGATGCCGCCGATGAAGAAGGTGACCGTGCCAGTGGGTATGCCGCCCCCGGGGGCGAGGACGCTGACGGTCGCCGTCAGGCTCACCGGCTGGCCGAACACCGACGGGTTGGGCAGGGAGGTGAGCGCCGTTGTGGTGTCGGCCGTGGTGACGGTCTGGGGGTCGACGGGGGAGGTGGAGCCGTTGAAGGCGGTGTCTCCGCTGTAGACGGCGGTCAACGCATGGGTGCCGACGCCGAGGGTGGAGGTGGTGAAGGTGGCCACGCCCGCGACGACAGTGCCGGTGCCCAGCAGGGTCGCGCCGTCGAAGAACGACACCGTG
>NZ_JNWQ01000236.1 GCF_000716875.1 Streptomyces novaecaesareae | reverse complement strand
CACATCCAGCTTCGGGTCATGCACCACCGGACACGAACCACGCAACCGCGCATACATCGGATAGGGATCGGCCAACTGGCCGTCGGACGTCGGATCGAATTCCATGTCGGTTGCCTCGGGTTCAGCCGGCTGCGGCCAGCGCGGGTGGGGTGCCGCACTCTCTTCGGGTGACGGCGCGGGACGGGGGTCGGGCGCCGGCGTACCAGGGCCTGTCTTCAGACCTCGCCGGTGGGGCGACGCGGGTCTGAAGACAGGCCCTGGCCGCTCACTGCTCGTGGAGGAACTCGCGGATCGCGTAGCCGACGTGGCGCTGGTCGGTCATGGTGTGGCCCAGGATGACGTCGCCCTTGCGCAGCTCGGTGAAGT
>NZ_JNWQ01000235.1 GCF_000716875.1 Streptomyces novaecaesareae | reverse complement strand
AGCTGCGGGGAGACCTGCTTGCCGGTCTGGCCGACCTGGCTGCTGTGCGGGTACCAGCCCGCGTCGACGGCGGCACGCGAGGCGCCGACGGCCGCGCCCAGCGCGTCCGCGAGCTCCTCGACCACGCCGAAGCCCTCGGCGGCACCGACGCCACGGCCACCGGAGACCACGATCGCGGCCTCGGTCAGCTCCGGGCGGCCGGTCGACACCCGCGGGGTGCGCGAGGTCACCTTGGCGGCGTTGCCGGTGAACTCCACCGACACGTTCTCCACCGCACCCGCGGCCGCGACGGCCTCCGGGGCGACGGCGTTCGGCTTGACGGTGATGACCGGCGCGCCCTTGGTGACCTTCGACTTCACCTGGAAGGAAGC
>NZ_JNWQ01000234.1 GCF_000716875.1 Streptomyces novaecaesareae | reverse complement strand
GCGGGTCGAGGAGGTGCTGGCGGAGGTCGGGCTCGGCAAGGCCGCCGGGCGGCGGATCGGCGGCTACTCGCTGGGCATGAAGCAGCGCCTCGGCATCGCCGGCGCCCTGCTCGGCGACCCGCCCGTGCTGCTCTTCGACGAGCCGCTGAACGGGCTGGACCCGGAGGGCGTGCTGTGGGTGCGCGGACTGTTCCGGCGGCTCGCCGACGAAGGGCGGACGGTCTTCGTCTCCAGCCACATGATGGCCGAGATGGAGCACACCGCCGACCGGCTGGTGGTGATCGGACGCGGCCGGCTGATCGCCGACGAGAGCCTGGCCGAGTTCTCGGCCCGCAACGCGGTGGCCTCGGTGACCGTACGGACGCCCGAACTCGACGCGTTCGCC
>NZ_JNWQ01000233.1 GCF_000716875.1 Streptomyces novaecaesareae | reverse complement strand
CCCCGACCCCGGCCCCGCCGCCCCCCTCCCGCCCGACCTGGTCGCCGCGCTCGGCGGCGACGAGCCGGCCGAGGCCCCGGAACTCCCCGAGGGGCCGGTGCCGCCCTCCGCGCCTGCGCCGCCGCCCACCGCCTCGGCGGCCCCGTCGGCCGGCTCTGCGGACTCTCCCGGCTCTCCGGACTCTCCCGCCTCTCCGGTACCGCTCGACCCGCCGGGGTCTCCCGCCGATCCCGGTGGTCCCGCTGATCCCGGCGCTCCCGCTGCTCCCGGCCTTCTCGCCGAGGACGCCCCGGGCCCCGACGTCGCGCCCGACCCCGAGGCCGGCCCCTCCGCCGTCGAGGGAGCCCCGGAGGGCGAGCCCGCCGTCACCACCCCCGCCGCCACCCCCGCCACC
>NZ_JNWQ01000232.1 GCF_000716875.1 Streptomyces novaecaesareae | reverse complement strand
AGGAGCCGTCGAAGGTGGGACCAGCGATTGGGACGAAGTCGTAACAAGGTAGCCGTACCGGAAGGTGCGGCTGGATCACCTCCTTTCTAAGGAGCACATAGCCGCTTGCAGGCGAATGTCCTGCACGGTTGCTCATGGGTGGAACGTTGACTATTCGGCACAGGAAGAGATCGGACTGCTAGTACTGCCCTTGGGGCGTGGAACGCTTCTGGGATTGACTGTGTCGGGCACGTTGTTGGGTCCTGAGGGAACGGAAACGTTGTCTCAGTGGTTGCCGGTCCCATGCTTGTTCAGGTGGGTGACTGGTCGTTGTTTGAGAACTGCACAGTGGACGCGAGCATCTGTGGCCAAGTTTTTAAGGGCGCACGGTGGATGCCTTGGCACCAGGAACCGATGA
>NZ_JNWQ01000231.1 GCF_000716875.1 Streptomyces novaecaesareae | reverse complement strand
GGGCTCGGCGGGGGCGGCCCACGGGTCGGCGGGCGGGACCGGCGGCGCGGGCTCGGCGGGCGGCGCGGGCTCGGGAGCCTGCGCAGGCTCGGCGAGCTCCTTGCGGAACTCCACCCGGGGGTCGCGGCCCGCCGCCGGAGCCGTCACCTCGGTGTCCGCGTCGGCGCCCGCGTCGGTGTTCGCGGGGGTGCCCACACCGGCGTCCGTACCCGTCCGCACAGGCTCGTCTGCCGCCGGGGCGGGCAGCTCGGACTGAGGCTTGGGCACGTGGACTCCCCCAACCCGCCGGGGCGGGCATCGGCTCGGCGTTCGGCACCATGGCTCGGACCCGAACGGGCCCGGTGTGAACGGTCGCGCGACTTTACCCGATCTTTCCGAACGCTTGCCCGCCCCGGCCGGGGCCCCGCCCGCC
>NZ_JNWQ01000230.1 GCF_000716875.1 Streptomyces novaecaesareae | reverse complement strand
AGGAGCCGTCGAAGGTGGGACCAGCGATTGGGACGAAGTCGTAACAAGGTAGCCGTACCGGAAGGTGCGGCTGGATCACCTCCTTTCTAAGGAGCACATGGCCGCTTGCAGGCGAATGTCCTGCACGGTTGCTCATGGGTGGAACGTTGACTATTCGGCACAATGAGGACTTGGTCTCCTAGTACTGCTTCGGCGTGGAAGAGAGTATCTGGTTCTGTTGTGTCGGGCACGTTGTTGGGTCCTGAGGGAACGGAAACGTTGTCTCAGTGGTTGCCGGCCTCACTTGAGGTGGTCTTCGGATCATTGAGGGTGTGTGACTGGTCGTTGTTTGAGAACTGCACAGTGGACGCGAGCATCTGTGGCCAAGTTTTTAAGGGCGCACGGTGGATGCCTTGGCACCAGGAACCGATGA
>NZ_JNWQ01000229.1 GCF_000716875.1 Streptomyces novaecaesareae | reverse complement strand
CAATGATGATCTTGCGGCCGGTCAGGCCGGCGTCGCCCATCGGGCCGCCGATCTCGAAGCGGCCGGTCGGGTTCACCAGCAGCCGGTAGCCGTCGGTGGTCAGCTTGATGCCCTGCTCGGCCAGCGCCTTCAGCTCCGGCTCCACCACGAACTCGCGGATGTCCGGGGTGAGCAGCGACTCCAGGTCGATGTCGCTGGCGTGCTGGGTGGAGACGACCACCGTGTCCAGGCGCACGGCCTTGTCACCGTCGTACTCGATGGTGACCTGGGTCTTGCCGTCGGGGCGCAGGTAGGGGATGGTCCCGTTCTTGCGCACCTCGGTCAGCCGGCGCGACAGCCGGTGGGCCAGCGTGATCGGCAGCGGCATCAGCTCGGGCGTCTCGTCGGACGCGTAGCCGAACATCAGGCCCTGGTCACCGGCGCCCTGCTTGTCCAGGTC
>NZ_JNWQ01000228.1 GCF_000716875.1 Streptomyces novaecaesareae | reverse complement strand
CTCCTGCGTGAGGACCCGACTTCCCGGGTCGCCGTGGAGACGCTCATCACCACCGGCCAGGTGCACGTGGCCGGCGAGGTGACCACCAAGGCGTACGCGCCGATCGCCCAGCTCGTCCGGGACAAGATCCTGGAGATCGGTTACGACAGCTCCAAGAAGGGCTTCGACGGCGCCTCCTGCGGCGTGTCGGTGTCCATCGGTGCGCAGTCGCCCGACATCGCGCAGGGCGTCGACACCGCGTACGAGGCCCGGGTGGAGGGGTCCGCCCGACGCCGACGACCTGGACAAGCAGGGCGCCGGTGACCAGGGCCTGATGTTCGGCTACGCGTCCGACGAGACGCCCGAGCTGATGCCGCTGCCGATCACCCTGGCCCACCGGCTCTCCCGCCGGCTGACCGAGGTGCGCAAGAACGGGACCATCCCCTACCTGCGCCCCGACGGCAAGACCCAGGTCACCATCGAGTACGACGGTGACAAGGCCGTCCGTCTCGACACCGTGGTCGTCTCCACCCAGCACGCCAGTGACATCGACCTGGAGTCGCTGCTGACCCCGGACATCCGCGAGTTCGTGGTGGAGCCGGAGCTGAAGGCGCTGGCCGAGCAGGGCATCAAGCTGTCCACCGACGGCTACCGGCTGCTGGTGAACCCGACCGGCCGCTTCGAGATCGGCGGCCCGATGGGCGACGCCGGCCTGACCGGCCGCAAGATCATCATTG
>NZ_JNWQ01000227.1 GCF_000716875.1 Streptomyces novaecaesareae | reverse complement strand
CCCCCGCCCCCATCACCGCCCTCCAGAACGCCCTCAGCGCCGAACACGCCACCATCTACGGCTACGGCGTGGTCGGCGCCCGCCTCCCCGACGACCAGCAACGCACCGAGGCCCGCACCGCCCACGCCGCCCACCAAGCCCGACGCGACGCCTGGCAACGCCTCCTCACCTCCCTCGGCGCCACCCCCACCCCCGCCGCCGGCGGCTACCAGCTGCCCTTCCCCGTCACCTCCCCCACCGACGCCACCAGACTCGCCGCCCACCTGGAATCCCGCCTGACCACCGTCTACGCCGACCTGGTCGCCGCCGTCACCACCCCACACCGCCTCACCGCCGCCACCGCCCTCCGCGAATGCACCCTCCGCGCCCACCACTGGGGCGCCCCCGACACCGCCTTCCCCGGCATCCCGGACCCCACCCCCTAAACACCAACGGGCGCGCAGGGCGAAAGCC
>NZ_JNWQ01000226.1 GCF_000716875.1 Streptomyces novaecaesareae | reverse complement strand
CGGATCTTCACCTGGTGGTCCACCCGGCCGACGAACTCCAGCTGCCCGTCCGGGCGGCGGCGCACCAGGTCACCGGTGCGGTACATCCGGGTGCCGGGTTCGAAGGGGTTCGCGACGAAGCGCTCGGCGCTGAGCCCCGGACGCTTCAGATAGCCCCGGGCCAGGCCGGGGCCGGCCACGTACAGCTCCCCGATGACCCCGACCGGGACGACACCGAGCCGACCGTCCAGCACGTACGCCCGGGAGTTCCAGATCGGACCGCCGATCGGCGGCACGCCCTCACCGGCGGTCAGCGGCAGGCTCATCGTGGCGCAGACCGTCGCCTCCGACGGACCGTACGCATTGATCACCCGACGACCGGGCAACCAACGCGCCACCAACTCCGCCGGCGCCGCCTCACCGGCCAGCACCAGCGTCATCCCCTCCGGCAACCCGCCGTCAACGGGCTGCTGCGCAAGCGCCGCCGGCGGCAG
>NZ_JNWQ01000225.1 GCF_000716875.1 Streptomyces novaecaesareae | reverse complement strand
CCACCGACGGCTACCGGCTGCTGGTGAACCCGACCGGCCGCTTCGAGATCGGCGGCCCGATGGGCGACGCCGGCCTGACCGGCCGCAAGATCATCATTGACACCTACGGCGGCATGGCCCGCCACGGCGGCGGTGCCTTCTCCGGCAAGGACCCGTCCAAGGTGGACCGTTCGGCCGCGTACGCGATGCGCTGGGTGGCGAAGAACATCGTCGCCGCCGGCCTCGCCCGCCGCGCCGAGGTGCAGGTCGCGTACGCGATCGGCAAGGCCGAGCCGGTCGGCCTGTTCGTGGAGACCTTCGGCACCGAGACCGTGCCGGTCCTCAGCATCCAGAAGGCCGTCTCGGAGGTCTTCGACCTGCGCCCGGCCGCGATCATCCGCGACCTGGACCTGCTGCGGCCGATCTACTCCCAGACCGCCGCGTACGGCCACTTCGGCCGTGAGCTGCCGGACTTCACCTGGGAGCGCACCGACCGCGTCGAGC
>NZ_JNWQ01000224.1 GCF_000716875.1 Streptomyces novaecaesareae | reverse complement strand
GTGCCGGTGGAAGAACGACACCGTGCCGGTGGGGGTGCCGGCTCCGGGGGCGGTGGCGGTGACGGTGGCGGTGAGGACCTTGGCCTGGCCGAACACCGACGGGTCGGGCAGGGACGTCAACACCGTTGTGGTGTCGGCCGTGGTGACCGTCTGGGGGTCGATGAGTGAGGTGGAGCCGTTGAAGCTGGTGCTTCCGGCGTAGACGGCGGTCAACGCATGGATGCCGACGCCGAGGGTGGAGGTGGTGAACGTGGCCGTGCCGCCGGCGTCCAGGGTGGCGGTGCCCACAAGAACGATGCCGTCGAAGAACGACACCGTCCCGGTGGGGGTGCCGGCACCGGGGGCGGTGGCGCTGACGGTGGCGGTGAGGACCTTGGCCTGGCCGAACACCGACGGGTCGGGCGCCGAGGTCAATGCCGTGTTGGTGCTGGCCTTGGCGACCGTCTGCTTGATGGTCGCCGAGGTGGAGGTGTTGTAGTTGCTGCTCCCGTTGTAGGTG
>NZ_JNWQ01000223.1 GCF_000716875.1 Streptomyces novaecaesareae | reverse complement strand
GGTCAGCACGTGGGTGCCGACGTCGAGGTCGGAGGTGGTGAAGGTGGCCGTGCCGCCGGCGTCCAGGGTGGCGGTGCCCAACAGGGTCGCGCCGTCGAAGAACGACACCGTGCCGGTCGGGGTGCCGGCACCCGGAGCCACCGCCGTGACGGTGGCGGTCAGCACCTTGGCCTGGCCGAACACCGACGGATCGGGCAGGGACGTCAACGCCGTGGTGGTGTCGGCCGTGGTGACCGTCTGGGCGTCCACCGCCGAGGTGGAGCCGTTGAAGGCGGTGTCTCCGCTGTAGACGGCGGTCAGCACGTGGGTGCCGACGCCGAGGGTGGAGGTGGTGAAGGTGGCCGTGCCGCCGGCGTCCAGGGTGGCGGTGCCCAACAGGGTCGCGCCGTCGAAGTGCCGGTGGGGGTGCCGGCTCCGGGGGCGGTGGCGGTGACGGTGGCGGTGAGGACCTTGGGCTGGCCGAACACCGACGGGTCGGGCACGGAGGTCAACGCCGTGGTGGTGTCGGCCGTGGTGACCGTCTGGGGGTCGATGAGTGAGGTGGAGCCGTTGAAGGCGGTGTCTCCGCTGTAGACGGCGGTCAGCGCGTGGATGCCGACGCCGAGGGTGGAGGTGGTGAAGGTGGCCGTGCCGCCGGCGTCCAGGGTGGCGGTGCCCACAAGAACGATGCCGTCGAAGAACGACACCGTGCCGGTGGGGGTGCCGGCTCCGGGGGCGGTGGCGGTGACGGTGGCGGTGAGGACCTTGGCCTGGCCGAACACCGACGGGTCGGG
>NZ_JNWQ01000222.1 GCF_000716875.1 Streptomyces novaecaesareae | reverse complement strand
AGCCGGGCGAGGAGGGCGTGTTCGACGAGGGTGATGAGGGCGCTCTTGGCGCTGTCGCGGCGGCGGGCGTCGAGGGTGATGACGGGGGTGTCGGCGCCGAGTTGGAGGGCTTCGCGGACTTCGTCGGGGGTGTGGGGCTGGTGTCCGTCGAAGCCGTTGAGGGCGACGACGAAGGGGAGTCCGCTGTTCTCGAAGTAGTCGAGGGCGGGGAAGCAGTCGGCGAGGCGGCGGGTGTCGACGAGGACGACGGCGCCGATGGCGCCGCGGACGAGGTCGTCCCACATGAACCAGAAGCGGTCCTGTCCGGGGGTGCCGAAGAGGTAGAGGATGAGGTCTTCGTCGAGGGTGATGCGGCCGAAGTCCATGGCGACGGTGGTGGTCGTCTTGCCGGAGACGTGGCTGATGTCGTCGATGCCGGCGGAGGCCGAGGTCATGACGGCTTCGGTGCGCAGGGGGTTGATCTCGGAGACGGCGCCGACGAGCGTGGTCTTGCCGACACCGAAGCCGCC
>NZ_JNWQ01000221.1 GCF_000716875.1 Streptomyces novaecaesareae | reverse complement strand
CGTCGGCAGCGTCAGATGTGTATAAGAGACAGCCCCCCGCCGCCGCACCGCCCTGGCCGTCACCCTCGCCCTGCTCGCCATGCTGCTCGGCGGCCTGGCCTACGGCTGCGCACCGCTACGGGCCGCCGACAGCCTCGGCTGGCTGGCTATCGCCCCTGCCGGCCTGGTCGCACTCCCGCTCGGCCGCCTGGGTGGCCGGAACCGACTGCTCCCACCCCTCGGCGCCCTCCTCGCAGCCGGCGCCCTCCTCCTCGGCCAACTGATCGAACACCTCCGCCGAGTCCAGACCGACGGCCCCACCCCCCACGACCTGCTCCACGACACCCTGGCCGCCTGGCGCACCGACCTCCGCCCCCTCGACGCCGCCTTCTACGCCATCGCCCTCATCGGCGGCTTCCTCCTCACCCGCCGCACCGCCAACCAAAACTGACCCCCCAACCCCACGGGCGCGCAGGGCGAAGGCCCGCGCGCCCGCAAAAAACACCCCCGCACCAACCCACCCACCACCCCACCC
>NZ_JNWQ01000220.1 GCF_000716875.1 Streptomyces novaecaesareae | reverse complement strand
CGACGAGTGAACGTCCTGTGGGCTCTCATTCGTGACGGACAGTGCTTCCAACGCGGACTCCCGGTCACAGCGGCTGCTTGACAACAGCATTAGGAGGTGTAGGTCATGGTTCCTGCGACGGCCGTGCCGCCGAGGGTCGTCTCCGGGCGGGGCCACGACGACGAGGTTGAAGCCGAGGACGTCGCCGGCCACGACTGTGGCCGGAGCCGTTCCGAAGAGAACCTGCGTGGCACTGTTGAGACCCAGACCGGTGAGGTTGACGGTGTTGCCGCCGACCGCGGGCCCCGTGTTGGGGTTGTCCGCGAGCAGCACGGGCGGCAACGGCCAGGGCAGCGTGAGGCTCGGCGCGAGGGATGCCGCGTGCCCGGATGCGTTCATGTGTGTATCTCCTGTCTGAGAACGGTGATGGCGGCCGAACGGCCTTTCGGCCAAGGCCGTGAAGTTAAGGGCTGATCGGCCGGTGACAAGGGTCGATCCGGTCGACCGCCGGACGTAGGAAGCGGAGCCCCGGTAGAACGGCTTGTCCG
>NZ_JNWQ01000219.1 GCF_000716875.1 Streptomyces novaecaesareae | reverse complement strand
CGACCAGGTCCATCTTGTTGACGGCCAGCACGACGTGCGGCACCCGCAGCAGTGCGGCGACGGCGGCGTGCCGGCGGGTCTGCTCGACCACGCCGTTGCGGGCGTCGACCAGGACGACGGCCAGCTCGGCGGTGGAGGCGCCGGTCACCATGTTGCGGGTGTACTGCACGTGCCCGGGGGTGTCGGCGAGGATGAACCGCCGCCGGGGGGTGGCGAAGTAGCGGTAGGCGACGTCGATGGTGATGCCCTGCTCGCGCTCGGCGCGCAGGCCGTCGGTGAGCAGCGCGAGGTCGGGCGCCTCCTGGCCGCGGTTGCGGGAGGCGTGCTCGACGGCCTCCAGCTGGTCGGCGAGCACCGACTTGGAGTCGTGCAGCAGGCGGCCGACCAGGGTGGACTTGCCGTCGTCCACGGAGCCGGCGGTGGCGAAGCGCAGCAGGGAGGTGGCGCTGGTCTCGATGGTCGTGCTCATTAGAAGTACCCCTCGCGCTTGCGGTCTTCCATCGCGGCCTCGGACAGCTTGTCGTCGGCGCGGGTGGCGCCGCGCTCGGTGAGGCGGCTGGCGGCGATCTCGGCGAT
>NZ_JNWQ01000218.1 GCF_000716875.1 Streptomyces novaecaesareae | reverse complement strand
GGGGGGGGCTGGGGGCGGGCCGCCGTAGCCGGCGAAGCCGCCCGGGGCGGGTGGGGGCGCGGGCAGCGGCTCGTCGACGCTCAGGGAGCCGCCGCCGTACGGGCCCGAGGGCGCGGGCGGGGCGCCTTCCACAGCGCCGAGGAACTCGGGGCGCGGGCCGGACGGGCGGGCGCCGGCGAGACGGGCCGCCCGGGGCGGGATGGCGGCCGACACCGGGACCGGGGCCCGGTGGCGCTCCTCGCGGAGCCGGGACGGGCGGTCGGCGGCGGCCGACTCGTAGCCGGTGAAGAGGTCGGACAGGCCGGCCGGGGGCTCGCGCCAACCGGAGGGCGGCGGGGCGGGCTGGCTGCGGCCGATCCGCAGCGAGGCGAGCCGGGGCAGGTCGGTGCGGCGGTCGAGGTCGGCGGTGGAGAGGGCCAGGCGCACACCCGTCCAGTCCTCGCCAGTCCGCTGGGCGACGCCGGCGCGCAGGACCAGTCGGCCGCTGTCGGAGCCGCTGCGGTAGGAGAGGCGGTAGGAGGGCACCCAGCGGGCGGCGGGGACGCCGTACTCCAGCTCCAGCTCCAGGGCGGGGACGGGGACGGGGGCGGGGGT
>NZ_JNWQ01000217.1 GCF_000716875.1 Streptomyces novaecaesareae | reverse complement strand
CATCGGGGTACTTACGTGGTGCTGGCACTGCAGGTGGTTCTCCTTACGCCTGGATCGTAACCCAGGCTTCAAGGACTCCACGAAGATCAGTGCAGCTCACTGTCCCGCTCTCTGACGACCTGGTCCGGGTCTCAATTGATCTGGTCCGACTGCCTGTTCGCTCTTTGGAGTGACGCCTGCCCAGGCCATGGCCATGGACCAGATCAATTGAGACGGGATGGCACGCCCGGTCCCTTCCGGGGGGGCGGGCCGTGCGCCTGACGATCTACAGGAGGCCGATGGCCTTCAAGATCTCGATCAGCAGGCGTAGGACGCTGGTAAGAAGGTTGGCCCGCAGCAGCCAGCGGCTGCGGTGGTCAGCGAACCCTTCGTCCGTCTTCGCCTTCGTGTCGGTGGGTTTGTTCGGGGTGTGAGAGTGCGGTAAGCGAGGTAATGCCCGTTTCGGGCTTGGAGTTGGGTGAGGATGCCCGGTCGGCGGGGTGGGTCGGTAGTCAGGTGCGGGGCTGTGTGAACAGGCCGGGTTCGGGTTCGGTGAGGATGCCTCGGGCGACCAGGCGTTTCAGCTTCGACCGGATGCCTTCGGTGTTCTTCGGGAGGATCGGCAGG
>NZ_JNWQ01000216.1 GCF_000716875.1 Streptomyces novaecaesareae | reverse complement strand
CGCGTCCGGCGCGTACCGCGGGCACCGTCGTCAAGGACGAGGGCGAGGGCGGCAAGGCGCTCGCCGGCTTCCTGGCCGACCAGAAGTTCATCTAGTCCCTCCCCTCGAACCTGCAAACACGGAGACATTGAGCAATGGCTGAGATTCTCGTCCTGGTGGACCACGCCGACGGTGCGGTCCGCAAGCCGGCCCTGGAGCTGCTGACCCTGGCCCGCCGCGTCGGCGAGCCGTCCGCGGTGGTCCTCGGCGCCGGTGCCGCGGCCGCCGACATCGCGGCGAAGGCCGGTGAGTACGGCGCGGCGAAGGTGTACGTCGCCGACGGTGCCGAGTTCGCCGACCAGCTGGTCGTCCCCAAGGTGGACGCCCTGGCCCAGATCGCCAAGGCCAACGACGTGGCGGCCGTCCTGGTCACCTCGTCCGGCGAGGGCAAGGAGGTGGCCGCCCGCGTGGCGCTGCGCCTGGGCTCGGGCATCATCACCGACGCCGTCGACCTGGAGGCCGGCGACGGTGGTCCGGTCGCCACCCAGTCGGTGTTCGCGGCTTCCTTCCAGGTGAAGTCGAAGGTCACCAAGGGCGCGCCGGTCATCACCGTCAAGCCGAACGCCGTCGCCCCGGAGGCCGTCGCGGCCGCGGGTGCG
>NZ_JNWQ01000215.1 GCF_000716875.1 Streptomyces novaecaesareae | reverse complement strand
CGCGTCCGGCGCGTACCGCGGGCACCGTCGTCAAGGACGAGGGCGAGGGCGGCAAGGCGCTCGCCGGCTTCCTGGCCGACCAGAAGTTCATCTAGTCCCACCCGTTCGCGCATCCAACGATCGATCAGGAGCAACGAATCATGGCTGAGATCCTGGTTCTGGTGGACCACGCCGACGGTGTGGTCCGCAAGCCGGCCCTGGAGCTGCTGACCCTGGCCCGCCGTATCGGCGAGCCGTCCGCGGTGGTCCTCGGCGCCGGTGCCGCGGCCGCCGACATCGCGGCGAAGGCCGGCGAGTACGGCGCGGCGAAGGTGTACGTCGCCGACGGTGCCGAGTTCGCCGACCAGCTGGTCGTCCCCAAGGTGGACGCCCTGGCCCAGATCGCCAAGACGGTGTCCCCGGCCGCCGTGCTGGTGACGTCCTCGGGTGAGGGCAAGGAGGTGGCCGCCCGCGTGGCCCTGCGGATCGGCTCGGGCATCATCACCGACGCCGTCGACCTGGAGGCCGGCGACGGTGGTCCGGTCGCCACCCAGTCGGTGTTCGCCGCTTCCTTCCAGGTGAAGTCGAAGGTCACCAAGGGCGCGCCGGTCATCACCGTCAAGCCGAACGCCGTCGCCCCGGAGGCCGTCGCGGCCGCGGGTGCG
>NZ_JNWQ01000214.1 GCF_000716875.1 Streptomyces novaecaesareae | reverse complement strand
GGTGGGGCCGTTGTGGGCGGCGATGGTGAGTCGGCCGTCCCAGGGGGCGAGTAGTTCGGCTGTTTCGTTGGAGGGGAGCGGGATGGAGGCCATTCCGCCTTGGCCGCTGATGGCGAGGATGGCCTGGCTGCGGAGGGCGGCGATGCGGGCGCCGTCTTCGAGGGTGAGGGCTCCGGCGACGGTGGCGGCGGCGATTTCGCCCTGTGAGTGGCCGATGACGGCGGCGGGCTGGATGCCGAGGGACTGCCAGAGCTCGGCGAGGGAGACCATGACGGCGAACAGTGCGGGCTGGACGATGTCGACGCGGGTGAGGTCGGTGTTGCCGCGTAGGGCGTCGGTGAGGTTCCAGTCGATGTACGGGGCAAGTGCGGTTTGGCAGTTGGCGATGGAGGCGGCGAACACGGGCGAGGTGTCGAGGAGTTCGGCGCCCATGCCGATCCATTGGGAGCCCTGGCCGGGGAAGACGAACACAGGGCGGTCGAGGGAGCCGGTGCCGGTGGGGGTGGTCCCGTCGGCGATCGCGGTCAGGGCGTTCACCAGTTCCTGGTGGTTGTGCCCGAGGGCGACGGCCCGGTGTTCCAGTTGGGCTCGTCCGGTGAGCAGGGTGTGGCCGGCGGCGCGGAGGTCGGTGTCGGGGTGGTCCTGGAGGAAGGCGGCCAGCTGTCCTGCCTGGGCGC
>NZ_JNWQ01000213.1 GCF_000716875.1 Streptomyces novaecaesareae | reverse complement strand
CGCCGGCGTGGAGGGCGAGTTCGACGAGGGCGGTGCCGGGGAGGAGGGCGGTGCCGAAGACGGCGTGGTCGGCGAGCCAGGGGTGGGTGGTGAGGGAGAGGTGGCCGGTGAGGACGTGCTCGTCGTTGTCGGCGAGGGGCAGCAGGGCGCTGAGGAGGGGGTGTCCGGTGGCGGTGAGGCCGGCGGCGCGGACGTCTCCGGTGGGTGCGGGGGCGTCGAGCCAGAAGCGTTCGCGCTGGAAGGGGTAGGTGGGCAGCTCGATCCGGTGGGACCGGTCGGTGGGGAGCAGGGCCGTCCAGTCGACGGGGGCGCCGTGGACGTAGGTTTCGGCGGCCGAGGTGAGGAGGCGGGTCCAGGTTCCTTCGTTGCGGCGGAGGGTGCCGGTGGTGACGGCGGGGTGGTCGGTGGTTTCGGCGGTGTCCTGGATGGCTGTGGTGAGGACGGGGTGGGGGCTGATTTCGATGTAGGCGTGGTGGCCGTCGGTGAGGGCGGCGCGGATGGTGTCGGTGAAGCGGACGGGTTGGCGGTGTGATGCCGGCGAGTTGTTGGGCGAGGTGGTCGCGGAGTTGTTCGACGTGGTGGGTGTGGGAGGCGTAGTCGACGTCGATGCGGCGGGCGCGGATCTGCGAGGTCTCGCAGTGGGTGAGGAGCTCTTGGACGGCGTCGTCGTCACCGGCGATGACAGTGCTGGTGGGGCCGTTGTGGGCGGCGATGGTGAGTCGGCCGTCCCAGGGGGCGAGTAGTTCGGCTGTTTCCTTGTGGGGGAGGGGTATTGAGGCCATTCCGCCTTGGCCGCTGATGGCGAGGATGGCTTGGCTGCGCAGGGCGGCGATGCGGGCGCCGTCTTCGAGGGTGAGGGCTCCCGCGACGGTGGCGGCGGCGATCTCGCCCTGCGAGTGGCCGATGACGGCGGCGGGCTGGATGCCGAGGGACTGCCAGAGCTCGGCGAGGGCGACCATGACGGCGAACAGCGCGGGCTGGACGACGTCGACACGCCCGAGGTCGAGGGTGCCGCGCAGGGCATCGGTCAGCGACCAGTCGATGTACGGGGCGAGTGCGGTCTGGCAACGGGCGATGGAGGCGGCGAACACGGGCGAGGTGTCGAGGAGTTCGGCGCCCATGCCGATCCACTGCGACCCCTGGCCGGGGAACACGAACACGGG
>NZ_JNWQ01000212.1 GCF_000716875.1 Streptomyces novaecaesareae | reverse complement strand
CCGCAACCGCCGTCCGCACCGGCCGGGCGGCCGCCCGCGCCACCGGCCTGAACAAGGTCTACGGGGAGGGCGAGACCCGCGTCGTCGCCCTCGACGACGTCAGCGTGGCCTTCCCCCAGGGCGAGTTCACCGCCATCATGGGCCCCTCCGGCTCCGGCAAGTCCACCCTCATGCACTGCATGGCCGGCCTCGACACCGTCAGCTCCGGCTCCTCCACCATCGGCGACACCGAACTCGTCGGCCTCAAGGACAAGCAGCTCACCCAACTGCGCCGCGACCACATCGGGTTCATCTTCCAGGCCTTCAACCTCCTCCCCACGCTGACCGCCCTGGAGAACATCACCCTCCCGATGGACATCGCCGGCCGCAAGGTCGACCAGGCCTGGCTCGACCGCGTCGTCGACACCGTCGGCCTCTCCGGGCGCCTCAGCCACCGCCCCTCCCAGCTCTCCGGCGGCCAGCAGCAGCGCGTCGCCTGCGCCCGCGCCCTCGCCGGAAAGCCCGACATCATCTTCGCCGACGAACCCACCGGCAACCTCGACTCCCGCTCCGGCGCCGAGATCCTCTCCTTCCTGCGCAACTCCGTGCGCGAACTCGGCCAGACCGTCGTCATGGTCACCCACGACCCCGTCGCCGCCTCCTACGCCGACCGCGTCGTCTTCCTCGCCGACGGCCGCATCGTCGACGAACTCCACACCCCCACCGCCGACACCGTCCTGGACCGCATGCGCCGCTTCGACGCCAAGGGCCGCACCAGCT
>NZ_JNWQ01000211.1 GCF_000716875.1 Streptomyces novaecaesareae | reverse complement strand
GGGACTAGATGAACTTCTGGTCGGCCAGGAAGCCGGCGAGCGCCTTGCCGCCCTCGCCCTCGTCCTTGACGACGGTGCCCGCGGTACGCGCCGGACGCGCCGCCACCGACTCCACCGCCGTCCACGAACCCGCCAGACCGACCTCGTCCGCCTCGATCCCCAGGTCGTCCAGGTCCAGCGACTCGACCGGCTTCTTCTTCGCCGCCATGATCCCCTTGAACGACGGGTAACGGGCCTCACCCGACTGGTCCGTCACCGACACCACGGCCGGCAGCGCCGCCTCGACCAGCTCGGTCGCCGCGTCACCGTCACGACGGCCCTTCACCACACCGCCCTCGACCGACACCTCCGACAGCAGCGTCACCTGCGGCACACCCAGACGCTCCGCCAGCAGCGCCGGCAGCACACCCATCGTGCCGTCCGTCGACGCCATACCACCGATCACCAGGTCGAACCCGGTCTTCTCCAGCGCCTTCGCCAGGATCGCCGACGTCCCGATCACATCCGAACCGTGGACATCGTCGTCGTTCACGTGCACGGCCTTGTCCGCACCCATCGACAGCGCCTTGCGCAGCGCGTCCTTCGCATCGTCCGGACCGACCGTCAGCACCGTCACCTCGGCGCCCTCGTTCGCCTCCGCGATCCGCAGCGCCTGCTCCACGCCGTACTCGTCCAGCTCCGACAGGAGGCCGTCCACGCCATCCCGGTCGGTGGTGTGGTCGTCCGCGAAACGACGGTCACCCGTCGCATCCGGCACGTACTTCACACAGAC
>NZ_JNWQ01000210.1 GCF_000716875.1 Streptomyces novaecaesareae | reverse complement strand
CACCAACTCCGCCGGCGCCGCCTCACCGGCCAGCACCAGCGTCATCCCCTCCGGCAACCCGCCGTCAACGGGCTGCTGCGCAAGCGCCGCCGGCGGCAGGGTCACATGCGTGACCGCCTGCTCGGCGAGCAGGGCAGCCAGCGGCTCGCCCGGCATCAACCGCGCACTCGGCGCCAGCACCACCGTGGCGCCGGATAGCAGGGCGGTGCTCAGCTCCGAGAACGCCGCATCGAAACTCAGCGACGCGAACTGCAGCACCCGACTGCCCGGCTCGATCCCGAACCGGTCCACCTGCGCCGCCGCCAGGTTCGCAATACCCCGATGCGTGACCACGACGCCCTTGGGACGCCCCGTGGAGCCCGAGGTGTAGATCACGTACGCGGGCCGGGCCTGGTCGCCGACGGCCGGCAGGTCGTCGGCGGGGTGCTCGGCCACCTGGGCGGCGATGTCCGCCAGGACCAGGGTGCGGACGTCCTGCGGCGCCTCGGTCGGACGGTCGGTCAGCAGCAGGGCGGGGCGCGCGTCGGCGAGCATGAACGCCACCCGCTCGGCCGGGTAGGCCTGGTCGATCGGCAGGTAGGCGGCGCCCGACTTGGCCACCGCCAGGGTGGCCACCACCAGGTCCACCGACCGGGGCAGCGACAGCCCGACCAGCGTCTCCGGACCGGCCCCGGCCGCCACCAGGTGACGGGCCAACCGGTTGGCCCGGGCATTGAGTTCGGCATAGGTCAGGACCTCGCTCTCGAACACCACCGCCTCGGCCTCGGGAGTCCGCGCCACCTGCGCCTCGAACAGCTCGTGCAGGTCACCGGCCGGCACGGCGTGCTCGGTGTC
>NZ_JNWQ01000209.1 GCF_000716875.1 Streptomyces novaecaesareae | reverse complement strand
GACACCGAGCACGCCGTGCCGGCCGGTGACCTGCACGAGCTGTTCGAGGCGCAGGTGGCGCGGACTCCCGAGGCCGAGGCGGTGGTGTTCGAGAGCGAGACCGTCACCTACGCCGAACTCAATGCCCGGGCGAACCGGTTGGCTCGTCATCTGGTGGCGGCCGGGGCCGGTCCGGAGACGCTGGTCGGGCTGTCGCTGCCTCGGTCCGTCGACCTGGTGGTGGCCACCCTGGCCGTGGCCAAGTCGGGCGCCGCCTACCTGCCGATCGACCAGGCCTACCCCGCCGACCGGCAGGCGTTCATGCTCGCCGACGCCCGCCCGGTGCTCCTGGTGACCGACCGGGCGATGACCGTCCCGGCCCCCCGGGTCACCACGAGGCTGGTGCTGGAGGACATCGCCGAGGCCGTCTCCGGCCGGCGCGCCGACAACCTGGAGACCGGCGACCGGCTCGCCCCCACCGACCCCGACCGGCCCGCATACGTGATCTACACCTCCGGTTCCACCGGCCGCCCGAAGGGCGTTGTGGTCACGCATCGGGGTATTGCGAACCTGGCGGCGGCGCAGGTGGACCGGTTCGGGATCACGGCGGGCAGTCGGGTGCTGCAGTTCGCGTCGCTGAGTTTCGATGCGGCGTTCTCGGAGCTGAGCACGGCGCTGTTGTCGGGTGCGACGGTGGTGCTGGCGCCGAGTGCGCGGTTGATGCCGGGCGAGCCGTTGGCTGCCCTGCTTGCCGAGCAGGCGGTGACGCATGTGACGCTGCCGCCGGCGGCGCTTGCGCAGCAGCCCGTTGACGGCGGGTTGCCGGAGGGGATGACGCTGGTGCTGGCCGGTGAGGCGGCGCCGGCGGAGTTGGTG
>NZ_JNWQ01000208.1 GCF_000716875.1 Streptomyces novaecaesareae | reverse complement strand
GCCACGCCGTTCTTGACCTGGACCTGGAGGGGGCCGAGGGGGTAGAGGCCGTCGCCCATGCCGGCGGCGCCCATGGCGTCGGTGATCAGGGCGACGCGGTCGGGGCCGGCGGTGTGGTAGGCGAGGTCGAGGACGGAGGGGTGGAGGTGGACGCCGTCGTTGATGAGTTCGACGGTGACGCGTTCGTCTTCGAGGAGGGCGACGATGGGGCCGGGGGCGCGGTGGGCGATGCCGGGCATGGCGTTGAAGAGGTGGGTGGCGACGGTGGCGCCGGCGTCGACGGCTTCGAGGGTGGTGGTGTAGTCGGAGTCGGTGTGGCCGACGGCGGCGATGATGCCGAGGTCGGCGAGCATGCGCACGGAGTCGAGGCCGCCGGGGAGTTCGGGGGCGAGGGTGACCATGGTGGCGTGGCCGCGGGCGGCGTCGACGAGTTTGCGGACCAGGGCGGGGTCGGGGTCGCGCAGGAGGTCGGGGCGGTGGGCGCCGCAGCGGTTGTGGGAGATGAAGGGGCCCTCGAAGTGGATGCCGGCGAGGGTGCCGTCCTCGACGAGTTCGGAGAGGACGGCGGCTTGGCGGGCGAGGTCGTCGATCTCGCCGGTGACGGTGGAGGCGACGGTGGTGGTGGTGCCGTGGTGGAGGTGGGTGCGGGCGGCGTGGAGGGCTTCTTCGGCGATGCCGGAGGTGTAGGAGGTGCCGCCGCCGCCGTGGACGTGCAGGTCGACGAAGCCGGGGACGACGGTGTACCCGGTGAGGTCGAGGTCGCCGGGCTCGGTGTCGCCGCCGAGGCCCGCGATGCGGGTGCCCTCGATCGCGAGCCGGTCGCCCTCGACGACGCCGCCGGGCAGGACCAGGCGGGCGCCGGCCAGGGC
>NZ_JNWQ01000207.1 GCF_000716875.1 Streptomyces novaecaesareae | reverse complement strand
CCCCCCTCCCCCCTCCCACTCACTCACTCCTCACGAGGTGATCCCTTGGACAAGGTCCTGGACTCCCCCGCCGATGCCGTCGGGGACATCCCCGACGGTGCCGTGCTGGCCGTCGGCGGCTTCGGCCTCTGCGGCATCCCGAGCACACTGATCGGCGCCCTGGTGGACGGCGGCGCCACCGGGCTGCGCGTCGTCTCGAACAACTGCGGGGTGGACGACTGGGGGCTGGGCCTGCTGCTGCGGGCGGGCCGGATCGCCCGGATGACCTCCTCGTACGTCGGGGAGAACAAGGAGTTCGCCCGGCAGTACCTCTCCGGCGAGCTGGAGGTGGAGCTGACTCCCCAGGGCACGCTGGCCGAGCGGCTGCGGGCGGGCGGCGCCGGCATCCCGGCGTTCTTCACCCCGGCCGGGGTCGGTACCCAGGTCGAGGAGGGCGGGCTGCCCTGGCGCTACGCGGCGGACGGCTCGGTGGCCCTGGCCTCACCGCCCAAGGAGGTACGGGAGTTCGGCGGTCGCCGGTACCTCATGGAGGAGGCGATCACGGCCGACTTCGCGCTGGTCCGGGCCGAGGTGGCGGACCGGCACGGCAACTGCGTGTTCCACGCTGCCGCCCGGAACTTCAACCCGCTCTGCGCGGCGGCTGGCCGGGTCACCCTGGTCGAGGCGGACCGGATCGTCGAGCCGGGCGGGATCGCCCCGGACGCCGTGCACCTGCCCGGGGTGTACGTCGACCGGGTGGTGACCGCCGACCCCGGGGACCGCCGCATCGAGCGCCGGACCGTCCGCCCCGCACTCCAGGAGGCCTGAGCCGATGTCCACTCCGAGCAGCACCCGCACCGCGCCCGGCACCCGCACCGCACCCGACGCCACCCCCACCCCGGCCCCCACCCGCGCC
>NZ_JNWQ01000206.1 GCF_000716875.1 Streptomyces novaecaesareae | reverse complement strand
GTCCACCTCCGCCGCGAACGGAGCGATCTTCGCCTCGGCCAGCGAACGCACCGCCTCACGAAGCATCTCGTGCTCCTCGGAGATACGGAAGAGATCGAACTCCTGGCTCATGATCGCCACTCCTGTTTCACGACGGTACTCAGTACCCTTCATTATGCATGCGTGCGGCAAAAAGGGAACTCAGTGCCTTCCCTTGGCGGTACTGAGTTCCCTATCCTTTTCGTGCCGAACTTCTGTCGAACTTCTGCCGAACGAACCGGTCCGAGCCCAGGGAGATGACAGCGTGGTCCACCCAGCCATCGATGCCGACACCCGGAGCACCACGCTGTACTTCCAGCGCTGTACGTGGTGCAACAACCCGACCTTCCAGCGGCTGCTCTGCCCCACCTGCGGTTCCACCGACCTCAGGCTGGAGCCCAGCGAGGGCACCGGCGTGGTACGGCGCTGCGCGGTCGAGCAGGCCCGGACGCCGCTGGTCCGTCAGAAGTCGCTGATCCGGATGGCGGAGGGCTTCGACGTCTGGTGCATCGTGGACGGAATGCGCAGCACCGTCCCGGTCGGCACCCGGGTGCGCCTGCTCTCCTCCCCCGACTCCGAGCAGCCGGAGCTGCGGCTGCTCCCGATGGAGGAGCCGCCGCCGGTGCCGGACCCCGAGCCGCGCCCGCTGCCGCCCTCCCAGGGCGGTTTCACCCAGCACCTCGCGGCCTTCGCGGAGTGAGCCGGCCGCGTGGACGAACGCCGGAGGGCGTGGCACCGAGTACCACCTGGAAGAGGTCGCCGACCACGCCGTAGTCGACCAGCTCGAAGATCGGGGCCTCGGGGTCCTTGTTGACGGCCACGATGGTCTTCGAGGTCTGCATACCGGCCCGGTGCTGGATGGCACCCGAGATGCCGTTGGCCACGTACAGCTGCGGGGAGACCTGCTTGCCGGTCTGGCCGACCTGGCTGCTGTGCGGGTACCAGCCCGCGTCGACGGCGGCACGCGAGGCGCCGACGGCCGCGCCC
>NZ_JNWQ01000205.1 GCF_000716875.1 Streptomyces novaecaesareae | reverse complement strand
CCCCCAACACCGACCAGCCCAGCCAGCCCGCCGCCCGCCCACCCCCAGCCGGACAGCGCCCCGGTCAGCAGCCCGCGGCCCCGGCGCACCGACGTGCGGCTGTCGACGCGGCCTTCACCGGCAAAGGGCACCGACTCGCGAGGCACCCCACCGCAACTCCTCGGCTGAGCCCGGCACCACGCACCCGGGACACCCCCCGACAACACCAGAAGTCGGCCCCACCGACCTCCCACTCCTGGCCGCGGAACATCCCGCTCGCGTCAACCAGGCCCGGCGACCCTCAGCAGCAGCAGAGGGAACCTCCCCGCGAGCCCCACCAACACCAGAAGTCGGCCACGCCGACTTCCTGCGCCCTGGCTGCGGAGCGCTACGGCGGGCGGGGTCAGTGGGGTGCGGGGGGCCAGGGGGTGGGGTGCTGTGGTTGCAGGGTGGAGAGGGATTGGCGGAGGCGGCGGACGGCGGGGTGGTGGGGGCCGTCACGGCGTTCGCGTTCGAGGAGGAGGGGGAGCAGCCACTGCCAGGCGTTCTGGGGGTCGCCGGTGGCGGCGAGGCGCAGGCCGATGCGTTCGCGCAGGTCGTAGGTGCGCTCGGGGTCGGTGTCGAGGCCGGATTCGAGGCGGGCGGTGTGGGCGGTGAGCAGGGCCTGGTACTCGGCGAGGGCTTCGGCGCCGTGGCCGAGCTGGTCGAGGCAGAGGGCGGCGCGGAAGCGGTGGTCGAGGCCCTGCGGGCCGTGCGAGCCGCCGTCGGCGGTGGCGGCGAGGCGGCGGTACTCGGGGAGGGCCTGCCGGGGGCGGCCCTCGTGGAGGAGGGTGCGGGCGTAGATGGTGCGGATGGTGCGCACCAGCGGTGCGGCGTCGCCGAGTTCGGCCTCGGCGCGGGGCAGCAGGCGGGCGGCGAGGCCGAGGACCTCGCCGTGGCGGCCGGCGTCCACGAGGTCGGAGAGGTGGGCGCATTCGGCTCCCAGGTCGGGGAGCGCGGGCGGTGGGGTGGCCGGGGCCGGCGGGGTGGCGGG
>NZ_JNWQ01000204.1 GCF_000716875.1 Streptomyces novaecaesareae | reverse complement strand
AGTTGGAGGCGGGCCAGGGAGGCGCCGAGGCAGGCGTGGATGCCGCGGCCGAAGGCCATCTGGTGGCGGCCCGGCCTGTTCTGGAGGGTGAACGCGTCAGCGTCGGTGATGACGTGTTCGTCGCGGTTGGCGGAGCCGAAGTGCACCATCACCCGCTCGCCGGGTACCAGCTTGCGGCCGCCGAGCTCGGTGCCCTCGGTGACGGTGCGGAACAGGCCCTGGACGGGGGACTCGTAGCGCAGGGTCTCCTCCACCATCGCCTCCACACTCGCCTCCCCGGCCCGCAGCGCCGCGAGCTGGCCGGGGTGTTCCAGCAGGGTGACCACGCCGTTGCCGATCGCCCGGGTCACCGTCACGTGCCCCGCGATGATCAGGTTCATCACGATGCGCATCAGCTCCACCGTGTCCAACCCGTGCTCCTGCGCATCGGCCGCCAGGGAGGCGATCAGCCCGCCCTGCGCGACCCGGCCGGGCTCCTGGAGCAGCGCCATCACGTAGTGCTGCATCTCCACCACGTCACGCGCCCACTCCACCCGCTCCTCGGCCGGGCCCGTCCCCACCGACAGCCGCAGCCAGTTGTGGCTCCACCGCCGAAGCCGCGGCACATCCCCCGCCGGCACCCCCAGGATCTGCGCCATCACCATCAACGGCAGCGGCCACGCATAACCCTCGATGACGTCGACCTCACCGGCCGCGGCGAACCGGCCGATCAACTCCTCCGCAGTCGCCCGCACGAACGGCTCCAACTCGGCCACCCGCCGCGGCGTGAAGACCCGGTTGACCGCCACCCGCAGCCGGGTGTGCACCTCACCGTCGCTCTCCGTCAGGTTCGGCGTCAACGACCAGCCCTCGGCCATCACCTGCTTGACCTCATCAGCCTCCGGCCCGGTCGCCACCCGCACCGCACTCTCCGAGGAGAACACCCCCGGATCGTGCAACACCCGGGCCACATCCTCATGCCGGGACACCACCCACACATCCAGCTTCGGGTCATGCACCACCGGACACGAACCACGCAACCGCGCATACATCGGATAGGGATCGGCCAACTGGCCGTCGGACGTCGGATCGAA
>NZ_JNWQ01000203.1 GCF_000716875.1 Streptomyces novaecaesareae | reverse complement strand
ACTGCTCGTGGAGGAACTCGCGGATCGCGTAGCCGACGTGGCGCTGGTCGGTCATGGTGTGGCCCAGGATGACGTCGCCCTTGCGCAGCTCGGTGAAGTTGTGGACGCTGCCGCCCGGGCCCAGCGCCCGCACGTGCCAGTCGTCCTGCCCGACCATGTCCACCAGCTGACCGCTCGCGGTACGGGCCTCGATCCGCAGCATCGGACGGGACTCCATCTTGATCCGCCCGACGATCACGGTGCGCACGCTGCCGTCAGTGGAGACGGCCAGGATCTCCGAGCCGCAGTGCAGCTCGGACAGGTACTGGGTGCGGTTGCCCGGAGTCAGCGTGTACGTGGACAGCGCGGCCGCGTTGACCCGGAACGGGCGGGTCGGCATGTACGGCAGCGGGTGGGTCTCACTGCTGACCAGCATCAGACCACTGGAGTACGAGCCCAGCAGGATCCCCTCGTTGGGGCGCAGGTGCGAGCAGGTGTCCACGCAGACCCGGTCGCCCAGGCCCAGGTGCTGCAGCTGGACGATCTCCAGCGGCTCCAGGTCCAGCGACGACGCCTGCCCGTGGGTGGCCTCGACCAGCTCGGTCACCTCGCCCACCCGCTTCGGGGTGAACAGCACACCGTCCGAACCGCGCTCCAGCACCCCGATGGTGATCTTCGCGTCCTCGATGTCCTCGACCACCGTCACGATCGAGCCCTTGGCCTGGTCCGCCGCGGCCAGCAGGATCTCCAGCGGGATCTTGCTCGGGTCCTGCCGGAACTCCACCAGCGTCACCTCGGCCCGGTTCGCCACCTTGCAGGCGACGTCCAGGGTCTGCTCGTCCAGCACCCGCACCAGCACACCGGTGCGCAGACCCGGCCGGATCCCCTCGAACTTCTCGGCGATCGCGTGGTCCACGACCAGCAGGTCCACCACCTCGACCAGCCGGTCGATCAGCGTGGTCGGGGTCTCCCCGTTCACCACGGCGGTCTTCGTCAGGTTCGGCGGAATCTTCGCCGCCAGGTCCGGGTCGTCGAACACGACGGCCTCGACACCGAGGTGAGCACTCTCCTCGATGACGGCAGCCGCGAGCTCACCGGCGAAACCACGGAGATC
>NZ_JNWQ01000202.1 GCF_000716875.1 Streptomyces novaecaesareae | reverse complement strand
TTCGATCTCTTCCGTATCTCCGAGGAGCACGAGATGCTTCGTGAGGCGGTGCGTTCGCTGGCCGAGGCGAAGATCGCTCCGTTCGCGGCGGAGGTGGACGAGCAGGGGCGGTTCCCGCAGGAGGCGTTGGACGCGTTGCGGGGCAGTGACCTGCATGCGGTGCACGTGCCGGAGGAGTACGGCGGTGCGGGTGCGGACGCGTTGGCGACGGTGATCGTGATCGAGGAGGTCGCGCGGGTGTGCGGCTCGTCCTCGTTGATCCCGGCGGTGAACAAGCTGGGTTCGCTGCCGGTGCAGTTGTCGGGT
This sequence comes from Streptomyces novaecaesareae, assembly GCF_000716875.1. Taxonomy (GTDB): domain Bacteria; phylum Actinomycetota; class Actinomycetes; order Streptomycetales; family Streptomycetaceae; genus Kitasatospora; species Kitasatospora novaecaesareae. The sequence goes on along the minus strand of NZ_JNWQ01000202.1, from coordinate 835 downwards.
TCGGAGGAGTTGAAGGCGAAGTACCTGGGGGCGCTGGCGCGGGGCGAGGGGATGTTCTCGTACTGCCTGTCGGAGCCGGAGGCGGGTTCGGACGCGGCGGGGATGAAGACGCGGGCGGTGCGTGACGGTGACTTCTGGGTGCTGAACGGTGTGAAGCGCTGGATCACCAACGCGGGTGTGTCGGAGTTCTACACGGTGATGGCGGTGACGGATCCGTCGCTGCGGTCGAAGGGCATCTCGGCGTTCGTGGTAGAGAAGGGCGACGAGGGGGTGTCGTTCGGTGCGCCGGAGAAGAAGCTCGGGATCAAGGGTTCGCCGACGCGTGAGGTGTACTTCGACAACGTGCGGATCCCGGCGGACCGGATGATCGGTGCGGAGGGCACGGGCTTCGCGACGGCGATGAAGACGCTGGACCACACCCGGGTGACGATCGCGGCGCAGGCGGTGGGGATCGCGCAGGGTGCGCTGGACTACGCCAAGGGCTATGTGCAGGAGCGCCGGCAGTTCGGGAAGGCGATCGCGGAGTTCCAGGGTGTGCAGTTCATGCTGGCGGACATGGCGATGAAGCTGGAGGCGGCGCGTCAGATGACGTACGTGGCGGCGGCGAAGTCGCAGCGCGGGGATGCGGATCTGACGTTCTTCGGTGCGGCGGCGAAGTGTTTCGCGTCGGATGTGGCGATGGAGGTCACGACGGACGCGGTGCAGTTGCTGGGTGGTTACGGGTACACGCGGGACTACCCGGTGGAGCGGATGATGCGGGACGCGAAGATCACGCAGATCTACGAGGGCACCAACCAGGTCCAGCGCATCGTCATGGCCCGCAACCTGCCGTAAC
>NZ_JNWQ01000201.1 GCF_000716875.1 Streptomyces novaecaesareae | reverse complement strand
CTAGTGTCCTGCGCCGGAGATCCGTCGGCAGAATCGGGCAAGGGAGTCGAGGATCTCGTCGGCGGTCTTGGTCCAGGTGAACGGTGTGGGGTCCTCGTTCCAGTTCTTGATCCAGTTGCGGATGTCGCGTTCGAGGGCCTGGACGTTCTTGTGGGATCCGCGGCGGATCATCTGGTCGGTGAGGAAGCCGAACCAGCGCTCGACCTGGTTGATCCACGATGACCCGGTCGGGGTGAAGTGCATGTGGAATCTGGGGTGTTGGGCCAGCCAGGCTCGGATCGCCGGGGTCTTGTGGGTGCCGTAATTGTCACAGATGAGATGGATGTCGAGGCCGTCGGGAACCTCCTGGTCGATCTTGACGAGGAACTTCCTGAACTCCGCCGCGCGATGCCGACGGTGCAGGGAACTGATGACCCTCCCACTGCCGGTGTCGAACGCGGCGAACAGCGTGGTCAGGCCGTTGCGCACGTAGTCGTGGGTCCGGCGCTCCGGCATGCCGGGCATCATCGGCAGCACCGGCTGGGACCGGTTCAACGCCTGGATCTGCGACTTCTCGTCGACCGACAGCACCACGGCCCCCTCAGGCGGGTCGAAGTAGAGCCCGACCACGTCGTGGACCTTCTCGATGAAGAACGGGTCGGTGGAGAGCTTGAAGGTGTCGGCCAGATGGGGCTTGAGCTGGAACTTCCGCCAGATCCGCCCCACCGTGGACTTCGACAGGCCACTGCGGGCCGCCATCGAGCTCCGCGACCAGTGCGTCGCGTTCTTCGGGATCTCCTCCAGCGTCGCCACCACCACCGCTTCGACCTCGTCCACCGCGATGCTCGGAGGCCGGCCCGGACGCGGCTCGTCCACCAACCCGTCCAGCCGCTCGACGAGGAACCGCCGCCGCCACTTACGGACCGTGTCCGCGGTGATCCCCAACTCCCTCGCCACGCCGACGATCGACGGCACATCCGGGCCGTCACAGGCCAGCACGATCCGAGCCCGCAACGCGAGCGCCTGGGCAGACGTCGCCCGGCGGGACCACCGCGTCAGCACCGCCCGCTCCTCGCCGGACAACACCAACGGCTCCAACGCAGGACCACGACGACGCACCGGCACATCCGAAGAATCACTCATGCAAGATCTAACGACGAATCTCCGGCGCAGGACACTAG
>NZ_JNWQ01000200.1 GCF_000716875.1 Streptomyces novaecaesareae | reverse complement strand
GACGACTGCCCGCCCGGAGTGCTCCGTTGAGGTCTTACACCGTCTCCACAGGCCGACACCGCCAGTCCGGCGGCCAGAATGTTGCGGGCTGCGTTGACGTCCCGGTCGTGGGTCGTCCCGCAGTCGCACGTCCATTCGCGGACGTTGAGCGGCATCCTGCCTTGCAGGGTGCCGCAGGCCGAGCACAGCTTGGAGCTGGGGAACCACCGGTCCACGGTGATCACCTCGCGTCCGTACCAGTCGGCCTTGTACTCCAGCATCGACCGCATCTCGGTCCAGCTCGCGTCCGCGATGGCTCGGGAGAGCCTGCGGTTCCTGAGCATGTTCCGAACGGTCAGGTCCTCGATCACGACCACTTGGTTGTCGCGGACGAGTCGAGTGGTGAGCTTGTGCAGGAAATCCCTTCGCCGGTCGGCGATCCGGGCATACACCCGGCCGACCTTGAGCCGGGCCTTCTCCCGGTTCGCGCCGTCCCCCTCGGCCTTACGGGCAAGCTCCCGCTGGGCCCTGGCCAGACGTTCCCGGTCCTTGCGCTCGTGCCTCGGGTTGGTGATCTTCTCCCCGGTGGAGAGCGTCACCAGCGCGGTGATGCCGGCGTCGATGCCCACCGCATGGTTGACCGGCGCGGGCACGGTGGGCCGGTCGTCGCACAGCATCGAGACGAACCAGCGCCCCGCACTGTCCTGCGACACGGTCACCGTGGACGGCGAAACGCCCTCGGGCAACGGCCTGGACCACACGATCGCCAGCGGCTGCGTCATCTTCGCCAGTGTCAGCCGGCCGTCGCGGAACCGGAACCCGCTGGTGGTGTACTCGGCGGACTTGCGGGACTTCTTCCGGGACTTGAACGTCGGGTACTTCGCCCGCCTGGTCCAGAAGTTGGCGAACGCCCCTTGCAAGTGCCGAAGCGTCTGCTGCAACGGGACACTGGCGACTTCGCAAAGGTAGGCCAGTTCCCCGGTCTTCTTCCAGCCGGTCAGCATCGCGGATGTGGCGTTGTAGTTGACCCGCTCCTGGCGCAGCGTCCACGCCTCGGTGCGGGCCGCCAGCGCCAGGTTGTAGACCTTGCGCACACACCCGAACGTGCGCGACAGCTCAGCCGCCTGCGCATCCGTCGGGTAGAAGCGGTACTTGAACGCCCGCTTCACGTGGGTCGTGGTCACGCTC
>NZ_JNWQ01000199.1 GCF_000716875.1 Streptomyces novaecaesareae | reverse complement strand
GGCCCGGGGCGGCCGGGGGTGGGGCGGGGCCGCTTGGGGTGGCTGGGCGCGGGGGCTGCTCAGCGCTTCTTGTCGGCCTTGGGCTTGGTTTCGGTCCTGGGCTTCTTGGCGGGGTCGGCCGGGTGCGGGGCCACCTTGCGGTCGCCCTTGGTGGCGATCCGCTCCTCGCACAGGCCGGCCAGCACCTCGTACGCCGCCCGGCCCATCAGCTCGGTGAGCTCGGGGCGGTAGCTGACGTACACGGGCTCCGCGCCCTGGTGGGCCGCCGGGGCGCCGGTGCACCACCAGTGCAGGTCGTGGCCGCCCGGGCCCCAGCCGCGGCGGTCGTACTCGCCGATCGAGACCTGCAGGTAGCGGGTGTCGTCCGGGCGGTCGATCCAGTCGTAGGTGCGGCGGATCGGCAGCTGCCAGCACACGTCCGGCTTGGTCTCCAGCGGCTCGCGGCCCTCCTTGAGGGCGAGCGCGTGCAGGGCGCAGCCGGCGCCGCCGGCGAAGTCGGGGCTGTTCACGAAGATGCAGGCGCCGTTGACCCGGCGGGTCTGGCGGTCGCCGTCCTCGTCCAGCATGGTGATGCCGCGGCCGGAGGCGCCCTTGCCGGAGCTGCCCTTGCCGGAGGTGGCGCCGTCGGACGTGCCGTCGCCGGAGACGATCCGGCCCTTGGCGTCGGTGCCCTCGGCGAAGTTCTCCCACAGCTCCGGCGTCAGCCGCGCCGCGTGCCCCAGGACGCGCTTCTCGTCGTCCTCGTCCGAGTAGTGCGCGCCCAGCGTGCAGCAGCCGTCCGACTCGCCCCGGCCCTCACGGATGCCGTGGCAGCCCTGGCCGAAGACGCAGGACCAGCGGGAGGTCAGCCAGGTGAGGTCGCAGCGGAAGACCTGCTCCTCGTCGGCGGGGTCGGCGAACTCGACCCAGGCGCGCGGGAAGTCGAGCGGGACCTCGTCGCGCGGGATCTCGCGGCGCAGGGTCGGCATCGCGAGGTCGACGGGGGCGGGGGAGGCCTCGGGCTTCGCCTTGGCCTTCTTCTTGGACGTTTCTGCTGGTGCCACCCGGCAAGGGTAGAGCTTTCTCGGCGGTAGTGACGGGGCCGTGGTGTGTGCGGTGTGGGGCCTGTCTCTTATACACATCTCCGAGCCCACGAGACAGGCAGAAATCTCGTATGCCGTCTTCTGCTT
>NZ_JNWQ01000198.1 GCF_000716875.1 Streptomyces novaecaesareae | reverse complement strand
GTGGAGAGGATGTCCTCATGGGTACTGCGAGGTACTCGGGGGAGTTCAAGCGGGACGCGGTCGCGCTGGTGGAGTCCAGCGGGCGGCGCATCCCGTCGGTGGCGCGCGAGCTGGGTGTCAACCCGGAATCGCTGCGCCAGTGGGTCGCGCGGTCGCAGGCGGAGGCGGCCGTGTCGGGTGCGGACGGTGAGGGCCCGTTGACCCCGGCCGAGCGCGAGGAACTGCGCAGGCTGCGCAAGCAGGTCCGTGAGCTGGAGCTGGAGAAGGAGATCCTGCGGAAGGCAGCCCAATATTTTGCCAAGGAGATGGGTCGATGACCGGCCGCTGGCGGTTCATCTCCGACCATCGTGACCTGTACGGAGTACAGCGGCTGTGCCGGGTGCTGAGCGTCTCCGCGTCCGGCTTCTACCGGTGGCTCGCCGCGGCGGCCACCCGGGCCGCGCGCAGGTCCGCCGACGAGGACCTGGGCGCCCGGATCGAGGAGATCCACAGCGAGTCGAACGGCGCCTACGGCGTTCCACGGATCACCCGCGAACTGCGGGAGCGGCACGGCGTGGTCAACCACAAGCGCGTCGCCCGGCTGATGCGCGAGCGAGGGATCGCCGGCCGGCACCTGCGGCGCACGGTCCGCACGACGGTCGCGGACCGCAGCGTGCCACCGGCGCCAGACCTGGTGGGGCGGGTGTTCGCCGCTCCGGCGCCGGACGACCGGTGGTGCGGCGACATCACGTACCTGCCGGTCGGCGGCTCGTGGATGTATCTGGCGACGGTGATCGACATGCACTCGCGGCGGGTCGTGGGCTGGTCGCTCGCGGAGCACATGCGCGCCGGCCTGGTCATCGACGCCGTCCGGTCCGCGGTCGGCGCCCGGGGCGGCGACGTGCGCGGAGTGGTCTTTCACTCCGACCGCGGAGCGCAATACACGTCGGCGGCGTTCGCCGAGGTCTGCCAGGCGTACGGGATACGGCGTTCGATGGGCCGGGTCGGCTCCAGCTATGACAACGCCCTCGCGGAGTCATTCTTCGCCACGTTGAAGCGTGAACTGCTCTACGGTTCACGCTGGCTGACCAGGCCGCAGGCCCGCATGGCGGTCTTCGCCTGGATAGCCTGGTACAACCGCAAGCGGCGACACTCCGCCCTCGGCTACCGCAGTCCCGTCGACTACGAACGGCAGCACGCCAGAAGCGTCACTAACCTGGAACTAGTCGCATAGCAGGCGAGTGTCTACGAAATAGGGCAAAGCCCG
>NZ_JNWQ01000197.1 GCF_000716875.1 Streptomyces novaecaesareae | reverse complement strand
GTGAGCTGCCCCGAGTTTCGTGGAGTCCGCGATCGTGTGATCAAGCGGCCCGCGGGACTTCCTCCAGGCTCGCCCAATACGCCTGCTCGTATTCGTCGGGCGGGATGTAGCCGAGGGCGGAGTGGAGTCGTTCACCGTTGTACCACGTGACCCACTGGAAGACGGCCCGCTCGACTTCGTCGTAGTCCCGCCACGGTCCCTGATGCTCGATCAGTTCAGCCTTGAACGTGCCATTCAGGGCCTCGGCCATCGCATTGTCGTACGAATCGGCGACGGAGCCCACGGACGCCGAGGCGCCGACCTCGGACAATCGCTCTGTGTAGCGAATAGACACGTATTGCGACCCGCGGTCGCTGTGGTGAATGAGGTCGGCGTCCTTCTTGATCTTCTGCCGCCACAGCGCCATCTCCAGCGCGTCCAGCGGCAGGTCCGTGCGCATGTGGGTGGCGGCCTGCCAGCCCACGATCCGGCGGGAGTACGCGTCCAGGACGAACGCCACGTAGACCCAGCCCGACCACGTGCGGATGTAGGTCAGGTCCGCCAGCCACAGCTGGTTCGGCCGCTCGGCGGTGAACCGCCGGTTGACCAGGTCCGGCGGACGCGGCGCGGTCGGCTCAGGGACCGTGGTGCGACGCCGCTGCCCGCGGATGACGCCCTCGATCCCGAGCTCCCGCATCAGCCGCTCGACCGTGCAGCGGGCCACCGCGTGGCCGGCGCGGACCAGCGCGCGGGTGACCCGGCGGGCGCCGTAGGTGCGGCCGGAGTCCTCCCACACGGCTGTGACCAGCGGAATCAGCTCTTCGTCGCGCAACCGGCGGGCGGACTTCGGCCGCGTCTTCCGCGCGAAGTACGTCGAGGGAGACAGGTCCAGCACCCGGCACACGGGATCGACCCCGAAGCCGTCTCGCAGGTTGTCGATCACCTGCTCGGCCTCGTCCGGGGACGGTCGATCTCCTGGGCAAAAAACACGCTGGCGGCCTTGAGAATCTCGTTGGCCCGCCTCAACTCGGCATTCTCTTTCCTGAGTTGCTTCAGCTCCTCCAGCTCGGAGCTGGTCAGGCGGTCGTCGCGCTCGCCGGCGTCGGCCTCGGCCTGGCGGACCCACGACCGCAGGGCCTCCTTGTGGATGCCGAGGTCGCGGGCGACATGCGCCACCGGGCGGCCGGTCGAGCGGACCTCGCGGACGGCGCGCTCGCGGAGTTCATCGGGGTACTTACGTGGTGCTGGCACTGCAGGTGGTTCTCCTTACGCCTGGATCGTAACCCAGGCTTCAAGGACTCCACGAAGATCAGTGCAGCTCA
>NZ_JNWQ01000196.1 GCF_000716875.1 Streptomyces novaecaesareae | reverse complement strand
TGAAGTTCCCCCACTGAGCTGGACAGCCTGATACTGGGACGGATGGTCCCGGAGGAAGCAGTCCAGGTAGTGAGTGGCAAGAGCAACATGAGCAAGCGGTACACGGCGGAGTTCAAGCGGGACGCGATCGCTCTCGTCCGGTCCTCGCCGCATCGGAACGTCACCGAGATCGCCCGGGAACTGGGGGTCAGCCCCGAGGGGCTGCGGGGCTGGGTCAAACAGGCGAAGACCGACGATGGGGAGGGCCCGGCGGGCGCGCTCACGACGGCCGAGCGGGAGGAGCTGGCGCGCCTTCGCAAGAGGGACCGGGAACAGCAGCAGACCATCGAGATCTTGAAAAAAGGCCTCGCCTTCTTCGCGAAGGAGACGATGAAGTAGGCACCGTGTGCCGTTTCATCGATGCGGAGAAGGCCACCGAGGCGAACCCCGGCGGCTACGGCGTCGCTCTGATGTGCCGTGTCATGGGCATCAGCCGCTCCACCTACTATGCCTGGCTCGCGGGTCGGCCGGCGGCTGCCGTGCGTCAGCGAGGCGAGGACGAACTCGCCGAGGAGATACGGGAGATCCACGCCTCCTCGCGCGGGGCCTACGGCGTCCCGCGCGTGCACGCCGCGCTGCGGCGCAAGGGTTACGGGATCAACCGGAAGAAGGTCGAGCGGATCATGCGCGAGCGCGACATCCGAGGCGTGACCCGCCGCAGGCGCCGGCACCTGACGAAGCAGGACTCCAAGGCGGCGCCGGCTCCGGACCTGGTCGGCCGCGACTTCACCGCCACCCGGCCCGGCATGAAACTGGTCGGGGACATCACGTATCTGCCGACGGTCGAGGGCTGGTGGTACCTGGCGACGGTCATCGATCTGGCGACCCGCGAGGTCGTCGGTTATGCGATGGCCGACCACCACCGCGCCGAGCTGGTCACCGACGCCCTGAAGATGGCCGCCGGCCGCGGCGGCCTGCAGCCGGGCTGCATCATGCACACCGACCGCGGCAGCGAATACACCAGTGGTGAATTCCGCCGGGAGATAAAGGAGTTGAACCTGAGGCAGAGTATGGGACGAACCGGTATATGTTACGATAACGCCGCAGCCGAGAGCTTCTTCGGCCTGCTCAAAGCGGAGATCGGCACCACCGTCTGGGACAGCCGCGAAGCGGCCCGAGCCGACGTCTTCCGCTTCATCGAAGTCGAATACAACCGCACCAGGCTCCGCAAGCACCCCGAGTTCGGATACCTCACCCCACTCGAAACCCGGGCCAGGCTGCAGCGCGACTTCACCCCCGCAGCGTAAGCAACAGCTGTCCAAGGTCAGGGGGGAACTTCA
>NZ_JNWQ01000195.1 GCF_000716875.1 Streptomyces novaecaesareae | reverse complement strand
AGAGTGCAGTACGCGACCTTATGTCTGGCTTGTCATCGCTCGATGGGGTGACATTGGGGCATCGTTGCCGGTCAAGCGTTCGTGATTCGCTTGGGTGGCGGGATGAGTGATCGCAAGCCGTACTCGAGTGACGTCTCCGACGAGCAGTGGGCCCTGGTCGAGCCCGTGATCACAGCGTGGAAGGCCCGGCATCCCTCGGTCAGTGGCCACCAGGGCAAATACGCGATGCGGGAGATCGTGAACGCGGTCCTGTACCAGAACCGCAGCGGCTGCCAGTGGGACCTGCTGCCCCACGACCTGCCGCCCGCTGGTGCGGTGAAGTACTACTTCTACAAGTGGCGCGACGACGGCACCGATCAAACCATTCATGATCTGCTGCGATGGCAACTGCGGGAGAAGAAGCGGCGATTAGCCGACCCGAGCCTGGTCATCCTGGACACGCAGAGTATCCATGCCGCCGTCGGCGTCCCGGCCGCCACGACGGGCAAGGACGCGGCGAAACGAGTGCCGGGCCGCAAGAGATGCCTGGCCGTAGACGTTTTGGGCCTCGTCGTCGCGGTCGCCGTCCTGCCAGCCAGTGCACACGACAACGCCGCCGGTATCGCGCTGCTTGACGGCGTGGCCGCCCAGGCCGACACGGTGAGTAGAGCCCTGGCCGACCAGGGGTTCAAGAAGAGCGTCGTCGACCACGGCAAGGAGTACGGCATCGACGTCGAGATTGTTGAGCGCAATCCCGCCGACAAGGGCTTCGTCCCGCAGATCAAGCGGTGGATCGTGGAGCAGACGAACGGGATCCTGATGTTCTACCGGCGCCTGGTCCGCGACTACGAACACCGGCCTGCCACTTCGTGTTCACGCGTCTTCTGGGCGATGACCTCCGTCATGGCCCGCCGCCTCACCGGCGCCACCCTGCCCTCCTGGAGGGCAGCATGAGCGACTACCGGCAGATCAGCGCCGTCCTGGCCTACGTCGAGTCCCGCGAGAGCGAACTGGTCGAACAGGCTGGACAGCTCCGCTCGCACATCGAGGACCTCACCGCCCGCCTCGGCGAGCTCGACGCCGAGAGCGAGAACCTGCGCATCACCCGCAAGACACTCCTCGCCATCCCGCGACCCGAGCCCGTCGAGGAGATGCCCCGCCCCGATGTGCCGGATCACCCGGCCTACCAGCAGATCCTCGCCGCCCTTACCGACGCCGGCTTTTGTCCGATGCGGGCCCGCGACCTGTGCGAGGCACTCGACCTGCCGATCCTCCCGAAGAACACCGAAGGCATCCGGTCGAAGCTGAAACGCCTGGTCGCCCGAGGCATCCTCACCGAACCCGAACCCGGCCTGTTCAC
>NZ_JNWQ01000194.1 GCF_000716875.1 Streptomyces novaecaesareae | reverse complement strand
CCCCGGCCCCGGCCGACCCCGGCGCGGCCACCCCCGGCACCGGCCCCGACGGAACCGACGCCGACCACGCGCTGTCCGGCGCCGCCCTGGTCGCCCCGCTCGGCCGCGACGGCCTGCGGCACGAACTCGTCCTCACCGTGACCGAGCCGGTCACCGCGCTGCAGACCGAATTCCGGCTCGCCGCGGGCGAGTCGGCCGCCGGCTCCGGCACCGCCTGGACCGACCTGCCCGGCGCCGTGGTCACCGCCCAGCAGGAGCGCGGAACCCTGGTCTACCGCTTCACCACCCCGCCCGGCACCGACGTCCGGCCCGGCCACTACACCTTCGGCGTGCGCGGCACCCGCCCGGCCGCCACCGACCCGTCCGCGGCCCGCAAGTCGGCCCCGGCGGAGAGCTGGAGCGCCTCCGCCTTCGCCATCGACCAGCCGCGCGCGGTCGCGGCACTGGGCGGCTTCGGCCCCGTCCCGCCGCTGTCCGTCCCGCAGGCCCCCGGCGTGGCCCCGGTGCGCGGCATGGCCCCGGCGCCCGGCCGCGCGGTCGCCCCGCAGGCCCCCGCGTCCCGCTGACGACCCGGGCCGCCCGGACGGCCGCCCGATGGCCGCCCGACGGTCGGCTGCGGCCCGCCGTCGACCCGCCGTCGACCCGACGACGGCCCGCCGTAACAACGTCTCGACAATCCGACGATCCGACAGCTGAGCTGCCCGGACGGGCGCATCCCCGCACCCTCGTTCGTTACTGTGGGCAGCACCCGGCCCGGCGCCCCAACAGCCCCCGACCGGGGCCGTCGTTCCGCACCCGAGGAGGAGTCCGTGCCCACCGTCCTGACCCAAGGCGGCAACGCACCACTGACCGCCGCGCGAGTGACCGTCGAGGTCACCGCGCCCAAGGCGCTGGACGTCTCCGGCCTGCTGCTGACCGACGCCGGGAAGGTGCGCTCGGACGACGACTTCGTCTTCTTCAACGCCCCGAACGGCCCCGGCGTCAGCCACCGCCCGGCCGCCGCCGGCTCTCCCGACGCGATCACCGTCGACACCCGGGCCGTCCCGGCGGCGATCACCAAGATCGTGGTCACCGCCAGCCCGGCCGACCAGAGCTCCACCTTCGCCGGGATGGAGCCCACCGCCACCGTCCGCGACGCCGACAGCGGCGAGGTCCTGGCCACCTTCACCCCGCCCCGGCTGAGCCTGGAGACGGCGCTGATCGTGATCGAGGTCTACCTGCGCAACGGCGCCTGGAAGGTGCGCGCGGTCGGCCAGGGCTACGCCGACGGCCTCGCGGGCATCGCCACCGACTTCGGCGTCACCGTCGACGACTCCCCGGCCCCGCCCGTCCAGCCCACAGCCCCGGCCGCGCCGACCCCGGCCCCGACCCCGGCCCCGGCCCCGGC
>NZ_JNWQ01000193.1 GCF_000716875.1 Streptomyces novaecaesareae | reverse complement strand
CTGGTCCGGTCGACGGTGCCTTTGGCGTTGTACTTGGAGATCGCGCGTTTGACGACGCGGGGTCGGGTGCGGATGCGCCGGTCGGGCATGAGGTCGGCCAGGACTCGTCGGCCGATCGTGCCGACGAGGTCGATGACGGTGTCCGCGATGACGCCTGCGGCTTGGATGACCAGGTCGCGGGCGGTGTTCAGGGCGATGGTGAAACTGGCCCGGTCGGGGTCGACGCGGGGCAGGGTGCCGGTGGCGTCGGCCATGGCCAGACGCAGGACCTGGTAGGTGACCAGCAGCGCGTAGATCTCTTGGTCGAGGCCGGCGGGGGTGCGGGCGCGCAGGACTCGGCCGCCCAGAACGGTGGACTTGATCTCCAGGTAGGCGGTCTCGATCTCCCAGCGCTGGTGGTACAGCGTGATCAGTTCAGTGGCGGGATGGGTCCGGTGGTCGGTCAGGGTGGTCACCAGACGGTAGAGGCCGGTGCGGCGGCCGGCGGCCGTGGCGATGGTGATCTCGCAGTCGATGACCCGAACCTCAACGGTGCCGAGCCGGGACAGGTAGGAGCCGTCACGGTTGCGGCGAAGCACGGGCAGGTGGCGGCCGCTCTTCACCCGGACCAGGACGTGGGCACCGGTGGTGGTGATGGCGCTCACCAGGGTCTGCGCGGCGAAGTTGCGGTCCAGCAGCACGATCACGCCCTCGCGCAGGCTGCGGAGCAGGCGCGGCGCCTGGGTGGTCTCCCCGTCCGTGGTCGGCCCGAACACCGCGTCCAGGACGGTGCGGGTGCCGCAGGACACCAGGACCAGCAGCCGTAGCGCCGGATACCCCGAACCGCCGTTGTTGCAGCGGTGCTTGGTGTATGCGGTCAGGTTCGCCGGGCTGTCGGGCACCGCGATCGTCGTGCCGTCGATCGCGCAGACCAGCAGCCCCCGCCACCACGCCCCGGTGGTGTCGATGCCGGCGGCCGGGCCGCGCAGCAGGTCGAACAGCCAGCGCATCGGCTCGGCCCCCACCCGCCTGCGGGCCTGGGCGAAAGCGCCGCCGGTCGGGTCGGCGACCGGCAGACCGTCCAGGCCGGCGGTCAGCCGCTGCCACACCTGCCGCCAGCCCAGCCCGGGAAACAGGCACCCGGCCAGCAGCAGATACACCACCACCCGAGACGGCAGATCCCGGACCCGCGCCTGCACCCTGCCGGTCTGCACCAGCGCCTCGTCGACCATCTCGAACGGGACAATCCGGGTCAACTCACCGAGATGGCCGGGCGCGAACGCCCCCGCGGCAACCACAACCTCACGAGAAATGACAGACTGGGCATCCACGGAGCTCCTACCGAACAGTGATCTTGGTCGACACGGTTCTAGCAGGAGCTCCGTCCCATTTCAGGCGACTTGACGCGGCCACCCACAGCTCTATCTACACGGCGTTGG
>NZ_JNWQ01000192.1 GCF_000716875.1 Streptomyces novaecaesareae | reverse complement strand
CATGGGGTTCTCCGTAAGGTGTTAGACGGCCCGGGAGGGCCGGATGTGGCTGATGGGGTCTTGCCTTCAGTGGCTCCACAGGAGTGGCCGTCCGGCTCTCCGGGGCGCCCTGGCTGCTGATTGAGATGTGCGCGCTGTGTGCGGTCGCTGATTACGGAGACGACGGCGGGGTGTTCCTCGGGCCAACGGGATACCGGTGAGGTCGAGGAGGGGCGAGTGAGTGAGCGAAGGGCCCGAGTCTGGGCGGGAGTTGACGCCGGCAAGGGACATCACTGGGCGGCCGTGGTGGACGAGTCAGGCGCGACGTTGTGGTCCAAGAAGATCGAGAACGACGAGACGGCGGTCCTGACCGCGCTCGGTGAGATCCTCGACCTGGCCAACGAAGTGCACTGGGCGGTGGACATCTCCGGAACGTCCTCCGCCCTGCTGCTGGCCCTGCTCGCGGCCCACGGCCAGCAGGCCGTCTACGTGCCCGGCCGGACCGTCAACCGCATGTCCGGCGCCTACCGGGGCGAGGCGAAGACCGACGCTCGCGACGCCTACGTCATCGCCGAAACCGTCCGCCACCGACGGGACTTCACCACGATCGCCGTGCCCGCCCAGCTCGCGGCCGACCTCGCGCTGCTGACCGCCCACCGCACCGACTTGGTCGCCGACCGGGTCCGGATGATCAACCGACTCCGCGACGTGCTGACCGGCATCTTCCCCGCCCTGGAGCGGGCCTTCGACTACTCCGCGCACAAGGGCGCCCTGGTCCTGCTGACCGGCTACCAGACCCCGGCCGCCCTGCGCCGCCGCGGCCGGGCGAGGCTGACCGCCTGGCTGGCCAACCGCGGCGTCCGCGGCGCCGACGCGGTCGCGGCGACCGCGCTGGAGGCAGCAGACGCCCAGCGCACCGTGCTGCCCGGCGAGGACGTCGCCGCCGAGATCGTCGCCGACCTCGCCGCCCAGATCCTGGCCCTGGACGACCGACTCAAGCGGATCGACAAGCAGATCCGCGACACCTTCCACGCCCACCCGCAGGCCGAGATCATCGAGTCCATGCCCGGCATCGGGCCGATACTCGGCGCGGAGCTCGTCGTCGCCGCCGGCGACCTGACCGCCTACGCGGACGCCGGCCACCTGGCCTCGGCGGCCGGGCTGGTGCCCGTCCCCCGCGACTCCGGCCGCCGCACCGGCAACCTGCACCGGCCCAAGCGCTACAGCCGCCGCCTGCGCAGGGTGTTCTACCTGTCCGCCCAGACCAGCATCATCAAGGACGGCCCCAACCGGGACTTCTATCTCAAGAAGCGCGCCGAGGGCTGCAAGCACGTCCAGGCGATCATCGCCCTGGCCCGCCGACGGGTCAGCGTCCTGTGGGCACTGCTGCGCGACAACCGGATCTTCGCCCCCGATCCGGCCGCGCAGACGGCTTGACTCAATCATTGAGACTCCTG
>NZ_JNWQ01000191.1 GCF_000716875.1 Streptomyces novaecaesareae | reverse complement strand
GGTCCTACGTTGTTGGCATGGGTTGGACGGGCCGTCGTAAGGTCCAGAGGCCCAGAGACGCCGGGTATGGCTTTCAGGCGGTTGCACGCGATGGTTCCCCACACCTGGCCGCCCGGCGTCTCACGACGACTCGACCGCTGATTAGGAGCTGCGAGCCCCTCGGGTGCATCGCTGAGTAGGACCACGCTGGCGAGGTCGTCCGGAGCACAGCACGCGATCGAACGACCGGAGGAACAGGTGGCCCAGATCTGGGCGGGCACGGACATCGGCAAGACCCACCACCACTGCGTGGTCCTGGACGCCGAGGGCAGGAAGCTGCTCTCGCGCCGGGTCCTGAACGACGAACCGGAGCTGCTGGCCCTGCTCGCCGATGTGCTGGCGATGGAGACAGACGTGGTCTGGGCGGTCGACGTCGCCGACGGCATGGCCGCCCTGCTGATCAACGTGCTCCTCAACCACGGCCAGCAGCTGGTCTACATACCCGGCCTGGCGGTCAACCGGGCCTCGGCCGGCTACCGGGGGATGGGTAAGACCGATGCGAAGGACGCCGTCGTCATCGCCGACCAGGCCCGGATGCGCCGGGACCTGGCCGCGATCCGGCCGGACGACGAACACGCCGTCGAGCTGAGGATCCTCACCGACCGCCGCTCCGACCTGTCCGCCGACCGCACCCGCAGAATCAATCGACTGCGCGGCCAACTCACCGGAATCTTCCCGGCGTTGGAGCGCGTCCTGGAAATGGGTAACGTCGGTCCGCTGGTCCTGCTGACCGGCTACCAGACCCCGGCTGCCCTGCGCAGGACCGGCCGCAGCCGCCTGGAGACCTGGCTGCGCAACCGCAAGGTCCGCGCTGCCGACATCCTGGCCCAGGCCGCCCTGGAGGCGGCCGAGCGCCAGCACACCACCGTTCCCGGGGAGAGAATCGCCGCGCAGGTGATCCATACCCTGGCGAAGGAGGTGATGGGCCTCAACGAGCAGATCGCCGAGATCGACAAGCTCATTGCGGCCCGGTTTCGCGACCACGACCTCGCCGAAGTGATCGCCAGCATGCCCGGCATCGGCCCGCTGCTGGGCGCCGAGTTCCTGGCCGCCACCGCCGGCGACATGAGCCGCTTCGCCAGCGCCGACCGCCTCGCCAGCTTCGCCGGAGTCGCCCCGGTGCCCCGCGACTCCGGCAACATCAGCGGCAACCTGCACCGCCCCCGGCGCTACCACCGCGGCCTGCAACGCGTCTTCTACACCTCCGCGCTCATCAGCATCCGCAGCTGCGAGGAGTCCCGCCGCTTCTACGAACGCAAGCGCGCCGAAGGCAAGCGACACACCCAGGCCGTCCTCGCACTGGCCCGCCGACGAGTGAACGTCCTGTGGGCTCTCATTCGTGACGGACAGTGCTTCCAACGCGGACTCCCGGTCACAGCGGCTGCTTGACAACAGCATTAGGAGGTG
>NZ_JNWQ01000190.1 GCF_000716875.1 Streptomyces novaecaesareae | reverse complement strand
CGATCGCGATCAAGCCCGTGCCCGGCCCGAGCACCCCGACCGCGCACCACGCCAGCCCCCGTGACCTGCAGATTTCAGGATGGAATTAGCTCAGTGCGAGTTGGCCCGGCGTCCTTCCAGGAGACCGGCGGCGGCGAGCAGCAGCGAGCCGGTGCACACGGAGCCGACGATCTCGGACCGTGCGGCCGCGGTACGCAGCTTGTCCAGCAGCTTCTCGTCGGCCATCGCGGCGAGGGTGGGGACCGTGCCACCGGGCACGATGAGCGCGTACGGATCGGGCATGGTCTCGAAGGTGTGGCTGGGAACCAGGGACAGCGGGGTGTCGGTTGCCATCGGTTCGATCCGCTCGCCGACCACGACCGTGTCGTAACCGGGGGCGAGGTGGGACAGCAGACTGAGGACCTGCAGTGGGCCGACGATGTCGAGCGGGGTGAGGCCCGGGTACTGGACGAAGGCGATGGTTTTCACCGGGGCTTCATGCCGGGGGCCGAGGATTCGGTCATGGGGATGTTCCTGGTGACTGAGCCGACCTGCTGGGGGCGGAAGAGCTGTCCTACCACCATGTGTGTTGTTGCGGACGAGGACAACAGGAGGAGCTGTGGAGCCCGAGTGAATCAGCAGATCAGGTGCCATGGTGAGTCGCCGTCAAGGCGGAACTCGCCACCCCGACAACCCTCCCCCTTCCTGCCCTTGGCTTGTGGGCGGTGATTGGTTGGGTGGGGTAGGGGCGGTCCGGGTTCCCTCGCCTGCCGCAGGCCTTCTTCTTCTCCGCGTCCGGCTGGTGCTGGCCGAGCGTGGTGGGGCGGGCGGCACCAGAAGGCTGCCTGGCCGTCCGGGAGCGCGAGCAGCACAAGGCCCACCGCGAGCTGATGCAGACCCTGGCCTGCGCCGACTGCGGCCAGGTCCCCGAGCAGGAGAGCACTTGGGAGTACGGTCCGGGCGGCCGCAAGCAGTGGACCCGCCGCCCCGGCGGCCGCTGCTGGCCCTGCCATCAGGAACACACGGAGCGCCTGGAACGGGAGGCCGAAGAACAGCTGGAAGCCGCCCGGGCGGCGAACGCCGCGCTGCGCCCGTGCTGGACCTGCCGGGCTCTATCGGTGGGAAGGCGGGTGTGACCTGTTGGTGTTGTGAGGCGTGGAATGGCCCCACAGCCCATGTTGTCTGGACCTTTGGTTGGACCTGTTGGGGTGTCGGGTTGGTGGCTGCTGTGGTGACTGTGTGTGGTGGTGGGTGGGGCCAGGGGCCCTGTCGGCCTGCTGACGGGGTCGGTGGGGGTTTCGGGCCTGTATTCAGTGGTGAATTCAGCCGTGAATTCCGTGTGGATAATTTGGTGATTGGCTGCCGATGGCGTTCTTTATTCGGTTGGAATTGTGGGGTGTGGGGTGTGGGGCTGTCTCTTATACACATCTCCGAGCCCACGAGACAGGCAGAAATCTCGTATGCCGTCTTCTGCT
>NZ_JNWQ01000189.1 GCF_000716875.1 Streptomyces novaecaesareae | reverse complement strand
CTTGGGTTCTAACGGTCCTCGCAACACCCGCGATCTATGGGAGTTGCGAGGACCGTGGCCGTTGGACGCGATGATCTTTCGGACTTGAGGGAGCGTTTCCTCGCGCGGCTGGATGCCGTGGGGAACGTGACCGTGGTGGCGCGTGAGCTGGGGGTGAACCGGCACACCGCCTTCGGCTGGGCCCGGAAGGCCGGACGGGGCTCGGCGCGCCTGCCACGGCGGCACCCCGGGCGCGACGAGTACGAGCGGCTTCGGGCCGCCGGTGTCGCACGCCGGGCGGCAGCCCGGCAGACCGGCGTGAACGAGCGCACGGCCAAGGACTGGGACTGGGGCGTCAAGAAGACCAGGACCACGCGCACCTATGCCGACGGCCGCCGTGTCGACTACACCACCGGGACCGTCACGATGGGCGGCGTGACCACAGCACCAGTGGGCCTGCAAGCCCTGGAAAAGCAACTGCACCCGCGGTTCCTGACACTGGCCGAGCGCGAACGGATACGGGATCTCCGCGCGCTGGGCCATTCGCTGCGGGCGATCGGACGTGCCCTGGGACGGCCGGCGAGCACGGTCAAGCGGGAGATCGACGCGAACTCGGGTAGCGAGGGCTACCAACCCTATGCGGCCCACCGAGCGGCGGCGGCCCGCAGACCCCGGCCCAAGGAGCGCAAACTGCTCCGCGAGGGCCGGCTACGCGGCTTCGTCCAGGACCGACTGCGCAGGCGGTGGTCACCGGAGCAGATCTGCCACGCTCTACCGACGGAGCATCCCGACGACGAGAGCATGCGGGTGAGCGTGGAAACGATCTATCAGGCGCTGTACTTCCAGGCCCGCGGCGGCTTGAAGCGGGAAGTGCAGGCAGCGGTCCGTTCCGGCCGAACCCGCCGCAAACCCCGCCGCGACCCCGAGCGGCGCACCCCGCGGTTCATCGACCCGATGGTGATGATCAGCGACCGTCCCGCCGCTGTCGAGGACCGGGCGGTGCCCGGTCACTGGGAAGGAGACCTGATCATCGGCGCGGGCGGGCGCTCCGCGATCGCGACCCTGGTCGAACGGACCACCCGCTACACCATGCTGGTCCACCTGCCGGGCGGAGCCCACGACGCCGAGACCGTCCGCGACGGCCTCGTCGCCACGATCCAGACCCTGCCCGCCCACCTGCGCGGCTCTCTCACCTGGGACCAGGGCAGCGAGATGGCACGTCACAAGCAGTTCAGCATGGCTACCGGCATGCCCGTCTACTTCTGCGACCCGGCCTCGCCCTGGCAACGCGGCTCGAACGAGAACACGAACGGGCTGCTGCGGCAGTACTTCCCGAAAGGCACCGACCTGAGCCTGCACAGCCCCGAAGACCTCGAACACGTCGCTCAGGAACTCAACGGCCGCCCACGCAAGACGCTCGGCTGGGATACCCCAGCCGAGCGTCTACGTGATCTACTCACCACCTGAAACCAAGTGGTGTTGCGACGACCCCTTGAACCCAAG
>NZ_JNWQ01000188.1 GCF_000716875.1 Streptomyces novaecaesareae | reverse complement strand
CAAGGCCGTGAAGTTAAGGGCTGATCGGCCGGTGACAAGGGTCGATCCGGTCGACCGCCGGACGTAGGAAGCGGAGCCCCGGTAGAACGGCTTGTCCGCCAAGACGAGTCGTTCACCACGGGAGCTCCGCTGTCCGGTCAGTGTGTCATCACCCGCGAGATCGCGGTAGCTGAAGGTGTCTTCGCCCCGGGCCATCTGGGCGAGCTGACGCAGATCGTGCCGTTCGAAATGGTCGACGCCGTGCTCGCCGAGTGCGGGGCGGTGCAGCAGAGGCTGCGGAAGCTGCCCGCACGGGTCGTCGTCTATCTGATGCTGGCGGCCGCACTGTTCGAGGAGTGCGGTTACCCCGCGGTCTGGTCCAAGCTCACCGGCGCGCTGGGCTGTCTGCCGATACCGAAGATCACCGCGACCGCACTGTGGCATGCCCGCTGCCGACTCGGGGTCCGCCCTCTGCGGGCCCTGTTCGACCTACTTCGCGGACCGGCGAGTGCGATCCGCACCGCCAACGCCCACTGGGCCGGGCTGCTCGTCGTCGCGATCGACGGCACCTGCCTGGACGTGCCGGACGCCCCCACCACGCGAGCTCGCCTGGGCAAAGGCTCGAACCAGTACACCGCCGCCTCCGGATATCCGCAGATCCTGCTCGTCGCCCTGGTCGCCTGCGGCACCCGGGCCGTCATCGACGCGGTCTTCGGCCCGGGCACCCGCGGCGAGAGCACCCACGCCAAACGCCTCGCCCGTTCCCTGCACGCCGGCATGATCGTGCTGCTGGACCGGGGCCTGTCCGGCAACCCGCTCCTGGAGACGGCGGCCGACACCGGCGCCGCGTTCCTCGCCCGGCTGTCCGCCGCCCGCAAACCCCCAGTCCTGGGCCGTTTCCCCGACGGATCCTTCCTGTCCAGGCTCGGCCGGGTGGAGGTCCGCATCATCGAGTGTGAGATCACCATCACCACCACGGCAGGACGGCACACAGGCGTCTACCGACTGGCCACCACCCTGCTCGACCACCGCCGCCATCCCGCATTCGAGCTGGTCAAGCTCTATCACGAGCGATGGGAGATCGAGTCCACCTACTTCGCGATCAAGAAGACGATGCTCGGCCGCCGGGTCCTGCGGGCCCGCACCCTGCCCGGCGTCGCCCAGGAGATCTACGCGCTCCTGACGGTCTATCAGGTGATCAGAATCGCCATCGCCGACGCCACCGAGACCATCCCCGGCACCGATCCCGACCGGGCCAGCTTCAGCGTCGCCCTCCAAGCCGCCCGCGACCAGGTCGTCCAGGCCGCGGGCGTGCTCGCCGGCACCGTCATCGACCTCGTCGGCGCCATCGGCCAAGCGGTCCTCGACCAGCTCATGCCCGCCCGCCGCCTACGCGTCAGCCCCCGAGCAGTCAAACGACCCCTGTCCCGCTACGCGTACAAGAGCCTGCGCGTCGACCGACGCACCTACAAGGCCACCATCAGCATCGACATCCTGGGCGAGCCGATCAGCCCTTAACTTCACGGCCTTG
>NZ_JNWQ01000187.1 GCF_000716875.1 Streptomyces novaecaesareae | reverse complement strand
GGAGGTGGTGAAGGTGGCCGTGCCGCCGGCGTCCAGGGTGGCGGTGCCCACAAGAACGATGCCGTCGAAGAACGACACGGTGCCGGTCGGGGTGCCGGCACCCGGAGCCACCGCCGTGACGGTGGCGGTGAGGACCTTGGCCTGGCCGAACACCGACGGATCGGGCAGGGACGTCAACACCGTGGTGGTGTCGGCCGTGTTCACCGTCTGGGCGTCCACCGCCGAGGTGGAGCCGCTGAAGGCGGTGTCTCCGCTGTAGACGGCGGTCAGCGCGTGGGTGCCGACGTCGAGGGTGGAGGTGGTAAAGGTGGCCACGCCCGCGACGACAGTGCCAGTGCCCAACAGGGTCGCGCCGTCGAAGAACGACACGGTGCCGGTGGGGATGCCGTCCACGGAGGTGACGGTGGCGGTCAGCACCTTGGCCTGGCCGAACACCGTCGGGTCGGGCGCCGAGACGAGGGCGGTGGCGGAAGTGAAGGGAACGGTGTCGGTGACGCTGACGGTGTTGGCGCTGTTGGCCACGACGGTGTTGGTGGCGGTGTCGATCACGCTGACCGTGTTGTCGGCGTTGTTGGTCACGTAGGCGTGCAGTCCGTCGGGGCTGACCGCGACGCTGGTGGGCGCGGCACCCACGGGAATGGTGGCCACGACGGTGTTGGTGGCGGTGTCGATCACGCTGACCGTGTTGTCGGCGTTGTTGGTCACGTAGGCGTGCAGTCCGTCGGGGCTGACCGCGACCCCGAACGGCCCGGTACCCACAGCAACCGTGGTGGTGACGGTGTTGGTCGCGGTGTCGATCACACTGACCGTGTTGTCACCGCTGTTCGTCACGTACGTGTGCAGTCCGTCGGGTGTGACAGCCACATCGAACGGCCCGGTGCCCACAGCGATGGTGGCCACGACGGTGTTGGTCGCGGTGTCGATCACGCTGACGGTGTTGTCGCCCTCGTTGGTCACGTACGCGTGCAGTCCGTCGGGCGTGATCGCCACATCGAACGGCCCGGTGCCCACAGCGATGGTGGCCACGACGGTGTTGGTCGCGGTGTCGATCACACTGACCGTGTTGTCGCCCTCGTTGGTCACGTACGCGTGCAGTCCGTCGGGCGTGATCGCCACCCCGGTCGGGAAGCTGCCCACCGTCACCGTCGGATCCAGCGGCGTCACATCCGCACTCTGCTTGGGCCTTCCGAGGCCCAATAGCTGACGCCACTTCGACTGAAAACTCTTGGCCATGACACACCCCTTGATCCAGGTCTGATCGGGGTGGGGCGCCCGAGAAGATAGTTGACGTTCCGTCAGATAGAGGGCGTCAACAAGAGCGTCTCGCAACCTTCCAAGGGTGCCCACCCGGCATCTCCGCTGGCCGTCATGGCCAGAACAGGCAACGGCCTGTCCCCCGGGAAGGGATGGGCGGCCCACCGGGTCGAATGTCAGCAGTAACGCACCATCCCCGTAGCCAGAACAGGCCGCACGCGAATAATTCACCCTGATGGAGTAGTCGAGTCGTCGACTTGAGTCCGCAAGGAGAAGGGCGCCAACGGGGGCGGCGAGGCGGATATGTTGGTCGACCCAGCAGCAGGCGACGGCTTGCGCGGCTCGGGCTTTCCCATGGTCGCTGTGCAGTTGGCCCTGCTCGCGACCAGCCGAAGCCGCAATGGCTGATCAACTCACCTGATGCCAGCCCCTGGAGGCACTTCTGCGTGCTGGGGCGTTCCCACTGGCAGGTCGATGGGCCAACTCTTCCCGCCCTGGCGAACCTCGCGCCCGAGGGACGTGCTGCATATCTGAGCGAGCCGGGTATCTCTCCCCGTTCTGCCACAAACCTGCCTTGATCATAAGTTCAACTGACTGCTCGGCAGGGTGAATTATTCGCGCGCGGCCTTTTCTGGCCATGACGGCCAGCGGAGATGCCGGGTGGGCACCCATGGAAGGTTGCGAGACGCTCTGAGCTGCACTGATCTTCGTGGAGTCCTTGAAGCCTGGGTTACGATCCAGGCGTAAGGAGAACCACCTGCAGTGCCAGCACCACGTAAGTACCCCGATG
>NZ_JNWQ01000186.1 GCF_000716875.1 Streptomyces novaecaesareae | reverse complement strand
CCGCTTGCTCATGTTGCTCTTGCCACTCACTACCTGGACTGCTTCCTCCGGGACCATCCGTCCCAGTATCAGGCTGTCCAGCTCAGTGGGGGAACTTCATCCCTGGGGGATGAGACTCCGCACGCGGTACAGGTGTAGGTGCGCATTCCCAGCGGCAGTGCATGCTTGGCTCTCGTCATGCAGTGCGCGCAGTCCATCGTGGTGTGCGCGGGGTGGACCAGGTGCACGCTGCGGGCGTGCTTGCGGCCCATCTCGATCAGGGCTCGCTTGGTCGCGCCGATGGCGGCGTCGGCGGCCTTCTTGGCCATGGTGGTCCTGGCGAGGAACTTCGGGCGGAAGTCCTCGACGGCTATCGCGTCGTGGTCGCGGACAACCTGCTTGGCCCACTTGCGGGCGGTGTCGTTCCGCTGGTTGGCGACCTTCCTGTGGAGCTTGGCGGTCTGCCGCTTTGCCTCGCGGTAGCCCTTGGACGCGGGCTTGCCCTTGGGCGGCTTGCGGCGTGCCATACGGCGCTGGTACTTGGCCAGTGCGGCGGCGGCGTTCTTCCCGTGCTGCGGGTGGGGAAGGTCGTGCGGGTCGCTGGTGGTGGTCGCGGTCTCACGCACGCCCCAGTCGATCCCGATCACCGCACCGGTCGCGGGCAGCGGCTCAGTGGTGATCGCGACGACGAACGACGCCCACCAGTGCCCCACCGCGTCCCGGTACACCCGCACCGACGACGGCACCGACGGCAGATCCCGCAACCACACCACCGTCAGCACGATCCCGCCCGCAAGATGCAGACGACCGTCCTTGATCCGGAAACCACGGGTGGTGTAGTTCAGGCTCGGCAGCGCCTCACGCTTCTTCTTCGGCTTCGGCATCCCGGCGCGCCGATTGACCGGCAGCTTCGCCTTGATGTCCTTGATCGCCTTCGCGCGGGACTTCGCGAAGTCCCGGATGATCTGCTGTTGCGGAACCGACGCCCCGTCACGAAGCCAGCTCATCGAGGCACGGGCCTCGGTCAGCATCTTGTCCAGCTCCGCCGGACCGCACGTCACCTTCGGCGTGCCCTCCGGGCGGTTCTGGTTGGCCTTGTGCCGCTTGCGGGACATGGCAACGCACTCGTTCCACACCCACCGGCACCGGCCCCATTCCGCCTCAAGGCCGGTGAGCGCGGTGGACGACACGCGCAGGCGGTAGGTATACCGGGCGTGCCCGGTCTCCTCCGCCGACATCGATGTCGTCACGACGGCATCACGATCCTTTTCGTACTCAGACTCCCCGAAGACTTGCACACACGACTGACAACTCAAGCTGCCCACGACCGGCGGTCCATCAACTCTGAGATTCTGCATCTATTCTGAATCGGCTTGAGG
This sequence comes from Streptomyces novaecaesareae, assembly GCF_000716875.1. Classification (GTDB taxonomy): domain Bacteria; phylum Actinomycetota; class Actinomycetes; order Streptomycetales; family Streptomycetaceae; genus Kitasatospora; species Kitasatospora novaecaesareae. The sequence goes on along the minus strand of NZ_JNWQ01000186.1, from coordinate 198 downwards.
TCACTCTCAGCACCATCGCTCCCCAGACGCCGGACCGCCTTGACGGCGGTACGGCTACCCCTGACCCGCTACGCGGGAAGCCGGATTCCTCCCCGACCTAAAGGCCAAGGCCGTGAAGTTAAGGGCTGATCGGCTCGCCCAGGATGTCGATGCTGATGGTGGCCTTGTAGGTGCGTCGGTCGACGCGCAGGCTCTTGT
>NZ_JNWQ01000185.1 GCF_000716875.1 Streptomyces novaecaesareae | reverse complement strand
GGCCTGGTCGCGGGCCTGGTCGCGGGCCTCGGGAAACGGATTTCTGGAGCACGCCCCGGACCGTGTAAAGTAGTCGATGTCGCCAGGGAAACCGGAAGGAAACGACCGAAACCCCGGTGACATCGCAGGTCAAGGGGCTATAGCTCAGTTGGTAGAGCGCTTGCATGGCATGCAAGAGGTCTGGGGTTCAATTCCCCATAGCTCCACAGCATTCGAGAGCCGCCTCCCGGAAACGGGGGGCGGCTCTTCGCCGTTTCACCGGTGCGACCGGCAGGACGGCCGGGAATCCCGCTACCGTCGTGCCATGGCCGATCTGGAGCGAAGGCGGAACGAGGAACTGGCCCGGATACTCCACCAGCTCGGCTGGAGTCCGGAACGGCTCGCCCGCGAGGTAAGCCTCGCCCTGCCGCCCGGCCTGGCCATCAGCTCCACCGCTCCGTACAAGTGGCGCGACCGCGGCATGGTGCCCCGCAGCCCGCACGACCAGGCGGTCTGCGAGGTGCTCAGCCGCACCCTCGGCATCGCCGTCACCTACGAACAGCTCTGGGGCCGCATGGGCGGCCACCGCGGGGCCAAGATCCTCTCGCCCCGGCTGCTCACCGACCCGTGGACCGCCGACACCGCCCAGACCGCGCTGCGCGAGGCCGCCACCGACGCCGGGCCGGTCCGCCTCACCGACCTGTTCCGCAACGCCGACCTCGACCAGGCCGCCGCCCGGCTCGCCTCCCCGCCACCACCCGTCGGAGGCGGCGAAGGCGCCCTGCGCGTCGAGCCGGGACTCGTCGGCGAACTCGGCCTGTCCTACCGCAGCAAACAGCGACTCGAACGCTCCTGCGGCGGCGGCCTCGTCCTCGGCCCCACCCGGGCCGAACTCGCCATGCTCGCCAAGCTGCTGGAACTCGGCGCGTACGACGAACGGCTCGGCCGCGAGCTGTACGGCACGGCCAGCAGACTCGCCCGCCTCGCCGGCTGGGCCGCGTACGACCTCGGCCACGACGCGGCCGCCCAGCGCGCCTTCGTCGCCGCGCTGCGCGCCGCCCACGTCAGCGGCGACCCCCGGCTCGGCGTCGCCGTGCTCGGCGCACTGATGGTGCTCGCCACCCAGGGCCCGGGCGGGCGCGGCCTGGACGCCGTCTCCGCCCTCGAAACCGCCCTGGAGGCCCACGGCGCCGCGCTCGGACCCACCGGGCGGGCCCGCCAGCTCGGCCGGCTCGCCCGCGCCCACGGCCGCCGCGACGAGGCCCAGCGGGCCGAGGCCGCCGCCGCCCGGGCCTTCGCCGAACTGGACGGCGTGCCCGGCACCGACGAGGCCCGCGCCTCCCTCGCCGGGATGGTGGGGGAGGCCCGGCTCGCGCTCGGCCAGCACCGGATGGCGAAGGGACTGCTCGCCGAGGCCGTCGCCGGGCTCGGGCCGGGGCGGGCGCGCTCCAAGGCGCTGCTGATGGTGCGCCTCGCCGAGACCCACCGGCGGCTCGGCGACCAGCGGGAGGCGGCCCGCACCGCGGCGCTGGCCCGCTCGCTCGCGGCGGGGATGCAGTCGGAGCGGCTGGCGAAGGCGCTGCGGGACTTCGACGCGGCGGGGCGGGCGGCGGCGCGCGCGGTGGCGTTCGGCGGGGCGTCGTTGAGGGTGACGGCCAGGCCGCCGCCCTGCAG
>NZ_JNWQ01000184.1 GCF_000716875.1 Streptomyces novaecaesareae | reverse complement strand
CCGCCGCCCCCTCCGCCCCCCGGCGCCCGCGCGCGCCGCGGACCGCCTACCGTGCCCGTACGCACCGACGACACCCCGTGGGACGTCCTGCTGATCGGCGGCGCCTCAGGCCTCGGCAAGAGCCGCGCCGCCGCCCTCCTCGCCGCCCGGCACGGGGCGTTCACGGTGGAGTTCGACGACGTCGTCGCCGCCCTGCAGGCCGCCACCACCGCAGCCACCCACCCCGGCCTGCACCACTTCCGCGCCCCCGACCAGGCCGGCAGCGCCGAGCTCGTCCTGGACCTGCAGATCGCCACCGCCCGCGCCCTGGACGACGCCCTGCTCGGCGTCGTACGCAACCGGCTCACCGTCGACGTGCCCGCCATCGTCGAAGGCGACTACCTCACCCCGGCCGCCGCCGCCCGCGCCGCGTTCGAGGCCGCCGCACAGGACCGGCGGGTGCGGGCGGTCTTCCTCCACGAGGACGACCCCGCGCGCATCGCCGCCAACTACGCCGACCGCGAGCCCAGTTGCGGCCCCCAGACCGAACGCGCCGCCGTCAGCGCCCGCTACGGCGCCTGGCTCGCCGCCCAGGCCGGCGCCCACACCCCGCCCGTGGTCGCCTGCCGCCCGCACGCCACCCTGCCCGAGCACCTGGCCGCCGCCCTGGCCTGAACCGCGGCGGGCTCAGCCCTGCTCACCGTCGCCGTACGCGGCCCGCGCGTGCAGCACCTGCGGCATGTGGGACTCCGCCCACGCCTTGATCGCCCGCATCAGCGGCAGCAAGTCGCGGCCGAGCACGGCGAGTTCGTAGTCGACGCGGACCGGGACACCGCCGGTGACGGTGCGGGCGAGCAGGCCGTCGCGTTCCAGGGCGCGCAGGGTCCGGGTGAGCATCTTCTCGCTCACCCCGGCCAGGCGCCGGCGCAGGGCACTGTAACGCTGCGGGCCGTCGGCGAGGGCGTTGACCACCAGGATCGTCCACTTGTCGCCGATGCGGTCCAGGAGCTGACGGGCCGGCCACTGGGCGAGGTAGGCGTCGCAGCCGGCCGCCTCGACGGCGCGGCGCTGGGCAGCGGTCGTGGTGGGCGCCACGGGCACACTCTCCTTTGCGTGCGGTACACACCACGGAGTGCGTGCTTCCTGCCGGGGAGCAACTCTCCCCAGGTTGGGCGCTGTTCCCCGATCCGCTGTCGAAATCGACTGGAATGCGCAGGGTGCGTGCCGTAGTGGCGCGGGATTCGGCCCTCCCGAGGCGCTGGAACCGGTCGAGGCGGCACCGCCGCAGCCGGGCCGCAGGCAGGTGCGGGTACAGGTGGCAGGCACCGGGGTCAACCCGGTGGACGCAGTCACCCGCGCCGGGGTCCTCGCCGAGGCCGAACTGACGGCGCCCCGGGCAAACACGGGCACCGGCTGGGACATGGCGGGCACGATCGACGCCGTGAGGGCGGGCATCACCGGCTTCACGCCCCGACACCCGGCGGTGGGCCTACACGACCACCTGCACGCACACCTCGACACCTACGCCGACCACATCGTCCCGGACACCGACACCCCCGCCCCCGCCGGCCTCCCACTCACAGCCGCCGCCACCCTCCCCCTGAACCGCCTCACCCCCCTGCAGACCTGTCTCTTATACACATCTGACGCTGCCGACGAGCGATCTAGTGTAGATCTCGG
>NZ_JNWQ01000183.1 GCF_000716875.1 Streptomyces novaecaesareae | reverse complement strand
TGAGCTAATTCCATCCTGAAATCTGCAGGTCACGGGGGCTGGCGTGGTGCGCGGTCGGGGTGCTCGGGCCGGGCACGGGCTTGATCGCGATCGGGTGATCATCCGTCAGCGGGAGACCTCCGCGTTCGTCAGTACGAGCAGGGCGCGCAGGAGCGCGGTCGAGTGCCGGGCGTTCATGCGGACCTTGGTGAGGATTCGCCAGTTCTTCAGGTCGGCGAAGCCGTGCTCGTTGGCCGCTCGCTCGCGGCTGACCAGCCGGTTCGCTTCCTTCTGGGCCTTGGTCAGCGGATGGCCCCGGGTCGCCCTGCAGCCGGTGACGATCACCGGGTCGGCGGGATCGTCATCGAGACCGACGAAGCCCAGGTCGGCCAGGGCACCGAGACCGGCTTCGCGGAGCTTGGCGCAGATCTTGTTGTGGCGTGCGGCGGTGATCTCGCTCGAGCGCCCCGGCTTCGCCGCCGAGATCCAGACGAGGTTGCCCTTCTCGTCGGTCAGTGCGAGGAACAGCAGGCCGTGGACCTTGTGCTTCCCGCTGTAGTTGGGCCGGTTCTCGTCACCGGTGCGGCGGCGGGTCCGCACCAGCGTGCCGTCCAGCAGCACCACGACGCCACCCTTGCGGGTGATCTTCTTCAGTGCGCGGTCCAATCGCGGGGCGCGGGCGGCGAGGAGACCGGTCACTTCCAGCAGCCAGCGGCGCACGGTGGAGGCGGACACGTCGTTGCCGCCGGCCATGTCGCAAAGCCGCTGGTCGTGCCGCAGAACGGCGAGCACGATGACGGCGATCCTGCCGGGCGCAAGCTTGCGCCAGCGCGAGCCGATCTTCTTCAGGTGGCCGCGGATCAGGTCGGCGACCATGTTCACGGTGGCGCTCGACAGCGACAGGCGGCACTGGTAGACAAGCCCTTCAGGACCCTCGGCGGGCTTGGAGTTCTTTCGCATGGAATCCCCAACACTCGCCGGGGGTCCATGAGTTACGGATGGATTCGGCCGCTTCGCGCGGCGGCATCCGACATCAGCGCCGGGTGTAGCGACCCGCCGGGGTCCGCTGCAGCCAGCCCCGATCCGCCAGGCGCCGCAGCTGGCCGCGCAATGGTTCGACCTGTGCCGGCTGTACTCCCTTGCCGAGCGCCAGCGCCACGTCCCCCGCCTTGACCGCTCCCTCGATCCCCGCGACGGCCTTGAGGATCGCCTGGTAGTCGGCAGGCAGCACGTCGGCGTCCATGCCTTCTTCGCGGTGCGGGACCAGCAGCATCCCGCCCGCCCCGGGAGCCGTCGTGACCCGCTCCAACTCGTCGGCCATGGCGGGATCGTCCGCCCGGCCGGCCCGCTGAGCGTCGGCGAACTGCCCGAACACCACCTCCGCGACCTCCAGCCGCGCGACCTCCGCGTCGAGCTCGGCGAGTTCCTTCCGCAGCCGCTCGGCGCGGTCGGCCAGCACCAGCCGCCGCTGCATCACCCACGTCAACACGTCCACCACCAGCACGCCTCCCGTCCGAACCCTCCTCGGAGGGTAGGAGGCCTCGGCGGGCGGCACCCGGATTCGGACGAACCGGCCGCACAGCAAACGATCTCCTGCTAGCAATCACGTCCCCGACCAGCCCGAGCACCCCGCCTCCGGCCCACACCAGCCCCGTGACCTGCACGTTCAGGTTGGCAATTGCTCA
>NZ_JNWQ01000182.1 GCF_000716875.1 Streptomyces novaecaesareae | reverse complement strand
CTCGGTGTCGTTCCACCCGGCCAGGGCGAGCCGGTCGGCCTCCGAGAGCAGGGGGAGTTCGGCGATCCGGGCCGCCGGGTCGGCCGCGACCGTGCCGAGCAGCCGCACCAGGCACTCCAGCAGCCACTGGGCGGTGCTCCGGTCGAACAGGTCCGCGGAGTACTCCAGCGAGGCGACCAGGCCTGCGGGCCCGCCGGCCTCGTCCCTCAGCTCGAGCCGGGCCGGGTTGACCAGCTCGACCAGCCGCTCGAACGGGACGTCCTGGTGGTCGAGCGCGCCCAGGTCCGTCTCCCGGACGCGGGCCAGCAGCTCGCCGAAGGTCGGGTCGCCCGAGACATCGGTGCGCAGCACCAGGGAGTTGACGAAGAAGCCGACCAGTTCGTCCAGCGACTCGTCAGTGCGCCCAGCGACCGACATGCCGATCGGGATGTCGGTGCCCGCGCCGAGCCGGGACAGCATCGCCGCCAGCGCGGACTGCAGCACCATGAAGAGCGTCACCCCGTGGTCCCGCGCCAGGGCCGTCAGCGCGCCGTGGACCTCCGCGTCGACCCCGGTGGAGACCACGCCGCCGGTGAGCGAGGCATCGGCCGGGCGCGGACGGTCCGTCGGCAGCGCCAGCTCCTCCGGCAGGTCGGCCAGCATGCCGCGCCAGTAGTCGAGTTGCTGCGACAGGCGGCTGCCCGGGTCGCTCTCCTCGCCGAGCAGTTCGCGCTGCCAGAGGGTGTAGTCGGCGTACTGCACCGGCAGTGGCACCCATGCGGGGGCCCGGCCCGCGCAGCGCGCCTGGTACGCGGTGGCGAGGTCGCGCAGCAGCGGGCCCATCGACCAGCCGTCGGTGGCGATGTGGTGGAAGGTCAGGGCCAGGACGTGGTCCTCGCGGCCGACCCGGAGAAGATCGGCGCCGAGCGGCAGGTCGGTCGCGATGTCGAAGGCACGGCCGACGGCGGTGGCCAGGGCCTCGGCGGGGCCGGTGGCGGTGCAGTCGTGGACGGTGAGGCGCAGCCGGCCGGCGACGTTCTCCAGGACGTGCTGGCGCGGGACGCCGTCGGTCTCGGGGAAGACGGTGCGCAGCGTCTCGTGTCGGCCGACCACGTCCAGCAGGGCCTGCTCCAGCGCGAGGGCGTTCAGCGAGCCGCGCAGCCGCAGCACGACCGGGCTGTTGTAGGTGCCGTCGGGGCCGTCCAGCCGGTTGATGAACCAGAGGCGCTGCTGGGCGGAGGAGAGCGGGATGTCGCCGGTGCGCGGCATCGGGGTGAGCGGGGTGCGGACCCCGCCCTGCTGGTCCAGGGCGGCGGCCATGGTCCGGACCGTCGGGTACTGGAACAGTTCGCGGATGCTCAACTCGGCGTGGAGCGTGGTGCGGACGCGGCTGATCAGCCGGGTGGCGAGGAGCGAGTGCCCGCCGAGCTCGAAGAAGCCGTCGTCGATGCCGACGCTGTCCAGGCCCAGCACCTCGGCGAACAGCGCGCAGAGGATCTCCTCCTGCGGAGTGCGCGGCGCCCGGCCGGTGCTGCCGGCGCCGAAGTCGGGGGCGGGCAGGGCGTTCCGGTCGAGCTTGCCGTTCGGGGTGACCGGCATGGCGTCCAGGACGACGATGGCGCTCGGCACCATGTACTCGGGGAGCCGCTCCCCGACCAGGTCGCGCAGGGCGGCCGGGTCGAGGTCGGGCTCCCCGTTCTGTTCGCCCACCACGTAGCCGACCAGCCGCTTGTCGCCGGGGGTGTCCTCCCGGGCGAGGACGACGGCCTGCCGGACGCCCTCGCAGCGCGACAGCACCGACTCGACCTCGCCGAGCTCGATCCGGAAGCCGCGGATCTTCACCTGGTGGTCCACCCGGCCGACGAACTCCAGCTGCCCGTCCGGGCGGCGGCGCACCAGGTCACCGGTGCGGTACATCCGGGTGCCGGGT
>NZ_JNWQ01000180.1 GCF_000716875.1 Streptomyces novaecaesareae | reverse complement strand
CACATCCAGCTTCGGGTCATGCACCACCGGACACGAACCACGCAACCGCGCATACATCGGATAGGGATCGGCCAACTGGCCGTCGGACGTCGGATCGAAGTGCGGCGTCGTGGTCATCGGGGACGCTCCGAACGCGGCCGCTCGGCGGGCCGGAGCGGTGTCGGCCCGCCCCGGCGGCCGGGGTCGAGTCGGATGGCGGACATCGGTGTTCTCCCTTGGGGCGTGGGGTGGCGGGGGGGTCACTCGGCGGCGGCCAGGGCGGGCAGCTCGACGTCGAGGTGCCCGCGCTCGGCGGTCAGCGACCAGGTCGTGTCGGCGTCGTCCGGGTCCACCGGGTGGATCGCGGGCATCTCCGGCCCGGACACGAAGGTGTCGTGGACGATCTGGGTCGCCTCGGCCAGGTCGCTCCGCCCGGTCAGCACGCTGACCCGGTTGGAGGTGACGTGGACGTCGGCGCGCGCGGCGTCGACCGAGCGCAGGGCTTCGAGCAGGTGCAGCGGAGCGTACGGCCGTCGGCCGATGCCGAGGCCGACGACGGAGAGCCTGGCCAGGTTCGACGTCCAGTGCGCCTCGTCGAGGTGGATCCCGCGGTCGGTGTCGGCCAGCAGCTCCCGCAGCTCCTCGGCGCTCTCCTCGGGAAGGGTGAGCGCGATGTCGCCGGCGTCCTCGGTGCCGAGGTTGCCGTAGCGGCGCAGTTCGACCTCGATCTCGCGCTCGGCCAACTCCCTGAGCAGGCGCAGGACGTGGTCCGGGCTGATCCGCCGCAGTACGCAGCGGACCAGGCCGGAGCGCCCGGCCACGCCGGCGATCGGACAGCCCTGTCCGTCGGCCGTCCGGGAGTCCCCGGGCGTCGGCCCGCCGGCGCTCCGGCCGTGGCCGACCCAGGTCTTCGGGCCGGTCGCGGTGCTGTTGGCCCGCACCTTCAACTCGACGCCGTGGGTGCGGGCGTAGTCCACGGAGTCCGCGGCGAGCACCTTGGCGCCGCTGACCGCGAGTTCGGCCATCTCCTCGTAGGAGAGGCCGGTGTGGCGCCGGGCACCGACGACCGTGCGGGGGTCGGCGGTGTAGACGCCGGCGACATCGGTGACGATCTCGCAGTGGTCCGCGCCGAGCGCGGCGGCCAGGGCGACCCCGGTGGTGTCCGAGCCGCCGCGGCCCAGGGTCGTGCAGGCCCCGGTGAGGACCGACTCGCCCTGGAAACCCGCGACGACGGGGACCATTCCTCTGCCGAGGTCCTCCCGCAGCCGCCGCGGGTCCACCTGCACGATCGTCGCCTTGCCGTGGCGGTGGTCGGTGCGGATGCCGGCCTGCGCACCGCTGAACGACCGGCTGGCGACGCCCTGGTGGTTGAGCGCCAGCGACAGCAGCGCGGCGGAGGCGGCCTCGCCCGTGGAGAGCAGGCCGTCGAGCTCACGCGGAACGGGGAGGTCGGTCACCGCGGACGCCAGGCGCAGCAGCCCGTCGGTGGCACCGCCCATGGCGGACACCACCACCACGACCTGGTGCCCTTCCTCGCGTGCGGCCCGGACCTGCCGGGCCGCTTCGATGACCTTCTCCGGTGTGGCGACCGAGGTTCCGCCGTACTTTTGCACAATGAGCGCCATCTCACGCACTCTCTTCCTTCAGATCCTTGGGACGTGGAGGACGTTGGTGGAGCGCCGCGCCGACCGGCCGTTTCCCCGGTTGACCGCGTGAGCGACGCAGGGGTCTTTACTGCTCGTGGAGGAACTCGCGGATCGCGTAGCCGACGTGGCGCTGGTCGGTCATGGTGTGGCCCAGGATGACGTCGCCCTTGCGCAGCTCGGTGAAGT
>NZ_JNWQ01000179.1 GCF_000716875.1 Streptomyces novaecaesareae | reverse complement strand
CTCGTCGGCAGCGTCAGATGTGTATAAGAGACAGCCCGCGAACCCTCCGCCCGACCTCAGCCGATGTCCGTCGGATCCACCCGCACCCGCACCGGCTCCGCCGTCCGCAGCGCGATCCTCGCGATCTGCGCCGCCTTGAGCGCCGCCGCCAGCGCCGCCCCCTGCCCGGGCGCCACCCGCAGCAGCGCGCGCTCCTGCTCCTCTCCCCGCAGCGCCGGCACCGGCACCGGCCCGAGCACGTCGGCCCCGTCCGGCAGCCGGATCAGCCCCAGCAGGTCGGCGACGGCCGCCGGGCTGCCGCTGACCGACGCCATCCGCGACACCGGCGGGAAGTGCAGTTGCGCCCGCTCGTCCCGCTCCAGCCCCGCGTGCCCCAGCGGGTCCCAGCGGACCAGCGCCTGTACCGGACGGGCGGAGGGCTCGGCGACCACGACCACCGTGCCGCCCTCCGTCGAGGGCCGCACCAGCGCGGCGGCCGCCAGCCAGAGCCGCAGCGCCTCCTCCCCGGCCCGCAGGTCCGGCCGGCTCAGCAGCGCCCACCCGTCCAGCAGCAGCGCGGCCCCGTACCCGGAGCCGCCCTCCACCAGGGGTTCCGCGCCCGGTGTGGAGATCACCAGCGAGGGCTCGTCCGGCACGGTGGCCAGCACCGCGTCCCGTCCCGAGGTCCGCACCGGGATCCGCGGGAACGCCTTGCCCAGTTCCTCCGCCGTCCGCCGGGCGCCGACCACCTGGGCCCGCAGCCGGAACGACCCGCACTCGGGGCAGTGCCAGTCGTTCTCCGTCTCCCCGCACCACCCGCACGTCAGCAGGGCGTCCGCCGAGGGTGCCTCCAGCGGCCCCTCGCACCGCCGGCACCGCGCCGGGGTTCGGCAGCGCCCGCAGGCCAGCCGGGGCACGTAGCCGCGCCGGGGCACCTGGATGAGCACCGGGTGTCCGGCCGCCAGCGCCTCCCGGGCGGCGTCCCAGGCGACGGAGGGCAGCCGGGCGGCCTGTGCGGCCGCGTCACGGTGCTGGTCCTGGTCGGTGACGGTCCGCACCCTCGGCGCGACCTGCCGCACCGTCTCCCGGTCGGCGACGAGCGGGCGGGCCCAACCGGTACTGACCAGCTGCGCCCCCTCCACCGTCACCGCGTGCCCGCCCAGCAGCACCGCCGCGCCTTCCTCGGTGGCACGCAGCAGCGCCACTTCCCGGACGTGCGGGTGCGGGGCGCGCGGGTCGCTGTGACTGCTGTCCCCGTCGGACCAGACGACGACCAGCCCGAGGTCGCACACCGGGGCGAACATGGTGGCGCGGGTCCCGATCGCGGCGCGCACCGAGCCCCGGCTCACCGCGAGCCAGCGCTTGTAGCGCTCGCGCGGGCCGAGGTCGGCCTCCAGGGCCACGTGCGTCCCGGGGCCGAGCAGCTCGGTCAGTGCCTGGTCGACCCGGGCCACCGACCGCCCGTCCGGCAGGACGACCAGCGCCCCGCGCCCGCTCGCCAGCGTCGCCGCCACCGCCCGCGCGATCTCGTACGGCCAGCCCGGCCCGGGCAGCGCCGTCCACACCGCGCGCGGCGCGCCGCCGGCGGCCAGTGCGGCGAGGAAGTCGGGTCCGGCCGGGTAGCGCTGCCAGCCGCCGGGGGCCGGGGCCGCCGGGCGCGGCTGCGGCGGCGGGGAGGGCTCGGCTTCGGCCTTGGCGTGCCGGGGCGGGACGGCCAGCTGGAGCACGTCGGCGAGCGTCCCGGCGTAGCGGTCCGCGACGGTCCGGCACAGCCGCAGCAGCTGCGGGGTGAGCACCGGCTCGGGCGAGAGCACCTGCGCCAGCGGGGCGAGCGGCCCGGGGAAGTCGCTCTTCTCCAGCCGGGCGACGATGAACCCGTCGTGCAGCTCGCCGCCTTCGCGCTGCCCCTTCACCACGCGCGCGCCGAACCGCACCCGCACCCGCACCCCGGGGCGGGCCTCCTCGGCCATCGCGGCCGGCACCTCGTAGTCGAAGAACTTGTCGATGGTGAGCACGCCCTTGTCCACCACGACCCGGGCCACCGGCAGGTGCTCGGCCCGCTTGGCCCCGTGCCAGCTGCGCGGTTTGGCCCGCTTGACCGTCTCCCGGATGAAGGCCAGCTGCTCCGGCTCTCCGGCCCCGTTCTCCTCTGTGCTGCTCATCGCTCCCAAGTACTACCAGGTCACACCGACAACGCGCACAAAACGGCGCCCGCCCCCCGAGAGGGGCGGGCGCCGCTTCGAGCGCTCCGGACGTCAGTCCTGGACGGCCGCCTTCAGCTGCTCGACGCGGTCGGTGCGCTCCCAGGTGAAGTCCGGCAGCTCACGGCCGAAGTGGCCGTACGCGGCGGTCTGGGAGTAGATCGGCCGCAGCAGGTCCA
>NZ_JNWQ01000178.1 GCF_000716875.1 Streptomyces novaecaesareae | reverse complement strand
CTCGTCGGCAGCGTCAGATGTGTATAAGAGACAGGGCCGTGGGAGGGGGAGTTGCCGGGGCCGTCGCTGGCGGGGCCGTCGGCGTCGGCAGGCCGAGGACTCGGGTCGGCCTCCCGGGGGCCGTGCCCGGAGCCGGGTCGGAGGCCGGGCGGGGCGTCGGCACCTGCACGGGTATCGGCCCGGCCGGTCGCAGCTGCTCCTGGGCCCGGCCCCACTCCCGCCGCTGGCGCTCGGTCAGCACCGCGCCCAGGTACGCCGCCGGGTGCAGCCCCGGTGCCACCGGCCGGCCGATCCGTGCGGACAGGTCCTCGGCCAGCCGGGCGGTCATCCGGTTCATCACGGCCGGGTCCAACTGTCCGATCCGGCCCAGCAGTTGGCGGACGGCGAGCCAGAGCGGCTCCGGGACGGCGGACAGGTCCAGCGCGACCAGCTCGTGGCCCATCGCCTGCAGCAGGTGCGGGTGCACCGGCGGCAGCGGGGAGCCGGAGCCGCCCGGGGTGCGCTCGCGGACGACCACCGTCCCGGCGAAGATGTCGCCGAGCCGCTTGCCCTCGGTGTGCACCGCCGAGGTGATCACGGCGGGGGAACCGGACAGGGCGATCAGTTCGAAGAAGCCGACCAGCCCGCGCACCAGCGAGTGCCGGAACCGCACCGGGCCGCCGTCGACGCGCACCACGCGCAGGCCGAGCGCGGCCTTGCCGAGCGAACGTCCGTGGCTGAGGGTCTCCACCATCACCGGAACGGCGACCAGGAAGAACACCATCAGGCCGATCATGGTGGCCGCCAGCGCCGCGCCGTCGACGTCGACCAGGGCGACGCTCAGCAGCAGTGTGAAGACCAGCAGGGCGGCGAACTCCACGAGCAGGTCGAGCACGATCGCCAGCGCCCGGCTCGGAAGCTTCGCCGTCTGCAGGCCGAGGACGACCGCCTCACCCGTCACCAGGTCGCTCAAGACACCTGTCCGTTCACGCTCTTGGAGCCCGTACGGCTCGCCCATGGAGATCCGGGACCACCGAGGGCGGCAGCGCCGGGGGGAGGGATTCGGTTCGGATCCGCCCCCCAGGACCCGCTCTCCGCAGTCTGATCCGCAGCCGCCAACATACGACTCCCGGTGGGCACACGGGAAGTGAGATCCCCGGAGGTCGGGGCGCCGACCGCTGCTGGCATGCTGGGCCGGACGTGTCCGCCCGTACCTGCCCGCGCACGCACGTCCGCGACCACTGCCGATCATGGAGCCGCCGAATGGACCTGGACGTCTTCGTCGCCACCCACCAGGGGGAGTGGGCCCGGCTGGACGCCCTCGCCCGCAGGCGCCGGCTCAACGGAGAGGAGGCGGACGAACTCGTCAGCCTCTACCAGCGCGCCACCGGCCACCTCGCCAAGGTCCAGGCCGCGGCGCCGGACCCGGCGCTGCTGAGCCGGCTGACCGGCCTGGTCTCGCGCTCGCGCAGCGCGGTGACCGGCGCCCGGACCAACGGCTGGCAGGACGTCGCCCGCTACTACACGGTGAGCTTCCCGGCCGCGCTCTACCGCGCGCGCCGCTGGTGGCTGCCGGTCGCGATCGTCTCGCTGCTCGCCACCGCGCTGCTCGCGTGGTGGATGGCCACCCACCCCGAGGTCCGCAACAGCCTCGTCGCCCCCGACCGCCTGCGGGAGCTGACCCGCCCCGGCGGACAGTACGAGGCGTACTACTCGGACCGGCCGGCCAGCTCCTTCGCCGCGCAGGTCTGGACAAACAACGCGTGGATCGCCGTGCAGTGCCTGCTGTTCGGGATCGCGCTCGGCATCCCGGTGCTCTACGTGATGTGGACCAACGTGGTGAACCTCGGCATCGGCGTCGGACTGATGGCCTCCGCCGGGCGCCTCGACATCTTCCTCGGCCTGCTCATCCCACACGGCCTGCTGGAGCTGACCGCGGTCTTCGTGGCCGGCGGCCTCGGCCTGCGCCTCGGCTGGACCGTCATCGACCCGGGGCCGCGCACCCGCGCGGTGGCGCTGGCGGAACAGGGCCGCTCGATCATCGGTATGTCGATCGGGCTGACCACCGTGCTGGCGGTCTCCGGTGTCCTCGAAGCCTTCGTGACCCCGTCCGGCCTGCCGACCTGGGCCCGCATCTCCATCGGCGTGTCGGCGGAGGCGGCCTTCCTCCTTTACGCCCTGGTGCTGGGCCGAAAGGCCGCGGAGGGCGGCGAGTTCGGCGACGTGGACGCTGCCGACCAGGCGGACCTCCAGCCCGTCGCGGCCTGAGCCGATGCAACCAGCAGCCCTCTGACCTGCTAGTCTTCGGTCATCCCAGCCAAACCATTGACGTGGTGGGGTGGGGCTAGTAGGTTTGAACGGTTGGGACTGACTGGACAACGGTCGGGCCCGGGCGTTAGTGTCTACGACACCGCCGAAATCGAGGCGAGCGCGTTTCACGAAATGCGCGCCCTCCGACGAAGCAAATCCCGCGAACTGAGCACACCGAAAGCTTTGATAAGCTTCGGAGCGAAGTTTGCAGGAAACCCGCCAGCGGGAATTCGGAAAAACGAAGCCGGTAAGAACGGCCGAGAAGATCTGATAAGCTGGAAACACGAAAGAACGAAGCCCGGAGGGTCCGCTGGAAGGCGGTCCGAAGGAAGCGTCCGTTCCTTGAGAACTCAACAGCGTGCCA
>NZ_JNWQ01000177.1 GCF_000716875.1 Streptomyces novaecaesareae | reverse complement strand
ACCCGGTGGAGCGGATGATGCGGGACGCGAAGATCACGCAGATCTACGAGGGCACCAACCAGGTCCAGCGCATCGTCATGGCCCGCAACCTGCCGTAACTCCGCAGGACACCGCCGCCGGTCAGCCGCACCCCGGCCTGGCCTGCACCGACGGCCGGACCGGAGCGGTCCGGCCGTCGGCGCCGACGCGGTGCACCGAGGTAGGTTGCGGAGAATGAGCGAGAAGGAAGAGCAGGACCTGCCCATGAACGACGGTCCCCCCAAGCCCGCCATGCGCGAGGCGCTGGTGGCCGCGGCCTTCGAGCTCTTCCTGGAGCGCGGCTTCGAGCAGACCACCGTCGACGACATCGTCTCGCTGGCCGGCGTCGGCCGACGCTCCTTCTTCCGCTACTTCCCGGCCAAGGAGGACGTGGTCTTCCCCGACCACGAGCGCAGCCTGGCCGAGATGACGGAGTTCCTGGAGTCCGGCACCGGCGAGGAGGACCCGGTCAGGCACGCCTGCGACGCCGCCCGCCTGGTCCTGCGGATGTACGCCGAGCAGCCCTCCTTCTCCGTCCAGCGCTACCGGCTGACCCGCAAGGTGCCGGGCCTGCGGGCGTACGAGCTGTCGGTGGTCTGGCGCTACGAGCACACCCTCGCCGCCTACCTGCGCGGCCGCTTCGCCGACCGCCCGGACGGCCCACTGCGTGCGGACGTGATCGCCGCGGCCGTCGTCGCCGCGCACAACCACGCCCTGCGCACCTGGCTGCGCTCGGGCGGGGAGAGCGACTGGGTGGCCGAGGTGGACGCGGCGATGGCCTTCGTCACCGGCACGTGGAGCGACCGCCCGTCCGAGACCGCCGCCGAGGGGGAGTCCGACGAGGTCGTGGTCCTGGTCGCCAGCCGCCGGGCGCCGCTGTGGCGCATGGTCCAGGGCATCGAGAGCGCCCTGGGCGCGGACACCCGCCAGCCCTGACGCGCGCCGGCAGCGCGGCTCACCCGTGACCGCTCAGCCGTTACCGCTCACCTGTACGGCGCAACCGCGCCCGCTCCCGGCCCCGTCGGCGGCCTGCGCGCCGTGCGGGGCCCCCGCCCCCGGGCGAGACTCGGTCGCAGGACGGGGCCTCCGGGGCATCGGGCGGCCCGGGGAGCGCGAAGGAGCGGCCATGCCGGGAACGCCCCAGCAGCAGGACGGCGGTCCGACCCTGCGCGAGGTGCTGCTGCACAAGGGCTACTTCGGCCTGCTGCTGATCGCGGCGCTGGTCGGCATCCCGGTCTCGCTGGCCGCCTTCGGCTTCGTCGGCCTGGAGCACGAACTCCAGCACTGGATCTGGGAGAGCCTGCCGCACACCGCCGGCTACGGCCGCGCCCCCTGGTGGTGGCCGCTGCCCGCACTGCTGCTGGCCGGTCTGCTGCTCGCCCCGGTCGTCACCCGGCTGCCCGGGCGCGGCGGCCACGTCCCGGTGGACGGGCTCGGCGGCCCGCCCACCCCGCCCGCCGCCGTCCCCGGCGTGGTGCTGGCCGCCCTCGCCTGCCTGCCGCTCGGCGCGGTCCTCGGCCCCGAGGCGCCGCTGATGGCGCTCGGCGGCGGCCTCGCCCTGCTCGCCGTCCGCTCCGCCAGGCGGGCCGAACAGCCGCAACTGGTGGCCGTGTTGGGCGCGGCCGGCGCGGCAGCCGCGATCTCCACCATCTTCGGCAGCCCGCTGGTGGCCGGGGTGATGCTGATCGAGGCGGCCGGGCTGGGCGGCCCCCGGCTGATCGCGCTGATCCTGCCCAGCCTGCTGGCGAGCGGGGTCGGAGCACTGGTCTTCACCGGCTTCGGCCACTGGACCGGCCTGTCGATCGGCGCGCTCTCGCTGCCGCACCTGCCGAAGAGCGGCGTCCCCGATCCCGGCGACTTCCTCTGGGGCGTCCCGCTGGCCGCCGTGATCGCCCTGGTCTGCGTGACCGGGCAGACGCTCGGCCGCCGGATCAAGGCCCTCACCACGGCGGGCCCCGCCCGGCGGACGGCCGCCCGGACGGTGCTGTGCGCGGTCGCGGTCGGCTGCTGCATCGCCGCGTACGCCCTGCTCACCGGCCGCTCCCCGGAGGAGGCCGCGCTCTCCGGCCAGGCCACCCTCGGCGCCCTCGCCGCCGACCCGGCCGGCTGGCCGATCGGCGCGCTGCTCGCCCTCGTCCTCTGCAAGGGGCTCGGCTGGTCCATCGCGCTCGGCAGCCTGCGCGGCGGCCCGATCTTCCCGGCGATCCTGCTCGGCGCCGCCCTCGGCATCGCCTGCGCGCCGCTGCCCGGCTTCGGCACCGCGCCCGCCCTGGCCGTCGGCCTCGCGGCCTCGGGCGCCGCCGTCACCCGCCTTCCGGTCACCAGCACCGTCCTCGCCGCGGCCCTCCTCGGCGGCGAGGCGGCGAACGCGATGCCGCTGCTGATCGTCTCCACGGTGACGGCGTTCATGACCGGCGAGGCACTGCGCGGCCGGCCGGGGCGGGCGTCCGCAGCGGCCGCTCCGTCCGGGCTCTCGTCAGAAACGCCCTAGGTGCCGCTCGATCTCCTGCTGGCTCTCCACCAACCGCAGCCAGAGGTGGCGCAGTTGGGCCAGCTCGTCCGGAGCGAG
Organism: Streptomyces novaecaesareae; assembly: GCF_000716875.1. Lineage (GTDB taxonomy): Bacteria > Actinomycetota > Actinomycetes > Streptomycetales > Streptomycetaceae > Kitasatospora > Kitasatospora novaecaesareae. Next base: position 286 of record NZ_JNWQ01000177.1, on the reverse strand, counting down.
AGCCTGGCCAGGCTCAGAACGGCCCCGGAAACGCGAAATGCGGGCCAGGATTTCTCCTGACCCGCATCACTCTGTGTCCGAGGGGGGACTTGAACCCCCACGCCCGATAAAGGGCACTAGCACCTCAAGCTAGCGCGTCTGCCATTCCGCCACCCGGACTGGGTGTCGTCCTCGCGGCTTCCGATCTCTCGTCCGTCGCGCTGACAGATGTAACTGTAGCAAAGATCGGCTTGGGCTCCCAAAACGGCTCCGGACGGGGGAGCGGGGGCGGTGGCGGGGGCAAGGG
>NZ_JNWQ01000176.1 GCF_000716875.1 Streptomyces novaecaesareae | reverse complement strand
GTGACTGGTCGTTGTTTGAGAACTGCACAGTGGACGCGAGCATCTGTGGCCAAGTTTTTAAGGGCGCACGGTGGATGCCTTGGCACCAGGAACCGATGAAGGACGTGGGAGGCCACGATAGTCCCCGGGGAGCCGTCAACCAGGCTTTGATCCGGGGGTTTCCGAATGGGGAAACCCGGCAGTCGTCATGGGCTGTCACCCGCTGCTGAACACATAGGCAGTGTGGAGGGAACGCGGGGAAGTGAAACATCTCAGTACCCGCAGGAAGAGAAAACAACCGTGATTCCGGGAGTAGTGGCGAGCGAAACTGGATGAGGCTAAACCGTATTGGTGTGAGACCCGGCAGGGGTTGCCAATGCGGGGTTGTGGGAATGAGCTTCAGTCGTCTGCCGGCGGCTGGGCGAGTCAGAAACCGTATGGGTAGTCGAAGGACATGCGAAAGGTCCGGCGTAGAGGGTAAGACCCCCGTAGACGAAATCTGTACGGCTTGCTTGCTCATCTCCCAAGTAGCACGGGGCCCGAGAAATCCCGTGTGAATCTGGCGGGACCACCCGCTAAGCCTAAATATTCCCTGGTGACCGATAGCGGATAGTACCGTGAGGGAATGGTGAAAAGTACCGCGGGAGCGGAGTGAAATAGTACCTGAAACCGTGTGCCTACAAGCCGTGGGAGCGTCGTCGTGGTTTTCGGATCACGGCCGTGACTGCGTGCCTTTTGAAGAATGAGCCTGCGAGTTTGCGGTGTGTAGCGAGGTTAACCCGTGTGGGGTAGCCGTAGCGAAAGCGAGTCCGAATAGGGCGTCTGAGTTGCATGCCCAAGACCCGAAGCGGAGTGATCTAGCCATGGGCAGGTTGAAGCGCGGGTAAGACCGTGTGGAGGACCGAACCCACCAGGGTTGAAAACCTGGGGGATGACCTGTGGTTAGGGGTGAAAGGCCAATCAAACTCCGTGATAGCTGGTTCTCCCCGAAATGCATTTAGGTGCAGCGTCACGTGTTTCTTGCCGGAGGTAGAGCACTGGATAGGCGATGGGCCTTACCGGGTTACTGACCTTAGCCAAACTCCGAATGCCGGTAAGTGAGAGCGTGGCAGTGAGACTGTGGGGGATAAGCTCCATGGTCGAGAGGGAAACAGCCCAGAACACCGACTAAGGTCCCTAAGCGTGTGCTAAGTGGGAAAGGATGTGGAGTCGCAGAGACAACCAGGAGGTTGGCTTAGAAGCAGCCACCCTTGAAAGAGTGCGTAATAGCTCACTGGTCAAGTGATTCCGCGCCGACAATGTAGCGGGGCTCAAGCACATCACCGAAGTCGTGTCATTGCAGCATATAGGGCCAACGCCTGCTGTGATGGGTAGGGGAGCGTCGTGTGCCGGGTGAAGCGGCGGTGGAAACCAGTCGTGGACGGTATACGAGTGAGAATGCAGGCATGAGTAGCGATACAAGAGTGGGAAACTCTTGCGCCGATTGACCAAGGGTTCCTGGGTCAAGCTGATCTGCCCAGGGTAAGTCGGGACCTAAGGCGAGGCCGACAGGCGTAGTCGATGGACAACGGGTTGATATTCCCGTACCCGCTTTGAAGCGCCAACGCTGAACCTCTTGATGCTAAGCCCGTGAAGCCGGCCCGGAGTCTTCGGACAAAGGGACGTGGTGGAGCCGGTGACCCAACGGGGTAGTAGGTGAGCGATGGGGTGACGCAGGAAGGTAGTCCAGCCCGGGCGGTGGTTGTCCCGGGGTAAGGGTGTAGGACGAACGGTAGGCAAATCCGCCGTTCATATAGTCTGAGACCTGATGCCGAGCCGATTGTGGTGAAGTGGATGATCCTATGCTGTCGAGAAAAGCCTCTAGCGAGTTTCATGGCGGCCCGTACCCCAAACCGACTCAGGTGGTCAGGTAGAGAATACCGAGGCGTTCGGGTGAACTATGGTTAAGGAACTCGGCAAAATGCCCCCGTAACTTCGGGAGAAGGGGGGCCATTCCTGGTGACGAGTCTTGCACTCTGAGCTGGGGGTGGCCGCAGAGACCAGCGAGAAGCGACTGTTTACTAAAAACACAGGTCCGTGCGAAGCCGTAAGGCGATGTATACGGACTGACGCCTGCCCGGTGCTGGAACGTTAAGGGGACCGGTTAGCTTGGATTCGTCCAGGCGAAGCTGAGAACTTAAGCGCCAGTAAACGGCGGTGGTAACTATAACCATCCTAAGGTAGCGAAATTCCTTGTCGGGTAAGTTCCGACCTGCACGAATGGCGTAACGACTTCTCGACTGTCTCAACCATAGGCCCGGTGAAATTGCATTACGAGTAAAGATGCTCGTTTCGCGCAGCAGGACGGAAAGACCCCGGGACCTTTACTATAGCTTGATATTGGTGTTCGGTTCGGCTTGTGTAGGATAGGTGGGAGACTTTGAAGCGGCAACGCCAGTTGTTGTGGAGTCGTCGTTGAAATACCACTCTGGTCGTGCTGGATGTCTAACCTGGGTCCGTGATCCGGATCAGGGACAGTGTCTGGTGGGTAGTTTAACTGGGGCGGTTGCCTCCTAAAGGGTAACGGAGGCGCCCAAAGGTTCCCTCAGCCTGGTTGGCAATCAGGTGTTGAGTGTAAGTGCACAAGGGAGCTTGACTGTGAGACTGACGGGTCGAGCAGGTACGAAAGTAGGGACTAGTGATCCGGCGGTGGCTTGTGGAAGCGCCGTCGCTCAACGGATAAAAGGTACCCCGGGGATAACAGGCTGATCTTCCCCAAGAGTCCATATCGACGGGATGGTTTGGCACCTCGATGTCGGCTCGTCGCATCCTGGGGCTGGAGTAGGTCCCAAGGGTTGGGCTGTTCGCCCATTAAAGCGGTACGCGAGCTGGGTTTAGAACGTCGTGAGACAGTTCGGTCCCTATCCGCTGTGCGCGTAGGAGTGTTGAGAAGGGCTGTCCCTAGTACGAGAGGACCGGGACGGACGAACCTCTGGTGTGCCAGTTGTCCTGCCAAGGGCATGGCTGGTTGGCTACGTTCGGGAGGGATAACCGCTGAAAGCATCTAAGCGGGAAGCCTGCTTCGAGATGAGCACTCCCACCTCCTTGAGAGGGTAAGGCTCCCAGTAGACGACTGGGTTGATAGGCCGGATATGGAAGCCCTGTGAGGGGTGGAGTTGACCGGTACTAATAGGCCGAGGGCTTGTCCTCAGTTGCTCGCGTCCACTGTGTTGTTCTGAAACAACGACCGCCCTG
>NZ_JNWQ01000175.1 GCF_000716875.1 Streptomyces novaecaesareae | reverse complement strand
ATCACCCGATCGCGATCAAGCCCGTGCCCGGCCCGAGCACCCCGACCGCGCACCACGCCAGCCCCCGTGACCTGCAGATTTCAGGATGGAATTAGCTCAATGGCAGGAGGGCCGCCTCGCCCGGGTCATCTGCCCGGGCTGCCAGACGCCGTTCGACTCGGCGGAGGCCGAGTCGAACGCGGCCGAGTTGCAGGTCGCCGCCGAACAGGGCGGCCGGTTCGTCGCGGACCCCGTGATCTGCATGACCGGCACCACGACCGAGCCGGGCACCATCCTGTACGGCGAAGCCCACCTCCGCAGGGTGGCCCTGACCGGCCGGACCGAGCACCTCCGCGCGATCGAGCACCTCCCGCCAGGCACGCACTGCGTCCCAACCGTGGGCGGGGTGCTAATCCACCCGCCCCAAGCCACAGACACCCACAGGTAGGCCAGGGCCGGGCACCCGCTCGACGGGCACCCAGGCCGGGAACCGGGCGAGGCGGGACCGGTGGCCGGGGCGGCCGGGGCGGGCCCCGTCACCCGGCATTCCAGAATTCCGGAACAGCCCGGCGCACCAGGGGCCGGGCCGGGGACGGAGCGGCCAGCTACACCGGACGCACCAAACAACCCACGGCCCGCCGCAGGCGCGAACCCCGGAACCGACCCCCCACCACCCAGAACACAGGGAAAGAAGAAGACATCTCAGGGAGTCAGGGGTCAAGCGGGACACCATGTTGGCCGAACGACGTGCCGATTTCGGGCCGCTCGTCGGTGGTGAGGTCTAGGGTGCGGTGCCGTGGACGCTGCTGATCTTGATCGTCAGGCCAGGACTCTGTCCGGCTGTATCCCGCCCGAGTTCGTCGTGCAGATCCTTGAGCGAGGCCACGAACACGAGGTGGCGTTGCAAGCCGGCCAAGGCGAGTGGTTCTGCGCACGGGCATGGGCCCAACTCCTTGGCGAGCGCGGCCGGCGGGACGATGCGCTGGCGGTGCTGGCTCCGTACGTCGCCACCGGATGGTGGCCGGCCGCCCGGGCCCAGGCGGAGCTGTTGGAGAGCTGGGACCGGGCGTCGGAGGCGCTCACGCTGGCTCGCCCGTACGCGGCGGCCGGGGGACAGGCGCTGGAGTTCTTCGCGCACCTGCTGGCTCGGCACGGGCATGCTGTGGAGGCCTTCGAGCTGCTGCGGCCCGGGGTCGAGGACTGGGTCCTGGCCACCGCCTTGGTCGATGTCGCCGAGCTCGCCGACCTGGACGAAGACGCCGCCCGCCTGCTGTCCGAGCACATCCCGGACGACCACCGTTGCGATTCCCCGTGGTGCTGCCGCGACGGCCTGGACGCCGATACCGCACTCGGCCTGCTCGCCCGGATCCGGGAGCGCCAAGGCCGCACCGACGAGGCGATCGCCCTGCTGCACACGCGGCACATCACCTCCATCAACAGCCGAGACCAGCTCGCCGACCTACTGGCCCGACACGACCGGCTCGACGAACTGCGCGAGTACGCGGCCACCGACGTCCACGGGCACGCCACACAGCGCCTGGCCGAGGTGCTGGAGGAACGCGGTGACGTCGAAGGCGCGGTCGCCCTCTACCGGCAGGCGGACGGGGCTCAGGCAGGCGGCCCGAACGCGGCGTACGACCTCGCGCGGCTCCTGGCCCGGCACGGACGTGGCGGCGAGGCGGTCGACGTGATGCGCGCCCAGGCCGGCGCCTACCCCGGCGACGACTGGATCCTCCACACCCTGGCCGGCCTCTGCCTCGACCAGGGCAAGCCCGAGCACGGCCTGGCCTACCTGGATGAGCTCAAGGCCGCCCGAGGTGGTGAGGAGGAGTGGGACCTGTTCTGGATTCGCCTGCCGCTGATCGCTGCCAGCTCCGGGCCCGAGGCGGCGCTCCAGCAGGCATCGGCCCATCCCGAGGGCGACAGCGCGTACGCCGCCGAGCACATCGCCCGGGTGCTTCACAACGCAGGCCGCACCGAAGAGGCCATCGGTCTCCTCGACCGGCACCTCCCGGCCAACCGCAGTGAAATGGCCCGCTACTTCATCAGCCTCTACATGACTGACCGCGCCGTGGAACTTCTCCAGCAGCACGACCCTCGTCCGACCGGTCAATGGAGCCACCACTGGTCCAGCGAGCCTCCGTTCTGATGGCGCTCCGTAACCGTCCGGTGGTTACGCCGCTGCTGAGACAACCCGCTGTGGGACGGCGAAAGCGAGCTGTTCGTCGAACGTTCGGCGGTTCTGGAGGCAGTGGAAAAGCTGGGCGACACCCCCACCGCCCGCCGGGACTGGCTGCTGGCCTCCGCCGCGGCCGGGGTGATCCACCTCGTCACCGTCGGCACCTTCGCCCTGGCGCTCTGGCTGCTGATCGCCGGGACCGTCGTGCAGCGCTGCGTCGGCGCGGTGGTGCTGGTGATCGCGGTGACCCTGCGGCCCCGGCTCGGCCGGCTGCCGAAGGAGACGGGCGTGCTCGACCGCTCCGGGGCGCCGGCCCTGTACGGGCTGGCCGACCGGGTGGCCGCCGAGGTCGGCGCCCGCCCGGTGGACGTCATCCAGGTCACCGACGAGTTCAACGCCTCGTACGGGCTGGTCGGGCTGCGCCGCCGGTCGGTGCTGCGGCTCGGCCTGCCGCTCTGGGAGGTGCTGGACGACCGGGAGCGGACGGCCCTGCTCGGCCACGAGTTCGGCCACCGGGTCAACGGCGACCGCCGGCGCTCGTTCTGGCTGTACAGCGCCGTCTCGGCGCTCTGGGCCTGGTACGACATGGCCCGCCCGGGCCACGACGGGCCGGTCATGGGCCGGGACGAGGTCTCGATGCTGGTGCGGCTCGGCGCGGTGTTCGGCCGGCTGGTGCTGCGGGGCCTCGCCTGGGTGCTGTACCAGGCACTGGTGCTGTTCGACCGGCTCACCTCCCGGGCCGGCCAGCAGGCCGAGTACCACTCGGACGTGCTCGCCGCCCGGGTGGCGGGCGGCGAGGCGGCCCGGGGCATGCTCGCGGCGCTACTGCTGCCCGGCTCGGTGGACACCGCGATCCACAAGATCCGGGCCGAGGAGCGCGGACGGCCCCGAATCGGCCGCGCCCGGAGCCGCCGGACCGAGGACGCGCCCGCGCCGCCCGCGCCGGACCTGCTCTGGGAGCGGGTGCGCGAGCACCTCGCCTCCGTCCCCGCAGTCGAGCGGGAGCGCCTGCTGCGACTCAGTGCCCGTGACCGGTCCGCCGTGGACGGCTCCCACCCGCCGACCCACCTGCGGATCGCCCTGGCCGCCCGCGCCGGGCACGGGGACGCCGCCGTCACCGTCACCGCCGCCGAGGGCGCCTCGATCGCCGCCGAGCTGGCGCCGCACCGCGCCCGGATCGCCGCCGGGCTGCTGGCTGGCTGACGAGGCGGGCCGGCGGCAGAGCGCCGACCTCCCCGGCCCACCGGGATAACCGTTGCGCACAGCTATACCGGCGTGGGGACCCGTCGGTCGCCCTCATGCCCTCTGTGAGCTGCCCCGAGTTTCGTGGAGTCCGCGATCGTGTGATCAAGCGGCCCGCGGGACTTCCTCCAGGCTCGCCCAATACGCCTGCTCGTATTCGTCGG
>NZ_JNWQ01000174.1 GCF_000716875.1 Streptomyces novaecaesareae | reverse complement strand
CTGTCTCGTGGGCTCGGAGATGTGTATAAGAGACAGGCCCGGAGCGGTGGCGGGTGGCGGCTTCGGTGACGGCTTTGGTGACGGGGAGGTTGCGTGGGGGCGTGCGGCAGGTGTGCGGGCGGCGAGCGCGCGCCCTTGTTGTACTAGCACTTCGGCGCTAGCTTGAGGGGCATGGTCAAGAAGCAGCTGAACGTCCGCGTGGACGCCACGACCGCGGAGATTGCCCGGGAACGGGCCGAGCAGCAGGGGATCAGCATGAACCAGTACATCGAGCGCCTGGTCCAGCAGGACATGGGCGAGTCCGGACGGGCCTTCGTCGACGCGGCCGCGCAGTTCATGAAGGAGTACGAGACGGCGTTCCTCGCCGAGTTCGGGGAGCCGGGCGACCTCCAGGACGTGCGCCGTTGAAACTGGAGGTCGACCTCTCGTGGCTGCTCATGACCGCCGAGCAGTACACGCCCGGTGACCCGCAGGTCACCGACTACGGCTCGCTGCTCGCGGCCGTCACCCGGCACCAGGCCGAGATATTCGACATCGCCGTCTACCCCGAACCGCAGGACCGCGCCGCCGCCCTGATGCACCAGCTCATCCGGGTGCCGGCCCTGGAGAAGACCAACGAGCTCTTCGCGACCGCCGTCGCGTACGCCTACCTCGTCGCCAGCGGCTGCACCGTCGCCACCACCGCCCGCGAGGTGCGCAGCCTCTCCCGGGCCATCCGCGAGGGGCGGCTCGGGGTGTCCGGGGTCGCCGAGCGGCTGGCGGCGTGGGTGGTGGACGAGGCCGAGGGGGAGGGCGTCAGCGGGACGGACGACGAGGACGAGGACGACGACTGACCGGCGTGCCCGTCGCCCCCGTTGTCCCCGCCGTGTCCGTCGTGCTCGTCGTCCCCGCTGTGCCCGTTCTGCCCGTCGGGGCGCGTGCGGCTGCGCCGGCTACGCCTGCGGTGAGGCGGGCTCCGCGATCAGGGCCGTCGCGAACGGGCGGAAGCCGGCCCGGCGGTAGATCCGGGCGACGGCCTCGTCGGCGGCGGACAGGAAGACCGTCCGTACGCCGTTGGCCCGGGCGTGCGCGACCAGGGCCGCCGTGACGGCGAGGCCCAGCCCGCGTCGGCGGGCGGCGGGCAGGGTGCCCACGCCGACCACCTCGCCGACCGCGCCCACCGGGTTGTACTGGCCCGCGCACTGCACCGCGCCGCCGTCCAGCGCCGCGGCCTGCACGGTGACGCCGTCGGCGATCCGCTGCGCGATCCGCGCCACCGCGCCCTCGGCCGTCAACACCTCCACGCGCGGCGCCAGTTCGGCCGCACCGCTCGCGCCGATGGCGGTGCCCGGGTCGCCGAAGGCCAGGTGCGGGACGGCCACTGCCTCCGCCAGCTCGGGCGCGTCCGGGGCCAGCACCCGCACCGCGACCCGGTCCGGCAGCGTCGGCGCGGGGGCCGGCTCGTCCTGCGGGCCCAGCACCAGCAGCGGGTGCTCGTGCACCGTCAGGCCCGCCGCCTCGACCGCCGCGCGCAGCTCGGGGTTGCGCTCGGCGACCCACTCGAAGGCCTCCGGCGCGCCCAGCTCCCGCTGCCGCTCCAGCACCCGGCGGACGTCCTCGGCGGTGGCGGCCGGGCCGTCGTGGCCGAGCGCCGGGCGGGCGTAGTAGTGCCAGCCGGTGGTGCCCTTGCGGACGAAGAGGGTCAGCGGGCCGAAGTCCTCGGCGTGGGCGGCGCTGCGCGGTACGGCGTCGTAGTAGCGCTCGATCTCGTCGAGCAGGGGGCGGTCGATAGCATGATCGGCAGAAGTCACGGCGTGCATCCAAGCAGGGGTACGGGTGGGCCGCCAGCGCTTTTGTGCGCGGCCGGGGTGGGGCCGTCGGCGGGGGCGGGCGGGGATTGTTGCCGAACGCTTACCGGCCCGCAGCGATCTTGTGCGCACACGGCGTGCATGCTGATGCCTTTACAGCTCTGCCGAGAGGGAACGGCGGACGTCTGCACTCGGCGAAGCAAGGGGGAAGACAGGCCCATGAGGCTCTGCTTTCTGGTGGAGGAGCACTACCGGCACGACGGCATGCCGCTCGACGTGGCACGCCAACTCACGGCGTGGGGTCACCGGGTGGACGTGCTGCGCCCCGGGGACTCGCTGTTGGCGATCTCCGAGGCGGTCCGGGGCGGCAGCCACGACGCCTGGGTCCTCAAGACCGTCTCCGGTGGGCCCGGGCTGACCCTGCTGGAAGCGGCTGCCGCCGTCGGGCTCACCACGGTGAACGACGTGCGCTCGATCCGGGGCGTCCGGGACAAGGCGCTCGCCGCGGTGATCGGCCGCACCCGCGGCCTGCCCGTCCCGGTCACGTACGCCGCCGCGCGCTGGGAGCGGCTCGCGGAGATCCCGGCCGCCGAGTACCCGCTGGTGGTCAAGCCCGCCGACGGCAGCTCCGGGCGCGGCGTCCGGCTGGTGCGCGGCCCGGAGCACCTGCTGGAGGTCGGGCCGGAGCTGGCCGGGGAGGGGCTGCTGATCGCGCAGCCGTACGTGCCGAACTCCGGCACCGACCTCAAGGTGTACTGCGTCGACGGAGAGCTGTTCGCGACGGAACGTTCCTCCCCGCTGCACCCCGGGCAGGGCGTCCGGGAGCGGCAGGTGCCGCTGCCGGGGAGCGTCGCGCGGATCGTGGCGCAGGTCGGCGAGGTGTACGGACTGGACCTGTTCGGCGTCGACGTGCTGCTCGGACCGGACGGGCCGGTGGTGGTCGACGTCAACGACTTCCCGAGCTTCCGGCAGGTGCCGGACGCCGTGGCCCGGGTCGCCCGGGCGGTGCTGCGGCTCGCGCGCACCGGGACGGCCGTGTCGGTGCCCGGCGATCCCACCGCCGAGCTGGTGTCGGCGGGCGGGGCTCCGTACGGACAACTGGGCTTTGGTGAGGGGGAGTTGCTGTGAGGATCGGGCTGATCGCCGCGGACCCGGGGCACCCGGTGCTGGCGGCGGCCGCCGCGCTGCTGGTGCGGCGGGGGCACGAGGTGGTGGCCGTTCCGCCCGCGGGGCCGGTGGACGAGTTCGTGGACGAGTCCGTGGACGTCTGCCTGCTCAAGGCGCGTACGCCTCAAGCGCTGGCACTGGCCGGGGAGTTGGAGCGGCGGGGCGTGCCGGTGGTGAACTCGGCGGCGGCGACGGAACTCTGCCAGGACCGGGTGCGGATGGCCGACCTCGCCCGCGCCGCCGGGCTGCCGTTCGCGGAGACGACCGCCGCCGGACGGTTGGGCGAACTCTCCGGCCCCGCCTACCCGTTCGTGGTCAAGAGCCGGCACAGCCGGCGGCACGACCTGGTCGCCGTGGTCGACGGCCCGGCCCGGCTGCGCGAACTCGCCGAGCGCTGGCCCGAGGAGCTCGTCGTCACCCAGCCGTTCGTCCCGGGGACCGGCTGGGACCAGAAGCTGTGGGTGATCGACGGGCAGGTGTTCGCCGCCCGGCGGCGGTCCGAACTCGCCACCGAATCGGGGACGTCGGGGCAGGCGCAGGACTGGGAGCCGCCGGCGGGGCGCGCCGCGCTCGCGCTGCGGGTCGGCGAGGTCTTCGGGCTCGACGTGTACGGGGTCGACCTGCTCGACGGGCCGGCCGAGCCCGTCATCGTGGACGTCAACGCCTTCCCCGGCGTCCGCGGCCGGCCCGGCGCGCCCGAGGCGCTGGCCGCGCTCGCGCTGCGGGTCGCGGCGGAGCGGGGGGCGGCGCTCGCGGGG
>NZ_JNWQ01000173.1 GCF_000716875.1 Streptomyces novaecaesareae | reverse complement strand
CCCCCGGCACCCCCGCCGCGCGCCCCGTCGCCGCCGCGAGCTCCGCCGCCCCGCGCCCCCTCCGCCGCCGCGGGCTGCGCCCGCTGACCGCCCTCGCGAGCGGGCTCGGCCTGCTCGCCGGCTCGCTCGGCCTCTGGGCCGCGGGCGGCAGCGCGGCCGCCGACACCGCCGCCGGCCTGCCCGCCCCCGACCACGTGGTCGTCGTCGTGCTGGAGAACCACGCCTACACCCAGGTGATCGGCAGCTCCAACGCCCCGTACATCAACGGCACCCTGGTGGCCGGCGGCGCGAGGCTGACCCAGTCCTACGCGCTCACCCACCCCAGCCAGCCCAACTACTACATGCTGTTCTCCGGCAGCTCGCAGGGCATCGTCGACGACAGCTGCGTGGACGTCGGCGCACTGCAGGAGCCCAACCTGGCCTCCGAACTGCTCGCCGCCGGCCAGACCTGGGCCAGCTACAACGAGGGCCTGCCCGCCCAGGGCGCCACCGACTGCCGGGTCGACTCCTACGCGCAGAAGCACAACCCGTGGTTCGGCTTCGGCAACGTGCCCACCGACAGCGCGTACGGCATGGACGCGTTCCCGAGCGACTACAGCACCCTGCCCAAGGTCTCCTTCGTCGTCCCGGACCTCTGCGACGACATGCACGACTGCTCCGTCGGCACCGGCGACTCCTGGCTCCGGAGCAACCTCGACGGGTACGCGCAGTGGGCCAAGGCCCACAACAGCCTGCTGGTCGTCACCTTCGACGAGGACAACCGGCTGGCCGGCAACCGCATCCCGACCCTGGTCTACGGCGCCCACGTCGCCGCGGGCAGCAGCACCGCCACCACCTACAACCACTACGACGTGCTGCACACCCTGGAGGACCTGGCCGGCGTCAACGCCCACGCGGGCAACTCGGCCGGCGCCACCGACATCGCCGGCATCTGGAACTGACGCCCGTGTACGTCGCGGACTCCCGCAGCTCGAAGGCCCCCGCCGCGCCGGCCACCGGCGCGGCGCGGCGGGGTGCCGTCCCCGGGACGGTGCTCGCGCTCGGCACCGTCAGCCTGGTGACCGACATCTCCTCCGAGATGGTCACCGCCGTCCTGCCCCTCTACCTGCTCACCGGGCTCGGCCTCTCCCCGCTCGGCTTCGGCCTGCTCGACGGCATCCAGAACGGCTTCAGCGCCCTCGTCCGCCTGGCCGGCGGCCACCTCGCCGACCGCCGCGGCCGCGACGGCGCCGCCCGCCACAAGGCCGTCGCCGCGATCGGGTACGGGCTGTCCGCGCTCTGCCGGCCGCTGCTGCTGTTCGTCCACACCGTGCCGCTGATCGGCGCGGTGATCGCCGTCGACCGCACCGGCAAGGGCCTGCGCACCGCGCCCCGGGACGCGATGATCTCGCTCGCCACCGAACCCGCCCACCGCGGGCGGGCGTTCGGCGTGCACCGGGCGATGGACACGGCCGGCGCGCTGCTCGGCCCGCTGACCGCCTTCCTGGTGCTGCGCCTGACGGGCGGCCCGCTGCTCGCCGACGGCGGCGAACACCACGGCTACGACGCCGTGTTCACGGTCAGCGCGTGCGTCGCCGCACTCGGCGTGCTGATCCTGCTGCTGTTCGTGCCGAACCGGCAGCGTGCTGACGATCCGTCAACTCCCGTCCCGTCGCTGCGCGACGGCCTCGCCCTGCTGCGCCTGCCCGGGCTGCGCCGGCTGACGCTCTGCGCCGTGCTGCTCGGACTCACCACCGTCAGCGACTCCTTCCTCTACCTGCTCGTCCAGCGCCGACTGGACCTGTCCGTCAGCCTGTTCCCGCTGCTGCCGCTGGGCACCGCCGCCGCCTTCCTGCTGCTGGCCGTCCCGCTCGGCGTGCTCGCCGACCGGATCGGCCGCCACCGGCTCTTCCTCGCCGGGCACGGGGTGCTGCTGCTCGGGTACGGGGTGCTGCTCTCGCCGCTGCGCGGGCTGCCGGCGGCGGTCTGCGTGCTGGTGCTGCACGGCGCGTTCTACGCCGCCACCGACGGGGTGCTGGCCGCCGCGGCCGCCGACGCCGTACCGGCCGAGCAGCGCGGCGCCGGGCTCGCCCTGGTCGGCACCGGGCAGGCGCTGGCCCGGTTCGCCTGCTCGCTGCTGTTCGGCGCGCTGTGGGGTGCCGTCGGCGGGCCGGCGGCGCTGGGCTGGTCGGCGGGGGCGCTGGCGCTGTGCGTGCTGGGCGCGGCCGCGGTGCTGCGCCCGTCCGAACCCGTTGTCGCCGCTGCTGAGGAGAGCCCGTGAACCTGCAGAACCGGACCAGGGTGATCGTGCTGCTGGTCGCCGTCCTGGTGCTCGGCGCGGTCGGCACCGGGGCCGTGCTGTACGCGGCCGACCGCACCGCCCGCCGGGACCAGGCCCAGCCCGGCGGGCCGTCCGTCGAACCCGGCACCGTCTCGCTCCAAGCACCGCACAGTGGACGGCAGTTGCTGTTCCGCAACATGGCCTGGGGCCCGCACCGGGACGAGATCACCACCGTCCCCGCCGACCACCCCGACGGCCCGCGCACCGCCTCCGGCGTTCAGTGCCTGCGCTTCCACGCCGCCGCCGGCACCGGCATCTGCCTCCAGGCCCAGCACGGCGCGCTGGAGGACACCTACCGGGCCGTCGTCCTCGACGACCACCTGCGCGAGCGGCGCTCCTTCCCGGCCGCCGGCATCCCCACCCGCTCCCGGGTGTCGCCGTCCGGGCACCTCGCCGCCTGGACGGTCTTCGTCAGCGGCGACTCGTACGCGGGCAGCGAATTCTCCACCCGTACCTCGATCGTGGACGTCCGGGACTGGAACCTCCGGGAGAACCTGGAGGACTTCGCGATCGTCCTCGACGGCCACCCGTACCAGGCGCACGACATCAACATCTGGGGCGTCACCTTCGCCGACGACAACGCCTTCTACGCCACCCTCGCCAGCGCCGGGCAGACCCACCTCGTCCGCGGCGACCTCGCCGCCCGCACCCTCACCACCCTGCACGACAACGTCGAATGCCCCTCGCTCTCCCCGGACGGCACCCGCATCGCGTACAAGAAGCGCGTCCCGGGCCTCTCCCCGGACGCGCCGTGGCGGCTCTACGTGCTCGACCTCGCCACCATGACCGAGACCGCCACCGCCGAGCAGCGCAACATCGACGACCAGGCGCTCTGGTCCGGCGACGGTACCCTCGTCTACGCCCTGCCCGGCGACTACGGGGCCGACCTGTGGACCGTTCCGGCGGACGGCTCGGGCGTCGCGCAGCCGGTCACCAAGGCCGCGGTCGCCCCCGCCTACCTGGGCTGAGGAACTCTCGGCTACGGTCCCACGTCGAGCAGAGTGTGACGTCCTGATCGAGGGGGAGCGAAGAACCGTGGACGGCATCCCACCCGAACGCATGGTGACCGATTCGTGGCCCGCCCTGAACGGCCGGCCCGTCCTGCGGCGCACCGTCGCCGTCGGACTGGTGCTGTGCGTGTCCGTCGGCGCCGCCCTCGTGGTGCGCGGCGTCAACGCGCTCACCGTCGGGCGCACCGGCCACGAGACCGACCGCGACCGCGCCGAACGCCTGGCCGGCCTCCACCCCTCCCAGCACCCCGGCGTCGGCCGCTACTACGTCCCGGTCGGCGCCGTCTACACCCACACCTCCGACGGCGCCCCCGTCGCCTACCTCCACTACCGGCTCGGCGGCGGCAAGGCCCCGGGCGTCGGCGACTTCCTCAGCGCCTACGACCTCCCCGACCCCGGCCC
>NZ_JNWQ01000172.1 GCF_000716875.1 Streptomyces novaecaesareae | reverse complement strand
GCGCCTGGCCCGCCACGGCTACGTCGCCCGCCCGACGGCGCCGCTGGCCGAGCGCCTGGTGCCGCCGATGCCGGACGGCCCGCGGGTGACCGCGCGCGACGTGCCGCAGTCCCCGCTGCTGGTGCGCCTGGGCGTCTCGCTGCCGCAGGGCCTCTGGTACTTCCTGTGCCGCTGGTCCGGCTGGCTGGGCCCGGTCGCGGTGGCGCTGTTCGCCGGGGCGCTGCGGTTCACCAACCTCGGCCAGCCGCACGCGATCATCTTCGACGAGACGTACTACGCCAAGGACGCCTACGCGCTCTGGCACGGCGGCTACGAGATCAGCTGGCCGGAGGACGCCAACAACCAGATCATGACGCCCGGCGCGGCCGTCCCGTACCGGGCGACGCCCTCGTACGTGGTCCACCCGCCGGTCGGCAAGTGGATCATCGGCGTGGGCGAGCAGCTGTTCGGGATGAACCCCTTCGGCTGGCGGTTCGCGGTGGCCCTGCTCGGCACCCTGTCGGTGCTGATGCTGGCCCGGATCGCCCGTCGGATGTTCCGCTCGACCCTGCTGGGCTGCGTGGCCGGCCTGCTGCTCTCGGTGGACGGCCTGCACCTGGTGCTGAGCCGAGCCGCCCTGCTGGACCTGGTGGTGATGTTCTGGATCGTCGCCGCCTTCGGCTTCCTGCTGCTGGACCGCGACCGCACCCGGGCCCTGCTGGCTTCGAGGCTCGGCGGGGTGGAGAACGCGGAGCTCGCCCAGCGGCTGAACCTGGGCTGGCGCCCGTACCGGATCGCGGCGGGCGTCTGCATCGGGCTGACCTGCGCCACCAAGTGGAGCGGCCTGTACGTGGCGGCCGCCTTCGGCGTGCTGACCGTCCTCTGGGACGTCGGCGCCCGCCGACTGGCCGGGGCCCCGCGGCCGTACCTGGCGGTGCTCGCCCGGGACGTCGTGCCGGCCTTCGTCTCGGTCGTCGTGGTCTCGGTGGTCGTCTACGTCGCGTCCTGGTGGGGCTGGTTCGCCAGCAGCAACGCCCCCGGGAAGGGCGGCTGGGGCCGCGACTGGGCGGTCGGCCGCTCCACCGACTACCCGTGGATACCCGAGGGCCTGCGCGCCCTGTGGCACTACCACTCGACGGTCTACGAGTTCCACACCCACCTGAGCGACCCGCACACCTACCAGTCCAACCCGTGGTCCTGGCTGGTGCTGGGCCGGCCGGTCTCCTTCTACTACGAGTCCCCCAAGCTGGGCCAGGCCGGCTGCACCGCCGCCGACTGCGCCCGCGAGGTGCTGGGCATCGGCACCCCGCTGCTGTGGTGGACGGCCGTGGTGGCCCTGGCCTACTGCCTGTGGCGCTGGGCGGCCCGGCGGGACTGGCGGGCCGGCGCGCTGCTGTGCGGCCTGGCCGCCGGCTACCTGCCCTGGTTCGCCTACCAGCAGCGGACGATCTTCCTCTTCTACGCGGTGGTCTTCGTCCCGTTCCTGGTCCTCGCGGTGACGATGCTGGTCGGCGCCCTGATCGGCCCGCCCGGCGCCTCCCGGGACCGCCGGATCATCGGCGCCACGGCGGCCGGCCTGCTGGTGCTGCTGATCGTCTGGAACTTCCTGTTCTTCTTCCCGCTCTTCACGGGCCAGACCATCCCGCTGGAGGACTGGCGCCGCCGGATGTGGTTCAACAGCTGGATCTGATCCCGCCCCGCGGTCCGGCCCACACCGCGTCCCCGCGAATCATCCGTATGCGGTGCACGACACGTACCAGATCCGTCACAAGTGACGGGCGATTCGTCAGCGCACCGATCCGTCCTGCCTAGGGTGGGGTCGTACCGCGTTTCCGGCCCCGGCCGGTTGCGCCCGGCCGCGAGACCCCTGGGGGACCTGCACCATGCGCAGTGGCGCGAAGATCGGCATCATCACCGGCGTGTCCATCGCCGTCCTCGCGGGCGGCGGCTACGGCGCGTACAGCCTGATGGGCGGCTCGGACGACTCCGGGTCCGGGGGCAAGAAGGCCCGTACGGTGGTCGCCGAGCCGCCCTCCGCCGAGCAGGCGGCGGCCGGCGCGAAGGACTTCCTGGCGGCCTGGGCCTCCGGCGACCTCGCCAAGGCGGCCTCGCTGACCGACGACCCGGCCGCGGCCACCACCGCGCTGACCGCCTTCCGGGACCAGGTGAAGCCGAGCGCCCTGACCCTCACCCCGACCGGTCCGACCACCCAGCAGGTCTTCTCCGCCGCCACCGGCACCCCGAGCCCCGCCAAGCCCGCCCCCGGGGCCTCCGCGACGCCCCCGGCGGCCGGCACCCCGGGCGCCACCGACTCGCCGTCCGCCACCGCCACGCCCGGGCCCACCGGCACGCTGATGAGCTTCAAGGCCCGTGCCGAGTTCGAGGGCACCAGCCGGGCCTGGGACTACCAGGGCTTCCTGGGCGTCGTGAAGATGAGCGACAACACCCCGGCCGTGCACTGGGCGCCGTCGGTGATCCACCCGCACCTGTCCGGCAACGAGACCATCGCCACCCAGCAGGTCTTCGCCCCGCCGTCCACCGTGGTGGACCGCAACGGCAAGGTGCTGCAGGGCGCCTCGCTCACCCCGGCACTGATGAACACCCTGCAGGAGAACGCCCAGAAGCTGCTCCCGCCGGACCCGAACAAGGACCAGGACTCGGGCAAGGCGGTGGTGATCAGCGATCCGGCCGGCAAGGCCGCCTCCGACAAGCTGTTCACCATCGTCGAGCCGAAGCCCGGCAAGCCGTTCAAGGTGACGCTCGACAACACCATCCAGGCCGCCGCCGAGAAGGCGATGACCGACCTGGGCGGCAAGCAGGGCTCGATCGTCGCGATCGAGCCGAGCACCGGCCAGGTGCTGGCCTTCGCCAACGCCCCGGCCGCCGGCCAGAACCGGGCCTTCACCGGCCTGCTCGCCCCCGGTTCGACGATGAAGATCGTCACCTCGACGGCCCTGCTGGAGACCGGGATCAACCCGGACACCGTGGTGGCCTGCCCGGAGAAGAGCAGCAACGCGGTCGCGATCCCGAACGACTTCCCGGGCGCCTTCCCGAACAACACGCTCCAGCAGGACTTCATGGTGTCCTGTAACACGGCCTTCATCAACCAGGGCCTGACCAGCCTCAAGCCCGAGACCCTGTCCGGCACGGCCAAGGACGTGTACGGCATCGGCCTGGAGTGGAAGACCGGCCTGCCGAACGCCGACGGCAAGATCCCGGCGACGCCGGGCAGCAAGGACGAACAGGCCATGAACTACATCGGCCAGGGCAAGGTCCAGATGAACCCGCTGGCCATCGCCTCGATCACGGCGACCGTCCAGAGCGGCGCGTTCAAGCAGCCCATCCTGGTCGCCGGCCTGCCGCAGCAGGCGGCGGCCCGCCAGATCTCGCCGGATGTCGCGGCCAAGCTGCGCGCGATGATGAACGCCACCGCCGTCGGCGGCACGGCCAGCCAGGTGATGGCCGGAATCACCGACAACGCGGGCGCCAAGACCGGATCCGCCGAGGTCCAGGGCGCGTCCACCACCAACAGCTGGTTCACCGCCTTCCGCGGCAACATCGCGGTCGCCGCCGAGGTCCAGGGCGGCGGCCACGGCGTGGACGCGGCCGGCCCCGCGGTCGCCTCCCTGCTGAAGGCGGCCGCGGGCCGCTGACCCGCGCCGCACCGTTCGCCCCGAGCCCGCCCGTCAGCCTCTCGGCAGGGCGGGCCGCCGACCGTCGGCACCGGGTCAGAGCGCCCCGGAGACGAGCGGGCGAGTCCCCGCCCCGAGCCGAAGGGGCGCGCCGGTGCCGAAAGCGAGAAGCGACAAGCGAGGCACGAGCGCCGGAGCGCCGACCGTCGGCACCGGGTCAGAGCGCCCCGGAGACGAGCGGGCGAGTCCCCGCCCCGAGCCGAAGGGGCGCGCCGGTGCCGAAAGCGAGAAG
>NZ_JNWQ01000171.1 GCF_000716875.1 Streptomyces novaecaesareae | reverse complement strand
CGGCGGCGGGGCGGAGGGGGGTACTGGTCCGGGCCGTCCGACGGAACTGCCGGTGCCCGCTCCTGGGCGTTCTGCACTCTGCACCCGCCACATGATGCGCCATTCGGGCGACCGGATCGGCCCCGGTCGAAGGACCTGGGGCGGGGTCGAGCGGTTCTGCACCGTCCGCCGCCTGGGCTCCCCGGGCCGCGAGCCGTGCTCCCTCCCCTCCACCTCTCAGGAATAACTGCAGGTCGGAGGCGGTGTCACGGCGCGCACCATGACAGCTGTCACACGGATCCCGCAACGGACGACACTGCTCCGGCGGAGGGTCGGCCGGAAAGACTGGAGGCACGACGCGGGCAGGGGCCCGCGGCCACCAGCCGGGGAGGAACCCACCGTGAGCCAGACCGTCAGCGCCGCCGCCGTCACCGCCACCGTCGCCGCTCCCGTCACCGCTCCCGCTCCCGCTCCCGTGAAGCCCGCCGGCGCCGCCGCCCACGCCAAGGCCTCCAACCCGCTGGCCTCCGGCCTCCGCCCGCTGGCCCTCGACGTGGCCGCCCCGCTGGCCGGCTACTACCTGCTGCACTCGGCCTGCGGCCTGAGCGAGTTCGCCGCACTGGCCTGGAGCAGCGCCTTCCCGGCCGCCCGGACCGTCCTCGGCCTGCTGCGCGAGCGCTCGCTCAACCTGTGGGCCGCGCTGATGCTGACCGTCAACGTGGCGGGCCTGGCGCTGACCTTCGTCACCGGCGACGCCCGGCTGATGATCGCCAAGGACGGCGGGCTGAGCGGCACCGTGGCCATCGCGATCCTGGTCTCCGCGCTGATCGGCCGGCCGGTGATGAGCCCGATGCTGATGCCCTTCGTCACCAAGGGCAAGCGGGACCGCGCCGCCGCCTGGCAGCGGCTGGCCGAGGGGCGGGCGGCCGCGTCGCGGGCGTTCCGCCGCCACGAGCGGATGTTCTCGGTCATCTGGGGCACCGCGCTGCTGGCCGAGTGCGTGGCCCGGGTGGTCGGCGCCTTCACCCTGCCGGTCTCGACCATGGCCTGGCTGTCCACCGTGTTCCTGATCGGCGCGATCGTGGCCGGTTCGATGCTCGGTCAGACCGCCGTCGAGCCGATGGCGAAGCTGGTCGGCGCCGAGGCCGAGGCCCCGACCGCCGCCTGAACAGCGGGGGCCCATCGGGGGCCCACCGGTCGAACGGCCAGGAACCATCCCGATCTCCCGGGAGTCCTTACATAACGAGGGGGTAACGGGACCCCCTGCGAGGAAACGGGGAGCCCCATGTACCGGACGACGGACGCGCTGATCACCGCCGAGGACCGCACCCTCGTCTGGGACGGCTGCCTGAACGTCCGCGACCTGGGCGGACTGCCCACCGCCTCCGGCCGGCCCACCGCCCGCGGCGCGATAGTCCGGGCGGACAACCTGGACCGCCTCACCGCCGAGGGCTGGGACGCCCTCCTCGACCACGGCGTCCGCACCGTGGTCGACCTGCGCAACGCCGAGGAGTACAAGCCGCTCCTCCCGCTCCCCGAGGGCGTCGACCTGGTCCGCGTCCCGCTGGACGAACTCGCCGGCCCCGCCTGGTGGAAGGCCCACGGCCGACTGGACGGCACCCCGCTCGCGCTCCGCCCGTACCTGGACCACTGCCCGCACGCCGCCGCCGCGCTGATCACCGCGATCGCCGGCGCCCGCCCCGGCGGCGTGGTGGTGCACTGCGGCGCCGGCCGTGACCGCACCGGCCTGGCCGCCCTGCTGCTGCTCGCCCTGGCCGGGGCCGACCGGGCCACGATCGCCGAGGACTACCTGCTGAGCGCCCCCAACGTCCGTCCGCTGTACGGGATGCTGGGCCTGCCGGACCCGTACCGCCGGATCGACGCGGTGCTCGCCGAGGCCGGGACGACCGCCGAGGCCGCCCTGGCGTCCGCGCTCGACGGGCTCGACCCGGTCGGCTACCTGCTCGCGGCCGGCGTCACCCCCGGGCGGATCGCCGCCGTCCGGGACAGGCTGCTGCCCGCCGCATAGGACGGCCGCCGAAGCCTCCACGAAAGCCTCCACCGATCATCGTCAACCGATGGTTGACGATGTCGCATCGACAACCTACGGTTGACGCATGGAGAATCCCGTTGTTCCCAGCACCACTCCGCTGCGCCTCGACGACCTGATCGCGGCCATCAAGAAGATCCACCCCGACGCGCTGGACCAGCTCTCCGACGCGGTCATCGCCGCCGACCACCTCGGCGACCTCGCCGACCACCTCATCGGCCACTTCGTCGACCAGGCCCGCCGCTCCGGCGCCTCCTGGACCGACATCGGCCGCAGCATGGGCGTCAGCAAGCAGGCCGCCCAGAAGCGCTTCGTCCCCAAGGACCCGGGCGCCCCGAACGACCTCGACCCCAGCCAGGGCTTCAGCCGGTTCACGCCCCGGGCCCGCAAGGTCGTGGTGGCCTCGCAGGAGGAGGCCCGGAAGGCGTGCAACGCCGAGATCACCGCCGAGCACATCCTGCTCGGCCTGCTCGCCGAGCCCGAGGGCATCGCGGTCAAGGCCCTCGCCGCCCAGGGCGTCACCCCGGAGGCCGTCCGGACGGCGACCACCGCCGTCCTGCCGGCCGCCGTGGAGCAGACGCCGCCCGCGCTGATCCCGTACGACGGGCAGGGCAAGAAGGTGCTGGAGCTGACCTTCCGCGAGGCGCTCAAGCTCGGGCACAACTACGTCGGCACCGAACACATCCTGCTCGCGCTGCTGGAGCAGGAGCACGGCGAGGGCGTGCTCGCCGGACTGAAGGTCGACAAGTCCGAGGCGGAGACCTTCATCTCGGAGGCCATCGCCGCCATCATCGCCGCCCGGAACGCGGAGTCCGAGCAGCAGCAGTGAGGATCCGGCCGCCTCGCCTCGGGCGGAACTCCCGCCCGAGGCACGGCGGTTGACTGTTAGGACCTGACCCTAGAACCCGGAGACGTGCGTGGTCACGATCCGGACCCGGCCGTCGGCGGCCGCCGCCAGCGCCGCCCGCAGCCGGGCCGAACGGGCCGGGCCGAGCAGCTCCAGCGCCTCCTCGACGGAGGCCCAGCGGTAGTCGTCCAACTCACCGGCCGGGACGGTCACGGGGGTGCCGTCCGCAACGGTGCCGAAGTCGAACATGAAGTGCTCGGCCGGGTGGTCGAGCTCGGCCGAGGGGTGCGTCCAGGAGATGGCCAGCAGCTCGCCGGCCGTACCGACGATGCCGGTCTCCTCCGTCAACTCCCGTGCGGCGCACTCCACCGGGCCCTCGCCGAGGTCGATCGTGCCGCCCGGGAACTGCCAGTGCTCGCGGTACCCGGCCTTCACGATCAGCACCCGGCCGGACTCGTCCCGCAGCAGGCAGCCCGCCGCCGCGTAGATCCTCGGCAGCGACGCCAACCATTCCTCGCGCGACTTCAAGGGCTCAGCCGTCACTGCGGTCCTCCTGGGGCAGGGTGGGTTCGACGGCCCCACTCTGCCACCGACGCGCCGAGGCGGGAGCGGGCTACGCGGCCGCCAGCCGGGGCGGCAGGCCGAACAGCGGGAAGAGCACGTCGGTGTCGAGGAAGTTGGTGAACCCGGTGATCCGCCCCTCCGACACCTCCGGCACGATCAGCGCCCACGGCTCGTGCCCGCCGTCCGGGCTCGGCCGGTACTGGCCGAAGGCCGGCCCGCCGTTGGCCGTCACCGGGAGCAGCCGCGAGCCGCGGCACCCGTGCCCGGGGCCCAGCATCCAGGCCCGGATCTCCTCCCGCCCCTGCAGCCACATCGCGAACGGCGGCATGTTGAGCGTGACGTCCTCGCGCAGCAGCGCGGCGAGGCCGTCCATGTCGTACGCCTCGAAGGCACGGACGTAGCGGTCCAGCAGCTCGCGGTGCTCGTCGTCGAGGGTGGAGGCGGAGGCGGGCGCGGGGGGGTGGGGGGTGGCGGTCGGGCCCACCGGGCGCGCGCGTGCGCTCGTGCTTTTTTTTTGTGGGGGTGCCCTGCAGCGCGCTGTTGACC
>NZ_JNWQ01000170.1 GCF_000716875.1 Streptomyces novaecaesareae | reverse complement strand
GGCATACGAGATTTCTGCCTGTCTCGTGGGCTCGGAGATGTGTATAAGAGACAGGGTGGGGACTTGGGGTGTCGGGCGGTCGGTCGGTGGTGCCGTCAGTCGGTGGTGGGGGCCGGGTGCCAGGGGCGGTCGGGCCGGGTCGGGACGGGGGCGGAGGTGAGGCGCAGGGCGTACACCTCGCGGTCGGTGGCCTCGTACGGGACCTGGCCGAGGTACTCGTGGCCGGTGAGGTGGCACCAGGCGGGCAGGTCGAGCGGGGCGGCGGGGTCGGTGGTGTGGATGTGGACCACCGTGCCGGCCGGGAGATGCGCGATCCGGGCGCGCAGACGGAGCAGGAGCTGGACGCAGAGCAGGCCGGTGCCGTCGATGGTGAGGTCGGGGGTGGCTGCGGTGGCGGCGTCGTCGGTGGTGACGGCGGCGGTGGTGACGGCGGCGGTGGTGAGGGTCATGGTGCTGCCCTTCGCGGGGTGCGGTGGTGCGGGTTCAGCCTAGGACGCGGGTCGGGCAGGGCCTGCGGCGGGGCTGGTCGGGGGCGTGGCTGGTCGGGGCGTGCTGCGGTCAACCGATCCGCTGGCCGGGGGCGGTGGCGCCGAGGCGGGTGAGCAGGGCGGACAGGCGGGTGAGGTCCTCGGGGCTGCACTGCTCGGCCGCGAAGTGGTCGGCGGCGACCTGGCGGGCGGTGTGCAGCATCTCGGCGAGCCGGTCCCGGCCGGTCGGGGTGAGGGCGGCGTAGGCGACCCGGGCGTCGCGGGCGGCGGCCTCGCGGGTGACCAGGCCGATCCGCTCCAGCGGGGCGAGGCCTCGGGTCACACCGGACGCGGTGAGGCCGAGGGCCTCGGCGAGGTCGACCCGGCGCATTCTGCCGCCGGGGGCCTGGGCGAGGTGGAGCAGCAGGGTGAAGTCGGACAGGCTCACGCCGTGCAGGCCGCCGAGGCTCGCGTCGAACCGCTTGACCAGGGCCGTCTGGGCGCGGACCAGCCGCAGGGCGGTGTCCAGCGGGTCGGGGCTCGGGCCCGTTCCGGTGTGCTCTGTCATTGCCACCTCCTTGACTGCTCAAGTATATCCACGGAGGGAGCCGTCAAGGAGGTGGCGGAGGGGGGAGGGGGTGGATCAGGTGGCGGTGGTGGCGGCGCGACGCTGTCGCTTGCCGAGCGGCGCCTGGGAGAGGTCCTCCGCCTGGGAGCGCAGGTTCCGGTAGCCGTAGCCGCGTTCGGTCAGCCAGCCGTGCGCCGACTGCTCGGCCCGCTCGGTGGCCTCCAGGATGTCCTCCTCGGCCTCGCCCTCGTCCAGGAAGCGGAAGGTGAAGGCCGTGCGGGCGGCGAGGTCGTAGCTGAGGTGGCCCTCGCGGGTGAAGGCAGCGCGCAGGACGTCGTGCTCGGGCGCGGCGGCGAGGAGTTCGGCGCGCTGCTCCTCGGTGAGGCCGTCGAAGACGCCGCGCACCATGATGCGGAAGGTTCGGGTAGTCATCCTCCGACGATAGGCAGGACGGGCCGCCGACCGCCAACACGATTCCGGGCGCGTGCCGGTCGGCGGCCCCTCTCCGCCTCCGCGGAGGCGGGCGTCAGCCGGTGACGCCCAGTTGGGCCAGCAGCGCCGTGTTGTCCTCGATGTGCCAGTCCTCGACGATCCGGTCGGTGCCGACGTGCTGGATGTCGATGGCGTTGAACTCGATGCTCTGGCCCTTGCCCCGGACGCCGTCGAAGGTGCCGGTGAAGTGACCGCGGAACACCAGCCGGGCGGTGATCCGGTCTCCGGTGACCAGCACCTCGGACAGCTCGCAGGTCAGGTCCGGCACGGCGGCCCGGAAGGCCCGGGAGGCCAGGACCGGGCCGGTGGGGCCCTGGGGGCGGCCGGGCGGCAGCGTGTTGTCCCGGAAGCCCGGGCTGATCGCCGCGTCCAGGTACTTCTGCTGCCCGGTGTTCCAGAACGTGTACAACTGCTGGGCCAGGTGGACCTCCTGGGCCGCGCGCCGGGCGCCGAGGGAACGGTCCACGGTGAGCGCCTTCGGCTGGACCAGGTCGGGTGAGCGGTCGACCAGGTGCTGCGGCCACGACTGCGCGGCCGGGTGATGGGCCGGGGAGTGGGCGGGGGCGGCCGCGGCGGTGCCGCCCAGCAGGGCGGCCAGGGCCGCGGCCACGGCGGCGGTACGGACCGGGCGGCGCGGGCGGGCCGGAGCCGCCGCGGCGGTGAGCCGGGGCTCAGACAAGGCGGCCACCCCCGTCGACATGCAGCACGGTGCCGGTGACGTACGGGTTGTCGATCGCGTAGAACACGGCCTTCAACAGGTCCTCCGGGCTGCCCACCCGGCGGGCCGGGTTGCGCGCGGCGACGCCCTGCAGGAACGCGTCCTTGTCGGCGCCGAGGCCGTCCCAGGAACCGGTGTCGACGATGCCGGGGGAGACCGCGTTGACCCGCACCGGCGCGATCTCCACCGCCAGGGCCTGGACCAGGAAGGCCAGCGCGCCGTTGGTGGTGGCCATCACCGTGCGGCCGGGGGCCGGACGCCAGGCGGCCACACCGGAGAAGAAGGTGAACGAGCCGTCCTCGGACACCCGCCCGGCCAGGTGCTTGGCCAGCAGCAGCGGCCCGATCACCTTGGCCGAGAACGCCCGCTGCACATCGGCGGCTTCGAGGTCCTTCAACGGACCGTTGGCCGGCATCGCGGCGGTGGACACCAGGTGGTCGAACCGGCCGACCCGGGCGGCGAAGTCGGCGATCGACCGCTCGTCCGCGAGGTCGAGCCCGAGCACCTCGGAGGGGCCGGACAGCTCACCGGCCGTCCACTCCAGCTTGCGAGGGTCCGGACCGGCCAGCACGAGTTCGGCACCGGCGGCCGAGGCGGCCTTGGCGAGAGCGCGCCCGGTGCGCGAACCCGCGCCCACGACGACGAGCCGTCGGCCCCTGAGGGCGGTGCTGCTTGGGATGTCGGACACGGGAGTGCTCCTTCGGTTCGGGCCAGGGGGGATCGGCCGTCCACGGTTCTCCGTGCGGTCTTCCGTGTGGCGGCCACCTCACGACCTTCGCCTGGGCTGCGGTGATGAGTCCAAGGCTTGTTTTCTACGCCGACGATAAAATTTGCTCATGGCAACGCTCAGGCAGCTCGAATACCTGGTCACGGTGGTCGACACCGGCTCCTTCACGCGCGCGGCCGAGCAGCTGCACGTCACCCAGCCCGCGCTCTCGCACCAGATGAGGGCCCTGGAGAAGGCCGTCGGCGGTCCGCTGCTCGAACGCCTGCCGCGCACGGTACGGCTCACCCCGATGGGCCGGGCGGTGCTGCCGCACGCCCGTGCCGCGCTTGCCGAAGCGGAACGCCTGCACACCGTGGCCCGGCGCACGGCGGGGCTGGAGGAGGGCGAGCTGGAAGTCGCGGCCGTCTACTCGGTCAGCCTCGGCATCCTGCCGCCCGTGCTGCGGGCCTGGCGCCGCCGGCACCCCGGCGTGCGGATCCGGCTGCGCGAGTACCCGCACGCCGACCGGCTCCAGGCCGCCATGGCCGCAGGCCGCGCCGATGTCGCCATCGGCCCCGCCCCGACCGGCTGGGAGGGGCCGATCCGCGAACTCGGCGTCGAGGAGTTCGTGATCGTCCTGCCCACCGACGACCCGCTGGCCGACAGCCCCACCGGGACGGTCGATCCGGCCCGACTCGCGGACCGCGACTGGGTCCACTACGCCCCCGACAACGGCCTCGCGGACCTGCTCGACCGCGTCGGCGCCCAGGCCGGCTTCCACCCCCGTGTGGCCGTCCGCGCCGAACAGACCTCCGCCGCACCGCTGTTGGCCGCGGCCGGGTTGGGCCCCGCACTGGTACCCGCCAACATCGTGCCGCCGCACTTCGACGGCGCCCTGCTCCGCCCGGACCCGCCGATCCGCCGCACCCTCACCGCCTACACCCGCACCCGGCCCGACCCCCTCACGGTGGCCTTCGCCGACCTCCTCGCGGAGCAGGCGAGGGTGAACCCGCCCGCGCTTCCGGCGGCCGCGGCGCCGGTGGGCGGGGTGGGGTGACGGGAGGGGAGGCGGAGCGGCGGCTGGGGTTGAGGGGTTAGGGGGCGGGGAGTCGGCGGACGGGTTGGGGGT
>NZ_JNWQ01000169.1 GCF_000716875.1 Streptomyces novaecaesareae | reverse complement strand
GACCACCGAGATCTACACTAGATCGCTCGTCGGCAGCGTCAGATGTGTATAAGAGACAGGGGTGAAGGCGGGGTGAAGAGGTCCGTCGGGCGCTGCGGGCGGGCCCCGGAGCGTGCCTAGGATGGCGGCCGGTCCGCTACGGGAGGTACGGGGATGGCAGGCGGCAGCACCGGGGCGTCCGACCGCGCGGGTGGGGAGTTCGTCCTCAAGCCGTGGGAACTGCACGGCGAGGGGCGGGAGTTCGAGAAGCTCGGCGGAGAGCTGGCGAAGGCCGTCACCGCCCTGGAACGGGACCTCACCGCGCTCGGCGCCCCCTGGGGCGCGGATCAGCCGGGCAGTGGCTTCGCCGCCGTGTACGGTCCGGCCCACGGCGAACTCGTGGGCGGGCTACGGGGGTTGGCCGGACGGGTCGGGAAGGTCGGGACCGGGCTGCACGCGATGGCCGAGCGCACGACGGACACGGACACCTCGGCGGCGACCGGGTTCGGCGCGGGGTCGGGTATCGGGACGGGGGCGGGTATCGGGACGGGGTCCGGGGCGGGGGTCGGGCCCGAGGGCGCCCCGGTGACGCCCGCGGTCTACCGGACGGCGGGGGCAACCCCCGGGACGGCGACCGCCGTCCCCAAGGACATGTCGGTCTGACGGACCAGGCTCGAAGGGGGAAGGCGCGTGTCCCGGAAACTGCCCGAGGAACTGGTCCCGGTACTGGCCAGGACCGGCCACCAGTGGCCACAGGCCGACGAGGAGGGCCTGCGCAAGGCGGCCGGGGTCTGGCGCGAGTTCGGCAAGGAGGCCGACCGCCTCACCCGCCGCTGCGGTGAATCCGTCCAGCGCGTCACCGCCGACAACTCCGGACACGCGGTCGAGGCCTTCGGCGCGTACTGGCAGACCTTCAGCGGGAGCGGCAAGGGCCACCTGGACGACGCGCACACCGCGGTCGGGCTGGTCGCCGGGGCCTTCGACACGGCCGCGCGGGCCGTGGACACCTGCAAGGCCGAGATCGTCGCGACGCTGCAGCAACTCGCCGCCGAGCTCAAGCAGGCCGAGGAACAGGCGGCCAAGGCCAAGGAGGCGGCCGGCAAGGTCGCCGACCAGGTGGCGACGTCGTCGTCGGCGGCGACGTCGGCGGCGACGTCGGAGGCGGCGGATGGTGGTTCGGGAGCGGGGCCGAGCGGGGTGGTCGGCGGGGTGGAGAAGGCCGTCGGCGGCCTCGCGTCCAAGGTGAAGAACGCCGCCACCGCACAGGTCGCCGAAGGCGTGGCGGCCGTCGCCGTCGAGGCCGCGGCGCTGAAGATCGGCGGCCTGCTCGCCGAACTCGGCCGCGGCATGAAGGACGCCCTCGCCACCGCGCTCAAGGAGCCGGCCGCCGTCGCCCTCCTCCGGCTCGGCACCGCACCGGCGACGGGCATCACCGCCGCCTCGTACCGCACCGGCGCCTTCGACCCGACCGCCGCCGGACTGCCCGCCGCCCTCCGCGAACCCGGCGTGCTCGGCGCGGACGGCTCCGGGCTGGTGCTGCTCGCCGGGAAGGACGGCAAGCCGCTGGTCGGCGTGCCGGGGCTCACCGTCAAACTCGACGAGCACGGGCAGCCCGTCCTCGGTCAGGACGGCCGACCGGTCATCCTCCGCGCCGACGGCAGCCAGGTGGCCGACGCCTCCGGGCTGCTGGTCGTCCCGGGGCCGGACGGCAGACCGGTCGTCGGGGTGGCCGACCTCGCCGTCCGGCTGGACGGGCACGGGCAGCCGGTGCTCACCGGCTCGGACGGCAAGGAGGTCCGCGGACTGCCGCTTGCCGGACTGCCGCTCGCCGGGCTGACGGCGGCGACGGACGGGCCGGTCGGGCCGATCGGGCCGGGTGCGGCGGACGGGAAAGCCGTCGACGCCGAGGCCGCGCCGGGGAAGCAGGACCCGAATGCGCCCGGCGGGGTGACCATGGCCTCGGCCGTCGTGGCGGACCCGGGTTCGGTCGTGGGCGGGGCCGCGGGTGGGGCGGATGCTGCCGTCGCCGCGAGTGCGCACTCCGGGGCGGTGCCCTCCGGGGCCCCGTACGCCACCGGCGGCTGGCAGGGGCAGCACCGGGCGGTCGCCGCCGCCGACTGGTCGCCGCCGGCGCGGGACGACGGGGCGTCGGCGCGGTCCGTTGCCGCACCGGCCCGCCAGGGCGGCGGGTCGGCGGGCTGGTCGGACGGGGACTACCCGCTCCAGGCACCGGCGGCCCCGACGGCATCGGCGCACGGCGGGGGCGGGGGTGGCGGGGGTGTGCCGGTGACCGTA
Organism: Streptomyces novaecaesareae; assembly: GCF_000716875.1. Classification (GTDB taxonomy): domain Bacteria; phylum Actinomycetota; class Actinomycetes; order Streptomycetales; family Streptomycetaceae; genus Kitasatospora; species Kitasatospora novaecaesareae. The sequence continues at coordinate 1,816 of NZ_JNWQ01000169.1, read as the reverse complement.
CGGACGGACTCGGTGAACGTGCTGGCGCCGCCTGCGCCGCCTGCGCCGCCTGCGCCGCCTGCGCCGTCCGGGCCCTCCGCGTCACCCGGCCCTGCCGCCGGGCCGTCGTCCAACGGCTCCCCGTACGGGACCGCGCCGGACGCGCCGGTGGTCCGGTCGGTCGGAGTGGCCGGGCCGTTCGGGACGCCGGCGTACGGGGGCGGGTACCCGGTGGCCGGCACGGTCGGCGCCGTCGGCACCGTCGGGCCGGGGCCGCTCGCCGGCGGGGGCGGCGGGGCTGCGCACGTGGCGGCGCCGTTCGGCAGCGGTGTCGGGGCGGGCGCGCCCAGTGGCGTCGTGGGTGGCGGGGTGGGTGCCGCCGGGCCGCAGCCCGGCGTCGAACCCCGGCCGGGAGCGGCCGTACCCCGTACCCCGGTCGGAGCCGCGCCGCAGCCCGTCACCGGTCCGCCGACCGCCCACGCCGTACCGCCGGCACCGGCCGCACCGGTCGCACCGCCGATCGTCGGCACCACACCGGTGATCGGCCGACCTGAGCAGCACTCCGCGGACGCCCGCCGCCGGGACACCGCCGCGACCGTCGCCGACCCCACCCTCGCCTGGGGCGCCGTCCCGGTCGCGACCGCCCACGCGATGGCCCTCCAACTCGCCCTGCGCGCCCGGCGCGGAACCCACCCGGACGACCCGGCCGCCCGACTGCGCAGCATCGCCGACAGCCGCCCGTACGGCCTGCCGGGCGGGCTCGCCCCGGTCGACCCGCAGCACCAGGCGGAACTCGAACGCCGCGCGCCCCGCGACGAGGACGGGCTGCCCGTCCGCCACCCCGACCCGGCGGTCGGCGGCTGGACGGAGGCCGTCAACGACGGCGGCTACCGCGAACCGGGGCGGGCCAACAACAGCCTGGAGATCGCCCTGTCCGCCGTCGAGTGCCACACCGGTCGCCCGACCTGCGCGGCCCCGCGCATCCCCACCGAGGGCGACGCCGGCGAACGCGGCGGCCGCGACCGCGCCGAACGCGAACTCGGCGCCCCCTTCCGGGACCTGGGCGACGGCGGCCAGGCCTTCGACCGCCTCGCCGAGGACCTCCGCCGCGCCGGCCACGGCTCCCAGGCCGTCCTCCTCACCCGCGACCCCTTCGGCCGTCCCCACGCCTGGAACGCGGTCAACCACCAGGACACCGTCACCTACCTCGACCACCAACTCGCCCGCCAGGGCCCCACCCCCCTCCACCCCGCTACCCACGGCCTCTGGGCCATCGCCCTCACCCCCGAAGGCCGCCCCCTCGACCTGGCCCCCACCGGCTGACCCCAAGCTGCGCAGGAAGTCGACCAAGCCGACTTCCTGCGCAGCCCCCTCCGGAGGGTGGGAGGAATATGTAGACCGACCGTCATATTCCTCCCTTGGGGCAGGGCGGGGGCGGTGCACGAAAAGTCGGCCAGGCCGACTTTCGGTGCATGGTCGGCTGGGTGCCCAGCGGGTATGTAGACCGACCGTCATATTCGCTCGTTCGGGAAGGGTGGGGCTGCGCGCAAGAAGTCGGCCAGGTCGACTTCCTGCGCCGGGGTGGAACTGGGCCCGGATGAATACGTAGACCGACCGTCATATTCGGGTCCTCGGGAAGGGGCGGTGTGCGCGAGAAGTCGGCTGGGCCGACTTCCTGTGCGGCGGGGTGCGGGGGATCGGATGGCCCGGTGGATATGTAGACCGGTCTACATATTCGTGCTCGGGGCGGGGACTGGCGGGCCGCATGGGAAGTCGAGGGGGCTGTCTCTTATACACATCTCCGAGCCCACGAGACAGGCAGAAATCTCGTATGCCG
>NZ_JNWQ01000168.1 GCF_000716875.1 Streptomyces novaecaesareae | reverse complement strand
CGATGGTACTGCAGGGGGGACCCTGTGGGAGAGTAGGACGCCGCCGAACAATCATTCCGAAAAGACCCCTTCCCGTTCGGGAAGGGGTCTTTTTGCGTTTCCGTATCGCGTTTCGGTACTGCGTTTGTCCCCGTTCCGCCCGCCGGCTCACTCGTCCTGGGGCTCCGGCTCCTCCGTGGGCTGCTGTCCCTGGGCTCGTGCGGGCGGCTGGGCCTCCTGGGTCGCTGTGGCCGACGGAGATGCCGACGGAGTAGCGGTCGAGAGCGCGGTCGAGGGCTCAGCCGTTCCCCAGGCCGGGCGGGCGAGCCACTTGTCCGCGCTGTTGGTGAGACGGGCGACGCCGGTGCCGTCCGGCTGCATGCGGTAGAGGTCGGCGCCGGCTCCGGCCGAGGCCTGGGTGAAGACGATGGACTTGCCGTCGGGTGCGTAGGCGGCGGTGCCGTAGAAGGCGTCGGAGGGCGCGGGGGTGAGGGCGCCGATGGCGGTGCCGTCGGGGTGGACGGTGTAGATGCCGCCGCCGGGGGCGTTGTCGGGGCCTGCCGGGTAGGTGGTGAAGAGGATCCGGGTGCCGTCGGGAGACCAGCCGGCGCGGTCCCCGGCGCGCAGTTCCCAGGGGGTGAGCTGACGCAGGCCGGTGCCGTCCGCGCTGACGACGTAGATGGCGCGGCTGTTGGCGGGTTGTCCGGTGGCGCTGGTGCGGTACTCGAAGGTGAGCTGCTTGCCGTCGGGGGACCAGCTGGGGTTGCTGACCGAGCCGGAGTAGGGCTTGTCGTTGGTGAGGAAGGTGAGCCGCTGGACGTCGGTGCCGTCGGGGTTCATCAGGTAGAGGTCCGAGTACTGGGTCTGTTTGTTGCCGGCCGGGTCCAGGGGGCCCCAGGAGCGGCTGAAGGCGAGTTGCTTGCCGTCCGGGGAGAAGGCGGGGGCGCGTTCGTCCTCGTTGGCGCAGTCGGCGGTGCCGCTGTCGCAGAGCTGGCCGACCTGGTGGGCGCTCTCGCCGGAGGTGGCGACGGTCCAGAGCCGGGCGGTGCCGGTCTGCGGGTCGGTGCGGTCGAAGGCGACGGTGGCGCCGTCGGGGGACCAGTCGGGGCGGTCGTCGCGGGCGCGGTCCGGCGGTTGGGTGATCTGGTGCTGGCCGCTGCCGTCGGAGGAGAGGGTGACGATGGCGCTGGTGCTGCGGGAGGCGTCGGTGTAGGCTCGGCTGACGATCAGCCCGTTGTGCGCGGTGGCCGCCGCGGGCGTGCCGGCGGCCGCGCCGACCACGCCGGGGGTTGCGGTGGGCGTCGCCTCGGGGGTGGCGGAGGGGGACTCCGGCCGGATCTCGGAGAGCGGGATCTCCCCGGGTTCGGCCCCGCAGCCGGCGAGCAGGGTGCCCAGAAGCAGGAGGCCCGCACCGGCGCTTGCGCGGGTGCGGGCCCTGTTCGTGGGTGACTGCCGTGTTCCGGTGATCCGTGCCATCTCCGTCTCCGACCTTTCCGACCGCTCGACGTATCGCCCCCGTCGCCGATTCAGGACGAAGGCCCCTGAGAGGAGCTGTCACTGTGTCAGACGGGGGACGTCGGCGCCGGGCGACACGCGACGGACGGCGTTCGCTCGGTCGCACGGAGTAGCAGTGGGGAGGGGGAGGGTCAGCCTCGGGCGGCGCGGCGCTCGGCCTTGGCGAGGGCCTCCGCCTCGTCCTCGGCTTCGGCGACCTCCAGGGTGGGCGCGGTGCCGCCGAGCTGGGCGGGCAGCCACCAGGAGTCCTCCGGTCCGGAGGGCTTGCCGGGGTACTCGCGCTGGGCCCGGTCGAGCATCTCGCTCATGGCGGCGCGGAGTCTTCTGGTCACCATGACGGGCTTGTCGCCCGGCGCGAGGTGAATCGGTTCGCCGATCATGATGGTGACCGGGACGCGGCGCTTGGTCAGGGTCTTCGGGCGGCCCTTGGTCCAGAGCTGCTGGGTGCCCCACAGCACGACGGGCAGCAGCGGGGTGCCGGAGTCGGCGGCCATCCGGGCGGCGCCGGTCTTGAACTTCTTCAGCATGAACGAGCGGCTGATCGTCGCCTCGGGGAACACCCCGACGACCTCGCCGGCCTTGAGGGCGGTGACGGCGGCCTCGTACGCGGGCTGGCCGTCGGTGCGGTCCACCGGGATGTGCTTCATGCCGCGCATCAGCGGGCCGGAGATCCGGTGCTTGAAGACGTCGTCCTTGGCCATGAAGCGGGTCTTGCGCTTGCCGCCGCGGTACGCGCCGAGCCCTGCGAAGAGAAAGTCCAGGTAACTGATGTGGTTGCTGACCAGTACCGCTCCCCCCCTGGCGGGGATGTGTTCGGCACCCACGATCTTGATCCGCACATCGAGCGCACGGAAGGCGGTGAGTGCGGCGCCGATCACCGGCGGGTACACGAACTCTGCCACGGTCAGTCCTGACTTCCACGGGCCGGAGCCCGGTACGGCGGGGACCCGCGCCGTTGCGCGGGTTGCGCCGACCGGAGCACGGCACTCCGCGGCGGTCACGGGTGATACACGGAGATGATCCCCCGAACGAGTGCCTGCTGTCACCTGAGCCGTCCGGTCAAGCCGATTTTCACGGTGTGATCTCCGTGAAGAATTCGAACGGGAACTTTTCCGTTCCCCGGATCCGGGGGCGCCGCGGTGGTGGAACCGGTGGCCGGCCGGAAGTCAGGCGCCGGCCGTGAGGCGGCCCTGGGCGCGCCGGACGACCGGGTAGAGCTCGCAGCCCACGCAGTAGCCGAACGCGGCGTTGAGGAAGGCGGCGGTGAGGGCGACCGCGGTGGCCAGCAGGCAGAGCCAGGTCACGCCGGCGATGTGGCCGAGGGTGCCGACGGCGGCGAAGACCGTGAGGATGCCCTGGCCGAAGCGCAGGGGCCGTTCGTCCTCGGTCTCGGACGGCGGCGCGAGCCGGGGGGCGACGAAGGTCCGGAACAGCCAGTCGTACGGGGAGAACCGTAAGCCGCCGAAGGCGCCGAGTGCGAAGACGAGCGCCTGGGCGGCCAGGAGGGCGCAGCTGCCGGTGAGGAGGACGAGGATCAGGACGGCCGAGGTGAGCGTGGCGGCGAAACGGGGACCGCGGGGGTCGGTCTGCACGTGGGCTCCGGGAGGGTCGCGACGGGCGGCAGCGGCGGACGGCGGCGGCGAGGGCGTCAGCGGAAGTGGGAGCGGGAGGTGGAGGCCCGGCCCCGGTCGGTGACGCGGCGGCAGGTCGGCAACGGCGGTGAGGAGCGCTCGGAGTCCACCGGCCGATCGTACGTGGCCCGCACCCGGCGGTCGACCGTCTTTCGGAGCCACCGGGCGCTGGCGCAGACTGGGGGGATGACCGGGCTGGTGGTGTGCGTTGTCGCACTGGCGGTGGCGACCATGTTCGGGCTGCTGCGGGCCGGGAGCGACGGAAGGATGAGGGTGCGCACCAAGGACGGGACGGTACGGCTGTCGGAGGCGGAAGTGGGCGGACCGCTCGGCTCGCGGGCGACGCTGGTGCAGTTCTCGACGGCCTTCTGCCAGCCCTGCCGGGCCACCCGGCGGGTGCTCTCCGAGGTGGCCGGGATGGTCGACGGGGTCGAGCACGTCGAGGTGGACGCGGAGGCGCAGCTGGAGCTGGTCCGCCGGCTGGAGATCCGGCGGACGCCGACCGTGCTGGTGCTGGACGCGTACGGCCGGGTGGTGCGTCGGGCGTCGGGGCAGCCGCGCACGGTGGACGTGATCGCGGCGCTCGGCCAGGCGGTCTGAGGCGTTCCGCGCCGGGGTCCCGCGGTGAGCTCCCGCGCGGGAATCCGGTGGGGGAGACCTGCCGTGTCAGGTGGAGTCCGCCCCCGGCTGGGGCAGGATGGGCGCAGGCGGAGGGCGCAGCCGAACGGCATAAGCTACTGGCCAGTAGTGACCGCTGCGATACCGGCGAGTATGCTGCCAGGAAGTTCCGGACCGGCACGGGAATTCGCTGCCCGGAGCGGGTGCGCAGCCGTGTTCGTGCCCGCTTGCACCGCCGCAGCCGCCGGACGAGACCAGTACAGGAGACAGGCCGTGAGCTTGAGGATCGTTGTCTGTGTGAAGTACGTGCCGGATGCGACGGGTGACCGTCGTTTCGCGGACGACCACACCACCGACCGGGATGGCGTGGACGGCCTCCTGTCGGAGCTG
>NZ_JNWQ01000167.1 GCF_000716875.1 Streptomyces novaecaesareae | reverse complement strand
GTGATGCCGGCGAGTTGTTGGGCGAGGTGGTCGCGGAGTTGTTCGACGTGGTGGGTGTGGGAGGCGTAGTCGACGTCGATGCGGCGGGCGCGGATCTGGTGCTGTTCGCAGTGGGCGAGGAGGTCTTGGACGGCGGTGGCGTCGCCGGCGATGACGGTGCTGGTGGGGCCGTTGTGGGCGGCGATGGTGAGTCGGCCGTCCCAGGGCGTGAGTAGTTCGGTTGTTTCGTTGTGGGGGAGGGGTATTGAGGCCATGGCGCCCTGGCCGCTGATGGCGAGGATGGCTTGGCTGCGCAGGGCGGCGATGCGGGCGCCGTCTTCGAGGGTGAGGGCTCCGGCGATGGTAGCGGCGGCGATTTCGCCCTGTGAGTGGCCGATGACGGCGGCGGGCTGGACGCCGAGGGACTGCCAGAGTTCGGCGAGGGGCAACGGGCGATGGAGGCGGCGAACACGGGCGAGGTGTCGAGTTGGGCTCGTCCGGTGAGCAGGGTGTGGCCGGCGGCGCGGAGGTCGGTGTCGGGGTGGTCCTGGAGGAAGGCGGCCAGCTGTCCTGCCTGGGCGCGCAGGGCGTTGTCGTTCCGGGCGGAGAGCACCCACGGCACCACGGGGAAAGGCGAGTCGGCGGCGAGGGCCTCCTCGGCGGCGGGGGCCTCCTCCAGGATGACGTGCGCGTTCGTCCCGCTGATCCCGAACGAGGACACGGCGGCTCGTCGGGTCCGCTCACCGGCCGGCCACGGGCGCTCCTCAGTGAGCAGCTCGACCGCACCCGAGGACCAGTCCACGTGCGGGGTGGGCTCGTCGACGTGCAGGGTGCGCGGCAGCACGCCGTGCCGCATCGCCATCACCATCTTGATCACGCCACCGACCCCGGCCGCCGCCTGCGCGTGGCCGATGTTGGACTTCAACGAGCCCAGCAGCAGCGGACGTTCGGCGGGCCGCTCCTTGCCGTAGGTGGCGATCAGGGCCTGGGCCTCGATCGGGTCGCCCAGCCGGGTGCCGGTGCCGTGTGCCTCCACCGCGTCCACGTCGGCCGCGGTGAGCCGGGCGTTCTTCAACGCGTCCCGGATCGCGCGCTGCTGGGCGGGCCCGTTGGGGGCGGAGAACCCGCTGCTGCTTCCGTCCTGGTTGACGGCCGAGCCGCGCACCATCGCGAGCACCCGGTGCCCGTTGCGCCGGGCGTCGGAGAGCCGCTCGACCAGCAGGACGCCGACGCCCTCCGCCCAGCCGGTGCCGTCCGCGCCGGCCGCGAAGGCCCGGCAGCGCCCGTCGGGGGACAAGGCCCGTTGACGGCTGAACTCGACGAAGCCGCCGGGGCCGGTCATCACGGTGACACCGCCGACGAGGGCCATCGTGCACTCCCCGTTGCGCAGCGCCTGTCCGGCGAGGTGCAGTGCGACCAGCGACGAGGAGCACGCCGTGTCCACCGTGATCGCCGGCCCCTCCAGGCCCAGGGTGTAGGCCACTCGCCCTGACACCACGCTGCCCAGGCTGCCCGTCATCAGGTAGCCCTCAAGGTCGTCGGGTGTCTCGCGCAGCCGCGCGGCGTAGTCCTGGTGCATCACGCCGGCGAACACGCCGGTACGACTGCCGCGGACGGAAACGGGGTCGATGCCGGCGCGTTCGAAGGCCTCCCAGGAGGTCTCCAGCAGCAGCCGCTGTTGCGGGTGCATGGCGAGCGCCTCGCGCGGGCTGATCCCGAAGAAGTCCGGGTCGAACAGCGCGGCCTCGTGCAGGAAGCCGCCGGCCCGGGCGTACGTCTTTCCGACCGCCTCGGGGTCGGAGTCGTAGAGCGAGTCCAGGTCCCAGCCGCGGTCCTCCGGGAAGGCGGAGACGGCGTCGCCGCCGCTCGCGACCAACTGCCAGAGGTCCTCGGGGGACGTGACGCCCCCCGGATAGCGGCAGGCCATGCCGACGATGGCGATCGGGTCGGAGGCTGCGGCGGTCAGTTTCCGGTTCTGCTGCCGCAGCGCCTCGGCCTCCTTGAGGGAGGCTCGTAGCGCCTTGACGACTTCTTCACTGGATGCGGTCATCGCGAACTCCGAAACTCCGTGCCGTAGAGGGGTGGTGCGACGTGATCAGTTGTCACCGAGGGCGACCCGGATGAGGCTGTCCAGGTCCATCGTGTCGAGGGCGCTGCCGTGCTCCTGCTCGTTGGTGTCCGCCGGTTCGCCCGCCGGGTCCGCGAGCTGGAGGAGGGTGCGGACCAGCCCGGCCTCCTGGAAGCGAGCCAGCGGGATCGTCGCCAGGGCCCGCCGGAACCCGGCCTCGTCGACCTCGTCGGGGTCCGGTTCTTCAGCCGTCCGCTCCGCCGGGAACACCTCGCTCTCCAGGTGGCGGGCGACGGCGGCCGGAGTCGGGTGGTCGAAGATCAGGGTGGCGGGTAGCCGGGTGCCGCTCTCCCCGCCGAGCCGGTTGCGCAGTTCGAGCGCGGTGAGGGAGTCGAGGCCGAGGTCGAGGAATCCGCGATCGGGTTCGACCCGCTCCGGTGAGGCGTAGCCCAGGACGGCCGCCACCTGGGCGCGGACCACGTCGAGCACGGCGTGGCCGCGTTCGGTCGCTTCCAGACCGGCGAATCTCTGCCGGAACGTCAGGGTCTGCGGGGCGGATGTCTCCCGGAGCTTCGGGGCCCGGACCAGGGCGCGGAGCACCGGTGGCACCTCGGGCTGCGCCCGAAGGGCCACCGTGTCCAGCCGGGCGGGTACCAGCACCGCGCGATCCGTCCGCAGAGCCGTGTCGAAGAGCGCGAGTCCCTCATCGGAGGGAAGGGCGGCGAGGCCCGTGCGGCTCAGGCGGCGGAGGTCGGTGGCGTCGAGGTGGCTGGTCATTCCGCTGGACTCCGCCCACAGTCCCCAGGCCAGGGAGTGTGCGGGCAGGCCCTCCGCGCGGCGCCGCTGCGCCAGGGCGTCGAGGAAGGCGTTGGCCGCCGAGTAGCTTGACTGGCCGGCCTGCCCCAGGACACCTGCGGCCGAGGAGAAGAGGACGAACGCGCGCAGGTCGCTCCCGCGGGTCAGTTCGTGGAGGTGCCGCGCCGCGTCGACCTTGGGACGCAGGACGGCCGACACCCGGTCGGGGGTCAGGGCCGTCAGCACACCGTCGTCCAGGACACCCGCCGTGTGGATCACGCCGACCAGCGGCTGCTCGGCGGGCACCTGGGCCAGGGCTGCGGCGAGTGCCTCCCGGTCGGCCGTGTCGCACGCCGCGACCGTCACCGTGGCGCCCGCCGCCGTCAGTTCGTCCCGCAGTTCGGTCGCACCGTCGGCGGTGAGCCCCTGCCGGCTCAGGAGCAGCAGGTGCCGCACCCCGTGCCGGGTCACCAGGTGGCGGGCGAAGAGACCGCCGAGCAGGCCGGTACCCCCGGTCACCAGCACGGTGCCGGTGGGGCCGAACGAGGCCGGAGCCTCCGCCGTACCGGGTGCGGCGGTGACCAGCCTGGCGGCAGACACCCGGCCCGCGCGGACCACCAGTTGGGGCTCCGCCGAGGAGAGCGCCCGGACCAGGGCCGGGTAGGAGTCGGGGTGGTCGTCGAGGTCGGCCAGCACCAGGCGGCCCGGGTTCTCCGACTGGGCGGACCGGACCAGGCCCCACAGTGGGGCGTGGACGAGGTCCGTGACGTCGTCGGTCGGATCCACGGCCACGGCGCCGCGGGTGAGCAGGACGAGCCGGCAGTCGGCGAAGCGTTCCGTGGCGAGCCAGGCCTGGGCGAGGGCCAGCGCGTGCCCGGTCGCCGCGTGGATGTGCTCGGCGGTTGCTCCGACGCCGGACGGGAAAGCCGCCACGACCGTGGCCGGTAGCGGAGCTCGGACTGCGAGCAGATCGGCAGGCCGGGCGTATCCGAAGTCGTCGGTGTCGAGAAGCAGCGGCGCCTCGTCGGGGGCGTCGGCGCTGGGCGGCAGCGGCACCCAGTCCACCTGGTACAGCGAGTGGGGGTGGCCGTGGGTGGCGGCGCTGAACTGCTCGGGCGTCACCGGCCGCAGCGTCAGCGATCCGACCGAGACGACCGGGTTGCCGGCCTCGTCGGTGGCGGTGAGGGCGACGGTGTCCGGCCCGGTCGGGGTGAGTCGGACGCGCAGCGAGGTGGTCGCTGTGGAGTGGAAGACGACATCGGACCAGGAGAACGGCAGGCGGACGCCGTCGGATCCCTCCAGGAGGCAGGCGTGCAGGGCCGCGTCCAGGAGGGCCGGGTGCAGGCCGAACCGGTCGTCGTGGCGCTCGTGGGGGAGTGCGACCTCGGCACGGATCTCGTTGCCGTGCCGACCGACGGCCCGCAGACCCCGGAACGCCGGCCCGTAGTCGAAACCGACGTCGGCCAGCCGGTCGTAGAGCGCGTCGGCCGGATCGAGCACTGTCGTCCAGGACTGCGACCTGTCCGCAGGCGAGGTGTGGCTCGGGCCCTCCGCTGTCAGGATCCCGGTCGCGTGCCGGGTCCAGGGGGCGTCGGGGCGGTCCGGGCGGTCGGGGCGGGAGTGGACGGAGACGGTGCGTCGGCCGGCTTCGTCGGGTGTGCCGACGCGGACCTGCAGCCGGACGGGCTGCTGCTCGGGCAGGACGAGCGGGGTTTCCAGCGTCAGCTCTTCGAGGTGCTCGCAGTCGGCGTGGTCGCCGGCGTGGAGGGCGAGTTCGACGAGGGCGGTGCCGGGGAGGAGGGCGGTGCCGAAGACGGCGTGGTCG
>NZ_JNWQ01000166.1 GCF_000716875.1 Streptomyces novaecaesareae | reverse complement strand
CCGAGGGCTTCGAGGAGTTCCCCGGTGTCGGCCTCGGAGTTCGGCCGGGGGTTGGCGAGCAGGACGTCGTAAATGTCGTCCAGGCGGCGGGCGGTCTCGGCGGCGGGGATGCCGAGGGCGGTGCAGAGCGCGCGGGCTGCGCGCAGGGGTTGGCCGGTGCGGCGGGCGAGGGTGGCGTAGGCCTGGGAGGGGGTGCGGCCGGTGTCGAGGAGGTGCCGGGCGGTGAGGGCGATGCGCATGGTGGGGGCCTCCGTTCAGACCGCGATGGCAGCGGGGGCGAGGGAGGGCGCGACGAGGGCCCAGACGAACTTGCCGATGCCGCCCGAGCGCGGGCAGCAGCCCCAGCGTTCGGCGAGTTCGTTGACGAGGAACAGCCCGCGTCCGTGCTCGTCGTCCGGCGCAGCCGTACGGAGGGACGGGCGGCCGCTGCCGGCGTCGTGGACCTCCAGCCGCAGGCGGGAGTTGACCAGGGCGAAGCGGATCTCGATGCGCCGGTCGTCGGGCGCGTCGGAGTGCTGGACGGCGTTGGCGAACAGCTCGCCGAGGAGCAGCTCTGCGGTGTCGGAGTAGCACTCGCCGGTGGGCAGTCCGGAGAGGTAGGCACGGAGGAGGTGGCGGGCGAGCGGCGTGGAGTCCGTGCGGGAGTCCAGGCGGGTGGCGAACGTGCGGGGGCGGCAGGCTTTGAGCATGGCGAAGTACCTCAAGGGTGATTGGCAGGAGTGAAGTGCGCCGGGCTTGCCCGGGCGGCCGGGGTCGATGCCGTGGCCTTGGGCGGGTAGCTGCACCAGGAGCGCGCGACCCGGGCGCTGCGGATGGAGTCGACAGCCTCCTTACGGGCGAACCAGGAGCGTTCGGGTCCCAGCAGGAGCGGACGGTGTGGGATGGTGGCCCGTCCCGGTCGGCACGCGCAGCGGCGCGTGCCCTGGCTGCAGCGTCGGCGAGATCACGAAGGGTTCCTCATGGTGGGGTCGAGTGCGGTGGGCGTCACGCTGGGCGTGGTGGTGCTGACGATGGGAAACCGGCCTGCGGAGCTGACGGCTTTGCTGGACTCGGTGCTGGCCCAGGACGGCGGCGGCAGCGGTGTGCGGGCCGTGGTGCTCGGGCAGGGCGTGAAGCTGCCCGAACTGCCGGACTGGGTGGACGCCGTGGAACTGCCGGAGAACCTCGGTATCCCCGGGGGCCGCAACGCCGGCGTCGAGCGGCTGCGCGAGCTGGGGGGAACGGACGTGCTGGTCGTCCTGGACGACGACGGCCTGCTGCCCCGCACCGACACTTTCCGGCTGGTCCGGGAAGCCTTCGAGCAGGACCCGCGGCTCGGGATCGTGTCCTTCCGCATCGCGGACGAGACCGGGTTCACCCAGCGCCGGCACGTCCCCCGCCTCGGCGCCAGTGACCCGATGCAGTCCGGGCCGGTCACCACGTTCCTGGGCGGCGGCCACGCCATCCGGATGAGCGTGATCGACCAGGTCGGGCCGTTCCCCGGCGCGTTCTTCTACGCCCACGAGGAGACCGACTTCGCCTGGCGCGCCCTGGACGCGGGCTGGCGCATCGACTACCGGGCCGACATGGTGCTGCAGCACCCCCGCACCGACCCGGCCCGGCACGCCGCCTACTTCCGGATGACGGCCCGCAACCGGGTCTGGCTGGCCAAGCGCCACCTTCCCGCGGTCCTCGTGCCGGTCTACCTCACCTCCTGGGCGGCCTACACGATGGTCCGTCGACCGCCGCTGTCCGGTCTCAAGGCTTGGTGGTCCGGCTTCTTCGAAGGCGTACGCACGCCCTGTCCGCCGCGTCGGCCGATGCGGTGGAGCACGGTGTGGCGGATGGCGAAGCTGGGCCGACCGCCGGTGTTCTGACTGACGGGTCGAAGAACACATCGGCCATGAGGCATTGACCTCCTCCGGAGTGCAGGTACGTGCAGTCAGTGAACAGCCGAACACGCTCCGGCGGTACGGTGATGGCCTGCTCATCCCGTTCAATCTGTTCAAGATCGCTTATAGGGGCGTGAGTTGACTGGGCGTAAGAAGTCGAACCGGCAGCTGGCGGCCGCCATCGAGGAAGTCGGGTGCACGTACGAAGCCCTGGCCAAAGCGGTCCGCGGCGTCGCGGCGGAATCCGGTGAGACGCTGCACACCTCGCGGTCGGCAGTGCTCTCCTGGGTGAGAGGCGGCACTCCAACGGGCCGAACCGCGGCGTACCTTGCCGAGGCGTTGACGAGAATGGCGACGCGGAAGGTGACGACCGCCGAGATCGGTCTAGGATTCCCGACATTCGGGGAGGCCATGGCCCCTGATCCTCTGGCAACCGCCGCTGATCTCGGGACACTTGTCATGTTCCACCGTCGCGACTTCCTCGCCCTCGCCCTCGCCTTCGCTGCCGGTACCGTCGGGCTTCCGCTCACCTACGACCACCAGGCAGTCGCCGCCACGCTGCGAGGTGCGAAGACCGGTCGCAGGGCCGGTGCCGAGGAGGTTTCCACCGTCCGGCAGCTCACCGAGATGTTCAGGACCGCTGACGAGAGGCTGGGCGGTGGCTATGGACTCTCCACGGTGTCGTCCTACCTGGCAGATGCCGTCGTGCCGATGCTCCAGGCCACGTTCCCGTCCGAGGAGGTGCGGCGGAGCGCGTACGGAGCAGCAGCCGAGCTGGCGACTCTGGTCGGATGGAAGTGCCACGACCTCGGCCGTGAGGGTGCCGCCCAGAGGTTCTACCTCCTCGGCTACCAACTTGCCTGCGAGTCCGATCCCGCAGGTCACGGAGCCTGGATGATGCGCGCCCTCACCCATCAGGCCCTCGACCTGCACCAGACCGCGCACTGTGTGGAACTGGCCGAGGCTGCGCTGTCTCGGGCCCAGGGGAAGGTCGACCGCAAGACGGAGGCGCTGCTCCTGGTGACAGCTGCCCGGGCGTACGGAGCAAGCGGCCAGAGCAAGAACGCTGCAGGGGCACTCCTCGCTGCCGAGGATGCCATGCTCGCCGATGATGAAGGTGTTCCCTCGTACGCCGGCGCCTCAGGCCCGGTCGCGGCCACCGTGGCTTCGCACACTGGCAAGACCCTGACCGGGATGGAGGACCACCGAGCCGCTGAACGGCACTACCGCGCGGCATTGCAGGACCGTGTCCCGTCGATGTACCAGCGGGTTCGCGGCTTGACCCTTGCGAACCTCGCCAAGTCCGTGGCTTCCCAGCACCGTCACGAGGAGGCCGTGATCCTCTGGAGTGAGTGCCTGGACCTCATGGACGGCGTGGCATCGGACCGGAACAAGAGGGAGCTCAAGACAGTGCGCTCGACCATGGCTGTCTACAGCACGCGAGGAATCCCCGGCGCCCCCGAACTTGCCCAGCGGGTCACCGAACTCGCATCCGCGTGACCTCAGATGCCGGAGGTGGATGGTGACGGGGATTCTTCCGGCGGCCAGGGTGGGGGTGCTGGTCCAGCCGAGGAGTTCTTGCAACTTGACTGCCAGCACTGGGCGTTCGGTGGTGTAGTCGACTCGTATCGGCCCCGGCGCGCTTGAGCATGGTGAACAGCTCCGCCAGCGGGCGGAAGTCCCGCCGCCCGGTGGCCGGGTTGAGCGGCGCCACGCGCATGTACTCGCCGGAGACGGAGAACGGCATCAGCGGCGCCTGGGTGCGGCGCTTTAGGATCGTGAGGATGTACACGGAGGTCATCCCGGGCTTCAGCACCAGCATGTCCGCCCCTTCGCCGAGGAACGCGAGGCCGGTGTCGGTGTGCCCGCAGAGGAGGTTTTCCGTCATCACCGCGATGCCAGGCCCGGTGTCCTTACGGCGTGGATCGCCCGCACCATCAGGCTGTCCGGCGCGACCGCCCCGGTGGCCTGCTGGTTGCGGTGCAGACTGTTGGCGAAGACCTTGACCGAGCGGACGCCGACGGCGATCAGGTTCAGGACGGTCTGCGGGATCTCGGCGACGGTGACGGTCGGCAGCGGCCGGTCGGCGTCCTCGCTGTCCCACGCGAGGTGTGCTGCGTGGGAAGTCGGTGGGGTCGACTTCCTGTGCACAGCCGGGTGTTGATCAGGTGCGGGTGGCCTTCCGTGCGTGGTCGCGGCAGCGCAGGAGGGCGAATGTGATGCGGGTGTCGGGGTTGGGGGTGGTGGTGAGGAGTTCGCCGGCGGTGACGAGGGTGTTCCAGTAGCGGGTGGGGTCGCCGGTGCGGGGCATGGGGTGGGCGGCGGTGAGGGAGAGGTAGGCGACGGTCAGGTTCCCGGTGGTGAACCAGCGGTCCAGGCCGTGGCGGTGGCCGGG
>NZ_JNWQ01000165.1 GCF_000716875.1 Streptomyces novaecaesareae | reverse complement strand
CACGCAAGACGCTCGGCTGGGATACCCCAGCCGAGCGTCTACGTGATCTACTCACCACCTGAAACCAAGTGGTGTTGCGACGACCCCTTGAACCCAAGACCCCGCCGTACGGTCCAGGGGCCTTCGCCGTACGGTCCGGGGGCCTTCGCACGTCCGGGGGTCTTCGCACGTCCGGCGGGCGACCACCCGCCCCTCCCGCTAGCGTGGCCGCAGGAATGGCCACGGGAGCCGACCGGAGGGACCGCATGGAGATCCTCGCGTACGGGGTGCAGACCGACGAACGGCCGCTGTTGGAACGGGCCTTCGCCGGCCGGCACGGGCTGCGCTGCCTGGACGTGTTCCTGAACCGGGACACCGCCCCGCTCGCCGCCGGCTACCCGGTGGTCAGCAGCAGCGTCAACGCCGTCCTGGACGCCGGAACGCTCGCGGTGCTGGCCGCCGGCGGCACCGGGCTGATCGCCCAACGCTCCACCGGCTTCAACAACATCGACCTGGACACCGCCGCCCGGCTCGGCCTCACCGTCGCCCGGGTCTCGCACTACAGCCCGTACGCCGTCGCCGAGCACGCCTGGGCGCTCGCACTGGCCGTCAACCGCCGCCTCACCCGCGCCGCCAACCGCACCCGCGAGTTCGACTTCCGCCTCGACGGCCTGCTCGGCCGGGACGTCCACGGGATGACGGTCGGCGTGATCGGCACCGGCAAGATCGGCGAGTGCTTCGCCCGGATCGCCGCCGGCTTCGGCGCCGACCTGCTCGGCTGGGACATCGCGGAGAACCCGGCCTGCCGCGCGCTCGGCATGACGTACACCGAACTGCCCGAACTCCTCGCCCGCGCCGACCTGGTGAGCCTGCACGTCCCGCTGCTGCCCGCCACCCACCACCTGATCGACGCGGGCGCGCTGGCCCGGATGAAGGACGACGCGATCCTCGTCAACTCCAGCCGCGGCGGCCTGGTCGACACCGCCGCCCTGGTCGAGACCCTGCGCGCCGGGCGGCTGTCGGGCGTCGGCCTGGACGTGTACGAGGAGGAGACCGGACTCTTCTTCACCGACCGCTCCACCGAGGGCATCACCGACGACACCCTCGCCCGCCTCGTCACCTTCCCGCAGGTCCTGGTCACCAGCCACCAGGCCTACTTCACCCGCACCGCCGTCGGGCAGATCATCGACGCCACCGCCCGCAACATCGACGACTTCGCCGCCGGGCGGCGCAGCGAGAACACCCTGGTCCCCCGCAGCTGACCCACCACGCCCTACTCGCTGAGCGCCCGGCGGTACCACGCGGCGGCCTCGGGGAGGCGGGCGAGCGGGCCGGGGCCGGGCGGGCAGGCGGCCAGGCGCCAGACGGCCTCGCTGCGGTACCAGTGGTCACGGGCGACCATGGCGAACTGGCGCTCGGAGACCCGGCCGGGGGCGGCGGCCAGCAGCCGCCGGCACTCCTCCCACGGCACGTCCGGGCCGTCCGGGGCGGGCAGCAGGCCGAGTGCGGCCAGTGCGGTGATCAGGTCGCTGCTGCGGACCGGGTCGGGGTGGGAGGCGTGGTGGACGCCGGTCGGGGCGGTCCGCCCGTCCAGGGCGAGCGCGGTGATCAGCCGGGCCAGGTCGCTGCGGTCCACCACCGAGATCCGGGCCTCGCCGCCCGCCCAGCGGACCGGCACCCGGCGGACCACCTCGGCCAGGGCGGGCACCACCCAGCGGTCGCCCGTCCCGGTGACCAGCCCGGGGCGCAGCACGCACGCGCCGGCCTCCAGGGCGTGCCGCTCGCCGATCAGCCGGGTGCGGCTGGCCTCGGACAGCGGGGCGGGCTGCACCTCGTCCACGTCGATGCCCGCGTGCGGGCCCTCCCCGTACACGGCCGTCGTCGAGAGGTGGACGATCGTGGGCACCCCGGCGCGGGTGGCGGCGGCCATCAGCGCGGCCGTGCCCCGGTCGTTCACCGCCTCGCACTCCGCGGCGGAGCCGTGGACCCGGGAGGCCAGGTGGATCAGCACCCCGGCGCCCTCGCAGAGGGCCGCCAGCGCCGTCGCGTCGGCGAGGTCGCCCGGCACCCAGGCGGCGCCGGGGTCGGCGTTCTCGGGCACCTTGCGGGCCAGTGCGCGCACCCGTACGCCGCGCGCTCCGAGCGCCGCCAGTACCCCGGCGCCGATGAAGCCGGTGGCTCCGGTCAGTGCCACCGTGGTTCCCGCCGCGGGTCCCTGTTCCGCTGCCATGTACTGGCCCTCCCTGCCGACCAGCCGACCAGTCTAGCCAGCGGCCACCGCCCGGCCCGCCGGGGAGGCGGGGCGAGACCGGGGCCAGCCGGGGGGGCAGGCAGGGGTCAGGCAGGGAGGAGAGCAGGACGGGACACCCGTACGGAGGGGGTGGGGGCACGGCCCGAGGTAAGGCCCACCTAGGCTGTAGCCCAAGCAAAACGGGCGAACCGGACCCGCACCAGGGACCACGAGGACGGAAAGCAGGACCCGCCGATGGGCGACGGAATGTCAGGAATGCAGCACCACGGCGGGATGACCCAGCTAGGCCCGTTCACCTTCTCCAACCTGTGGACCTGGTCCCCGGACTGGGTGTTCCTGCTCGGCGGCCTGGTCGTCCTGGGGCTCTACGCGGCGGGCGTGGTCCGGCTGTACCGGCGCGGCGACCGCTGGCCGATCGGCCGGATGGTGGGCTGGGCGGCCGGCGTCGCCAGCATGCTGCTGGTCACCTGCACCGGGCTGAACGACTACGGCATGGTGCTGTTCAGCGCGCACATGATCCAGCACATGGTGCTCTCCATGCTGACGCCGATCCTGCTGCTGCTGGGCGCCCCGATCACGCTGGCGCTGCGCGCTCTGCGCCCGACCGGCAAGGGCCGCCCGCGCGGCCCCCGCGAGCTGCTGGTGGCGCTGCTGCACAGCCGGTACGTCAAGGTGATCTCGCACCCGGCGTTCACCATCCCGATGTTCATCGCGAGCCTGTACGGGGTCTACTTCACCCCGCTGTTCGACTTCCTGATGCAGTACCGCCTCGGGCACATCTTCATGATGGTGCACTTCCTCTTCACCGGTCTGGCCTTCTTCTGGCCGATCATGGGCGTGGACCCGGGCCCGAACCGCCCCGGCCACGTGATGCGGATCATCGAGCTGTTCATGGGGATGCCGTTCCACGCCTTCTTCGGCGTGGCGGTGATGATGGCCGGCCACCCGCTGGTCACCACCTTCACCGTGGAGGGCGCACCGCCCGGGACGAACCTGCTGGAGGACCAGAAACTGGCCGGCGGGATCACCTGGGCGTTCGGCGAGATCCCGACCGCGATCGTGCTGATCGCGCTGGTCTACCAGTGGATGGGCTCCGAGCAGCGGCAGGCCCGCCGCCGCGACCGCGCCGAGGAGCGTTCCGGCGACGCCGAGCTGGAGGCGTACAACGCCTACCTGGCCTCGCTGCACAAGCGCGACCGGCGACCGGGCGCGGCCCCGACCGAACCGACGGCCCCGGCCGCGACGGCGGCGACGGCACCGGCGGCCGAGGCGGGCTGAGCCCAGGGCCCCGGCGCCGCCGCGGAACCCCCGTTCCCGAGAACCCCCGTTCCGCATCCGGAACGGGGGTTCCGCCGTACGCGTTCGAACGGATATGCACGCCCTGCTGATCGCCGCCGTCCTGCTCTGCGGGTACGTCCTGCTCTGGCTGCTCGGCTTCCTCGGCCTGTCGCTGCAGCAGCGCCGCCGCCCCGCACCGGTCGGCTCCGACTACCTGGTCGTGCTGGGGGCCGCGCTGGACGGCTGCGAGCCCGCGCCCACCCTGAGGGCCCGGCTGGACGCTGCGCTGAAACGTTTCGCCGCCGAGGAGGCCGCCGGGTACGCGCCGCTGGTCCTGGTCACCGGCGGGAAGGGCCCGCACGAGGAGTGCACCGAGGCCGCCGCGATGGCCCGCTACCTGGTCGCCCGGGGCGTGCCGGCCGAGCGGATCCGGCGCGAGGAGCGGGCCGTGAACACCGCCGAGAACCTCCGCTTCAGCGCCGCCCTGATGGCCGCCGAGCGGCCCGGCTACCGGTGCACGGTGGTCACCAGCGGCTTCCACACCGTCCGCTCCGGGCTCGCCGCCCGCCGGGCCGGCGTCCCCGCCGAGGTGCTCGGCGCGGACGGACCGCTGGCGCACGGCCCGTACCTGCTGCTGCGCGAGGCCGTCGGCACGGCGCTGGCCCTGCTCGGCCGCGCCTGAACCCTTCCCCGCCCCCGGACACGGCGGGCCGGGACGCGAGGAGGCCCCCGGGCTCCTTGGGTTCAAGGGGTCGTCGCAACACCACTTGGTTTCAGGTGGTGAGTAGATCACGTAGACGCTCGGCTGGGGTATCCCAGCCGAGCGTCTTGCGTGG
>NZ_JNWQ01000164.1 GCF_000716875.1 Streptomyces novaecaesareae | reverse complement strand
GGTGTCGCCGCCGAGGCCCGCGATGCGGGTGCCCTCGATCGCGAGCCGGTCGCCCTCGACGACGCCGCCGGGCAGGACCAGGCGGGCGCCGGCCAGGGCGAGGGGGTGCGCAGTGGTCATCGGGCAGCCTCCGGAGTCGGGGTGAGCGGTTCTGAGCGATTCTGAGCAGATGATCACGCGGAGTGGCGCGTCGTAGGTTTCACTGCGGCCCTTCTGTTCAAGATTGATTGACTGGCCTATCTTTTGCTCAGATCCAATCATCTCAGTGCAGATCTGCGCAGGAGGATTGATGAGCCACGTCACCACCGAGATCGCCAGTCAGCCCGAATGCTGGTCCCGCGCCCTGGAGTCAAAGCCCGAAGGCCTCCCCGAACCGGGGGAGCGGGTGGCCGTCCTGGGCTGCGGCACCTCCCTCTACATCGCGCAGGCCTACGCGTCCCTGCGCGAGGAGGCCGGCCTCGGCGAGACCGACGCCTTCGCCGCGTCCGCCTTCCCCGAGACCCGCCGCTACGACCGGGTGCTCGCGATCACCCGCTCCGGGACCACCACCGAGGTCCTCACCGCCCTCGCCCGCACCCGTGCCCGTACCGGCGCCCGAACCGGCGCCCGTGCCGCGACGACCGCGATCACCGGCGACCTCGCCACCCCCGTCGCCACCGCGGCCGACACCGTCGTCGACCTCTCCTTCGCCGACGAGAAGTCGGTCGTGCAGACCCGCTTCGCCACCACCGCCCTGGCCCTGCTGCGCCACCACCTCGGCCTGGCCCCCGCCGAGCTGCCCGCCCAGGCGCGCACCGCCGTCCTCGACGAACTGCCCGAAGCCGCCCTGGCGGCAGAGCAGTTCACCTTCCTCGGCACCGGCTGGACGGTCGGCCTGGCCCACGAGGCGGCCCTCAAGCTCCGTGAGGCCTCCGGCAGTTGGACCGAGTCCTACCCGGCGATGGAGTACCGCCACGGCCCGATCAGCATCAGCGCACCCGGCCGCGTCGTCTGGTTCCTCGGCGCCCCGCCCGCCGGCCTGCCGGAGCAGGTCCGCGCCACCGGCGCCGCCGTCGTCACCTCCGACCTCGACCCGCAGGCCGAACTCGTCCGCGCCCAGCGCCTCGCGGTCGCCCTCGCCGAGCGACGCGGCCTGGACCCGGATCAGCCGCGCAACCTGACCCGCTCGATCATCCTCGACCAGCCGTGACCGTCATCGCCCTGGACATCGGCGGCACCGAACTCAAGGGTGCCGTCGTCGCGCAGGACGGCACGGTCGTCCGGACCGAGCGCCGGCCCACCCGGCCCACCCGGCCCGCGCGGCCCGCACAGCCCGCGCGGCCCACCGGGCCCGCACGCGGCGCCGGGGCCGTCATCGACACCGTGCTCGGCTTCGCCACCGAACTCGCGGACCTCGCCCGGCACGCCGGAACCCCGCCCCGGGCCGCCGGAGTCGTCGCACCCGGCCTGGTCGACGAGACCGCCGGCACGGTGGTCAGAGCGGTCAACCTGGATTGGCACGACGTCCCGATCCGCCACCGACTGGCCGAACACCTCGGCCTCCCGGTCGCGTTCGGCCACGACGTCCGGGCCGGCGGCCTCGCCGAGGCCCGCCTCGGCGCCGGCCGGGGCAGCGACTCCTTCGTCTTCGTCCCCGTCGGCACGGGCATCGCCGCGGCCCTCGTGACCGGCGGCCGCGCGGTGACCGGCGCGCGGGGGATCGCGGGCGAACTCGGCCACCTCGTCGTGCGGCCCGGCGGCGAGCGCTGCGCCTGCGGCGGCCGGGGATGCCTGGAGACGGTCGCCTCGGCCGCCGCGATCGCCCGCCGTCACGCCCGGCTCACCGGCTCGACCACCCTCGACGCCGAGGACGTGCACCGGCGCGCGGTCGCCGGTGAAGCCGCGGCCGGGCAGGTCTGGGCCGAGGCGGTCGAGGCACTCGCCGACGGCCTGGCCGCCACCGTCGCCCTGCTCGACCCGGAGCGGATCGTGATCGGCGGCGGCCTCGCCCGGGCCGGGGAGGACCTCCTCGCCCCACTGGCCGCGGCGCTCGCCGAGCGGCTCGCCTTCCGGGCCCCGCCCCGGCTGGTCGCCGCCGAACTCGGCCGCCGCGCGGGCTGCCTCGGCGCGGCCTTACTCGCCCAGGACCTGGCCGCCTCCGGCCTCGCGTCTTGGTCCGTGTCGGCCGGTGGCATGCCGTCGTCGGGAGGCGTGCCGTCGTCGGGAGGCGTGCCGTCGTCGGTGGGCGTGCCGTCGTCGGGAGGCGTGCCGTGATCCTCACCGTCACCCTCAACGCCGCCGTCGACGTGACCTACCGGCTCGACCGGGTGGCCCGCCACGGCAGCAACCGGATCGAGACCGTCACCGAACGGGCCGGCGGCAAGGGCGTCAACGTGGCCCGGGTGCTCGCCGCGCTCGGCCACGACACCGCCGTCACCGGCCTGGCCGGCGGCAGCACCGGGCAGGCCCTGCGCGCCGACCTCGCGGCCGCCGGGCTGCGGGACGAACTCGTCCCGATCGGGGGCACGACCAGGCGCACCGTCGCGGTGGTCGAGAACGCCAGCGGCGACGCGACCGTCTATCTGGAGCCCGGCCCGGCCGTCACCGCCGAGGAGTGGTCCGACTTCACCGTCCGGTACCGCCGGCTGCTGCGCACCGCCCGGGCGGTCGTGCTGTCCGGCTCGCTGCCCGTCGGCGTGCCCCCGGACGCCTACGGCCGCCTGGTGGCCCTCGCCACCGAGGTGGGGGTGCCCGCGGTCCTCGATGCCGAGGGGCCCGCCCTGCTCGCGAGCCTGGCCGCGGGCCCCGCGCTGGTCAAGCCCAATGCGGCCGAACTCGCCGCCACGGCAGGCCCGGTGGCCCCGCTCACCGGCGCCCGGAAGCTGCGTGCGGCCGGCGCCCGTGCCGTGGTGGTGTCCCTCGGCCCCGGCGGGCTGCTCGCCAGCACGCCGGAGGGGGACTGGCGAGCGCGGCCGCCCGAGGACGCACGCGGCAACCCGACCGGCGCCGGTGACTCGGCCGTGGCCGCGCTCACCGCCGGTCTGGTGGCAGGTACTCCGTGGCCGGAGCGGCTGGCCGAGGCGGTCGCGCTGTCCGCGGCGACCGTGCTCGCGCCGCTCGCCGGGAGCTTCGACCCGGCCGACCACCGGCGGCTGCTGCCGCTCGTCCGGGTCCGGCCGGTCCACCCGGCGGGACCTGACCCCGCCCGACCCTCCTCCTCCGGCCCGCAAGGAGAACCATGCCCCTCGTAGCCACCCGTTCGATCGTCGAGCCCGCCGTCCGGCGCCGGCACGGTGTCGGCGCCTTCAACGTCATCCAGCTGGAACACGCCGAGGCGATCGTCGCCGGGGCCGAGCGGTCCGGGGCCCCGGTGATCCTGCAGATCAGCGAGAACGCCGTGCGCTACCACGGCGCGCTCGCCCCGATCGGCCGGGCCGCGCTCGCCGTGGCCCGGGCCGCGACCGTGCCCGTCGCGCTGCACCTGGACCACGTGACGTCCCCGGAGCTGGTCCGCGAAGGGGTCGAACTCGGTGTCGGCTCCGTCATGTTCGACGCCTCCGCGCTCGACTACGAGGCGAACGTGCGGGCCACCGCGGGCGTCGTCGCGCACTGCCACGCGGAAGGCGTCTGGGTGGAGGCCGAACTCGGCGAGATCGGCGGCAAGGACGGCGTCCACGCCGCCGGCGCCCGTACCGATCCGGGGGAGGCGGCGGCCTTCGTGGCGAGCACCGGGGTGGACGCCCTCGCCGTGGCGGTGGGCAGTTCGCACGCCATGCTGACCCGGGACGCCGTCCTCGACCTGGACCTCGTCGCCGGGATCGCCGCCGCCGTCCCGGTCCCCCTGGTGCTGCACGGCTCCTCCGGCGTCGCCGACGACAACCTGGCGGCGGCCGTCCGGCACGGCATGACCAAGATCAACATAGCCACCCACCTCAACAAGGCCTTCACCGCCGCCGTCCGCACCTGCCTGCGCGAGGACGAGCACCTGGTGGACACCCGCCGCTACCTGGGCGCGGGCCGCACCGCCGTCACGGACGAGGTCGCCCGCCTGCTGGGGGTGCTCCGGGCGTCCTGACCCGGCGCCGTGTGATCTGACGGTCACCCCCCCGCGGATGTCGTCTCCAACGCCAACGCGGGGCGCCGGCTCCCGCTGGGTCGGGCTGGACATCAAGGCCCCCAACTACTGTGGGGAACAGCCGAACCGCACCTGTAGCGTCGCCGGACTGCGCGACAAGGCGCAGCGGCGGACCGCCGCCGGGATCCAGGTGCTCTACCTCAGGTGCGGAGTGTCGGAGTGCTCTGTGTCTCCGGGGTGACAGTTCAGACGGGATGCTGCTGGTTCTCGATGCAGTGCTTGACGACGGTCAGGGTGCCCCGCCACATGATCCTGCGAGGTAGGAGCCGGACCGGAAGTGTCCGCCCCACAGGTATCGGCGGACGTGGCTGTGAAGTTCCCCCACTGAGCTGGACAGCCTGATACTGGGACGGATGGTCCCGGAGGAAGCAGTCCAGGTAGTGAGTGGCAAGAGCAACATGAGCAAGCG
>NZ_JNWQ01000163.1 GCF_000716875.1 Streptomyces novaecaesareae | reverse complement strand
GGTGGGGCCGTTGTGGGCGGCGATGGTGAGTCGGCCGTCCCAGGGGGCGAGTAGTTCGGCTGTTTCGTTGGAGGGGAGCGGGATGGAGGCCATTCCGCCCTGGCCGCTGATGGCGAGGATGGCCTGGCTGCGCAGGGCGGCGATGCGGGCGCCGTCTTCGAGGGTGAGGGCTCCCGCGACGGTGGCGGCGGCGATCTCGCCCTGGGAGTGGCCGATGACGGCGGCGGGCTGGATGCCGAGGGACTGCCAGAGTTCGGCGAGGGCGACCATGACGGCGAACAGCGCGGGTTGGACGATGTCGACACGCCCGAGGTCGAGGGTGCCGCGTAGGGCATCGGTGAGCGACCAGTCGACATACGGGGCGAGAGCGGTCTGGCAACGGGCGATCGATGCCGCGAACACGGGCGAGGTGTCGAGGAGTTCGGCGCCCATGCCGATCCACTGCGACCCCTGGCCGGGGAACACGAACACCGGACGCTCGACCGTGCCGGTGCCGGTGGGGGTGGTGCCGTCGGCGATGGCGCTCAGGGCGTTCAGCAGTTCCTCGTGGTTGTGCCCGAGGGCGACGGCCCGGTGTTCCAGCTGGGCTCGGCCGGTGAGGAGGGTGTGGCCAATGGCCCGCAGGTCGGTGTCGGGGTGGTCCTGGAGGAAGGCGGCCAGCTGTCCTGCCCGCGCGCGCAGGGCGTTGTCGTCCCGCGCGGAGAGCACCCACGGCACCACGGGGAGAGTCGAGTCGGCTGCGGAACCCTCCGGCGAAGCGGCGGGGGCCTCCTCCAGGATGACGTGCGCGTTCGTCCCGCTGATCCCGAAGGCGGAGACGCCCGCGCGGCGCGGGCGCCCTTCTTCCTGCGGCCACTCCCGTGCCTCGGTGAGCAGTTCGACGGCGCTGGAGGACCAGTCCACATGCGAGGTGGGCTCGCTGATGTGCAGGGTGCGCGGCAGCACGCCGTGCCGCATCGCCATCACCATCTTGATGACTCCGGCGATCCCGGCGGCCGCCTGGGTGTGCCCGATGTTGGACTTCAACGAGCCCAGCAGCAGCGGGCGTCCGGCGGGCCGGTCCTGTCCGTAGGTGGCGATCAGGGCCTGGGCCTCGATCGGGTCGCCCAGCCGGGTGCCGGTGCCGTGGGCCTCCACCGCGTCGACGTCGGCTGCGGCGAGCCGGGCGTCCGCGAGCGAGGCCCGGATCACCCGTTGCTGCGACGGCCCGTTCGGCGCGGCCAGCCCGTTGGAGGCGCCGTCCTGGTTGAGGGCGGATCCGCGGACCACGGCGAGCACCGGGTGGCCGTTGCGGCGGGCGTCGGAGAGTCGCTCGACCAGCACCACGCCGACGCCCTCGGCGAGGCCGAAACCGTCGGCGTCGTCGGAGAACGCCTTGCAACGGCCGGTCCCGGACAGCGCGCCCATGCGGCTGAAACCGATGAACGAGTCGGGGGTCGGCATCACCACCGCACCACCCGCGATCGCCATCGAGCACTCGCCGGCCCGCAGGGCCCGGGTGGCCAGGTGCAGCGCGACCAGTGAGGAGGAGCACGCGGTGTCGACGGTGATGGCCGGCCCCTCCAGGCCGAACGAGTAGGCCAGCCGGCCGGAGATGACGCTGGTGACGCTGCCGGTGATGACGTAGTCCTCGATGGTGGCCGACGCGTCGGCCGATCGGACGCCGTACCCGTGCTGCATGGCGCCGACGAAGGCACCGGTCTTGCTGCCGCGCAGGGTGGTCAGGTCGATGCCGGCCCGCTCGAAGGCCTCCCAGGAGGTCTCCAGCAGCAGTCGCTGCTGCGGGTCCATCGCCAGTGCCTCGCGCGGGCTGATCCCGAAGAACCCGGCGTCGAAGCCGTCCACGTCCCGGACGAAGCCGCCCTGCTGGCCGGGCACCGCGTCCAGGTCCCAGCCGCGGTCGGTGGGCAGGTCGGAGACGACGTCGCCGTCCGTGGCGAGCAGCTGCCAGAGCTGCTCCGGCGACGTCACACCACCGGGGAAGCGGCACGCCATGCCGACGATCGCGATCGCCTCGTCGTCGTCTGCCGCGGCGGTCGGTCCGGCCGGGGCGGCCACCTCAGCTGCCCCCAACTCAAGGACATCGCGCCGCAGTTGGGCGGCGAGCGCGGTCGGCGTCGGGTAGTCGAAGACCAGCGTCGCCGGGAGGCGCAGGCCGGTGGCGGACGCCAGCCGGTTGCGCAGCTCGACCGCCGTCAGCGACTCGAACCCCAGCTCCTTGAAGGCCCGGTCGGGCCGGATGCCGTCCGCGGTCATGTGCCCCAGCACCGCGACGGCGTGCGTGGTGACGAGGTCGGTGAGCAAGCGGAGCTGGTCCGGCTCGGGCAGGTCCGCCAGGGACTGCCGGAGCTCGGACCCGGAGCCGGTCGAGCCGACCGAGCCGGCCGCCGTCTCGGCGGAGGACGCCAGCACGGCGCGCACCTCGGGGAGTTCGGCGAGCAGCGGACTCGGGCGCACCGCGGTGAACAGCGGGACGAAGCGCTGCCAGTCGATCTCGGCCACCGCGACGAAGGTGTCGTCGTGGTCCAGCGCCTGCTGCAGGGCGGCGACCGCCAGCTCGGGGGCCATCAGCGGCAGGCCCTGTCCGCGCACGCGTCGACGGGTGCGTTCGACGTCCAGGTCGCCGAGGTTCTTCCAGGTGTTGACGGCGTCCTCCCAGACGCCCCAGGCGACCGACACCATCGGCAGGCCGCCCGCGCGGCCCTGCTCGGCCAGGGCGTCGAGTGCCGCATTGGCGGCCGCGTAGGCGGCGTGGTCACCGCTGCCCCAGAAACCGGCGATCGAGGAGAACAGCACGAAGGCGTCGAGTCGGTCCGGATCGAGCAGGTCGATCAGGTGCCGGGCACCGTCCACCTTGGCGGCCAGCACCTGGTCGAGGCTCTCCAGGGTGGTGTCGGCGACGGACGTCAGGTCGATGAACGCGGCCGTGTGCAGGACGGCCCGCACCGTGTGGCCGTCCGCCCGGAGCCGGTCGAGCAGCCCGGCCACCGCGTCGTGGTCGGCCACGTCGCACGCGGCCAGGGTGACGGCCACGCCCCGCTCGTCCAACTCGGCGGCCAGGTCCGAAGCACCCGGGGCGTCCGGGCCCGAGCGGCTGGCCAGCACGAGGTGCTCGGCGCCGTGGTCGGCCAGCCAGCGTGCGAGCCGGGGCCCGAGGCTCCCGGTGCCGCCGGTGACCAGCACCGTGCCCCTCGGACGCCAGTCCCGAACGGGCTTGGTGTCGCCGAGCGGCGCATGGACCATCCGCCGTGCGAACAGTCCGGCCGTACGGACCGCCACCTGGTCCTCGTCGGAGGAACCCGAGAGCACCCGGGCCAGCTGACCGAGCGCCCGCTCGTCAGGCTCCTCGGGCAGGTCGACCAGTCCACCCCAGAGTTGCGACTGCTCCAGTGCGACGACCCGGCCGATTCCCCACAGTTGGGCCTGCACCGGATCCGCCGGGGCGTCGGACGGTCCGGCGCACACGGCACCGCGGGTGGCGCACCACAGCGGCGCCCGGAGGCCGAGGTCGGCCAGCGCCTGGATTAGCGTCAGCGTCAGGGCGAGGCCGCTCGTCACGGTGCGCTTCCCCGGGTGGCGACGGGCGTCCAGTCCGAGGAAGGACAACAGGCCGGCCGGGCCGGACTCGCCGTCGTCGAGCACCCCGCGCACCCTTGCGGCCAGGACGTCTCGGTCCGCGTCGGCCTCGCCCGCCTCCAGGAGCACGGGCCGGGCGCCGCGCAGGCCGAGGAAGCGTACGGCCTCGGTGACCCAGGCGTCGTCGGCGTGGCCCGTGGGGATGACGACCAGCCAGGTACCGGAGAGGGAGGACGTGGCGGCCCCGGGCACGGGCTTCCAGGCGATCCGGTACCGCCAGTCGTCCACCGCCGAGCGGTCGCGGTTCTGCCGGTGCCACGAGGAGAGCGCAGGCAGCAGGACGCTCAGCGACCGTCGTTGCTCGTCGTCGTCCACCTGCAGCGTCGCGGCCACGGCGGCGACGTCATGCTCCTCGACGGCCTCCCAGAAGCCCGCGTCCAGCGTGCTGTACCCCGCCGGGGAAGCGGAGGCGACGGCAGTGTCCTCGATCCACAGGTGCTGGTGCTGGAAGGGGTAGGTGGGGAGGTCGGGGTGGGTGCCGGGGGTGAGGAACGGGGTCCAGTCGACGGGGTGGCCGTGGGTGTGGAGGTGGGCGAGGGAGGTGAGCAGTCGGCTGAGGCCGCCTTCGTTGCGGCGGAGGGTGCCGGTGGTGACGGTGGGGTGGTCGGTGGTTTCGGTGGTGTCCTGGATGGCTGTGGTGACGACGGGGTGGGGGCTTGCTTCGATGAAGGCGTGGTGGCCGTCGGTGAGGGCGGCGCGGATGGTGTCGGTGAAGCGGACGGGTTGGCGGAGGTTGGTGTACCAGTAGTCGGCGTCGAGTCGGGTGGTGTCGAGTCGGTTGCCGGTGACGGTGGAGTAGAGGGGGATGGTGGCTTGCCTCGGGGTGATGCCGGCGAGTTGTTGGGCGAGGTGGTCGCGGAGTTGTTCGACGTGGTGGGTGTGGGAGGCGTAGTCGACGTCGATGCGGCGGGCGCGGAT
>NZ_JNWQ01000162.1 GCF_000716875.1 Streptomyces novaecaesareae | reverse complement strand
GCAGAAGACGGCATACGAGATTTCTGCCTGTCTCGTGGGCTCGGAGATGTGTATAAGAGACAGCCTCCAGGCGGACCCCGACGCGCGCCCTCCCATAAGCGGCGGGTAAGTTGGAAACGTGGACAAGAGGAACGCTTTGCGAGCCGGCGCGGTCTCCGCAACGGTCACGCTGATGATGCTGCTGTCGTCGCCCGCCATGGCCTTCACCAGGGACGACGGTGACGACCCCGGTGCCGGCCTGAGTGTCGGCCAGACCCTCGGCCTGTACGTGTTTCTTCCGCTCGTCGCCTTCGCGGTGATCGCCGGTCTGGCCGGCCTGCCGTACGGCAAGGGCAAGAAGAAGTAACCGCCGCGTCCACCTGGACCCGCACGACCCCGAAGGGGCGCCGGACGATCCCGTCCGACGCCCCTTCGTGCTACCCGGTTACCGGTTACCGGTTACCCGGCGTCAGCGGCTGCCCGCCGCCCGGTCGGCCTCCTGCGCCTTGAGCGCACGCTCGACCCCGGCCCGCGCCTCGACGACCTGCCGCCGCAGCGCCGGCGCCGGCTCGGCCGAGGCCAGCCACGCGTCGGTGGCCTCCAGGGTCGCGACCGACACCTGCAGGCCGGGGTACAGCCCGACGATGATCTGCTGCGAGATCTCGTGGCTGCGGGTCTCCCAGACGCCCTTGACCGCCGCGAAGTACTTCGCCGCGTACGGGGCGAGCAGCTCCCGCTGGTCGGACTGCTGGAAGCCGGCGATCACGGCCTCCTGCACGTAGTTGGTCAGCTTGTCCGACTCCACCACCGACGCCCAGGCCTCGGCCTTGGCCTCGACGGTCGGCCGGGCGGCGCGGCAGGTGGCCGCGTGCTCCTGGCCGGCCGCGGTGTTGTCCCGCTCCAGCTCCTCCGCGATGCGGGCTTCGTCGGCCCGCCCGGTGGCGGCGAGCCGCACCAGCAGGGTCCAGCGCAGCTCGGTGTCGACGGCGAGGCCCTTGATCTCGACCGAGCCGTCCAGCAGCCCGGCGAGCAGCCCGAGCTGACCGTCCGTGCGGGCGACCGCGGCGAGGGTGCGGGCCCAGGCCAGCTGGTGGTCGCTGCCGGGTTCGGCGGCGCGCAGGTGTTCCTCGGCGGCGGCGGCCCAGAGGTCGAGGCCCTGCTCGCGCCAGTCCGGGTCGGCGTACGCGTCGAGGGCGAGCTTGACCTGGCGCTGCACGGACTGCACGACGCCGATGTCGGACTCGCGGCCGATGCCGGAGAGCGCGAGCGACAGGTAGTCGCGGGCGGCGAGTTCGCCGTCGCGGGTCATGTCCCAGGCGGAGGCCCAGCACAGCGCGCGCGGCAGCGAGTCGGTGAAGCCGCCGAGGTTCTCGGTGACGACGGCCAGCGAGTCCTCGTCGAGCCGGATCTTGGCGTAGGAGAGGTCGTCGTCGTTGAGCAGCACGACGGCCGGCCGGTGACGTCCGACCAGCTCCGGCACCTCGGTGCGCGGGCCGTCGACGTCCAGCTCGATCCGGTCCGTCCGCACCAGCGAGTCGCCGTTGAGCTCGTACAGGCCGATGGCGATGCGGTGCGGCCGCAGCACGGCCTCGCCCTTGGCGCCGGCGGGCAGCGCGGGGGCTTCCTGCAGGACGGTGAAGGACTCGATCTCGCCGTCGGTGTTCAGCACCAGCGAGGGCCGCAGCACGTTGATGCCGGCGGTCTCCAGCCAGGACTTGGACCAGGCCTTGAGGTCGCGGCCGCTGGCTTCCTCCAGGGCGCCGAGCAGGTCGCTGAGCCGGGTGTTGCCCCAGGCGTGGCGCTTGAAGTAGGCCTGCACGCCCTGGAAGAAGGCGTCCTGGCCGACGTAGGCCACCAGCTGCTTGAGCACCGAGGCGCCCTTGGCGTAGGTGATGCCGTCGAAGTTGACCTGGACGTCCTCCAGGTCGTTGATGTCGGCCATGATCGGGTGGGTGGAGGGCAGTTGGTCCTGCCGGTAGGCCCAGGTCTTCATCTGGTTGGCGAAGGTGGTCCAGGAGTGGGGCCACTTGGAGCCGGGGGCCTCGGCCTGGCAGACGGCCTCGGCGAAGGTCGCGAACGACTCGTTCAGCCAGAGGTCGTTCCACCACTCCATGGTGACGAGGTCGCCGAACCACATGTGGGCGAGCTCGTGCAGGATCGTCGCGGCACGGGACTCGTACGCGGCGTCGGTGACCTTGGAGCGGAACACGTACTGGTCGCGCAGGGTGACGGCGCCCGCGTTCTCCATCGCACCGGCGTTGAACTCCGGGACGAACAGCTGGTCGTACTTCGCGAACGGGTAGGGGAAGTCGAACTTCTCCTGGAAGTAGTCGAAGCCCTGCTTGGTGACCGCGAAGATGGCCTCCGGGTCCAGGAACTCGCGCAGCGAGGGCCGGCAGTAGACGCCGAGCGGCACCTTCTGCTCGCCGTTCTCGTAGCTGTCGAAGACGCCGACGTACGGGCCGGCGATCAGCGCGGTGATGTAGCTGGAGATCCGGCCGGTGGGCTCGAACTTCCAGACCCGGGTGTCACCGTCGCCGACCGGCTCCGGGGTCGGCGAGTTGGAGACCACGACCCAGCCGGTGGGGGCGGTCACGGTGAACGTGAACGCGGCCTTCAGGTCGGGCTGTTCGAAGCTGGCGAAGACGCGGCGGGCGTCCGGCACCTCGAACTGGGTGTACAGGTAGGTCTCGCCGTCGACCGGGTCGACGAACCGGTGCAGGCCCTCACCGGTGTTGGTGTACGCGCAGTCGGCGACGACCCGCAGCTCGTTCTCGGCGGCCAGGTTCGGCAGCGGGATACGGCTGTCGGCGAAGCTGGCCGGGTCGAGCGGCGCGCCGTTGAGGGTGATCTCCTCGACGCTCGGGGCGACGAGGTCGATGAAGGTGTCCGCGCCGGGCGTGGTGGCGGTGAACCGGACCACGGTGGTGGACCGGAAGGTGCCTCCTTCGCGGGCCGAACCGAGGTCGAGCTCGATGTCGTACGCGTCCACGTGGAGAAGGTCGGCCCGGGTGCGGGCCTCCTCGCGGGTCAGGTTTGTGCCGGGCACTCGCTGCACTCCTTTGTCGGGCTGATGGTGCGAATCCTCGCATGTCCAACGGACGGGCCCGCCGAATAATCGCAGGCGGGGCGGGCCCGGGCCGTTTGCCCGTGCCCGCCCCGCCCGCGTCAGCCGCGTCGAGGGGAAATGTCCCCCGGCGTCACTTCTTCCACTTGGTCAGCGGACCGTCCGAGGAGCTGTAGCGACGGAAGGCGTACACCGCGCTGCCGTCGTCCGAGATCAGGTACTCGGAGGTGCTGCTGCCGATGTCGAGGCCGTTCGGCATCGCGATGGTGCCGATGTCGGTCATCGAGCCGTCGGTCGGCGAGAGCGTCACGAGGCGGGCCGGCTTGTCGTAGCCCTGCTCGACGACGGCGCGGATCTTGCCGTCCTTGTCGGTGCCGGACACCAGGCGCATGTCGTTGCTGGACGAGGACGTGGTGGCCGCCCACAGGCGCTTGCCGGTGTTCAGGTCGTAGGCGTTGATGCCCGGCTTGGTGCCGCTGACCTGGACGTACAGGGTGGAGCCGCTGACGACGTTGCGGGTGAGGGCCTCGTCCTGGCCGGACAGGCGCAGGCTGTCCGAGCCGGGCTCCTTGACGGACATCTGGGTGCCCGGCTTGTTGTCCTTGTCGAACGGCAGGACGTAGTCGCCCTGCGGGCCGCTGGACATCAGCAGGACGAGCGGCTTGTCTTGGACGACCTGGTCGACCTCTTCGATGCTGCCGGTCAGGGTGATGGGCGTGCTGGCCGCCTTGCCGGTGTCGGCGTTCACGATGACGAGCTGCGACTTCGGGCCGCTGCCGCCGTAGCAGCGGTCGCTGACCGCGATCTGGTTGCCGGCGGTGCGGCCGCGCACGGAGCAGTCCTTGTCGCGCGGCTGGTACTGCCAGGCCGGCTGGCCGTTGGCGATGTTGAGGGCGCCGACCGCGTTGCCGCCGATGGCGACCACGTTCTCGGTGACGCTCAGCGTCGGGGAGGACATCCGGTCGGCCGAGACCTTGACGCTCCAGAGCAGCTTGCCCTGGGCGAGGTCGACGGCGCCGACGGTGGAGCAGTCGCTGTCACCGGTGTTGAAGGAGACGGCGGCGATGTTCTTGGAGTTGGCCCCGTACGAGGCGGTGCACATCTCCTTGCTGCCGGCCGGGACGGGGATGGTCCAGGCTTCCTTGCCGTCCGTCAGGTTGTAGGCCTTGATGCCGCTGCTGTCGACGCGGATGGCGAACTTGTCAGTGCCCCAGACGCCGAGCATCTGGTTCGCGCTGTCCGTGTTGGCGCCCTTGGGGGCGTTCCAGGCGACGGTGAAGCCGGCGCCCTTGGGGCCGGGGCCGGGCGCGGGGCTGTTGTTGTTGTCAGGGCCGGCGCTGGTGGTGTCGGTGGGGCCCGCCGTGGGGTTGTGGTCGGGCTCCTTGAGCAGCACGACCAGGGCGACCACGATCGCGATCGCCAGCACGCCGCCGATGATCCCGCCCCACAGCATCACGGGGTTGCGCTGCTTGGGCGGGACGGGAGCGCCGGGGTAGCTGTACCCGGGCTGCTGCTGCGGGTAGTTGTAGCCGCCGGTGTTGTAGCCCTGCCCGGCGTCCGGGGCGACGTACGGGGCACCGGGCACCGGGTCGTACGGACCGACCGGTGCGGCGGCGGGCGGCGGCGGGGCCTGGCTGGGGAACGCGGCCGAGGTCGGCACGTACGGCACGTACTCGCCACCGCCGACGGGCGGCTGGGCGGGTGGTGCCGGCGGCTGGGCGGGCGGCGGGCCGGCCTGCCCCGGGACGGCCGAGCCGTCCAGCTGAGTCCTCTGGTCCGCGACGGCGGCCGGATCCACACCGCCGCCTGGCGGGCGCCCGAACGAGACGCCCCGGTTGTCCTGCGGACCGCTGCCAGGCGTTTCGCCTGCCCCCGGCGTAGGGTGATCCCCTGCCATCTGATTCCCCGTCATGTCTGGATGCGTCCCCCTGCCGGTACCGTCCTCGGTTCCGGTGGGACGGCTGAGAAGTGGGCACCATGCTAGTGGTGCGTGGTTTTCGGCCGCCGCCAGGACCGCCGAACCCCGCCGTCACAGGTCCAGGCCGCGCAACACCTTCACCCCCCGATCACCCGCCCCCCACCCCCGACATCCGGACG
>NZ_JNWQ01000161.1 GCF_000716875.1 Streptomyces novaecaesareae | reverse complement strand
CGGCGCCGACACCCCCGTCATCACCCTCGACGCCCGCCGCCGCGACAGCGCCAAGAGCGCCCTCATCACCCTCGTCGAACACGCCCTCCTCGCCCGGCTCCGCTGACCACGGAGACGAGCGGGACCCGCGCCGAGCTCCTTCGGCTCGGAGGCGAGTGCGCGAGTAGCAGGAACCGAAGAGCCCCGGCGCCCCGTCCACCCAACGGGCCGCCGGGGCCTCTACGCTTACCGGCCGGTGCCCCTCACGGGCACCGCGCAAGACCCGTGTATAAGCAGCGGATAACAGTTCGGTAGGCATTTTGTGATCAACAATGACGCAGCGTGGCGAATCAGCGTCACTCAGCGCCAGATGACCACGGTTTTGCTCCGTCATGTCGGTGAATGTCCGGATTGTTCCGACGAGGGTGCCGTACGGCGGCTGTTTGTCCCCCATCCCTGCACGTGCTGAAATTCCAGCTGCCCCTGAATCTCCCGCGCCGGTCGCCCGGCGACGGGTCAGGGCCCGGGGGTAGCGCTGGATTGATCCATGGCCGGCTGTCGGCCGAGAGGTAGTTGTCGAGTGAGGCGTAAGCAGCAACCCGCCCCGCAGCGGCGCTCCGAGCCCCGCCAGAGCGAGCCGAACGGTACCCCCGGGGACCCGGCCGGATTCTCCGCGTTCACTCCCACCGAGGAACGCCCCCAGGCCACACCGGCCCCGAACTCCCCGAGCCTCGCCGCGGCGTCACCCGGCGGCGGCCCCCAGGGCGGCGACGGCGGCTCCGGACGGTACGACTTCCTACGCCCGCGCAACTGGCGCGTGCCCACCCGCCTGATCGCGATCCTGCTGATCCCCGTGATCATCAGTCTCGTCTTCGGTGGTCTGCGAGTGAACACCTCGGTCGACGGCTACATCAAGGCCTCGCGCGCCGAGAAGACCGCCGAGCTGGCCAAGGCGGCGACCGAACTCGCCGAGGCGCTGGAGAACGAGCGCGACAAGACGCTGATACCCCTGCTCACCAAGCAGGACCCGAACAACGAGGTCGCCAAGCGCCGCGGCGACACCGACGCCGCGCTGAAGGCGTACAACGCCGCCTACGCGGCCTCCGACAAGACCGGTGAGCTGCCGCGCCGCCACGACGCCTTCCAGGCGCTGCTCGTCGACCTGCCGCACCTGCGGGCCAACGCGTACGGCCCCGAGCTGTTCCTCAGCGCGACGGCCAGCGCCTACTCGGTGATGTTCGCCCCGCTGCTGGCCTACGACAACTCGGTCGGCCTGGGCTCCTCCAACGCCACCAGCAAGGGCCGCGCGATCTACGCGATGTCGCTGGCCAAGGCCTCCGCCTCGACCCAGCGCTCGCTGATGCTGAGCCTGCTGGTCGGCATCGCGCAGAACGGCACCACCCGGTACGAGAACGCCGACGCGACCCAGCAGATCCTGATCGCGGAGAAGCTGGAGCAGGTCTCCCTCAACGAGTTCACCACCGGTAGTGCCCCCGAGGACGTCCGGAAGTACGCGGACGCCCAGGTCGCCCTGGACACCAAGGACCGCTCGGCGCTCAAGATGCCGAACGGCAGCGTGCCGACCATGCAGGGCATGATGACCCTGGCCGCCATGTACAGCCAGTCCGCCGCCGAGGGCCAGGTGAAGGGCAAGGCCGCCGCCGACGCCGCGTTCGCCGAGGCGAAGGCCGCCGGTCTGACCCCGGACAACTGGAACCAGGCCGCCAACACCCACATCCAGGCCCTGCGGAACACCGAGGTCGTGCTGCTGGAGGACGTCCTCACCGACTCCCGCAACCTCAAGGACAACGCGCTCTACGACGCCATCCTCAACACGGTCATCGTCGTCGCCGCACTGATCCTGGCCGGCCTGCTCACCGGCTACGTGGCCCGCTCGATGATCCTCGGCATGCGCACCCTGCGCAGCGCCGCCCTGGAGATCGCCGACCACCGCCTGCCGGACCTGGTCGAGAAGCTCTCCAAGACCGACCCCGACCGGGTCGACACCTCGGTGACCCCGATCCCGCTGCACGGCAAGGACGAGATCGGCGAAGTCGCCCGGGCGTTCGACCAGGTGCACCAGCAGGCCGTGGCGCTCGCCGCCGAGCAGGCCCTGCTCCGAGGGAACGTCAACGCGATCTTCACCAACCTGTCGCGCCGCAGCCAGGGCCTCATCCAGCGCCAGCTGGCGCTGATCACCGACCTGGAGAACAACGAGGCCGACCCGGACCAGCTGGAGAACCTCTTCAAGCTGGACCACCTCGCGACCCGTATGCGCCGCAACGGTGAGAACCTGCTCGTCCTCGCGGGCGAGGAGGCCGGCCGCCGCTGGAACACCCCGGTCCCGCTGGTCGACGTGCTCCGCGCCGCCGCCTCCGAGGTGGAGCAGTACGAGCGTGTCGAGCTCTCCGGCATCCCGGAGGTCGACGTCGTAGGCGCCGCCGTGACCGACCTCGTCCACCTGCTCGCCGAGCTGCTGGAGAACGCCACCTCGTTCTCCAGCCCGCAGACCCGGGTGCTCGTCAACGCGACCCGCCTGCCGGACGGCCGCGTGCTGGTCGAGATCCACGACAAGGGCATCGGTCTCACCGCCGAGGACTTCGCCGAGATCAACGAGAAGCTGGCCGAGCCGCCCACGGTCGACGCCACCATCTCCCGCCGCATGGGCCTGTTCGTGGTCGGCCGGCTCTCCCAGCGGCACGACATCCGCGTCCAGCTCCGCCCGTCCGGCGAGTCGGCCGGCACCACCTCGCTGGTCATGCTCCCGCCGTTCGTCACCCAGGGCGGGGCCGCGCCGGAGCCGGAGGAGCAGTTCACCGTCTCCCGGATCTTCGCCGACCAGAAGCCGACCTCCGAGTGGGCGCCCGACGACCGCAACCGCAGCGCCGCCGAGCTCGGCTTCGACGACCACCTCACCGGTGTCGGCAACGCCGGCTCCTCCGGCTTCAGCCCGGCCCTGGAGGCCGTCCAGCGCTCGCAGCGCCTCGACCAGGTCCGCCGCACGGCCCTGGAGAGCGCCCCGCAGCCGCCGGTGGTGGACGCCGAGGTCGAGGAGGACTACCAGCAGGGCTACGACCAGTACGCCCCGCAGGGTTACGACCAGCAGGCCTACGCCGACGACCAGTACGGCTACGACCAGCAGGGCTACCAGCAGGACGGGTACGCCCCGGACGCCTACGGCCAGTACCCGCAGCAGCAGGGCTACGACCAGCAGGCCTACGCCGACGACCAGTACGGCTACGACCAGCAGGGCTACGACCGGGGCGGCTACCAGCAGGGCGACTACCAGCAGGGCGACTACGCCGACCAGTACGGCCGCCAGGCCGACGAGGCCCCGGCCGGTCACCCGTACGCCCCCGAGCCGCCCGCGCTGCCCGCCGCCGAGCCCCGCACCACCGCGTCCGGGCTGCCGCAGCGCCGTCCCGGCGAGCAGCTGGCGGGCGGCGGCCTCGGCAGCGCGCCGGCCGGCACCGGCCAGTCCGGCGAGAGCCCGAACTGGTTCGCGGGCGCCAAGGACACCTCGTCCACCCCCGACTCGCGCGGCCACGACGTGTCCTCGCTCGGCGGATACGGCCCGACCGGCCCGACCGCCAGCACCGCCTGGCAGTCGCCGAACGACGGCGACTGGCAGCGGGCCGAGCAGCTGCGCGAGCCCTCCTCCGCCGGAACCACCGGGGCCGGTCTGCCGCGGCGCGTGCCCAAGCAGAACCTGGTGCCCGGCAACGCCCAGTCCACCCCGCAGGAAGGGCCGCAGGTCTCCCGCAGCCCCGAGGAGGTCCGTGGCCGCCTCACCAACCTGCGCCGGGGTGTGGAGCAGGGCCGCAGCGCCGGTAACACCGGAAGCTTCCGGATCGACCCCGATCAGGTAGACCAGTCCGGCAACGGACAGAACCGCAGCACCGATCTCTTCGGCGGCTCGAACCACCAGGAGCGTTGAGTTGACTCAGATGAGCCAGGCCGCACAGAACCTGAACTGGCTGATCACCAATTTCGTGGACAACACCCCCGGGGTGTCCCACACCGTGGTGGTCTCCGCGGACGGCCTCCTCCTGTGCATGTCCGAGGGCTTTCCGCGCGACCGCGCCGACCAGCTCGCCGCCGTCGCCTCCGGCCTCACCTCCCTCACCTCCGGCGCCAGCCGGATCTTCGAGGGCGGCGAGGTCAACCAGACCGTGGTCGAGATGGAGCGAGGCTTCCTGTTCCTCATGGCCGTCAGCGACGGCTCCGCCCTCGCCGTACTGGCCTCCCCCGACTCCGACATCGGTCTCGTCGGCTACGAGATGGCCCTGCTCGTCGACCGCGCAGGCGCCGTCCTCACCCCCGCTCTCCGCGCGGAACTCCAGGGCAGTCTCCTGCACTGACGGTTCGTCGGATACCGTCCAGGTATTCGAAGTACCTCCGCGTCCTTCCCGGGCCCGCTTCGGCGGGCTCGGGTTCGGACGTTGTACGGCCTTCGCACCACCGGCTCCGGACCTGCGCCGAAGCTCGCACCGCACCGCCGCACCTTGTGAGGAGAGGAACCGTGACACCGCCCGACGACCGCAGCGGCCAGTACGGTCTTCCGTACCCTGGCACAGGCCATGACGCCTTCGGAGCACCCGGCGTCGGCCACGGTCAGCAGTACGGTCGGCACCAGTACGGGCAGCCCCAGCACCCGTACCCCCGGCCCGAGGAGCAGTACGGCCAGCACGACCAGCCCGGCGGACAGGATCAGTACGGCCGGCAGGGCCAGTACGACCAGTACGGCCGGCCGCAGCCCTCGTACGGCGCCCCGGCGCCCGGCTACCCGACTCCGGCCCCGACGCCCGAACCGGCCCCCGGCTACCAGCCGGCCCAGGAGCCCGGGCACGTCGAGGAGTTCGAGGACGAGCCCGACTCCGGCCCGCTGATCCGGCCGTTCGCGATGACCGGCGGACGCACCCGGCCGCGCTACGAACTCGCGCTGGAGGCTCTGGTCTCCGCCGACGTCGATCCCCAGCGCCTGGCCACCCTGCTCCCCGAGCACCAGCGGATCTGCACGCTGTGCACGGAGGTCAAGTCCGTCGCGGAGGTTTCGGCGCTGCTCTCCCTTCCCCTGGGAGTGGCCCGCATCCTCGTGGCCGACCTCGCCGAAGCCGGCCTGGTCGCCATCCACCAGCCCGCTTCCGGCGGCGAATCCGGAAACCAGCCCGACGTCACGCTGCTCGAAAGGGTCCTCAGTGGACTTCGCAAGCTCTAACGCGGCCGCCCCCACCCGCGCCACCACCTCCGCGAAGATCGTCGTCGCAGGCGGCTTCGGTGTCGGCAAGACCACGCTCGTCGGCGCCGTCTCCGAGATCAACCCCCTGCGCACCGAAGCCGTCATGACCTCGGCCTCCGCCGGCATC
>NZ_JNWQ01000160.1 GCF_000716875.1 Streptomyces novaecaesareae | reverse complement strand
GACTGCGGGGCGGTGCCCGAGGGGGTGGGGGCCGGGGTGCCGGTGGCGGAGAGTTCGGTGCGGACGCGGGCGGCCCAGGGGTGGGCGGCGAGGCGGTCGAAGGTCTCCAGGGCGGCGCGCAGGTGGGGGCGGGCGTCGGTGCGGCGGCGGGTGCGGCGCAGCCATTCGCCGTAGAGGAGGGCGGTGCGGGCCTGCTCGAAGGGGCGGTGGGCCGTTTCGTGCAGGTGGAGGGCGGCGCGGTAGGCGGATTCGGCGAGTTCGTCGGGGCCGAGCAGGGCTTGGCAGCGCAGTCGGAGGGCTTCGGCCCACGGGCGGTCGGCGGCGGCCGTCCAGCGGGCGAAGCGCTCGTACGGTTCGGTGGCGCGTTCGGGGGTGCCGAGGCGGACGGCGGCCTCGACCAGGTCGGGGACGGCCCGGGTGGCGCTGACGTGGTGCCGGTGCGGGCCGGTGGTGAGGGTGTGGAGGCGGTCGGCGGCGTCGCCGGCGCGGCCGTGGCCGAGGTCGAGCAGGGCGAGCGCCCACTGGGCCCAGGGGAGGCCGGCGGCGGGGGCGGCGGTCTGCGGGCCGGTGGTGGCGAGGGCGGTGGCGGCGAGTTCGGTGCAGTGGTCGGTGCGGCCGTCGAGTGCGGCCAGGTGGGCGAGCAGCGCGGCGAGTTGGCTGACCCACTGGTGCTGGCCGGTGTCCCGGGCGAGGCCGAGGGCCTCGGTGGCGGTGACTTCGGCGTCGCGGTGGCGGCCGTGGAAGAGTTCGGCTTCGGCGAGGAAGAACTGCAGGGTGGGCATCACGCCGAGGGTGCCCTTGGCACGGGCTTCGGCGACCAGTTCGGCGCCGAGTTCGGCGGTCTCCTCGTCGCGGCCGAGGATCAGGGCGGCTCCGCACAGCTGGACCAGGTCGACGGGGCTCTCGGCGCCGGCCCGGCGGGCGGCGTCGGCGACGTCCCGGACGGGGGGCAGCGGCGCTGCGGGCCGGCCGAGGGCCGGGAGGACGGCGGCGGGCAGGTGGCGGGCGAGCGGGGCGAGGGGGTGGCCGTCGGCGAGCGGGAGGGCCGCGAGGCGGTCGAGGACGGCGATGACCGGTTCCTCGCCCGCGTACCAGGCGGTGTGGAAGGCCTGGAACAGCATCCGGGCAGCGTGCGTCGGATCGATTCCGGTGCCGGCCGCGTCGAGCAGCAGCCGGTAGGCGGTCGGGTAGGAGCCGCGCCAGAAGTGCGCGGTGGCCCGGACCTGGTCGAGCAGGGCGTGCGCCAGGGCGTTGTCGGTACGGGCGGCGGCTTCGTCGGCGAGCGCTTCGGCCCGTACCAACTCGCCTTCCTCGGTGGCGGATTCGGCGGCCAGGACGAGTCGGCGGGTGGCGGTGTCGCGGTCGGGGCTGAGCCGGGCGGCGCGTTCGTACGCGGCGGCGCCGCCGCGGCCGCCCCGCCGTTCGGCGCGGACGGCGGTGCGCTCCAGCGCGTCGGCGAGGTCGGCGTCGGGGGCGGTGGTGGCCAGGGCGAGGTGCCAGGTGCGGCGGTCGCCTTCCGGCAGGGCGTCGGCGACGGCCCGGTGGACGGTCGACTTCTGGTGGTGCGGCGCTCGTTGGACGATCGCCGAGCGCAGCAGGGGGTGCCGGAAGGCGATCCGGCGCTCGCCGGTGACCGTCACCAGGCCCGACTCCTCGGCGGGGGCGAGGTGTTCGGCGGTGATGCCGAGCGCGGCCGCGGCGGGCAGGACGACGTCGAGTTCGCCGCTCTCCTCGGCGGCGGCGACGAGGAGCAGGGTCTGGGTCGCCGCGGGCAGGCCGGTGACCTGGCCGTGGAAGGCGATCAGCAGTCGGCTGGTGAGCGGGAGGCCGCCCGGAGCGGGGGCCTGCGGCCCTGCGGTGACCGGGAGTTCGGTGAGCGCCAGCGGGTTGCCGGCCGCCTCGGCGAGCAGCCGGTCGCGGACGGCGGCGGGCAGCTCGGAGCCGGCCCGCCGGGCCAGCAGCCGGGTGGCGTCGGCCTGGTCGAGGGCGGTCACCACCAGCTCGGGGAGGCCCAGCCGGGGCTCCGCCGAAGCTCCGGCTCCGGCACCTCCTCCGGGCCCGGCACCTCCTCCGGACCCGGTACGGGAGGCGAGCAGCAGCGCCACCCCCTCGGCCTGGAGCCGTCGGGCGGCGAGCAGCAGCGCGTCCGACGAGGCCCGATCCAGCCACTGCACGTCATCCAGGACGCACAACAGCGGCTGGTCGGTGGCGAGTTCGGCGAGCAGGCCGAGCGTGGCGAGCCCGACCAGCAGCCGGTCGGCCGGCCGGCCGGGGGACTCCCCGCCGTCGGCCAGCCCGAACGCCGCCTCCAGGGCCCGCCGTTGCGGCCCGGGCAGGACGTCCAGCCGGTCCAGGCCCGGCGCGAGCAGCAGGCTCAGCCCGGCGTACGGCAGCTCGGCCTCGTACTCGACGCCCGCCGC
Organism: Streptomyces novaecaesareae; assembly: GCF_000716875.1. Classification (GTDB taxonomy): domain Bacteria; phylum Actinomycetota; class Actinomycetes; order Streptomycetales; family Streptomycetaceae; genus Kitasatospora; species Kitasatospora novaecaesareae. The sequence continues at coordinate 3,002 of NZ_JNWQ01000160.1, read as the reverse complement.
CCGGATCACCCGGAACGCCTCCCCCGCCCGCGCGACGGCGTCGTCCAGCAGCGCGGTCTTGCCGATACCGGCCTCGCCGCGGAGCAGCAGGACACCGCTACGACCCGCCCGCGCCGCGTCCAACAGCCCGACCACGGCGGCCTGTTCGTTTTCCCTCCCGTACAGCATGGCCCCGACCCTACCCACCCACGCCCCGGCGTCCCAGCGCCCCAGCACCCCAGCACCCCAGCGCGAACCCCGACAGGAGAAGGGCATCGGCACCCCCCGCCCGGACCTACGTACACCCATGCCTATGCGTGACGGATTCGCCGCCACCCGCCCGTCCGTACCTTTGTGAGCACCGGGGCACGACGAACCGGCCAACAACCAACCGGAACACGGGAGATGACGATGACCGAGATCACCACCGCCGCCCTCCAGCAGCTCGCCGAGCGCTACCTCGCGGTGTGGAACGAGACCGACCCGGCGGCCCGCCGCAAGCTGATCGACGAGGTGTGGGCCGAGGACGGCCGCTACACCGACCCGCTGGCGGCGGTCGCCGGCCGGGACGCGATCGACGCGCTGATCGGTGCGGCGCAGGCGCAGTTCCCGGGGCTGCAGTTCACCCTCGGCCCGGTGGACGCGCACCACGACATCGCCCGCTTCACCTGGAACCTCGGCCCGGCCGGCGCCGAGCCGGTGGTGATCGGCTTCGACGTGCTGGCGGCCACCCCGGACGGCCGGATCGGCGCGGTGTACGGCTTCCTCGACCGCGTGCCGGGCGCCTGAGGCCCACGGGTCGCGAGCCACGGACCACGAGCCACGGACCACGGCCCGCCCGAACCGTCCGCGGACACCCCCGCACCCCCTTCGCGGACACCCCCGCCCACCGGGCGGGTGGGCCCAGCCCCACCCGCCCCGTTCCATTCCCTCCCCCCGATCAGGTTGGATGGTCGGATGAGCGAGGAGAAGAGCGCCGTACCGGCGTGGGAGCAGCGGTTCAGGGCGGCCAGGGTGTCGCTGCCCGACTGGGCGGAGGACGCCCCCGACCGGGCGCTGTACGTGTCCAACGCGACCGGCACCTACGAGGTCTACGCCTGGGACCGCGCCACCGGCGCCCACCGCCGGGTCACCGACCGCCCGAACGGCACCACCGACGCCGAGCTGTCCCCCGACGGCGCCTGGGTCTGGTGGTTCGACGACAACGACGGCGACGAGTTCGGCGTCTGGCGCCGCCAGCCGTTCGCGGGCGGCCCGGACGAGGAGGCCGTGCCCGGCCTCGCCCCCTCCTACTCGGCCGGCCTGGCCCTCGGCCGGGACGGCTCCGTCGTCGTCGGCCGCTCCACCGACGAGGACGGCACCACCCTCCACCTGCGCCGCCCCGGCGCCGCCGAGCCGGTCGAGATCTACCGGCACGCCGAGTACGGCGGCATCGGCGACCTCAGCCACGACGGCACGCTGCTCGCCATCGACCACACCGAGCACGGCGACGCGATGCACTCCGCGATCCGGGTCGTCCGCATCAAGGCCGACAGCGCCGACCGCACCGACAGCACCGACAGCACCATCGCCGTCGAGACCGTCGCCGAACTGGACGAGGTCACCGGCCGGGACGAGCCCCGCGGCGTCGCCTGCCTCGGCTTCGCCCCGGTCGAGGGCGACACCCGCCTGCTGGTCGCCCACCAGCGCACCGGCCGCTGGGAGCCGATGATCTGGGACGTCGCCACCGGCGCCGAGACCGCGCTGCCGCTGCGCGACCAGCAGGGCCGCGAGCTGCCCGGCGACGTCTCCGCGCAGTGGCGCCCCGGCGCCGAGGAGCTGCTGGTGGAGCACGAGTACGAGGCGCGCAGCGAGCTCTTCTCGTACGCGCTCGCGGACGGCCGGCTCACCCGCCTGGACACCCCGCGCGGCACCGTCGGCGGCGCCACCGCCCGTCCGGACGGCACCGTCGAGTACCTGTGGTCCTCCGCGGCCGAGCCGTCCGCCGTCCGCTCCACCGCGGGGACGGTCGTGCTGCGGGCGCCCGGCGCGGTGCCGCCCGGGTCGGTCCCGGTCGAGGACGTCTGGGTGGACGGGCCGGGCGGGCGGGTGCACGCCCTCGTGCAGCGGCCGGCCGGGACCAGGCCGGAGGACGGCCCGGTCCCAACCGTGTTCGAGATCCACGGCGGCCCGACCCACCACGACAGCGACTCCTTCGCGGCCGGCCCGGCCGCCTGGCTGGACCACGGCTTCGCGGTGGTCCGGGTCAACTACCGCGGCTCGACCGGCTACGGCCAGGCCTGGACCGACGCCCTGCACGAGCGGGTCGGCCTGATCGAGCTGGAGGACATCGCGGCGGTCCGCGAGTGGGCGGTCGCCAGCGGCCTCGCCGACCCGCGCCGGCTGGTGCTCACCGGCGGCAGCTGGGGCGGCTACCTGACCCTGCTCGGCCTCGGCGTCCAGCGCGACGCCTGGGCGCTCGGCGTCGCCGCCGTGCCGGTCGCGGACTACCCCACCGCGTACGCCGACGAGATGGAGGCGCTCAAGTCGCTGGACCGCACGCTCTTCGGCGGCACCCCGGAGGAGGTCCCGGAGCGCTTCGCCGCGTCCTCGCCGCTGACCTACGTCGAGCGGGTGCGGGTGCCGGTGTACATCAGCGCCGGGGTCAACGACCCGCGCTGCCCGATCCGGCAGATCGAGAACTACGTCGAGCGCCTGGAGCAGCTCGGCAAGCCGCACGAGGTGTACCGGTACGACGCCGGGCACGGGTCGCTGGTGGTGGAGGAGCGGATCAAGCAGCTGCGGCTGGAGATCGACTTCGTCCGGCGGCACCTGGCCGCGGCCGTGGGCGACGAGGACGGGGAGTCGGCGTGAGACGGGTGCTGATACTCGCGGGGGCGGTGGTGGCCGGGGCCCTGGTACTCACCGGCTGCTCCGGATCGCACAGTGACAACGCCGCCTGCCCGCCCCCGGCCGGCCCGCCGGTGCCGACTCCGCCGGCCGCCAGGCCGACCGTACCCACCGCGCCCGCCGCACCCACCACC
>NZ_JNWQ01000159.1 GCF_000716875.1 Streptomyces novaecaesareae | reverse complement strand
CGTCGTCGAGGGCGACGACGCGGGTCTCGCCCTCCCCGTAGACCTTGTTCAGGCCGGTGGCGCGGGCGGCCGCCCGGCCGGTGCGGACGGCGGTTGCGGTCGACGGGGTCACGGGGTGCTCCTCGGGCTCGTGGGTGTGTACCTCCATGCTCCGCGAGGTGATCATGCTCCGGCGTCGCTCCGCCGGACGGTTGGCCCGACCACCGCTGGGCGTAGGAGGTGGGTGGACCCTCCTCCTTCGGTATGACGGGAACCCTGAGGGCCGGTTGCCGTCCGGGCGGTGGCCTGAACTACTATGCTTCGTGGCCGAATCCCGAACAGTTCGTCAGATGGCAAGGAAACATGACAACTTACGGGGCCGGGAACATGCGAAAGGGTGATCCGGGCGACTAGGCTCAGGGTGGTTTCGCAGGACGCCCGGATGGTGGAACGCAGACACGGGCAGCTTAAAACTGCTTGGCCGCGAGGCCGTGCCGGTTCGAGTCCGGCTCCGGGCACCGGTTCGACCCGGCGGGGGCGCCGACGGCCCCCCCGCCGGGAGTCGTTCACCGGATCCTCCTCGCGGCGTATCCCGGAATTTTTGCCAAGCCATTACCCTTGTGCATGGGCGGTGCAGTGCCGCCACGGAGGGAATGAGCAATGAGAAGCAGCAACCCGGTCTTCTCGCGGGAGGGGTCCTTCACCCGCGACTCCGGCTACGCGGGGTTCGGTAACACCGCGCAGGCCGGGAGCCCGTACGGCGCCAACCCCTACGCGGGGACGCAGTACGCCCAGCAGCCGCAGGGCCAGGCCCCGCTGAGCGACGAGCAGCTGTACGAGATGTACAACGGGCCGTCGGCCGGCCCCGGGGCCACCGGGCGGATGACGCTCGACGACGTGGTCGCCCGCACCGCCATGACGCTGCTGACCCTGGTCGCCGCCGGCGCGGTGGCCTGGTTCACGCTGCCGTTCCAGAACTTCGGCTACGCGATTGCCGCCTCACTGATCGCCCTGGTCGTCGGCCTGGTCATCCAGTTCAGGGTGAAGGTCAGCCCGGCGCTGATCCTCGTTTACTCGGCCCTGGAAGGCGTCGTTCTCGGCGCCTGGTCGCACTACCTCAACACCGTCTTCCCGGGCATCGCGATCCAGGCCGTGCTGGGTACGGCGGCGGTCTTCGGTGCGACGCTGTTCGTCTACAAGAGCGGCCGGATCCGGGTCACTCCGAAGTTCACGCGGATCGGCACCGCGATCGGCCTGGGCTTCGCGGTCCTGCTGCTGGTCAACTCGATCGCCTGGTGGTTCGGCGGGGGCGTCAACACCTGGTCCGGCCCCGTGGGCATCGGCGTCGGCCTGATCGGCATCGCCATCGGTGCGTTCTACCTCACGCTGGACTTCAACGAGATCGAGCAGGCCATCGCCGGGGGCGCCCCCCAGCAGGAGGCCTGGCGGGCCGCCTTCGGGCTCACGTTCTCGCTGGTCTGGATCTACTGGGAGATGCTGCGTCTGATCGCAAGTCTGCGCGGCGACGACTGATGTGACGTCCCCGACGTGAACACTGCCGCCGGGCCCTGGAGCCACCTGCTCCGGGGCCCGGCGGCTTTTCGTGGAGCCAGGCCATAGGCTCGCTGCCATGCATGACGTACAGCCCCTGATCGAAGCCGTCGACGCCCTGGCGGATCGTTTCCGCTCGCTGCCGCAGAGCAAGCTGCTGGGCGCCGTGCCCGGGTACGGGTCGCGGGCGGCGGCCGCGTTGGAGCTGGCCCGGCGGCTGGCCGCGCTGGCGCTGGCGGCGGAGGGCGGGCCGGCGCGGGACTTCCCGGACGCCGGGGCCTTCGCGGTGGGGGACCAACTGGCCGTCGCCGGGCACGACCTGGCGGCCTTGCTCGCGGCGCTGCCCGAGGGCGCGGAGGTGGCGTTGCCGGGCGGGCCCGAGCCGGTGGCCGGGGTGCTGGCCGACGCGGTGGCGGCGGTGCGGGGGACGGCGGCGCTCTGCGCCTGAGCGCGCTCGGACGAGCTCGGACGCGCTGAAGGCCGGCCGGGTCGGTAACCCCTTGACCCGGCCGGCCTTCGGTGCGTCGTGCGGCTGAGCGGGCGTCAGATGCTGGCGACCACGCGGTCGGCGAGCACGTAGACGGCGTCCTCGTCGGTGGAGAAGGTCAGCGAGTACGAGCCGGAGAAGCGCGAGCCGCCGAGCAGTCGGACGTGCTCACCGGCACGGACCGCGTCGATCAGCCGGTAGGCGGCCTCCCGGTCGCCCGGGGCCACGCAGAGCGTGGTGCCGTCGGCGAAGGCGTACACATCCAGGGTGCCCAGCGGGCCCGGGCGGACGTCGATCAGGGCGACGGCCTCCTCGGCGAGCGTGGCCAGCCGGTTGTCGGTCCACTCGCGGGACGGTGCCTGGCTGGGCACGAAGTCGGGGTGCGAGGGGTGCCGACGCGGGTCGGGCACGGGGGCCGGGGCCTCCTCGACGGCCGGGTCGGTGTCCAGCAGCCCGGCCTCCAGGCCGGTGGCCAGCAGGTCGGCCTCGCGGCGGGCCTGGGCGTCCTTCGTGGCCTCGCCCACCGGGTGGCCGGGGCGCAGCGGCGCGCCGCCGTCGGTGCCGGGCTCGGCCGGGCCGGTGCCGTCCTCGTTGATCAGGTCCTCCAGCGCGGAGCGCAGCGCCTCGCCGAACTCCGGGTCCATCGTCCCGGCGTTGTCGGCGGCGTCCTGCGGGCCGGTGGGGCGGGGGAAGAAGAGCGGCCACTCGTCGGTGCCGGAGAACACTCCGGTGTAGGGGGAGTCGAACAGCGGCGCGTCCTCGGCCGCGCGGGCCTCCTGCTCGGCCCAGAACGCCCGGGCCTCGGTGATCTCCCGTTCGCGGTCGGCGGCGAGCGCCTCGGCGACGGCCCGGCGTATCGCGGCCTCGTCGACCGGTGCGGGCACGGCCTGGGCCGCTGCCTGGGCGTCCAGTCGGCGGGAGATGCCCTGGAGACGGAGCAGCACGGCGGCCGACACGGTGATCAGGATCAGCAGCAGGATGATGTAGACGGCGCTCACGGAACGTACTCCTAGCGAGGAGCGGAACGGGGTTACGCCTCCACACTGCCGCATGCGGGGGTGTTACCGCAGTGGCGAATGTCTAATTCGTCCGGGACTTTCGCTCTTGTCCCCAAATTGTTAGGTAACACCGTTCTACGCAGTGGAGTTGATCCGCTCCGCAGTGTCGATTTCCGAGCCGGAAACGAACGGGAAGAGGGCCGGATCGACCTCTCGGTGTGATCCGGCCCTCAATTACGCAGTGTCACTCCACATGGGTGTTCCAGACCCTTCGGAGGCTGCGGGGAGGGATCAGCTGAGGCGCTCGATGACCATCGCCATGCCCTGGCCGCCGCCGACGCACATGGTCTCCAGACCGAACTGCTTGTCGTGCCACTGCAGGGAGTTGATCAGCGTGGTGGTGATCCGGGCGCCGGTCATGCCGAAGGGGTGGCCGACCGCGATGGCACCGCCGTTGACGTTCAGCTTGTCCAGGTCGATGCCGAGGTCGCGGTAGGAGGGGATGACCTGGGCCGCGAAGGCCTCGTTGATCTCGACCAGGTCGATGTCGCCGATGGTCAGGCCGGCCCGCTTGAGCGCCTGCTTGGAGGCCTCGACCGGGCCGTAGCCCATGATCTCGGGGGAGAGCGCGCTGACGCCGGTGGAGACCACCCGGGCGAGCGGGGTGATGCCGAGCTCGCGGGCCTTGGTGTCGGACATGATGACCAGCGCGGCCGCACCGTCGTTCAGCGGGCAGCAGTTACCGGCGGTCACGGTGCCGTCGGGGCGGAACACCGGCTTCAGGCCCGAGACGCCCTCCAGGGTGACGCCGCCGCGCGGGCCGTCGTCCTTGCTGACCACGGTGCCGTCCGGGAGCGTCACCGGGGTGATCTCGCGCTCCCAGAAGCCGGCCTTGATGGCGGCCTCGGCGAGGTTCTGCGAGCGGACGCCGAACTCGTCCTGCTCGGCGCGGGTGATGCCCTTGAGTGCGGCCAGGTTCTCGGCGGTCTGGCCCATCGCGATGTAGGCGTCCGGCAGCAGGCCGTCCTCGCGCGGGTCGTGCCAGCCCTCCCGTCGCCCACCACCACCCTCGCTCGAGGCGCTACGCGCCGCCCCCCACGTGCCCTCCTCGGCGCGCTTGGCGGTGCGGGCCTGGGCCTCGTCGAAGAGCGGGTTCATGGTGCCCGGCATGCCGTCCGAGGTGCCGTGGATGCTGCGCGAGACCGTCTCCACGCCGGCCGAGATGAAGACGTCGCCCTCGCCCGCCTTGATCGCGTGCAGTGCCATCCGCGTGGTCTGCAGCGAGGAGGAGCAGTAGCGGGTGATGGTGGCGCCGGGCAGGTAGTCCATGCCCATCTGGACGGCCACGATGCGGGCCAGGTTGTGGCCCTGCTCGCCGCCGGGCAGGCCGCAGCCCAGCATCAGGTCGTCGATCTCGCGCGGGTCGAGCTGCGGCACCTTGGCCAGGGCGGCCTGGATGATGTGGGCGGTCAGGTCGTCCGGGCGGACGTCCTTGAGGGAGCCCTTGAAGGCCCGGCCGATCGGCGAACGGGCGGCGCTGACGATGACGGCTTCGGGCATGACGGGCTCCTCGCTGGGTGACGGCGGACCTGACGTCCGGGAGGAAAGTTACCGCCTGGTAGGTCAGGCGTCACCCGCACCAGCGTGTGAGCTGGCCGACGTATTCCCGGGGGTCGGCGAGGCCTCCGGGGCGGGGTGCAGCTGGACCCCGGCCACCGTGCCCGAGCCGGGCAGGCCGATCCGCAGGCGCCGGCGCAGCAGGGCCCAGCGGTGGCCCGCGCCCTCCGCCTCCACGGCCGCGACCTCGGTGCCCTCGCGGCCGGCCGCCGCCGCGGCGGCCACCGCGACCGGCAGCACCGTCTCGCCCGGGACGGGCGCGGTCGGACGCTCCTCCTCGGGCCAGAGGCCGAGCGCGGCGCAGACCGAGGGCAGCACGGCCATCGCGGCGGTCGCGTAGCCCTGGGCGGAGGGGTGGTAGCGGTCGGCGGCGAACATCTCCGGGCGCGCGGCGAACTCCGGGCCGAGCAGCGAGCCGAGCGAGACCGTCCGGCCGCCCGCCTCCACCACGGCGATGGTCTGCGCGGCGGCCAGCTGCCGGCTCAGCCGACGGGCCACCCAGCGCAGCGGCGGGCGCACCGGCTTGATCGTGCCGAGGTCCGGGCAGGTGCCGACGACCACCTGGCAGCCGTTGGCGTGCAGTGCGGCGACGGCCTCGCCGAGCTGGCGCACGGCCAGCTGGGCCGGGCTGTGCCGGGTCACGTCATTGGCCCCGATCATGATCACGGCGATGTCCGGGTGGTGCGGCAGCGCCTGCTCCAGCTGGCCGGAGAGGTCGGCGGAGCGGCCGCCGGAGCGGGCCACGTTGACCAGCCGGACGGGGCGCTCGGCCACCGAGGCCAGGCCCGCGGCGAGCAGGGCGCCCGGGGTCTCCCGGGCCCGTGCCACGCCGAGCCCGGCGCCGGTGGAGTCGCCGAGGACGGCCAGGACGAGCGGCGGCTGCGGGGCGGCGGCGCCATCGGCGAAGGCCTCGCCGTAGGTGCCGTCGGCCTTGGGCGGGAGCGTCTCCAGGGCGCCGATGGCCTGGATGGCGAGCTTGCTCTCGGTCAGCAGCAGGCCCACCAGGCCCACGCCGAGGAGTCCGAGCCCACCGCCGCCGTACGCCGCCGCGGCGGCGATCCGCCGGGCCACCCGGGCCCGCGAGTCCTGTGCGCCTGGCATCCGACACCCCCTTCACGTCCTCGTGCTGCCCCTCCCGGGGGCGTACACCCCTCCTACCCGCGCGGAGGGCGGGAGTACCTGCGGGAGTGGGCCATTGGGGCCGGGGGGCGCTGCGCGGGGGGCGCTGCGCGCTGTGCGGGGCG
>NZ_JNWQ01000158.1 GCF_000716875.1 Streptomyces novaecaesareae | reverse complement strand
GCGGTGGGTGGGGCGCCGGGGAGGGGTCAGTGCAGCGGGGCGGGCACACCCTGCCGTCAACCGTCGGCGCGAGGCCTTCCCTGGTACGGCCCGGACCGGCCGGGCCACCGAACCCCGAGAGTTCCGGGTCCAATCCCCTAGGGGGCAAAGGGAGTTGACCGGTCGACCGGATGCCCGACGCGCGCTGAGCATATGCCACAGGCGTATGCCACGCGCGTAGATCGAAGGCCCGCGAAACCCCCGGTGCTCAGTCGGCGATGGGCCCCAGGCCGTCGGCGGCGGCATCGCCCGGAACGCCCTCCAGGCCGTCGCCCGGCCCCCACAGCGGCGCGGTGCAGCGCTGGTAGGTCGCCTGCCAGTGCGGCCAGTTGCGGGCCACGTCATCGTCGCACTCGGCCAGCAGCCGCTCGATCGCGGCCGGCTGGACGCCCTCCAGCAGCCAGGCCAGCGCGTCCGCTGTGCCCGGGCCGTCCGCCACCCGCAGCAGGTCCAGCAGCTCGCCCAGGCCGCCGAGCCGGGACCCGTCGGCGACCACCCGCTCCATCCGGGGCAGCAACTGGCGCTCCTCGATCCGCAGATGGGTCTCCAGCCGGGCCGCCAGGTCCTCCATGGCGTACGCGACCGGCCAGGCGCTGCCGGTGTCCCGGCTGGCGATCCGGACCAGCGTGGTGACCCGGGTGAAGGAGTGGTCGAGGTTGTGGTGGTCGGCCTCCAGCCAGTTGAGCAGCAGCCGCAGCTCGGGCGCGAAGCGGCGCACGATCGGCCAGATCCGGGTGTCCTGCTGCTCGTGGTGGCAGGTCAGCATCGCGGTCAGGAAGTTCCAGTGCCGCAGCAGCGCCTCGCCCTTGTCGTCCTCGCCGGGCTGGAGCAGCCGCAGCGCGTTGGGCAGCCGGGCGAGGTCCCGGCGCAGCGCGGCGTGGACCAGCCGCAGTCCGGCGAACCGTACGGTGGCCGGGTCGTCGTCCGAGGCCGGTCCGTACGCGTCCGTGCCCCGGGAGTCGGCTCCGGGCTTCCGGGGTGCGGGCACGGTGGGGGCGGGTTGGGGCAGCAGGTGGATCGGCATGGCACTCTCTTCACGACTTGGGGCAGGGCGGGCGGTGGCGGCCGGTGGAGGACCGCCCAGCCAAGGTGCTCGAAGTCGATCAGAAGCGAATCAATGTCCGATTGACGCGCAGGTCACAGGCCTGCGCGGGGGTGCGCGGGAGCTCGCCGGAGCCGGCCGCGGAAGGCTGGGGAAGGCTGGGGAAGGCCCCGCGGAACCTGCGGAATCCGCGGAAAAGCCGACCGCCGGCGCCGGGGACGCGAGCGCGTCGCCGGCACCGGCGGAGGCGGAGCTGGGAGCTGGAGGCAGGAGGCGGAGGCAGGAAGCGGCTCAGTCCGCCGCGGGCCCCGCCAGGTTCTTGGTCAGCCACACCAGGGTGTCCGGGATCATCTTCTTGAAGTCCGAGGTCAGGTGCTTGCCGCCGGGCTGCTCGTAGTACTCGATGGTGACCGGCGCGACGGCCTTGGCCACCCAGCTCTTGACGACCTTGGTCTCGTACGGGTTGGCACCGCCGGCGGTGACGAACAGCTTCACGTCGGCCTTGCCCTGGCTGACCAGCACGTCGGGGTTGTTGGCCGCGCGCTCGGCGTCGTGGCCCTTCCACAGCAGCGAGTCCGGGATGAAGTAGCCGTCGATCGGCACCGCGGCCTTGTAGACCTCCGGGTGCTGCAGGGCGAGCTTGGCGCTGCAGAAGCCGCCGGTGGAGGCGCCCATCACGCCCCAGCCGTCGCGGCCCTGGACGGTGCGGAAGTTGGCGCGGACGAAGTCCGGGATGTCCTCGGCCATCCAGGTGCCCATCTTGGGCTGGCCCGGGATGTCGGAGCAGTCCAGCGCGTTCTTCTCGTCGCCGTTGAAGTTCTGCACCGGCATGATCATGATGAACGGGTGGGACTTGCCCTCCTTGACCAGCCGCTCGTTCTCCTCCTGGATCGGCAGCTGGTTGTCGGTCCAGGTGTTGTAGCCGTTGCTCTGGCCGCCCGCGAAGAGGGTCAGCACCGGGAAGCCGGTCTTGGCGTACTTGGGGTCGTTGTACTCGGGCGGCAGCCAGACCCAGACCTTGCCGGAGACGCCCGACTTCGCACCGGTCACGGTGGTCACGAGGATCGGCCCGGCGTTGGTGTCCCGGGCCTTGCCCAGGTTGGCGTTCGGGCCGGTGGGCATCAGCACCTTGCCGACGGCCACGGGCACCGCGGGTGCCCCGCCGCCCGGGGTGCCCGCGCCGGTGCCGGTCGGGGTGCCCGCGGCGCCACCGGTCGCGGTCGAGCCGGCGTCCGCCTTGGCGCTGTCCCCCTTTCCACCGCCGGAACTCCCGCAGGCCGCGAGCGAGGCGGCCAGGGCGAGCACGGCGGCGCCGGACAGGACGGCACGGGAACGGGACGACTGCCTAAGCACGGTGAGGACTCTCCGACCGAATGTCGCGCCCGGTCCGGCTGACCGGGCGGCGGCCCCCCGGTGGGGCCGGACAGACCGGGGGCGTGACGCTGGTGCGGCCCCCGGTTCGATGGCGCGCCGCCCCTCGCGGGGGCGCGCCTTCCTGCGATCTTATGACGTGGGCCGGGGTGGCCCGGTTGCGCGTCGGCCACCGGAAATCCAATGTTTGTTCGCGATCAGGTAAAACCCTCGGTCGCTCCCGTCGGTCGGCGGGGGTCGGTCGGCGGGGGGCCGGACGACGGGGCGACGACGGGGCCGACGGCGCAATCCCGGCCGACCACCGGATTTTGGGCACATCGACCAGTGACGGCGGCCCGCCGATCCGGGACGATCTCCCCCGGGCCGACCGGGAGAACAGTCACGAGAACAGCCACCGAGGAGAGAGCCATGCCCCAGCAGATCGCCGTCGTCACCGGAGCCGGGAGCGGTGTCGGCCGCGCCGTCGCGGTCGAACTGGCCGCGGCCGGCTGGCGGCCGGTGCTGGCCGGCCGACGCGCCGAGCCCCTGCACGAGACCGCCCGGCTCTGCGGCGCCCCGGCCGACGTGCTGCCGACCGACGTCACCGACCCGGCGGCCGTGGACGCGCTGTTCGCCGCGACCGCCGAGCGCCACGGCCGGGTGGACCTGCTGTTCAACAACGCCGGCAGCTTCGGCCCGGCCGTCCCCGTGGAGGAGCTGGAAGTGGCGGCCTGGCGGGCCGTGGTCGACCTCAACCTGACCGGCGCCTTCCTCTGCGCCCAGGCCGCGTTCCGGCAGATGAAGGCCCAGGACCCGCAGGGCGGCCGGATCATCAACAACGGCTCGATCTCCGCGCACGTCCCGCGCCCGCACTCGATCGCCTACACCGCGACCAAGCACGCCGTCACCGGCCTGACCAAGTCGCTGTCGCTGGACGGCCGCCCGTACCGGATCGCCTGCGGGCAGATCGACATCGGCAACGCGGCGACCGACATGACGGCGGCGATGAGCGCGGGCGTGCGGCAGGCGGACGGCCGGATCGCCCCCGAGCCGACCATGGACGTGACCGACGTCGCACGCACCGTGCGGCACATGGCCGCACTGCCGCTGGAGGCCAACGTGCAGTTCGCCACCGTGATGGCGACGGCCATGCCGTACATCGGGCGCGGCTAGGACTCGCAGGCCTCTCATGGGGGAACCCCGTCAGCCCGGGCTGACGGGGTTCCCCCATGAGAGGCCGCTACGGCGGCAACGGGCCGCTACGGCCGCCAGGTGTCGTTCAGCGTGACGACCCCGCCCGAGGGCACCGTCGCCGTCCGGTTGGCGCCGGACTCCCAGGTCACCGCGCCGCTCGCGTCCTTGCGGAGGTACTTGTACTGGACGGAGGTGCCGGCCGGCAGCGAGAGCGCGAGCGACCAGACCGGGTACCCGGTGGACGAGAGCGGCAGCGCCTTGGCCGGGTCCCAGCCGCCGAGCGCCGCGGCGTCGCCGACCACGTACACGTTCTGCCCGTACGAGGTGGTCGCGTTGACGTTGAACGAGGCGCCGGAGGCGGTCGCGCCGCCCGGCTGGACGTACAGCGCGACGGCGTCGCCCGCGCCGACCGTCGCGGTGAACTGCCCGTTGGCGCCGACCTGGTACGTCGGCCCGGTGCAGCCGCCGCCCGGCTGCGGGTCGCCGTGCTGGACGTCGCAGTAGGTGCCGGCCGGCAGGCCGGTCTGGAAGGTCTGGGTGATCGCGCCGCTCTCGTGGTTGATCGCGACGTAGCCCTTGTTGCCGCGGCCGAAGGCGATCGCATTGTTGCCGTTGGACCACCAGTCGGTCACCGCGGTGCCCGCGACGGCGTTGCGGAAGCCGACCATGTTGGCGACCTGCCGCCAGGCGTGGGTGCAGTTCCAGCCGTCCTGGTAGCAGGCGTTGACGGTGCCGCCGTTGGGCGGGCCGTCGTCCTTGTTGGTGAAGGCGTAGCCGGAGTAGACGTTGGGGGCGCCGTAGGGCGAGGCCAGCAGGAAGACGTTGGCCAGCGTGTAGGTGTTGCCGTAGGTGTAGTTGAGGGTGGAGCCGTTGCGCTCGGTGTCCCAGTTGTCGAGGAAGCTGCGGGCCTGGTTGCTCGGCAGGTAGCCCCAGGAGGCGCCCCAGCCGCTGAGGTTGGCGAGCTTGTCGCTGGTGAAGATGCGCTTGAGGTCGGTGCCGACCCGGAACTCGTCGACGTCCCCGGTGCCGGTGTACTCGGTGGGCTGGATCGGCTCGCCGGCGCCGTAGATGACCTCCTGGACCCAGTAGGCGTTGGGGTTGGCCATCTTGGCCTTGATCGCGGCGAGGTCGGCGGCGGCGATGTGCTTGGCGGCGTCGATCCGGTAGCCGTCCACGCCGAGCGAGCCGAGGTCGTCCAGGTAGTGCGCGATGGTGGTCTGGACGTACGCGCTGCCGGTGTCCAGGTCGGCGAGGTTCACCAGCTCGCAGTTCTGGACGTTGGAGCGGTCCTGGTAGTTGCTGATCGGCTGGCGGCAGGAGTGGAAGTCCTGGTCCTGGTACGTGCCGGGGTAGTTGTACTTGCTGTAGACCGTGCCGCCGGTGCCGGTGCCGGAGCCGGCCGACATGTGGTTGACCACCGCGTCGGCGATCACCTTGACCCCGGCCGCGTGGCAGGTGTCGACCATGTTCTTGAAGGAGGTGCGGTCGCCGAGCCGCCCGGCGATCTGGTAGCTGACCGGCTGGTAGGAGGTCCACCACTGGGAGCCCTGGATGTGCTCCTGCGGCGGCGAGACCTCGACGAAGCCGTAGCCCTTCGGGCCGAGCGTGGAGGTGCAGGCCTGGGCGACGGAGTCGAAGCGCCACTCGAAGAGGGTGGCGGTGACGTCCTTGCCGTTGTTCGCGGGTGGGGAGGCCTGGGCGGCGGGGGCGCCGAGGGCGGTGCCGAGCGAGAGTGCGAGCGCCGCCGAGGCGGCGAGCGCGCCGGCCGCGCGGGCGGCCCTGGGGGTCCCCCCGGCCGAAGGCTGGGGGAGGGTGGGGGCGGTGGTGACCACGTCGTCTCCTGGGGGTGGCTGGGGTGGGCAGCCGGAGGCTGAAGCCTGCAGGAAGTTTCTGTAACTTGCCGGAAACTTGCAGCGCTGAACTTAAGGTCACCGGGAGACACCGTCAAGGTCCCTGGAAGATACGTTTCTGCATCGCCCGTCTTTCCCGTTTTCCGCAGCCGCAGCCGCAGCCGCAGCGGGACCGCACACGACAAGGGCCCGGCAGCCGTAGCCGCCGGGCCCCTCACCTGTCCTGGTTCACCGGCCCCTCAGGAGCCGGACCGGGGCCGCGGCGTCCACGTTGGAGTAGGTCTTCAGCGTGGTGCCGTTGACCGACACGGTCAGCTTGTCGTACGCGGTGCTGCCCGTCTCCGCGGTGTCGATGTGCAGCCAGAAGCTCAGCGTGGCCTTGCAGCCCGCCGGGATGGTGACCGTCTGGGACAGCGAGTCGGTGTGGGCGGAGCCGTAGCCGTTCAGCCACGCCTTCCACGAACCGCCGTGCGCGGCCTGGCCCGTGCTGTTGTCGACGACACCGGAGCTCGCCGTCCACGGCGCGGCCGTGCCGGTCTCGAAGCCCGCGTTGCCCAGCAGCTGCGCCGGGGTGCAGCTGCCGCCGCCACCGGTGGTCACCGTCCAGGTGAAGCTGGTGGTGCCCGACTTGCCGGCCGAGTCCTTCAC
>NZ_JNWQ01000157.1 GCF_000716875.1 Streptomyces novaecaesareae | reverse complement strand
GCAGAAGACGGCATACGAGATTTCTGCCTGTCTCGTGGGCTCGGAGATGTGTATAAGAGACAGGGGTGGGAGTGAGGCTGGGGCTCGGGGTGTGCAGGGTGAGCAGGACGGTGGCGGAGGTCGCGACCGGTTCGGCCTGGTCGGCGGTGGAGGTCCGATCCAGCCGGTCGGCGGCCAAGTCGCGCTCGTGGTCGGCGAGTTCGACCTCCCGGTTGAGCTCCTCGGCGCGCTCCTGGAGGGCGGCCAGCCGCTCGTCGACGAAGTCGGCGAGCTCCAGCCAGGCGTCGGCGGGCGTACGGCGCAGCGGTTCGTCGCGGCGGCGCTGCGGTGGCACGGCGCGCAGGGCGGCGGTGTCGGCGATCGCGGCGAGGACCAGTCGGCGGCGCTCGGTGAGCGCGCTGAGGCGCTCGGTGGCCTTGTCCAACGCCCTTCGCAGTTCCGGGAGTTCGTCCGGCTCGCGGAGTTCCGCCCGCAGTTCCAGCCGGGCCTCGGTGACTGCCGTGCCGGCTGGTCCGGCGATCACGCGGGCGCGCAGCGAGCGGCCGTCCAGGGTGGTGGGCAGGCCGGTCAGGCGCAGTCGTCCGTCGGGAGGGACCGGGACGGTGGCCCGGCGGCGGCACACCGCGCCCTCGGCGTACACCACGACGGAGTCCAGGGCCGACGGGTGGGCCGGTACGGCGGGCGGTTTCGTCTGCCCGGTCCGGCTGCTGAGCTGATCGTCCATGCGCAACCCCTTCGTTCGCGTGTTGCCTGCCGCGTGCCGCTTCTTGCGGCGTGCGGATTTCCCGTATGTCCGGACGTCCGGATGTCCGTACATCCGCTGTCGGATGTCCGGTGTCCGGTGTCCGATGCCGGGTGTCCGATGTCGGGTGTTCGAGCGGCTGCTTGGCCGTCCGGGCCTGCCCGGGCGGCCAGTCTGCCCGGGTTCGGTGCGGGCGTCGTCGGATTTCCCGGGTGCGGCGTGTGCACTGTGTGGGACGGGGGCCGGGCCGCCTCGGTTGCCGGCGCCGGGGCGCTGCCGGGCGCTGCGGTCGTGGTTGCCGGGCGACAAGTGGGGACTTCGGCGCAGCGGATGAGGGAGGATGGGGCGCGGGTGCTCCCGGACGGTTCCGGCACCTGTCGAGAATCGTGATGAGGAGAGCGACCCGCCATGCGCACTGCCGTCGTCGTCGGCACCGGACTGATCGGCACCTCCGCCGCGCTCGCGCTGACCGCTCGCGGTCTGACCGTCCATCTGGAGGACGCCGACCCGGACGCCGCCCGCACCGCCGAGTCGCTCGGCGCGGGCACCACCGAGCCCGTCGACGGCCCGGTGGACCTGGCGATCATCGCCGTCCCGCCGGCGCTGGTCGGCAAGGTGCTCGCCGACTGCCAGCGCCGCAACCTGGCGCACTGGTACACCGACGTCGCCAGCGTCAAGGCAGGCCCCGGCAGCGAGATCGCCGCGCTCGGCTGCGACACCGTCCACTACATCGGCAGCCACCCGATGGCCGGCCGCGAGCGCTCCGGCCCGCTGGCCGCCCGCGCCGACATCTTCGAAGGCCGCCCCTGGGTGCTCACCCCGACCGCCGACACCGACACCGAGACGCTCAACGCCGCGCTGGAGCTGGTCGCGCTCTGCGGCGCGATGCCGATCGTCATGGACGCCGCCGAGCACGACCGGGCCGTCGCCCTCGTCTCGCACGCCCCGCAGCTGGTGTCCTCGCTCGTCGCGGCCCGGCTGGAGAACGCCGACGACACCGCCATAAGGCTCTCCGGCCAGGGCGTGCGCGACGTCACCAGGATCGCCGCCTCCAACCCCGGCATGTGGGTCGACATCCTCTCCGCCAACGCGGGCGCGGTCGCCGACGTCCTGGAGGCCGTCGCCTCCGACCTCGGCGAGACCGTCACCGCGCTGCGCGCCATGGAGGCGACCGAGGAGGACGAGCGCCGGGCGGGTGCGGCCGGGATCACGGAGGTCATGCGGCGCGGCAACACCGGCCAGGCCCGGATCCCCGGCAAGCACGGTGCGCCGCCCACCCGGTACGAGACGGTCACGGTCGTGCTCGGCGACCAGCCGGGCGAGCTGGGCCGGCTCTTCGGGGAGGTCGGCGACGCCGGGGTCAACATCGAGGACGTCGTCATCGAGCACTCGACCGGGCAGCAGGTCGGCTTCGTCCAGCTCTCGGTGGCGCCGGTGGCGGTCAAGCGGCTGGTGAAGGCGCTGCGGGTGAGTGGGTGGAGTGTGCGGGACTGAGGTCGGGGGTCGGGGCTGAGGTGGTGGGTCGGGGCTGAGGTCGTGGGCCAGGGCTGAGGTCGCGGGTCGGTGCTGGGGCGGGTCGTTTCAGGGGAGGGCGGGGCGTGATCGTCGAGTTGCCGCTGGGGGAGACCCGGCACGGGTTCGCCGGGATGCCGGTGGACCTGGGGAACGAACGGTTCCTGCGGGCCGTGGTCGGCCGGGACCTCCGGATCCACCACCGCAGCGTCGCGGCGATGTACGAGCGGCCCCGGCCGGAGCCCGCGCTCCCGGAGTTCGCCGAGCCGGAGCCGACCTTCAGCCTGCTGCTGCGCGCGGCCCACGCCGCCTTCGCCGAGCACCTGGCGCTCAGCCTGTCCCCGGACGTGCTCTGGTACGCGGTGGTGCACGAGGTCGCGGTGCACGTACGGATGTACCCGCCGCGGTACCGGGCGCTGTTCGGTGCGGCCAGGGGCCGAAGGGCCGCGACCGTGGTGCGGGACGACAGCCTGCTGGGGCCCGACCCGGACTGGTCGCGCTCGATCCGGCTGGTACGGGAGCCGCTCGCGGCCGCAATGGGCGAGGAGCTGGTGGACCTGTTCCGGCCGGCCTTCTCCACCACGACGCCGGACGACGAGTCCTCGGCCCTGGTGGCGCTGATGGACACGGTCAGCCCGTACTACGACTTCCGCTGGGAGACCCGCTGCGGCATCCCGAGGGTCCGGCTGGAGGGCACGGCCGAGGACTGGGCGCGGTTGGCGGCGGGGGTCGGTGCGCTCGCGGAGCGCTTCGACTGGCTGGCGCCGTGGTTCGCGGAACTGCGGCCGGTGGTGGACGAGATCGCGGCGACGGCCGCCGGCGGCCCGGTGGACGACGATTTCTGGCGCTCGCTGTTCAAGTGGCGCTCGATGTCCGGCGGCCCCCGGGTGACCGGCTGGCTCACCGCCTTCCTCGCCCACACCCAGACCCCGGACGGGCCCCGGCTGCGCCGCTCCTTCGGCTGGCGGGAGGCGGCGGACAGCGAGTACCACCGGGAGGCGTTCGAGGTGAACGACTTCCCGTCGCACGTGTCGCGGGTGCCGTTCGTGTGGGACGTCCTCGGCCGGGAACTGCCGATGACCTTCGTCGGCGGGGTGCTCGGGATCGAGTGGGACGGGGAGTACCTGCGGCCGCGGCTGGGGAACGCGGTGGTCGAGGTGGCCGGGTGAGTGGGGCGCCGGTGGCGGCGGTGGAGGAGGTGGAGGCGGCGGTGTAGGGGGCCGAGGAGACGGCGGAGCGTGGGATGTCGGCGGTCCATTAACCTTGAGGGAGACAATCCCCGGCCGTCCGCCCACGCAGGCTTCGGCTTCCATGCTCAGAGAGAGGTTCGCCCCCGTGGACACTGCCGACCGAGCGCACGCCCCGGTCGTCGTCGCCATCGACGGACCCTCCGGCTCCGGCAAGTCGACCGTCTCGCGGGCGGTCGCCGCCCGGCTGGGCCTGAGCTTCCTGGACACCGGCGCCATGTACCGGGCGATGACCTGGTGGATGCTGGCCAACGAGGTCGACGTGGACGACCCGGAGGCGGTGGCCGTCGCGTGCGGCAAGCCGGTGATCGTGTCGGGCACGGACGCCGACGGCCCCACCATCACGGTGGACGGCCAGGACGTCTCCGCCCCGATCCGCGGCCCCGAGGTGACGGCGCACGTCAGCGCCGTGGCCGCGGTGCCGGCGGTGCGGGCCCGGTTGGTGGAGCTGCAGCGCGGCTGCGCCGAGGTCGCCGAGCGCGGCATCGTCGCCGAGGGCCGGGACATGGGGACCGTGGTGTTCCCCGACGCCACCGTCAAGGTCTTCCTGACCGCCTCCGAGGAGGCCCGGGCCGCGCGCCGGGCGGCCGAGCTGCGGGCCAAGGGGGTGGACGAGGCGACCATCACCGCGATGGCCGCCGACCTCGCCCGCCGGGACGCCGCGGACTCCTCCCGGAAGACGGCCCCGCTGACCCAGGCCGCGGACGCGGACCTGGTGGACACCAGCGACCTCACCCTGGACCAGGTGATCGACCGGATCGCCGTCCTGGTGGAGGAGCGGGCCGGGCTGTCCTCGGTCTGATCGGGCCGTATCGGCTGATCGGGCCGCATTCGGGCCGTATTGGGTCTGAACAGGTTGGATCGGGCCGGATCGGTCTGATCAGGTTGGATCGGGCCGACGGTCTGATCATCGAACGAGCCGTGGTGCCGCCGAGGTGCCACGGAGAACCACTCGCGCTGCCCCGAGCGGGGCAGGTACGCACGGCACGCCCCTGGGAAGGGCCGGGCCGGGAAACGGAACAGACGAACATGACCGCAGAGCACTCCGCCACCGACCTCGGTGGGCTGGACGCCGCAGACTACGCAGAGTTCATGGCCCTCGCCGCCGAGGAGGGCTTCGACATCGACGGCGACGGCCTGGACGGCGCCGAGCTCGTCCGGCTGCCGGTGCTGGCCGTGGTCGGCCGCCCGAACGTCGGCAAGTCGACTCTGGTGAACCGCATCATCGGCCGCCGCGAGGCCGTCGTCGAGGACAAGCCGGGCGTCACCCGCGACCGGGTCACCTACGAGGCCAGCTGGAACGGCCGTCGCTTCAAGGTGGTCGACACCGGCGGCTGGGAGATCGACGTCCTCGGCATCGACGCCATGGTGGCCGCCCAGGCCGAGCTGGGCATCGAGCAGGCCGACGCGGTGATGTTCGTCGTGGACGCCACCGTCGGCGCCACCGACACCGACGAAGCCTTGATCAAGATCATCCGCCGGGCGGGCAAGCCGACCGTCCTGTGCGCCAACAAGGTCGACGGCCCGTCCACCGAGGCCGAGGCCGCCTACCTGTGGTCGCTGGGCCTGGGCGAGCCGTACCCCGTCTCCGCCCTGCACGGCCGCGGCTCCGGCGACCTGCTGGACGCCGTCATGGACGCGCTGCCCGAGGCCCCGCCGCAGACCTTCGGCGACGCCGCCCCCGGCGGCCCGCGCCGCGTCGCGCTGATCGGCCGGCCGAACGTCGGCAAGTCCAGCCTGCTGAACAAGGTCGCCGGCGAGGAGCGCGTCGTCGTCAACGAGCTGGCCGGGACCACCCGCGACCCGGTCGACGAGATGATCGAACTCGGCGGCAAGACCTGGAAGTTCGTGGACACCGCCGGCATCCGTCGCCGGGTCCACCTGACCGCCGGCGCCGACTTCTACGCCTCGCTGCGCACCTCCTCCGCGCTGGAGAAGGCCGAGGTCGCCGTCGTCCTGATCGACGCCAGCGAGACCCTCGCCGAGCAGGACACCCGGATCATCTCGATGGCCGTCGAGGCCGGGCGTGCAGTCGTCATCGCCTACAACAAGTGGGACCAGCTGGACGAGGAGCGCCGCTACTACCTGGAGCGCGAGATCGAGCGCGACCTCGTCCAGGTGCAGTGGGCCCCGCGCGTCAACGTCTCGGCCAAGACCGGCCGGCACATGGAGAAGCTCGTTCCGGCGATCGAGACCGCGCTGGAGGGCTGGGAGACCCGCATCCCCACCGCGCGCCTGAACGCCTTCCTCGGCGAGCTGGTGGCCGCCCACCCGCACCCGATCCGCGGCGGCAAGCAGCCCCGCGTCCTGTTCGGCACCCAGGCGGGCAGCCGTCCGCCGCGGTTCGTGCTGTTCGCCTCGGGCTTCCTGGAGGCCGGCTACCGGCGCTTCATCGAGCGTCGGCTGCGCGAGGAGTTCGGGTTCGTGGGGACGCCGATCTCGATCTCGGTGCGGGTTCGGGAGAAGCGGAAGAAGAAGTAGTAGTCGGGGGTAGGTGGAGCGGCAGCTGCGGCTCCGTCTGCTGAACGGCCGGAGGGCTCCGTCACGGTGGTGGCGGGGCCCTCCGGCGTTTCTCCGCACCGGGTGGGTGGGGCGGCAGCTGCGGCTCCGTCTGCTGAACGGCGGGAGGGCTCCGTCACGGTGGGGGCGGGGCCCTCCGGCGTTTCTCCGCAC
>NZ_JNWQ01000156.1 GCF_000716875.1 Streptomyces novaecaesareae | reverse complement strand
GGGGCGGGGGGGGCGGCGGGCCCGCGGGCGACCGGCGGGCGGGCGGCGGCGGGCCCGCGGCCGGTCAGTGCTGGGCGCCCCAGGCTGGCGGCTGCTCGGTCAGGCCGTGGTGCAGGTCCACCAGGGCGCGGTGCAGGGCGCGGGTGACCGGGCCGGGCGTGCCGTCGCCGACCACCCACTCCTCGCCGTCGTCGTGGATCGACTTGACCGGGGTGACCACCGCGGCCGTCCCGCAGGCGAACACCTCGGTGATGACGCCCCGTTCGCACTCGTCCTTCCACTGCTCCAGCGAGATCCGCTCCTCGCGCGGGGTGTGGCCGAGGCGCTCGGCCAGGGCCAGGACGGTGTCCCGGGTGACGCCCGGCAGCAGGGTGCCGGTCAGCTGCGGGGTGACCACCTCGGCGCCCGGGCCCTCGCCGCGGACGAAGAAGACGTTCATGCCGCCCATCTCCTCGATCCACCGGCGCTCGACCGCGTCCAGCCACAGCACCTGCGGGCAGCCGGCCTCCTGGGCCTGGCGCTGGGCTGCGAAGGAGCCGGCGTAGTTGCCGGCCACCTTGACGTTGCCGGTGCCGCCGGGGAACGCCCGGACGTAGTCGTGGCTGACCCACGCGGACACCGACTCGATGTCGTCACCGAAGAACCCGGCCGCCACGAAGGCCATCAGCAGGAAGCGGTAGCCGTTGGAGGGCCGCAGCATCAGCGTGACGTCGGTGGCGAACATGATCGGGCGCAGGTAGATGCAGTGCGTCGGGTCCTCCGAGAGCATCCCGCCGTCGCGCTCGATCAGCTGCTCGATGGCGTCGGTGAAGATCTCCTCGGGCAGTTCGGGCATGGCCAGCCGGCGGGCGGAGCGCTGGAAGCGGCGGGCGTGGTCCTCGGGGCGGAAGGCGGCGACGGTGCCGTCCACCCGGCGGTGGGCCTTGAGGCCCTCGAAGATGACCTGGCCGTAGTGCAGGCCGAGGGTGGCGGGGTGCAGGGACAGGTTGTCGAGGCGCTTCAACTCGGCTCCGTGCCAGCCCAGTTCGGGCGACCAGTCGATGCTGAAGAGGTGCTCGGTGAAGGCCTCGCCGTAGCCGGGGTCGGTGATGACGCGGGCGGGGTCGATCGCGATGGGCTTGCGCTGCGTGGCGGAGGTCACGGGTGCTCCTTCGGTGGGTGTTCGGTGGGTGTGGGGGCGGGTGCTCAGACCAGCGAGACGAAGAAGAAGGTGTCGCGGCGGGCGATCAGCCCCTCCGGCGTCGACTCGAAGAACTCGGCGAAGCGGTGGGCCGCCGGGCGGCCGTCGTGCAGGGTGCCGCGGAAGCTGCCGTGCACGGCGGTCAGGCCGTCGGACTCGACCACCCGCTCCAGGGTGTGCCGGCCTTCCTTGATCACCCGCTCCTCGGCGTAGAAGCGGCGCAGCCGCTCCCGGCCGACCAGCGGGTCGTAGCCGGGCCGGTGGTAGGCGGCCTCGGGGGCGAACCTCCCGATCAGCCCGGCGATGTCGTCGGTGTCGATCAACTCGTAGAACTCACGGGCCTGTTCGACGTTCATGAGGTCCTCCTCGGGGTCGGGGTGTGCCCGGCCAGGACGGCGCTGACGGCGGCGATCGGTGCGGGCTGCGTCATGGCGCCGTGGTGGCAGGCGAGCTCGTGGGTGTGGACGGCCCCGGTGACGTACGGGCGCCAGTCCTCGGCGGTGGGCGCGTCGGCGGGCTTGCCGAGCGTGGCGGTGAAGTGGATCAGGTCGCCGTGGTAGACGCCGGAGACCTCGGTGTGGACGAGGTCGGCGTTGTTGGCGAAGACCGCGACCAGGGCGGCGAGTTCGGCCTCGTCGAGGCCGGAGAGCGGGCTGCCGCCGTGCTCCAGCACCGCCCGGAACCGGGCCCGGTCCAGCTCTCCCCCGCCGTCGGCGGGGTCGGGCACCGGGTGGCCGAGCGAGTGGAGCAGCGCGGCCAGCGTCTCCGGTTCCGGGGCGTCGGCGGGGAGCCGGTCGGCCTCGGGGTGGGCGGGGAAGCCGTCCAGCACGGTGAGCTGTTCGACCTGCTCGCCCTCGGCCTGCAGCCGGACGGCGACGGCGTGGGCGACCATGCCGCCGAAGGACCAGCCGAGCAGCCGGTACGGGCCGTGCGGGCGGGCCTTGCGGATCTCGGCGACGTAGTCCTCGGCCATCTCGGCGATGCTCCTCGGCAGCGCTCCCGGCTCGGTCAGCCCCCGGGCCTGCAGCCCGAACACCGGTACCTGCGGGTCGAGGTGGCGCAGCAGCCCGGAGTAGACCCAGCTGACCCCGGCCACCGGGTGGACGCAGAACAGCGGGGTGGCGTCGCCGTGCGGGCGCAGCGGGAAGAGCACGCCGAGCGCGTCGCCCTGGCCGCCGTCGTCCAGCGCGGTGGCCAGGCCGGCCGGGGTGGGCGCCGCGAACAGTTCGCGGATGCCCGGCTCCACCCCGAGGGCGGCGCGGATCCGGCTGGTCAGGCGGGTGGCGAGCAGGGAGTGGCCGCCGAGGTCGAAGAAGCTGTCGTCGACGCCGACGCTGTCCAGGTCCAGCACCTCGGCGAACAGGCCGCAGAGCACCTCCTCGCGCGGGGTGCGCGGGGCGCGCCCGGTGCCCGCGTAGGCGGGGGCGGGCAGGGACGTGCGGTCGAGCTTGCCGTTGGAGGTCAGCGGCAGGGCGTCGAGGAGGACGACGGCGGAGGGCACCATGTACTCGGGCAGCCGCCCGCCGACGTGCCGGCGCAGCTCGTCCGGGGCCGGCGGCGTCGTGCCGGGCCGCGGCACGACGTAGCCGACCAGCCGCTGCCCGCCCGGCCCGTCCTCGTGGACGGCCGCCGCGCTCTGCAGGACCGCCGGGTGCGCGGCCAGGGCGGCCTCGACCTCGCCGAGTTCGATCCGGAAGCCGCGGACCTTCACCTGGTGGTCCACCCGGCCGACGAACTCCAGCTGCCCGTCGGTGCGGCGGCGCACCAGGTCACCGGTGCGGTACATCCGCTCCCCCAGCGCGAACGGGTCGGCGACGAAGCGCTCGGCGGTCAGCCCCGGCCGGCCCAGGTAGCCGCGGGCCAGGCCGGTCCCGGCGAGGTAGAGCTCACCGACGACCCTCGGGGGCACCGGGTTGAGGTACCCGTCCAGGACGTACGCCCGGGTGTTGCGGATCGGGTGGCCGATCGGCGGGGTACCGGAGCGGCCGGTCAGGTCGGCGGTGGTGGACCAGACGGTGGTCTCGGTCGGCCCGTAGCAGTGGACCAGCCGGGCGCCGGCCGCCCCCAGCCGGGCCGCCAGGGCCGGCGGCAGGGCGTCCCCGCCGACCATCATCCGCAGGCCCCGGACGGCTTCGGGGCGCTCGTCCAGCAGGGCCTGCCACAGGCTCGGCGTCGCCTGGAACACCGTGACGCCGTAGCGCCCGATCAGGGTGGCCAGGACGGCCGGGTCGCGGACCTCCTCACGGGTGGTGAGGGCGGTGGCGCCGCCCTGCATCAGCGGCAGGAACAGCTCGGGCACCGAGATGTCGAAGGCGGCCGTGGCCTGCTGGAGCATCACGTCGCCGACGGCCATCGGCAGTTCGTGGGCCAGCTCGGTCAGCAGGTTGACCACGCTCGGGTGGTCGACCACGACGCCCTTGGGGCGGCCGGTGGAGCCCGAGGTGTACATCACGTAGGCCGTCTGCGCCTCGGCCTGCGGGGCCGGGGCCGGGGCGGTGTCCGGGCGGGCGGCCAGCGCCGCACGGGTGGCCTCGGTGTCGAGGGCGATCACCGGGGCGCCGTGGGCCCGGTCGGCCCGGTCGGCCGGGGCGGCCGGGGCGGCCCACTCGGACTGCGCGCCGGCCGTGTCGGTGAGCAGCACCGTCGGCCGGGCCTCGGTCAGGATCTGCCGGATCCGGTCCGCCGGGTGGCCCGGGTCGACCGGGACGTAGGCGGCCCCGGTCTTCAGCACGGCGAGCAACGCCACCGGCAGCTCCGCCGAGCGCGGGACGGCGACGGCCACCAGTCGGCCGGGGCCGGCGCCGTGCGCCAGCAGGTGGTGGGCCAACCGGTTGGCCCGGGCGTCCAGTTCGGCGTAGTTCAGCTCGGTGTCGGCGAACCGGACGGCGAGCGCCCCGGGGGTGCGGGCCGCCTGGGCCTCGACCAGCCCGTGCAGGGTGGCCGCCGGGACGGGCTGCCCGGTGTCGTTCCAGGCCGCCAGCTCGCGCCGGTCGGCCGCGGAGAACACCGGGAGCGCCCCGATCCGCGCGTCGGGATCGTCGGTGACGGCGTCGAGCAGGCCGACCAGGCAGCGCAGCAGCCACTCGGCGGTGGACCGGTCGAACAGGTCCGCGGAGTACTCCAGCGCGGCGGCCAGGCCGGTCACGGTGCCGGCCGGGTCGCGGACCTCGGTGAAGTTGAGGTTCAGGTCGAGCTTGGCCGCCCCCAGTTCGACGGGCTCCGCCTCGACCGGCAGGCCGGCGAACTCGGCGTCCTCCAGGGCGTGGTTGTGCAGGGCCAGGACGATCTGGAACAGCGGGTTGCGGGCGGCGACCCGGGCCGGGTTGAGCACGTCGACCAGGCGCTCGAACGGGACGTCCTGGTGGTCGAGCGCGCCGAGGTCGGTGTCCCGGACGCGGGCCAGCAGCTCGCGGAAGGTCGGGTTGCCGGACAGGTCGGTGCGCAGCACCAGGGTGTTGACGAAGAAGCCGACCTGGCCGTCCAGCGCCTCGTCGGTGCGCCCGGCCACCGGGGTTCCGACCGAGACGTCGGTGCCGGCGCCCAGCCGCGACAGCACGGTGGCGACGGCGGCGTGCAGCACCATGAACAGGGTGACGCCGTTGGCCCGGGCGAGGCCGGCGAGCTCCTTGTGCACCGCCGCGTCCAGTGCGGCGTGCACCATGCCGCCGGTGTGCGAGGAGACGGCCGGTCGCGGCCGGTCCACCGGGAGGCCGATCTCCTCGGGCTGGCCGGCCAGGGCCTCCTTCCAGTAGGCGATCTGGGCGGCCAGCAGGCTGTCCGGGTCGTCCTCCCGGCCGAGCAGGTCGCGCTGCCAGAGGGTGTAGTCGGCGTACTGCACCGGCAGCGGCTCCCAGCCGGGGGCCCGGCCCGTGCGGCGCGCCCGGTAGGCGGTGGCGAGGTCCGCCATCAGCGGGGCCATCGAGGAGCCGTCGGTGGCGATGTGGTGGATCACCAGCAGCAGGACGTGCTCCTCCGGTCCGACGACCATCAGCTCGGCCCGCAGCGGCAGGTCGGTGGTGACGTCGAAGCCGCGGGCGACGGCGGCGGCCAGGGCCTCGGCGGGGCCGGTGGCGGTGCAGTCGTGGACGGTGAGGCGCAGCCGGCCCGCGACGTCGTCGAGGACGTGCTGGCGCGGGACGCCGTCGGTCTCCGGGAAGACGGTGCGCAGCGACTCGTGCCGGCCGACCACGTCCAGCAGGGCCTGCTCCAGTGCGGCGGCGTCCAGCGGGCCGCGCAGCCGCAGGGCGAACGGGCAGTTGTAGTAGGCGTTCTCGTCGGTCCGCTCGATCCGGTTGATGAACCAGACGCGCTGCTGGGCGGAGGAGAGCGGGATGTCGCCGGTGCGCGGCATCGGGGTGAGCGGGGTGCGCACGCCGCCCTGCTGGTCCAGCGCGGCGGCCATGGTCCGGACCGTCGGGTACTGGAACAGCTCCCGGATGCTCAACTCGGCGTCCAGGGTGGCGCGGATGCGGCTGATCAGCCGGGTGGCCAGGAGGGAGTGGCCGCCGAGCTCGAAGAAGCCGTCGTCGATGCCGACGCTCTCCAGGCCCAGCACCTCGGCGAACAGCACGCAGAGGATCTCCTCGCGGGCGGTGCGGGGTGCGCGGGCGGTGCTGCCTGAGGTGTAGTCGGGGGCGGGCAGAGCGTTCCGGTCGAGCTTGCCGTTGGGGGTCAGCGGCAGTGCGTCGAGGACGATCACGGCGGAGGGGACGAGGTATTCGGGCAGCCGCTCCCCGACCAGGTCGCGCAGGGCGGCCGGGTCCAGGTCGGGCTCGCCGTTCTGCTCGCCGTTCTGCTCGCCGTTCTGCTCGCCGACGACGTAGCCGACCAGTCGCTTGTCGCCGGGGGTGTCCTCCCGGGCGAGGACGACGGCCTGCCGGACGCCCTCGCAGCGGGTCAACGCGGCCTCGACCTCGCCGAGTTCGATCCGGAAGCCCCGGATCTTCACCTGGTGGTCCACCCGGCCGACGAACTCCAGCTGCCCGTCCGGGCGGCGGCGCACCAGGTCACCGGTGCGGTACATCCGGGTGCCGGGT
>NZ_JNWQ01000155.1 GCF_000716875.1 Streptomyces novaecaesareae | reverse complement strand
GCCACCCAAGCGAATCACGAACGCTTGACCGGCAACGATGCCCCAATGTCACCCCATCGAGCGATGACAAGCCAGACATAAGGTCGCGTACTGCACTCTCAGGTGCGGGCTGTAAGCCGGCAGGTCGTGCACGGGGATAGCGAGGGCGCCGAGCGCGGAGGCGACGGTGCGGGAGAGGAAGTCCTTGCCGCGGTCGATGCGCACCAGGGCCGGCAGGCTACCTATGGGCCCGTAAGGGCCGTCGGGTTCGTCGCGGGAGATCGCGGTGCGCAGCGCTGCCAGGATCGCGTCCCAGGACGGGGTGTGCGGGGTGATGGCGGCGCCGGTGACGGCGTTCGTGGCGCAGTCGATGAACCAGGTCACCCACGGGCACACCAGCTCGCCGTGCAGGTCGACCTCGACCGGGACGTGTTTGTGGTCGCCCTCCCAGCAGGCGTTGCGCCACTGGCGGGGCCAGCGCAGGTGCACGTCGTGGCGGCGCCGAGCCTGCTCTCCGCCGGTCAGGGCCGCGCGCTGGCCCGGGTTCAGGTCCCGGCGGATCGCCCGGTGTAGCGCCGCCAGCGACGGCACCGCCACCGACACGGCCTCGCCCGCGTCGTCATCGGCGGCGCGGGCCTCGGCGAGGAGCTCGCGGTGCACTGCGGCCGCGTTCCCGCACCACAGAACGAGCCGGGCATGCAACTGCGGGGTGACCATGAAACGCTCCCGCTGCCTCGCACCGGTCCGCCCCTCGGCACGGGCAGCGGCCAGCCAGCGCCACACCGTGCGCAGCGAGACCCCCACCGCGTCCGCGACCAGCCGCACATGGCCGGTCGCCAGCTCACCCCGTGCATCCAGGGCGAGTAGCCGGTCCACCGCCTGCTGCCGCGCCAACGCAACCGGCACCACCGGCCCCGCGCCGGCCGGCCCGTCCTCCTCCGGCACGAGCACCACCTCCACCCCCCGACGCCGCGAGAACCCGTGCCCCTGTGCACAGGCGTCCTGGACCCAGGAAGCCGGACTCTGCACAGGCGTGACACCGCAATCGGCATTCCGCTGACACCAGGGCGGGGCGTGCGGTAGGGGCACGGTTTGGAAAGGACGTCTCGTCCTCGTCCGCTTCGACCGGGCAGGTCGCGGGTAGGGCCCCGTGGCCATGGACGGCTTCCTACAGGTCCCGATAGTCGGCCGGGCAGCCATATGGCCTTCCGCCTTTGAAAGCGGCGGGCAGTCCAGGCGCAGCAGCATGGCCGGGCGTGATTCCCCGGTACCGCTGGGACAGCGAAGGGCTGGCCGGGGCCCGTCGCCGGATGGCCCGGAGCCGATAGCGTGCCAGCCATGACCGCACCCGCTGCACCCGAGTCAGCGCTGCCGACCCGGCAGCAGCTGAAGGACCTGCACACCTTCATCGACGGTCGGGCCTACCACGCCATTGGCCCCACCATCCGTGTTCCGGGCACCCCGGCTCTCCTGCGCGAAGACCAGAGCGCCGTTATCCGAGACGCTGCTCAGTCAGTCTTCGCCACCTCCCAGCACCTGTGCCGCGCCTTGTGGCATCACCTGGACCAGCCCGACCCGGTACCCGCCGCGTATGCCGTCTGGGCCGCCCTATGCGCCCTCGCCGCCCCCTGGCACAACCACCCTGACCTCCCCGAACATCTCCGATCCCTCTTCAGCCCCGGCCTGCAACAGACCTGACACCTGGCGACACTCGCCCACCCATGGGGTACGGGCGGGAAGGGGTGCACTGGCGGAACCAGACGAGCGAAAACCCATGGCCCGGCAGGCGGCCAGGGCGATTGACTGGCAACCGGGCACAACACCGACCGACAAGGGGGATCCGTGGAGGATCCGGATTTCACAGTTCTGCTGACCGGCACCTCCCCTCACGACCCGACAGCCCTCAAAGCGGTCCGCACAGTGACCGGGCTGAGCCTGTGGCGTAGCCGGCAGCTGCTGGACAGCGCGCCCGCCACCGTCCGGTCGGGCATCCCGTTCGACATCGCCGCTCGCGCGGCGCAGCACCTGCGCCAGGCCGGCCTACCGACCGCGATCCGGTGCGGCTGGTGCCAGCGCACCCTGCCCGACGGCGACACCCCTGTCGATCCCAGCCCCTGCACGTCCCTGTACTGGCCCACCGCTCACTGCCCGGCCAACTCCCTGACCAGCTGCGACTGCAGCTTCTGCGCCGTCCACGGCCCCCTGCCCGGACACACCGCCCACCCCAGCCCCTGAAAACCCTGTGCCGCCGACCGCAGGCCCGAGCCTGGCACGGAAACCATGAGCACAGGCCCAACACCACCCGGCAGCCGCGAGCCGGCAGGACTCGCGCGGGCGGCCAGGACGTCCGGACCCGGCCGACGCCGGACGCCGGTGCAACACGGGCCGCCGGGCGGGCTCCAGATGGCCTGTGCGCAGGTCGATAGGCTGACGGAATGACAGGAGTGCTGGAGTTCGGTGCGCTGCTGGCGCGCCTGATGGGGCACCGGACGCTCGACGCCTGCGTGCTCTCGACGGCGGGCGGCACCGGCCTGGAGGAGCTGCAGGCCGTACTCGGCGGGCGGCCGCCGACCGAACGGCTGCTCAGGGACCTCGGGCCGGTGCTCAGCCTGCACGCCGCCGACCTCTTCGTCCTGGCCGGGCAGCCGGTACCCGACGACCTGACACCGGTCACCCGCAATCCGCACTGGTCGGTCAGCCCCGTCGTCTACAACACGATGGTCATGCCCGCCGAGAACCGGCGGCTGCTGCTGGACGCGATCCGGGCGCAGCCCCTTGTATCGCGGGAGGGACGGGGCGGGACCGACCGGCCGCACCACCGGTACGAGCCGGGCCTCGGCGCGGTGCTCCTGGAACTCACGCACAGCCGGAACCTCACCTGGCTATGCACGGCGAAGGCCCTGTACGCGGTGACCGGCGGGCGGATCTACCTGTCGGCCCCCACCATCGGCGGGATCGGCCGAGGCACCGTCGAAGTGACCCCCGAACTGGTCGCCGGCTTCGCGGGCCTGCTCGGCATTCCCGCCCCCGACCTCGCGGCGGCCGGCGGCGTCCGCCTGCCGGACGACCTGCCGCCGCTGCACCCACGGGCCGCCGACGTGGCCGCCGTCATCTGGGAAGCCCGACGCCTCACCACCGCCCAGCTCGAGGAAGCCCACCTCGCCTCCCGCCACCTGGCCGGCCGCTGACCGGCCCCCACCAGGGCTGCGGGAACCACGAGGCCAGCCACCGACCGCGAACAGCCACCGGCGCACCGTCGAACGTGGATCGGCCGAATTGCTACAAGGGCGAGTAGGACTGGTACTTGCCCTGCAAGGACGAGGCGGCTGCACCGGCCACATCGGACCGGGGACCGGCTGCGCATTCGTGGAGAAACCTCGTAACCTGGGGCCTCGGCCAACCCGCTGCGGCAGCTGCGGCCCAGAACCGGAGACCGTCGTGGGGGTCCAAAGGCTCAAGGAAGTCCAGGACGTGGTCGATCGTGGCCGTGTCCAGGCACAGCCGCTGCATCGCCACGGCACGCAACGCGCCGTCGGCGAGCATCGGGGTTCCGCTGTCCAGGCACCAGCGCAGGGAATCGCCTGTGGCCGCGGGAGCGCTCAGCCGCACGATGGCGTCGCCGATCGCGGTGTACACCGAGGTGGTTTCGAAGGGGCGCTGGGCGAGTTCCCGGAGCAGGCCGAGCGCGGGGCGGTGACTGCACATCCCGAGCGCCATGACGATCTGATACTGGGTCTCCCACGTGCGGGGATCACGCACCTCCCGCTGAAGGGCCTCCAGCAGCGGCGGACCCGCTGCGGGGTCGGCAAGCCGGCGCAGCCGCGTCGCGGCGGAACGCCGCTTCGGCGACAACCGGTGGCCGAGCTGCTCCACGGCCTCATCCAACGTCAACGCCATCACGGTCCCTGTCTGCGCGGCTTCGTTCCGGGCGCAGCGTAGGGCCTCGTACCGACACCGTCTGCCGGGTGGCTGGGGGATGCGCCCGCTCCGGTGTCCTGGGCCGAGGAGGGGACCCGATCGATGAATGCGGCCGGACGGTTGGCGTGGGTGTACTCGTCCGCGATGTTGAAGACGCTGGCGCACACCGGGCATTGCGCGTCGCCGAAGAGGTGGGCGATCCCGTCGGCGAGCGTCTCCTGCCCGTCGCGGACCGCGGTCCGGTGCATCCACCGGCCGGTCCCGGTGAGTTCCTCGGCGACGGCCGGTCGCAGGTCCCGTCGCAGTTCCTCGTCGCCGTCCCACACCTGCGCGTAGCACCCGAACCGGCCGACGGCGATCTTCATCTCCGCAGCGCAGTGCGGGCATTCCAGCTCGTAGATGTCATCTGTGAAGCCCTCCAGGGCGTTCGCCCAGTGGTACTCCTGTGCGACGGCGAGCAGAGCGCGGAAGGAGACGAGATAGTCGGCCGGCCGCGACCGCAGGTGCCGGTCCAGCGCCTCGCCGAACTCCGCGATCGTGCCGGCGCAGTCCGCCAGCAGGTCGTCGCAGCCGTGGTGCCCGGCCGCGCGCTCGAGGATCCGCCCCGCCAAGGCGCGCGCCTGCGCGCTGCGCGGCGCGAGGCTCACCAGCTGCGGCAGGGCGGCGAAGCCGGCCGGAAAGACCAGGTCGCCCTCGAGGACGAGCCGCCAGCCCAGCTCCTGCCACGCATCCGCGTCGTCCCGGCGTTCCAGCCTC
Source organism: Streptomyces novaecaesareae (assembly GCF_000716875.1). Taxonomy (GTDB): domain Bacteria; phylum Actinomycetota; class Actinomycetes; order Streptomycetales; family Streptomycetaceae; genus Kitasatospora; species Kitasatospora novaecaesareae. Next base: position 1,922 of record NZ_JNWQ01000155.1, on the reverse strand, counting down.
GCCAGGAGCGCTGGGACGCGATCGACATCGAAACTGCTGTCACGTATGCGTGCCCAGTCCACCACCCCGGTATTGAACACCGGACACCCGACATCCAGAGCCGAGGCCCTGCGGGCCGACGGCTGGCGTAGGGATCTGCATCATGATGTCACCGGGTGGCGTCTCCTGATGTCACCACACATCCGCACCCCGGTGACACCCACGACTCCCCCGCCCCCACACGCCACCACCAACAAGGGCCAGTGACACCAGCTGATCCCCCAGTGACAACAAACCGCAGATTCGCACCCACCCCCAGGGGCCCTCCCCCGGTCCCGGCCGGTGGCCCCTCGCGGGCGCCCCGCACGGCGGTCCCTGACGGGCCCTCAATCTCAGACTCCGGACCGGATCCTAAGCGTATCCGGCGGCGTTTCCCTGACCTCCGTACAGCTCTATCGTACCGGTTCCCGGACGGGCACGAGACGCGAACAGGCGACCTCGCGACAACCGTCCATCCCGGCTCTATCCGGCGGCACTTTCGACGGGAATGCGAATTCCCTTCCGCTTCCTTTCAGGCAGCAGTCCGAAAGCCATTCAGAGCGCAGCGGCGAGGAATCGAATTCAGACGCGCAGAAAAGGGGCCTGCGGCCCTCACCACCGACACGACGACCGCCACTCCAGACCAACCAGGAAATCCCGCCCGGCGTCAACCGAGCAATTCCCGAGATGGCGACACAAACCGAACGCCGGACCAGGGCGGCGGCCAGAGAGCCACCAGGGCGGGGCGCAGCGCCGGGCGGCGCGGGCGGGAGCCGAGGCCGGCGGACCGGCGCAGCGCGTGCAACACGCCCAGCCGGGCCCCTCCCAACCGCATAACCTCTGGTCAGACCCGCAACACGGCCCCGTGTTGCACCCCGCCGCACCCCCGCGTCGCACCCCGCACTCCCCCACCAGGCCACCAACCACCAGGCTGCCGGGCCTCACCACCAGGAGAAGGCCGGCCCCGGACGGCGGCCCGGGCCAGCCCACACCCGGCGGTCGGCAACGCCCGGCGGCCACCACCCGAACGTCGCCCGCGGCCCCACCCCGGCACCCTGTCGCACCCACCTGTCACGCCCCCACCACACACACGGGCTGAGGGGTATCCACCCACGTCACAGCCCGCGACAGCACCCCACACGACAAGCGGCGCGACAGCAGGCGCGACAACACCCACCCCCCACCCAGAACGACACCACGGTGGCTTCCAGGGCGGCCTGACGGCCACCCAGCCCTCCGACCCGGACGACGGCACAGCCAAGCCGCCGAAAGCACAACGGGGGCGACCACAGCGGCGCCCGGCAACCCCGGACGGCGGCGCAGCGCCACCCGGAACGGGACGGCGGCCCGGCAAGCAGGCAGGCGGGGCCCAGCCCGACCGCCCGAACAGCGGCGCAGCTCCGGCCAGGGCACAGCAGGCCAAAGCGAGCACAGCTGGCCCGGGACCGCGGCCGCAACGGCCGCCCTACACGCCCCACAAGCCCACAGAACACCCCGCCACCAGGAAAAACAGCACCCCAATGACACAACCCCACAAACCCCACAACCCCGAACGACAGCCGGAACGACAGCGCACGACGGCGCAACAGGCCCCGCCCCGAACGGCACGGCCCGGGGCCCAGCCCGGACGGGCGCGATCTGGACCGCAGCCACCCGCCGGCGGGCACGGCGACCAAGGCACGGCGACGACGGCGCAGCAGGCCCGAACGGAGCCACCCGGCGAACCGGACGACGGGTGGCAGTCGGCCGGGCTGGGCCCCGCGCCGTGCCCGTCGTAGGGGTGGTGGTGCCCTTGGGCCGGCAGCAGGCCCACGGCGACCAGGGCGCAGCCCGGCCCCCACCAAACCGAACACCGACCCCCGCCACCCCACACCCCACACCCCACACCCCACACCCCACAATTC
>NZ_JNWQ01000154.1 GCF_000716875.1 Streptomyces novaecaesareae | reverse complement strand
GTGGAGAGGATGTCCTCATGGGTACTGCGAGGTACTCGGGGGAGTTCAAGCGGGACGCGGTCGCGCTGGTGGAGTCCAGCGGGCGGCGCATCCCGTCGGGTGTCAACCCGGAGTCTGTGACAGTGGGTCGCGCGGTCACGTGCGGAAGCAGCAGCATCAGGTGCGGGCGGTGAGGGCCCGTTGACCCCGGCCGAGCGCGAGGAACTGCGCCGCCTGCGCAAGCAGGTCCGTGAGCTGGAGCTGGAGACGGTTCCGACCAGCGGCTGGGCCGCGACCGTCCAGTTGGCACCACCGCCGTAGCGCACCGGGCAGCAGTGGCAGCGGACCAGTGGAGGAACGGCGATTCGGGGAGCCGGTCGTCAGTCGTTCTCGGTACCCTTCTTGGCGTCACCGCCCCTCCATCGTCGTCGGATGCGCAGTTCAGCGCGTCTGAGCGCTGACGAGCGTCCTGCGGCAGACATCACAACCCCCTCTCCACTCAAACCCGCTTCCTTCGAATGCATTTGATTAGTATTCAGATCATGTTGTTATCTGATTTCTCTCAAGCGCCGTTGCGAGCAGTGATCTTCGCTGATGGGGTGTTCGGGCAACTGGAAGGCAAGACCGCGCAGGGGGTGCTTCGCCACAGCTCGGTCCTGGAGACCGTCGCGGTCATCGACCGGTCGCTGGCGGGTGGGACCACGGGTGGCGTGGTGGCCGGGACTGACGTACCGATCGTCGCCTCGTTGGACGAGGCCGTGGAATTCCGGCCCGAGGCCCTGGTCGTGGCGTTGACGGAATCCGACTACGGAGAGTCCATGGACGGGCGGTTCCTGCACACGCCGCGGATGCCGGGGGATCTGCCGGAGTTCTGGTGGGAGCAGATTCACGCGGCGGTTCGCGGAGGCCTGCACGTCATATCCTGTCTCCACCTCCAGCTGCTGACCACCGACCTCGTGGACCTGCTCGCCGAAGGGCAGCGGATCATCGACGTCAGGCGCCTCCATGAGGAACTGCCCAAGTACTCCGGGCGATCGCACCGCACTCGGGCCAGGCTGGTACACGTGGCGGGGAGCGACTGCGTCGTCGGGAAGCGGACCACCGCGCTGCAGTTGCAGTCCGCCGGCCGGTCGCGCGGTGTGGACGTCGGCTACATCGGCACCGGGCAGACCTGTCTGCTCGTCGGTGCCAGTGAGGGCGCGATCGTCGACCGGACGCCGGTGTTCCACGCGGCGGGCTTGGTGGAGCACCTGGTGCAGAAGGCGGATCCGCGGCACGACCTCCTGGTGATCAAGGGGCAAGCGTCGGTGATGCATCCCGCGTTCGGCGGGCTGGCGACCGCGATCCTGCAGGGCTCTCAGCCCGACGCCGTGGTCTTCGTGCACGACCCGCAGCGCGAGGTCCGGTACCACTGGGAGCACTTGCCCATCGCGGACCCGGAGGACGAGATCGCCCTGGTGGAACGGCTCAGTGGGGCTCCCGTGGCTGCGATCGCGACCCGGGGCCGGGAGAACGTCAAGAACCTGGGACACCTGGGCCTGCCTGTGGTGGATGTCCTGGACGGCGATGGTGCCGCGCACCTGATGGACGCCGTGGAGTCGACTCTCGAACGGGCGGGCGCACCGTTGCGCCGGTCGGTGGCGGGGTGTCCGGAAACGGCGGCCTCATGGTGACGGTGGAAGTGGCCCTGCCGGCCAGCGCGGGTTTCGCCGAGTGCCCGACCTGGGACGCGGCGGAGGGCGTCCTGCTCTGGGTCGAGATGAGCGAGTGCGCCGTTCACCGGTTCGATCCGACCGACGGGATTGACCGGGCGACGGTGTTCGCCCAGCCGGTGGCGGCGGCGAAGCCCCGCGTCGACCAGGGGCTCGTGCTCAGCCTGCGGGACGGAGTCGCCGTGACCGACCGGGAGGGAACGGCGCTCCGGTGGCTCGTCGACTGGTCCGAACAAGGAGTACGGGGGAACGACGCGGGGATCGACCACCGGGGCAGGCTGTGGGTCGGCACGATTGCTGGCGAGTCCAGCCCGGGGTCACTGTTCCGCCTGTCGCCCGACGGGCGGTTCGAGGTCGCGGTGCAGGACCTCCGGATGAGCAACGGCATCGTCTGGAGCCCGGACACGACCCGGATGTACCACGTGGACACACCGACCGGGCGCATCGACGTGTTCGACTACGACGCCGCGACGGGCCGCGCCACCAACCGGCGGGTGTTCGCCGAGGTCACCGGCACGCTGGGGGTCCCGGACGGCCTCTGCGTCGATGCCGACGGCGGGGTGTGGGTCGCGCTGTTCCGCGGCGGTGCGGTGCGGCGCTACTCTCCGGACGGACGCCTCGATCGCGAGATCGGATTCCCTGCCTCCCTGACCACCTCCTGCACCTTCGGCGGGCCGGACCTGACCGACCTGTACGTGACGACGGCACGCCGCGACCTGGGCCAGGTGGAGCCGATGGCCGGGAACCTCTTCGTCGTCCCCGGCCTGGCGCAGGGCTGCCCGGCCACACCGTTCGCCGGGTAGTCGGCCTCCGCCCTGCTGTCCGCCCCATCTCGTTCACGACGGGCGGACAGCAGGGCGGTGCGTACCCGGGACTACCGGTTCGCGCGGGCGTACGCCTGGGAGACCCGTACCAGCCACGCGACGTCGTCGGCGAAGTCCTGACTTTCGGGGCCGATGGGGGCGATCGCCGTATCGGCGTCGGGCGGGTCGTGGCGGCGTTGGCGTCCCGCCAGGGCGGCCGCGATGAGTGCCGCCTCTCGCTCGGCCTCCGGCTGTCCGCTGCTGTCGGTGGCCGCGAACGGAGGTGCCAGGGCGGCGTCCTTGCGGAGGGCCAGATAGCCGTCCCTGATCTCGATCACGCGGCGGTGCAGATGGAAGGTCAGGTCGGACAGAGCCGTCAGGTCGCCACCGGGCGGTTCCAGCGAGATCTCCGGATAGGCGCGGTACAGTGCCGACCAGAGGGGGCGCAGCCGCCGGTAACTCCGGTAGTCGGCATGCCATTCGAGGATCGCGGTCAGGCGCGGACCCCACAGCGGGGCCGTCCAGCCGACGATGTTCAGGACCATTCCCACCGTGAGATCGGTGCGTGAGACGTTCGCCCACCGCGCGGGGTGCCAACCGTAGGGGACCAAGAAGACATCGGCGAACCTCCCGGTGGGGTAGACGAGTTCGACGGCCGCCCCGCAGGCCGCGATGCGCAGTCCTCGCCGCACCCATGGATCCTCGCTCAGCCGGGCGTAGAACCTGCAGGCCCGGGCCACGGCCACCTTCCCGACGACGAACGCGGAGAGGAAGGTGACCAGGTAGGCGACGAGGAAGGGCTGGTCCCCGGGGCGCTCGAAGTAGTTCCGGGGATGCCCGTACCTGGTGGCCAGGAAGTACAGCACGGTCATCGTGGCGGGTACGAAGGCCAGGGTGATCAGTCGGCGCCGACACCGGATGCGGGCCTCGGGCCGTGGGTGGGTCCAGAGGATCAGCAGGAGTTGCTGGCAGGTGATCGTGGCGATGATCCACATCTGGACCGACACGTTGTACCAGGTCACCTGTCCGAACAGGCTGCCCGTCCAGCGAGACGGGACGGATAATGCCAGGTACATGCCTTGGCAGCCGAACGCGGCGCACATGGCAACCAGTGCCGGGTCCCGCCGGTAGCCGCGCAATAGGGGGACCAGCGTCGAGGTGAACGCGATCCAGCAGGCCAACGAGCCCAGCACGTACCGTAAATGGGTCACGGCCTGCTCCGGCGGCGCCAGGTGAGCGAGCCGTGGATGCGGCCCAGGGCGCTGTCGGGGTCGGGGTTCGAGCCGACGGCCTCCTCGCTGCGCAGGGCCCTGCCGAGGAGGAACGCCATGATCTCCGCTTCCTGTTCCTGCTCGTCGGAGAAGTTGTCACGGCGCAACAGATCCCTGACCAGGGATGGGTCCAGGTCGGGGAACAGCAGTGCCTCGATGTCGGTCTCGGTCATGCCCGCGCCGCGGTGTCCGCAGATCATGTGGGCCAACTCGTGGGCGATGATGTGTTCCTGATGGTGCCGGCTGGTGTGCTCCTCGTGGACGATGTAGTCCGCGTCCGGGAAGGACAACAGGAGTCCGTACGAGCCCGCGGTCTCCATCGGCATCGGGACCAGGTGGATGGGCCTCCTGCGCGCGGTGCTGAGGTGGGCGCACAGGGTCGTGATGTCGTAGCTCTCGGGAAGCCCGAGGGAGGCAAGTCGGTCCTCGCAAACTCGGCGCAGGGCTTGCATGCCGTTCCCCCGTTTGCGGCGTCCGCGCCAGAAAGGCGAGGTCATGCTACCCCTTCGTGTCCGGTGGCTCGTTGCGTTGGCGGCCCTGTGTGGGCGCGGCGGCGTGCAGCTTGCTGACCTCGTGGATGATCCGGGCCAGAGACTGGCGGCCGGCATCGTCCATCCGCATCGCCCGGAGTGCGATGTCGCGGACCTGGGCGTCGCGCATGGCCGTGGCGATCGCGAGCTGGGAGTCGACCCGCTCGACCGTCTCCTCGTCGAAGAAGTAGGCCACCGGCACTCGGAAGAAGGCTGCCAGGGCTTCGAGGTGGCGCTTGGTCGGATTGTCCCGCTGCCCCGTCCGCAGCTGCCAGACGTAACTCTTGGAGAAGGTGCCGCCGTTCAACTGGCTGCAGCCGCGGGCGACCTCCTCGTAGGTGTATTCGCGTCCGTCCTTCCTGATGGTGGTGAACAGCTTGTCGATCTTCTCGGCCAGTGAGGGCATCAAGGCTCCTTGCGTGCACCGGGGTGAGCTGGTGCAAGGTGGATGTTCATCTTAGTTGACAGCCGTCGGACCCGCACCTAGGGTCGCGGTATGTTAACTGGTACGAACAGATGGACAGTTGACGTTCACTCAGCCTACTTAGGTGACTGGATCCCCGCGAGACGGAAAGCCGGGTAATGCACCACGATCTGCAGATAGGTCCGCTCAGGACCCTGGTGACCATCGTCGAACTCGGCGGCTTCCGCAGAGCCGCCGAAGCGCTCCACATCACGCAGCCGGCCGTGAGCCAACAGATGCGCCGTCTCGCGTCGGTGCTCCCCGAACCCATCTTCCTCAACACCGGACGGGAGCTTCGACTGAGTTCCACCGGGGACGAGTTGCTCGGGTACGCCCGGAGGATCGTCTCGCTGAACGACGAGGCGGTGGAGCGGTTCACCACCCCGAGAGGGGGCAGGAAGTTGCTCATCGGGGTGTCCGACCAGCTCGCGGATTCCCTGCCGGGGATCCTCCGAGCGGTCTCGCTCCGGGATCCCGAGCTCAGGACGACGGTGCACAGCGGGCCGAGCGAGTCCCTGGAGAGCCGGGTCTCGGCCGGCGAGCTGGACCTGGCGCTGTTGCTCGACCCGACCAAGACGACCGCCTACGAGGTCCATGACCTCGGCCGGGTCCAGGTCTCCTGGTTCGGTCGGCCCGTCCTCGACGGCGACAGTGTCGTGCCGCTCAGCCTGTTCACCGAGCCCTCCAGCCTGCGCCGGCACGTCCTCGACGTCCTGGAGACCTCGGGGGTGAACTGGAGCATCGGCTATGAGGGTTCCGACTTGGCCGGCGTTCGGGCGGCGACTCAGGCGGGTCTTGGCGTCGCCTGCTTGATCGCCAACGCCGAGGAGCTCTGGGGGCTGCCCGCCGCCGGACTCGCGGCCGACCTCCCGTGCCCGGAGCCGCTGCCGGTCGGCCTGGCCGTCCCGCCGGGCCTGGCACCGGAACTGGCCCGGGTCGCCACCAGGGCGGCGCAGACGGCGCTGCTCGACTACCCGCTCGACTGATCGCGGCCCGCGGTCGGTCAACGCGGCACCGGCCGACCGTCGGGTACGGTCGGCCGGCACCGGAGTCGCGTCAACTCGTTCATCCCGCCGTGCCCGCCATGCCCGCCGTCAGGGTGGTGCCGTCGGACGGGTCGATGAGCAGGAAGGAACCGGTGCGGCGGAGGTCGTCGTAGGCGTCGAGGGCCAGCGGTTCGGACACCCGGATCGAGACCCGCCCGATGTCGTTGGCCGTGAGCGACCCGGGGGAGGGCTGATGGGACAGGTCGTCCAGCCGCAGCCGCGTGGTGACGTCCCGGACGACCGCCCGGACGATCCGGGTGGTGTGCTTGAGCAGCACCTTGTCCCCGGCCCGCAGCGGCCGGTCGGACACGTGGCAGACGGTCGCGTCGAGGTCCTGGGTGAGCTCGGGCACGTGATCGGTCGGGACGATGAGGTCGCCGCGGGAGATGTCGAGGTCGTCGGCGAGCCGGACGGTGGCCGACTGCGGCGCCCAGGCGATGTCGCTCTCCCGGCCGAGGGCGTCGATCCCGGCGACGGTGGTGGTCTGGCCGGAGGGCAGGACGGTGACGGGGTCGCCGACGCGCAGTACGCCGGAGGCCAACTGGCCCGCGTAGCCGCGGTAGTCGGGGTGCTCCTCGGTCTGGGGGCGGATCACGTACTGGACGGGGAAGCGGGCGGGCTCCCGGCTCGGGTCGCTGCCGACCGGGACGGTTTCCAGGTGTTCCAGCAGGGTGGGGCCGCCGTACCAGTCCATGTGGGCGGACGGTTCGACGACGTTGTCCCCGGCGAGGGCGGAGATCGGGACGGCGAGGACGTCCTTGACGCCGAGGGAGGCGGCGTAGGTGGTGAACTCCTCGGCGATGGCGGCGAAGACGGGCTCGGCGTAGTCGACCAGGTCCATCTTGTTGACGGCCAGCACGACGTGCGGCACCCGCAGCAGTGCGGCGACGGCGGCGTGCCGGCGGGTCTGCTCGACCACGCCGTTGC
>NZ_JNWQ01000153.1 GCF_000716875.1 Streptomyces novaecaesareae | reverse complement strand
ACACCAACGGCTCCAACGCAGGACCACGACGACGCACCGGCACATCCGAAGAATCACTCATGCAAGATCTAACGACGAATCTCCGGCGCAGGACACTAGCCGTTCTCGCCCATGGCGCGGGCGTCACCCGCGAGGAAGGCGGGTTCTTCGGCCGCCTGGCGGCCGGCCTCGCCGCTGTCGGTATCACCTGCCTGCGCTTCGACCTGCGGGCCCACGGCGCGAGCGGTGGCCGTGCAGCAGACCTGACGATCGCCGGGGTGGCCAACGACATTCGCGCCGCATGCGATCACCTCGCCGTAGTCGCCGGCCGGCCGGGGCCGGTCCACGTCATCGCAGCATCGTTCTCAGGTGGCGCTGCTGCCATGCACGCCGGCCAGTACCCCGGAGAGATCGGGCGGTTGGTGCTGCTGAACCCGCGCATCGACTACAAGGACAGGTTCATCACCGAGCGAGCAGGCTGGTCAGGCAACTACCTCGCTCCTGACCGCGCCGCGCAGCTCGATCAGGTCGGCGCCTTGCCTCGGCAACCGTTCGAGACCGGCCGTGCTTTGCTCAACGAAATGTTCCACCTCCCCACCCCCGAGGCCGTCTGTTCCGCCGTTCACTGTCCGGTGTTGATCGTCCACGGGACGAAAGACACATTCGTGGATGTGGAGTTGTCACGGCGGTACGCTCCCCTGTTCGGGGACGGCGTGGGAGCCGTCCTGCACGAACTCGACGGCGCACAGCATGGCTTCGCTGTCCATGACGATCCCACCTACGCCGCTCCACAGTCGCAGGCCTGGCAGCGCGAAGTGATCGCCGAAGTAGCGGGATTCCTCACTTCCTAACCAGCCGCCAACATCATGAGGCGCTCACGGAGTTCCCGTACCTGCGGTCGCAGCCGGTACGGGAACAACGTCCTTGCGGCACCTTGGAGTGCGCCAAGGGCTTGCCGGGAGCGAACATCTGCAGCAATATGCAGCGCTTCAAGGGCAACTGCAGCAGCTTCGTCCGGTTCCCCCAAATCGGCAAGAGCACCAGCCCAGAACGCGCTGTAGTGGGCGCGATCGCGGGGAGCGAACGCCTCGGTGGTGAGCTGCGCCTGGAACGCCGAGGCAGCCTCAAGGGGACGCCCGGCTTCCCGTAGCCGGATCGCCGCCTGCACGAGAAGACGCTTCCGCGTGTATCCGTCGCCGAGCGGCCCCGTGCACGACGGAGGCCCTGCCGGCGGGTCGGCCCTATCGAGCGCAGCGTGCGCCTGATCCAGAACTCGCGCGATCTCATCGGGGCGCGCTCCCGTCATCGCCATACCCCGTGCCTCCTGCTGTAGCGCTTCGGCGCGTGCTCGGGGAGGCAGCTTCCACGGCCCACTGGCAGCGGCCCTGGCAAGGTCGAGCATGCGCACCGGATCGCTGCGCCCGAGGACCTGGGCTTGCCGCATGAGCACGTAAGCGTGCATGGCCTCGTCCCCGGTGAATGTCGCCCATTCCTTGGCCTGGTTGTGCCAATAGGCAACGACCTGGTCAGGAGCACCCGCATCGTGGTGCAGCCACGCCGTGAACTCCGCCGCCCTGGCACCGAGGACAAGAAGCTCACGTCGGATCGCCGGATCGGCGTCGCGAGCAGTAGTACTGATAGCGGACAGAATTCCCAGTGCCGCGGGCATCGCCCGATGCGACCCCATCCGCAGATCCATCCGCGCGGTCTCGTCCAGAGCAGCACGGAGATGGCCGACGAGTTCGTGGTCGCTGAATCGGTGGGCGTTGCGGGCAGCGGCGGTGAGGTGGCCAAGGCCGCGAGGTCCAGCAACGGCACGGCAAGCAGACCGCCCATGAAGGTTCGGCGGAACATGGCGTCCTCCAGGTCCGGCTTGGTGTCAGCAGGCAGCCCGAGCCGCACCGAATGGCTGAGGGGAGGGACGAAGCCGAGCCGTTCGAGGGGCACACCGAACATTCCGGTGAGCACCCGGCGTGCGTCCCGGTTGGGCCACGTGGTCTGACCCGACTCCCAGCGCCTGACCTGACGCACCGAGATTCTGGCCTTTGATCCCATCGCTGCTGCGGTGGCGTCGTATGCCGCGGCGAAGTCCTCTTGAGTACGCCAGCCACGATTGATCCGCGCAGTAACGAACGTCCCATTCGCTGTGTATTCGGGCATCGTCTACACCCCCACGAATCCAGGCTAGGTCACCAACCCTGGCCGATGGCAGGAGATACAACTTACCCCCGAAGTGTCCGGCGATGTGTCCTCCGGTCTGACCTCACCCCAGCCGCAGAAGCGTTATTGACTATCCATCAGTCCGCTGGGAAGCAGACGCTGGCTGACCGCCGGCGCTGGTCGGTGGTGCCCGTGTGCGCCCGAATGACCACCGCGCCGGGGATGCGTCATCTCCGTCACGTTTCCAACACCACCAACCCCGGCTGCATCCTGCCCGCAGTCCCTCGTTCAAGCAGGAGGACTCCGTGACCTCCATCGCCCCGTCGCCCACCAGAATCGGCGGCCCGGCCACAGCCGCCCTGAAATACCAGCCCGAGTCAGCCAGCGCGGCCCGGAGGTTGGTTCGACGCAAGCTTCAGGACTGGGGCCTCGACAACCTCGTGGACGACGCCCAGTTGATCGTCACCGAGTTGGTCAGCAACGCATGCAAGACCGGCTGCGCGACGTTCATGGTCGTCAAGATCGGCAGGATCACTGCCCAGACGATCCGCATCTCGGTCCGTGATGGCTCCCGCGCACTGCCCGTTCTTCTTCACGCCGGGGACGGCGAGGAGTGCCACCGTGGCCTGGGCCTGGTCCACAAACTCACGGCCGGACGCTGGGGTGCAACCCCGGACAGCTACGGCAAGACCGTGCACGCCGACCTCCGCGTCAACTGACCGCCTCGGCCCCGAAAGAGGCCCAGTCCGTCACTACTCGACTCACATCGACCGAGTTCCTTCACGAAGCGAAAGGAGTATGCCCATGAAGCGTCGTGCTGCCGTCATCGGCCTCGGGCACCAGGCCCTCGGAGATCACCTGCCCGGCCTGCTCGGCTCCCACCGGGCTGAACTCGTCGCGGTCTGCGACAGCAACCCCACGACCCTGCACGAACAGCAGGAATCGCTCCGGGTGCCCGCGTTCGCCCGGACCGCCGACCTACTGGACGCCGTGGCCCCGGACTTCGTCATCGTCGCGGTTCCACACCGCGCCGGCCGGGCCGTGGTCGAGGAGTGCGCTGCCCGGGGCGTGCACGTGATGAAGGAGAAGCCGTTCGCCACCACTCTCGCCGAGGCCCGAGAGCTCGCCGCGATCTGCCAGGCGGGACAGGTGGAGCTGATGGTCACCCTCCAACGGAGGTTCAACCCGATCTACACCTCGGTGGTGCAGTTCCTCGACCAGATCGGCACCCCGTTCCTGCTGGACGCCCAGTACACCTTCCATACCGACGACCCAGGAGCCGGTTGGCGTGGGGAGGTCCGACAGGCCGGGGGTGGCTGCATCATCGACATGGGGTACCACCTCGTCGACCTCCTGCTGTGGTACTTCGGGCTCCCGAATCGAGTCATGGCCGACTTCTCCGCGAGCGCTGTGCCCGGGGCCGGCTACGACGCCGAGGACACCGCCGTCATCCAACTCGGCTACGAGACCGGACTCTACGGCTCGGTGCTGCTGTCGCGCTGGATGGCCCCGAAGACCGAGAGGCTGCGCATCGTCGGTACCCGCGGCTCGGTCCTGCTGATGAAGGGGCAGGTGCAGCGGCTGGCCCTGGACGGCACAGTCGTGGAGGAACTGACCCGGCCGCACGCCCCCGCGAGCGCGGCCACCACTCAGATCGACTACTTCTGCCGGGTCCTGGACGGCGAGCGCCCCAACACCTCCGGCCCCGAACAGCACCTCGCCCATGCCGCCTTCATCACCTCCTGCTACGAGTCCAAGTCGGCACGGAGCTACATCGACCCGAAGGGAATGCTGTGACCTCCACCCTCGCTCTGCTGGGCGGCAAGCCCGAAGTCGCCGCGCCAGGCCCGCACTTCACCTGGCCACCGATCGATGACACCACCCGCGCCAAGGTCGCCGCCCAGCTGGAGGAGGCGATCTCCGTCCCTGACCGGTCCGGCATCGTCGCCGAGCTGGAGGACGGCTTGCAGGACTACTTCGGCGTCCGGCACGCGGTCACCACCAGCTCCGGCACCGCCGCCCTGCACGCTACCTACTGGGCCTCAAGGATCGAGCCCGGTGCCGAGGTCATCGTCCCGGCCTGGACCTTCCACGCCACCGCATCCCCGCTGTTCCACCTCCGCGCGGTGCCGGTGCTCTGCGAGACTCTGCCGGACGGCAACATCGACCCGAACCGGGTCGAGGAGCTGATCACCCCACGCACACGAGCGGTCATGGTCACCCACCTGTGGGGCAAGCCCGCCGACATGCCCGCCCTCGTCTCTGCAGCGAACACCCATGACCTAGTGGTGCTGGAGGACGGCTCGCACGCTCACGGCGCCAGCATCGCCGGGCAGAAGGTCGGCACCTTCGGCCTGGCCTCTGCTTTCTCCCTCAATGGGCCCAAGCCGCTGTCCGGCGGAGAGGGCGGATTCGTCCTCACGGACGACGACGACATCTACCACCGGGTCATCACGCTCGCGCATTACAACAAACGAGCCAAGACCGAGATCCCGCAAGGCCATCCGCTCGCGCGGTACGCGGTCACCGGCGCCGGCCTCAAGCTCCGGATCCACCCGCTCGCCGCCGCCATCGCCCAGGACCAGCTCGCCCGGCTCGACGGGTACCTCGGCGGTCGGGCTGAGATCGCCCGATACCTCACCGGACAGTTGGCCCGGATTCCCGGCCTGGAGGTCACCGAGATGCCCACCGGGGTGATCCCGTCCTGGTATGGGTTGACGCTCACCTACCGACCCGACGAGCTCGGCGGGCTGCCGATCGAACGCTTCCATCAGGCGCTGATCGCCGAAGGCGCCACCGAGTTCGACCGGCCCGGCTCCACGTGTCCGATGAACCAACTGGCTCTGTACCAGCACCCCGCATCGCTGTTCCCGGGCCACCCGCACTCCCACCGCCGGTACAGGACCGGAGACTTCCCCGTGGCCGAGCACGCCCACGCCCACACGATCAAGCTCCCGGTCTGGCATCGTGAGCAGGATCTCGAACTGGCCGAGCAGTACGTCCGCGCGGCCATCAAGATCAGCGACCATCACAAGGAGCTGCTGTGACCGTTGTCTCCCCCGAGCTCGTGGCCGGCCTGGCGGCCGACGCCGAAGCCGCCGGCATCGCCAAGTTCGTAGCCGCCGCCGTGATCGAACACGACGGCCGGGTCCTGCTCCTGCGCCGCAAGCCGGAGGACTTCATGGGCGGCCTGTGGGAAATCCCTTCCGGCAAGGTCGAGGCTGGGGAGACCCTCCTCGAAGCCCTCCGCCGTGAGACGGCCGAGGAAACCGGCCTGACCATCAGCACGGTTCACGGCTACCTCGGACATTTCGACTACCCCAACAGCCGCGGTGGCATCACCCGGCAGTTCAACTTCTCCACTGCCGTGCAGAAGACCGAGCCCATCGTCCTGACCGAACACGACGCCCACCAGTGGGCACTCATCAGCGAGCTGCCCGAGGTCAGCGATGCGGTCCGCAAGTTGCTCGCACCCTGATCCGGTGGCTCGTCCAGTCGGCTCCACCTGGAACACGGCGCTCCCCTCGCATGGCCCCGCGCGCCCCGGCCGGGGCGCGCGGGGAGCTCGCACCGTCAGATGAGGCCCTTGGCCGGGTCGCCGGCCGGGAAGGCGTCCAGGACGGCGACGTCGGCGGGCTCGGCGAGGGCGGCGACCAGCACCGGACCGAGGGCGGCCAGCGGGGCGCCGGTGCTGTGGGCGTCGAGGGCGGCCTGATCGGCCCACTTCTCGACCACGGTGATGCGGTCGGGGCCGGCGTGGACGGCGTAGAGCTCACAGCCTGCCTCGGCGTGTATGGCCGGGGTGTGCTGCTCGAAGGCGGCCAAGACCTCGTCGCGTCGGCCGGGCTTGGTCTTGAGCGTGGCAATGACAACGGGCATGTGGATCTCCAAATGATATTGAGACGATCATGCTATAGACGGGTGGTCGGCGGGGGTGGGGCAGAACCAGTCATCAGAGGTTCTCCAACTCGGTGGATCAGCCGCCCACTCTGCTGCACCCCCGGCCCCGCCCCACCGCCGTTGCCCGTCCGGGCGCCGTTGCCCGATCCGGCGTTCGGAATTTCCGAACGCCCCGGTACGAGGCCCCGTCCGCACCCGTACGCTGTCCCGCAGCACCGGGAGCCAGGGCGTTCGGGGGAACCAGTGGAACTACGTCAGTTGCGCGTCTTCGAGGCCGTCGTCGCCCACCGCACCGTCACCGCCGCGGCCGTGGCACTCGGACTCGCCCCGTCCTCCGTCTCCGAGCAGATCCGCGCCCTCGAACGCGGCCTCGGCACCGAACTGTTCGACCGGCCCCCGCGCGGCATGGCCCTCACCCCGGCCGGCGAACGGCTGCTGCCGTGGTCCCGGCGGCTGCTCGACCAGGCCGAACAGGCCCGGCGCGAGGTCGTCGCCGACCGCGCCCGGCTGCGCCTGGGCGCCCTGGAGGCCATCGCCGCCACCCACGTGCCCACCGTCCTCGCCCGCCTCACCGAACGGCGGCCCGACCTGGAGATATCCCTGCACACCGACACCGCCCGGGACGGCCTGCTCGGCGGCGTCGCGGCCGGGGCCCTGGAGGCGGCGCTCATCCTCGACACCGCCGGCCCGCTCGGCGAACTCGGCTTCTACCTGCCGCCCGCCCCGCTCGACCACGTCGACCTGCAGGACGTCCCGCTCGCCCTGGTCGCCGCCCCCACCCACCCGCTCGCCCGCGCCACCACCCTCACCCGCGAGGACCTCGGCGGCCAACGCCTCCTGGTGAACACCCCCGCCTGCTCCTTCCACCTGGCCGGCGAACGCCTCCTCGGCCACCACGTCGACCGCGTCCGCACCGGCGGCGTCCCCGTCACCCGCGCCTGCGCCGAACAGGGCCTCGGCCTCGCCCTCCTCCCCGACTTCGCCGTCCACGACCAACTCGCCGCCGGCACCCTCATCCGCCTCCCCCTCACACCCCCACCC
>NZ_JNWQ01000152.1 GCF_000716875.1 Streptomyces novaecaesareae | reverse complement strand
GGATGCGCCGCCCGCTGGACTCCACCAGCGCGACCGCGTCCCGCTTGAACTCCCCCGAGTACCTCGCAGTACCCATGAGGACATCCTCTCCACGGACCCGAAGATCTGCTTCTCAGAAGCGTCCACTCTTCGGGGCAAAGCCCAATGCGACGACTACCCGTTCTCGTCCACATACGAAGGCGCGAACAAGGGAGACAACCGCTACTCCGCGCGGTTGATCGACGGCAAGGACAACGGGGGTCGAGTCAACATGATCAAGGACGTCCTCGCCACGAACCGGATCTTGGACAACGACCCGTTCTACGTCACGATCGTCCCGTAGCCGCACCCTTCAAGGCCGGAGGACAACCAGTGCCGATCCTGTACGAGTTCCGCACCGAAGCCAGGCCCGACAACGGCCTCATCGAGGTGTACGACTCCGATGCCTACCTCACGGACTCCGAAGCCGTCCGGCAGAACCGGGACACGGTGGTAGCGGGCACCGGCGCGCAGATCTACCTCCACAGCCTCCAGGGCATCGCCCCCGCCGAGATCCTGGTTCGGGTGTGGGACGGGCCGACGCCGGCCGACAGCACCAGGGTGGCCGAGGGCGAACGCTCGACAGTGCTGGACAGTCCCACGGGCGAGGTGGTCATCCGCGCGTTCGCCCCAGATCTCGCCGGTCACTTCCAGCTGCCCCGCCCAGGGGTCTACGAAGGTCGCGTGTCCTGGAAGGGACGGCACGAAGCCGCCGCGCAGGAGGCAAGCCTCCACGCCGAACTCGGCGCGGCAGAACTGCAGTGGCCAACCGACACCGACGCAATCTGGGCGACCCACCAGGAAGTTCTCGAGACCTACCGGATCGACCTCTGGTGGACCGCGGAGTCCGAGGACGACGAGGACGACGAATACTGACTTCGGCTTGTCAGGGTGACGTTGGGGTGTCGAGGGTCAGGCCGGTGCCGGCTATGAAGCCGTCGAGGGTTTCGGGCCGGTACTGCAGGCGCTTGAGCCGGTTGCGGACGAGGGCTTCGAGTCGGTCGAGGGCCATGACAGCGAGGTTGGCCAGGCTGTGCTTGACGTGTGCCCAGACCCACTCGACGGGGTTGAGGTCGGGCGAGTAGGCGGGAAGCAGGAACACCGTCAGCCAGGCGCGCTCGGCGATCAACTCGCGCATGGCGTGGGAGACGTGGGTGTTCAGGCGGTCCCAGACCAGCACGATCGGTGCCTTGACGAGCCGGTGGACTCCGTCGATCAGTGCGATGAAGTCGCGCTCGCCCATGCTGCGGCGCTTGCCTCGGCCCGCGGGGTGGGTGCGCAGGCGGTGGCACAGCCGGGTGCGGGAGCCGGGCCGCATGGCGATCATCCCGGCCACCGACAACCGTCCCGAGCGGCGGCCGCTGACCGTCACGACCGGAGTGCGGCCTCGCCGACCCCAGGTGCGTCCTCTGGGCGGACGGCGGGTGAAGCCTGCCTCGTCCTCGAAGCAGATGTAGCCGTCGCAGGCCGCCCGGGCGCTTTTACCTCCGCCCAGGTCGCCTCCGTAAGTTGTTGTCCGGCCCGGGAGGGCCGGGTGTGGCTCAGGTCGCCTTGTCTTCAGTGGCTTGGAAGGAGTGGCCGCCCGGCTCTTCGGGGCGCCCTGGCTGCTGATTGAGATGTGCGCGCTTCGTGCGGTCGCTGATTACGGAGACGACAGCGGGGTGTTCCTCGGGCCGACGGCATGCTGCCGGGGAAGGCGACGGTGCATCTCGTCAGCGTCGTCGAAGTCGAGGTCCGCACCCATGTCGGACTCCAGCGCCAGATCCAGGTCCTGCCCCGCCCGATGGCGCTTCCACGCCTCGTGAAAGGCATCGGTGTCACCCGTGAGGCGCTCGAACGCGGAGCCGGCCGCGTAGTTCACGTCCTCGTCGAAGATCACGTAGTCGTCGCCCCGGGCCGCGGCCTCGATCACTGCGGGGTGGTCCGCCAGCTCGTCCGGCTGAGCGGCTGCCTGCTCGTACCAGTCCCGCCCGAGGGCGATCAGGCCGGCCCGGAAGTCCATGAAACTGTCGTCCGAGCAGCCTCCCCCGATGAGGTAGGCGGCGGCCCACACGTCCCAGCGGTACACGGCGCCGTGCACCTCGTCGAAACGCTCCTGATAGCTGAGGATCTCCTCCTGCGGGAGCCTCGCCAGCTGGTCCACCAGTGCCTCGGC
Organism: Streptomyces novaecaesareae; assembly: GCF_000716875.1. Taxonomy (GTDB): domain Bacteria; phylum Actinomycetota; class Actinomycetes; order Streptomycetales; family Streptomycetaceae; genus Kitasatospora; species Kitasatospora novaecaesareae. The sequence goes on along the minus strand of NZ_JNWQ01000152.1, from coordinate 4,953 downwards.
GAACGCTTTGCCAGGCGAGCCGCTGCTTTCGGCCCGCGCTGCCCCGACCACATTCCAGAACCCGTCGATGTCCATGACCGGCCACCCTTGCATTGGGGTCGGACATTTGAGGCCTACCGTGTCCCGAATGAGTCCCAACGCACTGCATCGAGCCCTCACCCTGCCCGGAGACCCCGTACTGCGACCGCTCCCGCGCCAGGTCGCCGTCCTCCTCGAAGAGTTGAACGCTCCACCCAGGCTCGCGGCCCATCTGCGCGCCGTCCACGATGTCGCCCACCAACTGGCCGACTGGGCCGAACAGCACTACCCCCAGCTGGACTTCGACCGGCACGCCGTCCTCTTCGGCGCCGCCACCCACGACATCGGGAAAGTCCTGCACCCCGAGGAGCTTTCCCGGCCCGGCTCCGAACACGAGGAGGCCGGCCACGACCTGCTGATCGCCCGGGGCGTCACCGAGGAACTCGCCCAATTCGCCCGCAGCCACGCATCATGGAACGCCCCCGGCATCAGCACCGACGACCTGTTGGTGAGCGTTGCCGACAAGATCTGGAAGGGCAAGCGCGTCACTGATCTCGAACAACTACTGATCGACCGCCTCGCCGAAGCCGGCCACCAGCGACCATGGGAGGCGTTCATGGCACTCGATGAGTTTCTCAACCACATCGCGCACGATGCCGAACGCAGGCTGGCGTTCCAAGCCGAACACCCAGTCACTCTGGGCATCGGAGAGCGCCCAACGCATTGACGCACACCGCCACACCAGTACCTCTCCGCCAGCGTGGTCGGGATCGACGCCAGGGGCGGAGGGTGTCAGGTGAAGGCCATGGCGATCACGCCCGAGCCGATCCGCAGATGACAATGGGTGCCGCCGCCTGCCCGCCTTGTGGGGGTACCAGAGCTCGGCCTCGGCCTCCGACGACCAGTAGAACCGTTACGGCCTAGGCTCTTCACGCTTCGTCAGACATCGGCGGCCTGATCGGGGTTTGCCAGGAGGACGCGGAAAGAGGCGCGGTCCGTCGGTAGTCCGGCCCTGCGCAGCCATGTGATCTTGTTGCCGATGTTGCCCCAGCAGTCCTCCTTGGCCGCGATGGCGCTGAGGAGTCGGTACTGACCATCGGTAAGGGCCGTCTCGCTGGCGTTGCCGTCGGGGAAGGCGCGCAGCAGAAGCGGTCCCCAGTCGCGTTCGACCGTGAAGTCGTTGGCCATTGACATCAAGGCCAGTGCGGCGTCGAGGACTTCTTCCAGAGTGGTGGTGCGGGCGAGCAGGGCCTTGAGGAGGGTGAAGCGGAACCAGCCGTCGAGTTGGGGCAGGGGTTCGGCGTCGAACCAGTGGTCGGCGGTGTGCGGGTCCGACAGTGCCTCCAGAAGGATGGCAGTGGGGCGCGGGTCCTCAGCAGGGAGCGGGGCGAGGGCGGCACAGGCGCGGATCGCCGGATCCGGGTCGGTGAGCAGATCGCCGGTGTCCTGCGCCCAGGCGACGAGGGTCAGAACGGCCGCAGCACGCTCCCGCCGGTCCCCGGTTGTGGTGAGGATGGTGCGAAGCCGCTCAGCGGCGTCGGGTATCCGGTCGCGGAGCTCGGGAGCCTTGAGCAGGTGGCCGGTGGCACCAACGGCGGCCTCGCGAACCACTGAGTCGGGATCGGCCAGGTAGGGAGACACAGCCTGGTGGATCGCGGGGCGGGCAGCCCGGCAGGCCGCGATGTCGGCCAGGTCGTCGTACTCGGGCTCCTGCTCGCGGTCGTCGTAATAGCCGACCGACTCAGCGATCTCGCCCAGCCAATCCAGCAGCGCAGCGCGCAGCGGGCGGACCCGGTCATCCCACGGGTACTCGCTCTCGTGCACGGCCGAGGTACGCGGATGGTCCAGGATGCCGGCCACGAACAGCGCGACCGGCGCAGTGCTGCTGTAGAGCGAGCCCTGGTGGAGGACCGACATCTGCAGCTGGCCCAGGGCATGGGCCTGGACCTCGGGGTCGTCGTCCAGCAGACCGACCAGCAGCATGGGTGTGTCCTCGGCCGATCCGTACGCGTGGCTGAGCTCCGCCCAGGGCGTGTCGAGCAGGACGGCCTTGGGGTGCGGGACCGATTCGATGCCGGCAGGCGGCTCACCAGGAGTGATCACGGGCAGCAGTGTGGCGGATCGGGCTGACAACGGGACGAACGTTGGTGACGGAAGCCGAACGCTGGGCATCCCGGCAGTCGAGGGCGCCAGCCGAGCAGCCCGACTTCGGCACGTCTACAGGGCGATACCGCAGTACAGGCCGCGCTGACCGGCGTCACGGGCGAGGCCGGCCAGCCGCTCCAGGAAGTCGGCTATCAGCTCCGCGTCCTGTCCCGCGCCGTCCTCGGTGAGCGTCCACCCGGACGCGGCCTCCTCCAGTCGGCCGCTGCCGGCCATCGCGAGCGCGTCACGAAGGCTGTCGGTAATCGACACGAGCCAGTGGCCCTCGTGCTGCGGATCGCTCAGCAGCTCGCAGAAGCGCGGGTCGGCTTCCACCTGCTCCTCGGGAACTCCCCTCAGGGCCGCCTCGACCACACCGAGGAGGGCGTCGGGGTCAACGCCCTTGAGGCCGACCGTGCCGAACCGGTCGTCGACCCGGCCGTCCTCGAAGATGCCCAAGGCCTGTGCGTCGTCGGCGGCCGCATAGTAGTCGTAGAGGTTTCCCATGGCTCGATCGTCCCAGCCACCCCCGACAGCCGGTACGGGCGCCCAGGCTCAGTGGCCCGGCCCCTCACCCCCGTGTCAGCTGGCACGGACGCCTCCGTAGGCTCCCCGTGTAAGAGCCGAATGCCTGCCCTGGGCGCAGCACGCGTGGCGTTCCGTTCGCCGAAAGACGTAGCCGCGATGATCGGGTGCCCCTGCCAACTGACGTGCCCCATCCACCTCGTCCCAGTCCGGGTCTGGGCGGAGTCGTGACCACGGGCCGTGGTAGGCTGAGGTGTCAGCGGCTTGTCGTAGAGTCGCCGGCTGTGACGACGACCCTGATGACGTACGCGGGCACCACCGAGCCCACCGCATTTGTCACCCGCACCGGCGGGGTGCCGCTGGCCCCGGCCGGGACTTCGTGGCCTCAGTGCTCCACGTGCGACGGGCCGATGCAGTTCCTGGCGCAGGTGCTCCTCGACGATCTCGGCCGCCACGCCGGCCAGGGCGCCGTCGAGAGGCGGGACGTGCTCGCCCTGTTCATGTGCCAGAACGACCCGGGCATGTGCGAGGAGTGGGACCCGCAGGCGGGCGGCAACCGCGCACTGCTGTTCCCTACGGCCGCACTCCAGCCGATCCCGGTGCCCGTGCTGGACGAGGACGACGACCAGGAGCCGGTTCTGCTCGGCGCGGTGAGCGCCGTCGCGTACGAGACTGCGTCCACCACGGCCGATTACGGCCAGGCCTACACGGAGTGGGCGAGGCAGCCGGGCCGAACTCCTCTTGACGTCCTCGGTCAGCTCGGCGGGCAGCCCGCGTGGCTGCAGAACGACGAGACCCCGGCCTGCCCGACCTGCGCACGGGAGATGAGGCTCGTCGTTCAGCTCGAGGAAGGACGGGACCACGCCACCGCGATGAACTTCGGAGGACGTGGTGAGGCCTACGCCTTCGCGTGCGAGCCCTGCACACAGGCCGTGTTCCTGTGGCAGTGCTGACCCCAGCAATCTTCTGCCCCCAGCCGGAGAGCCAGACCGCGCTCGAGCAACTACGCGCGCACCTCGGGGAACCGGAGTCCTGGGGTTGGGCCAGGCCCGCGATCTGGGATGCCAGTGAGCGGTACCTCGGTTTCCGGCTGCCGACCGACTTCAAGGCGTTCCTCGATCTGTACGGCCCCGGCTCGGTGGACGGTTATCTGACGATCGACCGGCCGATGGACACCACGCCGGCCGAGCTGGAGCGCTGCTGGGGACCCTCACCTGAGCGTCCGGCCTGGTACGGCGAGATTGCCGAGGGCTGGTGGGAGGTCGACGAGTCTGACGTCCGATCGGGCGTTCTGCTGCTGTGGGGAAGCGACGAGCAGGGCAGCCGGTACTTCTTCCGCGCGGTCGAGGACGATCCCGCCGAGTGGCGGATCATCATCAGCAGCGACGAGGGCGAGTGGTTCGAGACCGCCGGGACGTTCACCGAGTTCCTGGTTCGGTGCTTCCACCGCGTCGATCGCCCCGACTTCATGGACGCAAGCTGGCCGGGACCCAATGCTCGCTATGCGCACCACCCATGACCCCGCGTTCAGCCGCCCGGACCGCTACCCCGCGCGCCGACCTGAGCAACCGCCGCCGTACTCTGCCCGCGTGAGCACGAACCACTCCCCCGTCGCCTGCGTCTGCTGCGGCGCACCCACCCACGACAGGAAGCAAATCGATGTCCGGTTCGTCCTTCCCGATGCCGCACTTGCGCTCCCCGACAACTGGGACGGCGACGGCACCGAGCGCGACCTCGCTGCGCCGTGCCCGCTCACCAGGCGCCGGATCTGGTAGGACGGCCGCCGTGTCTGCTTCCTGCATCCCCACGAACGGCCCCCGACGCCACTGAGCTCTACGCTGGCGGAGCCTCGAGAGAAACGGTTGAGCAGCGAACCGCTTAGCTCCGCGTCGTCGATGAGAAGACCGCCCGCTTTCAAGGTGGGACCGCCGCCGAGTCCTGATCGCCCATGTGCTCCCTAGACGCGTGAGGAGTTGAAGTGGCCTCTATACCGGCCCACGACGCGCAGCGGCGGGCTGATGCTATTGGTGGGCGGCTGACTGCGTTGTTCGACCGCTCGGGCAAGGGTATCGGGCAAGTTTGTCCGTGGGAGCTGGTGGTCTTCAACGACCTGAGCGAGGCGGCACGGGCTGCGGCGGCCTGGATCGTGGCCGATTCGGTCATGAAGGATCGCACTGAGCTAATTCCATCCTGAAATCTGCAGGTCACGGGGGCTGGCGTGGTGCGCGGTCGGGGTGCTCGGGCCGGGCACGGGCTTGATCGCGATCG
>NZ_JNWQ01000151.1 GCF_000716875.1 Streptomyces novaecaesareae | reverse complement strand
ACGCGTACAAGAGCCTGCGCGTCGACCGACGCACCTACAAGGCCACCATCAGCATCGACATCCTGGGCGAGCCGATCAGCCCTTAACTTCACGGCCTTGACCCTTAGCCCCCTCGATCGGGGAGAGCGAGGGGGCGAAGTTCTAGGCGTGGTGGTCGAATTCGCCGGCCTTGGTGGCGTGGAGGAGGGCGGCGAAGGCGGCGGGGGTGGTGTGCAGGATGGTGTCGCCTTCGTCGGACTCGCGGAGTTCGACCGCCCCGTCGAACGTGCGGACCTCCACACACTCGTTGGTCGCGCCGCTGTAGCTGGACTTCTGCCACTTCGACTCAGGCATAGCTGTCTTCCGCTTCCTTCTTGACTGATCGGATGAGATCCCGCGACTTCTCGTTGGAGAATGCCAGGGTGTCCATGCGATCGAAGATAGTTCGATGCATGGCCAGGTCTGCTGGGGAGTCGAAGAACAGCACGCCTTGTGCGACGTCCATCTGGACGGTGTCCAAGTCGGGCACCGGGGCCTTGGCGAACGTGAGGTTTTCGGAAGCACCTGGGAAGGTGGCGACGGCGAAGGGCACTACACGGATTGAGATCCCGGGATGCGTGGAGTCGTCGATAAGCGCGTCGAGTTGCTCGACAAGCACCTTGGGCCCGCCGAACTGCATCCGGAGCGCGGCTTCGTGGATGAACGCTTGGAGAGGCGTCTTGCCTGACCGGACTATCTGCTGGCGTTGGATCCGAAACGCTGTGCGGACGTCGATCTCCGAGCGGGACAACGGCGGATAGACCCGCGTGAAGACAGCGGAGGCGTATGCGCCGGTCTGCAACAAGCCCGGGATGTAGGTGGTCGTGCAGGTGGAGAGGGCTGTTGCGTAGCTCTCGATCTCTGCGACTTCGAGGAAGTCTGTCGTCAGGACCTCGCGATACTCCTCCCACCAGCCTCTCCCGCGCTCGGAGATCATCTCGGTGAGGGCGTCGATCAGCGAGGGATTCGCACAGTTGCACGCGGCGGCGATGGTGCGGAGGCGGTCGATACTGATGCCGATCCGCCCGGATTCCATCTGAGTGACCTGGGCGGGAGTCATGCTGACAGCGCGGCCGAGTTCTGAACCACCGTAGCCAGCCCGCTCGCGCATTCTCCGCAGCTCGGTGCCAATCCTGCGCTGGCGGAGTGTTGGGTTGGAACGTGGAGGCATGGGTCCCTTCCGAAGGTCAGTGTGGTCAGTCTGCCGCGCGCTTCGAGCGTGGGTCCACCTGTTACCACCGTAGGGGGAAGTTTCCGCAAAGGGTGGAAAATTGGATACTCGTCTGCGCTATGGTCGATGTCACATCGATCCGACGGATCGTCAGTAACGCCTGCTAGCAAGCACCGCAGAGCAGCCATGTCCTTTTACCTGGCCTGGCTCACGGCGACATGTGTTCCGCCGGTTCTTCCCTCACTCACGCCTCGGGAGAAGTCCCATGCGTCACCTCAACACGCCCTCCCTCGCCATCGCCCGTCAGTCCCTGCGCGACACCATGACCCGTGTCGGGTGGGAGCCCTCCACGATCTTCGACGCGCAGCTCGCGCTCGTCGAACTCCTCGTCAACGCGTGGCGGCACGGGCACACGCCCGCTCCGATCATTCAGATCATCTCGATCGACCACACGCTCCGCGTCTCCGTGGCGGACGAGAGCCCGATCCCTCCCTCGCCCGGGACGCCCGATCTCTTCGCGGAGGCGGGACGTGGCCTCCAGCTCGTCTCCTGCCTCACGCACCGGTGGGGCGTCGACGCTCAGGAGCGTGGCAAGTGCGTCTGGTTCGAGCTGCAGAAGGACGCCGCTTGATGAAGCGCTACCCGATGAAGCCCACGGATCCCCGCGTCCAGTCGTTCTCGGACGCCCACGTCCGTTCGCTGTTGGCCGAACTCCACGAGCGGGGCCAGAAGTTCGGCCTGGTCTGGCCCTCCGCGAGCACCGACAAGACCCTGGACGGCCGCGTCCTCGTCCGGTTCAACACCGCGCCGGTCTCGACTCTCCTCAACCTCCTCACCCTGCTCCTCGACGCCGACCGTAACGACGGCCCGTGCGGTTTCTGATCGCCGCCGCCTTCGCCCTCCTCCTCGGCCTCGCGTTCGCCACCGTCGCCCTGGGCGTCGTCACCGTCCTCCGCGCGGCCCCGCCGCCGGACGAGGACGCGTGACCCGCCAGCCCCCGCCGCACGCGCGCCAGGGGCTGGGGCACGATGGAGCCCATGGCAGAGCGGAGATACGAGTACGCGCCGGCGGGGACGCTTCCGGGGTTGTTGCAGCGCGGTAGAGGGCTGGGTGCGGTGATGGCGGCGGAGGATCCGTCCTCAGCCGCCGACCTCGTGTACGGCTGCATCCGCTGGGAATGGCGGTGGGACTCGGTCGATGACCGAGAGCTGTACCTGGCCCGGCTGATCCGGGACCTGGAACTGCCGATCGGACCGGTGGTCGAGATGCTGGCCGGGGACGAGGACACCCACGACCGGGCAGTCGAGGTGCTGGAGCTGCTGGCGCTCGGTGGCTCGATCGAGGCCCGCGACGCGCTGCGCGTCCACTTGCCGGAGGAGGAGCAGGAGGAAGTCCCCGCTTCGAAGTGCCAGCCGGACAGGCCGGATCCGACGGCCGAGTTGCCGAGCAGTGCATTGGTGGCGCTGCTGGCCGACCCCGACGAGCCGGAGAGCCGGAAGATCAATGCGCTACGCGTGCTCTACCGGCGGGAGCCGGAGCCAGGGCTCGTACCGCTCGTACCTTCGCTCGGCATGGCGGACGGCGAGTACCCCCTGCCGCTGCTCCCGGGCGTCATCCGCAAGCTCGGCGCCCTCGCCATGCCGGCCGCCCGCGACTGGGTGACGTCCGACACCCGATGGCTGGCTTGGGAAGGCCTCGCCGTCCTGGCCGAGCACGGAGAGTCGCAGGACATCCCGGCGCTGATCGCCGAGCTGGAGCGGGACTGGGTGGATCGCACCTGGTGCGGGCCGGACGCACTCGCGCGCGGGTTGACGCGATTCGGTACGAAGGCCGCTGATGCGGTCTCCCTGCTGCGTCGCTTCTGGCTGTGGACTCCGCACTCGTACGAGCGTCCTGCCTACCTGACGGCGCTGGCCGCGCTCGGCTCGCCGGGGATGGCCGGGGCGTACACCGAGTCACTGTGGGACTGCGAGGCGCAAGCCCGCCTCCTGGGTGTCGAGCACGCGCCCGACCGGCCCGAGGTGAGAGCCCGCCTGGGGTACCTCCGGGAGGATCCGCTGGAGGAGCCGGAGATCAGAAAAGCCGCCGCGGCGCGACTCGCCGGGCTGAGCTCGGCGGCGTCTCCCGTCGAGTGAGCCAGCTGTTCGAGGGGGCTAAAGTAGACGCGTGAACGTGTGAGTGATGGTCCGGACCCCGCGAGGTGTTCCGGGCCACATCCATTTCCAGGGCATCTCCCCCTGTGACCTGCACGTTCGCCGGCCCACCAGACCAGCACCAGAGCCTCCGGAGGCCCCGCCTTGAGCGACCAGCCGTTCGCGCATCTGCACGTCCACACCGAGTACTCGATGCTGGACGGTGCCGCCCGGCTGAAGCAGATGTTCAAGGAGGTCGAGCGCCTCGGTCAGACCCACGTGGCCATGACCGACCACGGCAACATGTACGGCGCCGCCGAGTTCCACCGGCAGGCCACCGACGCGGGCATCACGCCCGTCATCGGCATCGAGGCGTACGTCGCCCCGGAAGCCCGCTCCAACACCAAGCGCATCCTGTGGGGCCAGCCGCACCAGAAGAAGGACGACGTCTCCGCGTCCGGCGCGTACACCCACAAGACCATCTGGGCCCGCAACAAGGAGGGCCTGCACAACCTCTTCAAGCTGACCTCGCGCTCCTACGCCGAGGGCTGGCTGGTGAAGTGGCCCCGGATGGACAAGGAGCTGATCTCCGAGCTGTCCGGCGGCCTGATGGCCACCACCGGCTGCCCCTCCGGCGAGGTGCAGACCCGCCTGCGGCTCGGCCAGTTCGACGAGGCCGTCAAGTCCGCCGCCGACTACCAGGACATCTTCGGCAAGGAGAACTACTTCCTGGAGCTGATGGACCACGGCCTCGACATCGAGAAGCGGGTCCGCGACGGGCTGCTGGAGATCAGCAAGAAGCTGAACATCCCCCCGGTCGTCACCAACGACTCGCACTACACCACCGAGGCCGACGCCGGCGCGCACGACCTCCTGCTCTGCGTCCAGACCGGCAAGAACCTCTCCGACCCGGACCGCTTCCGCTTCGACGGCACCGGCTACTACATCAAGTCCGCCGCCGAGATGTACGCGCTGGACTCCTCGGACGCCTGGCAGGAGGGCTGCCGCAACAGCCAGCTCCTCGTCGCCTCCCGCGTCGACACCGAGGGCATGTTCAAGTTCAAGAACCTCATGCCCCGCTTCCCCATCCCGGAGGGCTTCGAGTCCGAGGCGGACTTCTTCAAGTCCAAGGTCTGGGAGGGCATGGACTGGCGCTTCCCGGGCGGGTACGACGAGGAGCACAAGAAGCTCGCCGAGTACGAGATGGACACCATCATCCAGATGGGGTTCCCGGCGTACTTCCTCGTGGTCGCCGACTTCATCATGTGGGCCAAGAGCCAGGGCATCGCGGTGGGCCCCGGCCGTGGTTCGGCGGCCGGCTCGCTGGTCGCGTACGCGATGGGCATCACTGACCTCGACCCCATCCCGCACGGCCTGATCTTCGAGCGCTTCCTCAACCCCGAGCGCATCTCCATGCCCGATGTCGACATCGACTTCGACGAGCGCCGGCGCGGTGACGTGATCCGCTACGTGACGGAGAAGTGGGGATCCGACAAGGTCGCCATGATCGTCACGTACGGCACCATCAAGGCGAAGGCCGCCATCAAGGACTCCTCGCGAGTCCTCGGCTACCCGTACGCGATGGGTGACCGGATCACCAAGGCGATGCCGCCGGACGTCATGGGCAAGGGCATCCCGCTCTCCGGCATCACCGACTCCTCGCACCCGCGCTACGGCGAGGCCGGCGAGATCCGCGGCCTGTACGAGAACGACCCGGACGTCCGGAAGGTCATCGACACCGCGCGCGGCATCGAGGGCCTGATCCGCCAGCCCGGCGTGCACGCCGCCGGCGTCATCATGTCCGCCGAGCCGCTGACCGACCACATCCCGGTCTGGACCCGGCACACCGACGGCGTCACCATCACGCAGTTCGACTACCCGACCTGTGAGGGCCTCGGCCTTCTCAAGATGGACTTCCTCGGCCTGCGCAACCTGACGATCATGGACGACGCCGTCAAGGCGATCGAGAAGAACAAGGGCATCAAGATCAACCTGCTTGATCTGCCCCTCGACGACAAGCCGACCTACGAGCTGCTGGCGCGCGGTGACACGCTCGGCGTCTTCCAGCTCGACGGCGGCCCCATGCGCTCGCTGCTGCGCCTGATGAAGCCCGACAACTTCGAAGACATCTCGGCCGTCCTCGCGCTGTACCGGCCGGGCCCGATGGGCGTCAACTCCCACACGAACTACGCGCTGCGCAAGAACGGGCAGCAGGACATCACCCCGATCCACCCGGAGCTGGAGAAGCCCCTGGAAGAGGTGCTCCGGCCCACCTACGGCCTGATCGTCTACCAGGAGCAGGTCCAGAAGGCCGCGCAGATCCTCGCCGGCTACTCCCTCGGCCAGGCAGACCTGCTGCGCCGCGCCATGGGCAAGAAGAAGAAGGAGATCCTGGAAGCGGAGTTCGTCCCCTTCCAGAAGGGCTGCCGCGAGCGCGGCTACTCCGACGCGGCCATCCAGGCCGTGTGGGACGTCCTCGTCCCCTTCTCCGGCTACGCGTTCAACAAAGCGCACACCGCCGGGTACGGGCTGGTCTCGTACTGGACGGCCTACCTCAAGGCCAACTACCCGGCCGAGTACATGTCCGGCCTGCTCACGTCCGTCAAGGACGACAAGGACAAGTCCGCGGTCTACCTCAACGAGTGCCGCAAGATGGGCATCAACGTCCTGCCGCCGGACGTCAACGAATCGGATTCGGACTTCACCCCGCACGGTGACGACACCGTCCGCTTCGGGCTCACCGCCATCCGCAACGTCGGCGGGCCGGTCGTCGACTCGATGATCCGGACCCGCAAGACCAAGGGGAAGTTCTCCTCCTTCCCCGACTTCCTCGACAAGGTGGAATCGGTGGTCTGCAACAAGCGGACCGTCGAATCGCTGATCAAGGCCGGCGCCTTCGACTCGCTCGGCCACACCCGCAAGGGCCTCAGCGCACAGTTCGAGCCGATGATCGACAACGTCGTCGGCGTGAAGCGGAAGGAAGCCGAAGGGCAGTTCGACCTGTTCGGCGGCGACGCCGAAGCCGACGAACCCAGCTTCGGGCTCGACGTCGTCTTCTCCGAGGACGAGTGGGAGAAGTCCTTCCTGCTCGCCCAGGAACGGGAGATGCTCGGCCTCTACGTCTCCTCGCACCCGCTGCACGGCATCGAGCACGTGCTCGCCGACAAGGCGGACTGCGCGGTCGCCGACCTCGCCGAACGGCCCGACGGGACGATCATCACCATCGGCGGCATCATCTCGGGCCTCCAGCGGAAGATGACCAAGCAGGGCAACGCCTGGGCCATCGCCACCGTCGAGGACCTGGCCGGCTCCATCGACTGCATGTTCTTCCCGGCGAGCTACCAGCTGGTGTCCTCGCAACTCGTCGAGGACGCCGTGGTGTTCGTGCGTGGCAAGCTCGACAAGCGGGAGGACGTGCCGCGGCTGATGGGGATGGAACTGTCCGTCCCCGACCTGTCCAACGCGCATGCCGACGCACCGATCACCATCAACATCCCCAGCGGGAAGATCACCCCGCCGCTGGTCGCCCGGCTCGGCGAGGTGCTGGGGAGCCACCGGGGCACCACCGAGGTCCGGGTGCGGCTGGAGAGCCGCAACAAGACGACGGTGCTGCGGCTGGACCGGCACCGGGTGAAGTCGGACCCGGCGCTGTTCGGGGACCTGAAGCAGTTGCTCGGGCCCAGCTGTTTGGCGGTGTGAGACGGCTGTGTGTGCAGCGGGCTGTTGAAGCCTGAGTGCGGGTAGTGGCCTTCCGCTTCGCGCAGTTCCCCGCGCCCCTTCGGGCGCGGGGAACTTTTGTGTGTGGGGGGAGACGCGGGGAGAAGCGCGGGGAGGGGGAGGG
>NZ_JNWQ01000150.1 GCF_000716875.1 Streptomyces novaecaesareae | reverse complement strand
GACGGCATACGAGATTTCTGCCTGTCTCGTGGGCTCGGAGATGTGTATAAGAGACAGGCCTCCTCCTGCTCAACTGCGACGACTTCGGCATGGACGAGTCCGTCAACCTCGCCGTGATCGACGCCATCCGGAACGGCATCGCCGCCTCCTGCAGCCTGATGACCCCGTGCGCCGCCGCCCCGCACGCACTCCGACTCCTGCGCCGACACCCGGAGGTCCCCTTCGGCATCCACCTCACCCTGGTCTGCGAGTCGCCCCACCTGCGCTGGGGCCCACTGGCCGCCCGCGAGCGGGTGCCCTCCCTCCTCGACGAGGACGGGGAGTTCTTCGCCCCCACCCCCGCCGGACGGGCCGAGTTGCTCGCCCGCGCCCGACTCGACCACGTCGAGCGCGAGTTCCGCGCCCAGATCGACGCGGTGGCGTCGGCCGGCCTCGCCCCGACCCACCTCGACTTCCACTGTCTCGCCGACGGCGGCCGCGAGGACATCCTCGACCTCACCCTCGCCCTCGCCGCCGAGTACGGCCTGGCGGTACGGGTCTGGCTGCCGCCCGCGGTGGCCCGGATGCGCCAGGGCGGCCTGCCCGTGGTGGACCACGGCTTCCTCGACAGCTTCGCCGTCCCGCCGGACGACAAGCCCGCCCACTTCGCCCGTCTGCTCGCCGCCCTCCCGCCGGGCCTGACCGAGTGGGCCGTGCACCCCAGCCTGGCCGGCCCGAACCCCCTTGCCCCGCAGGACGGTTGGCGGGTCCGTCGCACCGACCACGCGTTCCTGGTCTCCGCCGAGGCCCGCCGCCTGCTCGACGAGCACGACATCACCGTCCTCGACTACCGTCCGCTGCAGGCAGCCTGGCAACGGGGCCGAGAACGGCTCAGTCCCGACTTCCGCCCGCCGCCCGGTGTGCCACGATGAGGGAATACGAACGGCCGATGACCACAGGGAGGTTGACCACCATGGACCTGACCCTGCACTGCCACTGGCGCGACAAGGACGGTCAGTGGGCACTGACCGTCAGCCACAACGGCCACGACTGGGAGCTGTTCGCCGCCACGCCCTTCGGGTCCGAGTCCCTCCCCTTTGCGAACCCGGACGAGGTCCGCCAGCTCGCCCAGGCCCTGCTGGACCTGCCCGCCGAGCCCGAGCCCTACGAGTTCGAGTGGGAGCTCTCCCGCACCGAGGGCGCCCGGACGGAACGCGAGCGCACCCGCTTCGCGACCTTCGCCGTCGGGCTCGACCCCACCGACGACCACCGGCCGTACCTCGCCTACCAGTCCTACTCCCACTCCGGCCACACGACCGCACTCGGCCTGGAGGCGGTCTGCGAGGATCCGCCGGTCGACGAACTCCGCGCCCAGGCCCACGCCTTCCTCACCAACCTCCCCTGCCCGCCCCCGGCACAGCGCAAGCCGAAACCGTAGCCAGGCCCGCAACCCCGCAACCCCGCGACCCCGCGCCCCCGCAACCGGCTCACGCCACGGCGCGCAGCGCCCAGCCCACCTCCGCCGCCCAACTCTCCGGCGCGGCCCAACCGTTGACGACCGCCAGCAGTTCCAGGTACCGCTCCCGCCGCGGATCCGCCATCCCGGCCAACCTCTCCCCCAGCCTCTCCCCCAGCCGGGCCGGCACCACCCCGTCGGCGCCTCCCGGCACCATCCCCGCGTACCGCTCCAGCAGCTCCGCCACGACCACCGCCGCCGCCTCCGACCCCGGATCCACCCCCGCCGCGACCGCCGGCCCGGCCAACTCCCGTACCGCCACCCCCAGTCCAGGATGCGGCAGCCCTCCCGCACCGGCCCCCGCCGCCTCGACCGCCTCCGCCGCCTCCGCCTCGGCGAGCCCGCGCAGCAGCGCCCGGAACCCGTCGTCCCCCGCCAGCTGCGCCAACTCCACCCACGCCTCGACCTGTTCGACCGACGGATCCTCCGGCAGCTCCGGCGTCAACGAGCGCGCCGCGGCCGCGAACCGGCCACCACCACCGCCGCAGCTGCCGCCCCCGACACCAACACCGCCCCCGACCCCCAACCCCCCGAACACTCCCGCCAGGAACTCCCCGATCAGGCGCCCCCGTTCGTCCTCCGACAGCCGGGCCAACTGGTGCACGAACGTCAACTCCTCAGGTGTCGACCCGCGCCTGGCCACCGCCCCCAGCACGGCCCGCCGCAGCCGCAGCACCCGGATCTGCACGTCCAGCGCCTCGGCGTGCGCCGCCGCGACGGCGGGCAGCGCGAGTTCGCGCTCCAGCACTCCCCGGATCGCGGGCAGTCCGAGCCCGAGTTCCCGCAGGGTGCGGACCAGTTCCAGGCGGGCGACGGCGTCCGCGCCGTACCGTCGGTGGCCGACCGGGTTGCGGCCGGCCGGCGACACGATCCCCTGGTCCGAGTAGAAGCGGACGGTCTTGACCGTCAGCCCCGTCCGCCGGGCCAGCTCACCGATGGTGTACGTCGCGTCGCCGTTCATGGCCACCACCCTGCCGCCTCCCCCTACGGGAGGTGCAAGCGTCACCGCCGAAGGCGCGAACGACCGCTTCCGGTCAGGCCGTCCGCCGCAGCAGCGCGAGGTACATCGCGTCCGTCCCGTGCAGGTGCGGCCACAGCTGCACGTCCGGGCCGTCCCCGAGCGCCGGGACGCCGGGCAGCAGCGGGCGCGCGTCGATCCACTCGACCCGGCCGCCCTCGTCCCGCAGCACGTCATCCACGACGGCCCGGGTCTCCGCCAGGTGCGGCGAGCAGGTCGCGTAGCCGACCACGCCGCCGATCCGGGTGGCTTCGATCGCCGAGCGCAGCAGGTCCCGCTGGAGCGGCCCGAAGGCCGCGACGTCCGCCGGGCGCCGCCGCCAGCGCGCCTCCGGACGACGGCGCAGCGCGCCCAGTCCGGAGCAGGGCACGTCGACCAGCACCCGGTCGAAGCCGCCGGCCCGCCAGGCCGGGCGCGTTCCGTCCGCCGCGATCACCGTGTACGGGCCGGGGTTGCCCTCCAGCGCCCGTGCCACCAGCCGGGCCCGGTGCGGCTGCTTCTCGCTCGCGACGAGCGCCGCCCCGCGCTCGGCGGCCAGCGCGCCGAGCAGCGCGGCCTTGCCGCCGGGGCCGGCGCAGCCGTCCAGCCAGAGCCGGTCGGGGCCGTCCACGGGCGCCGAGGCCAGCGCCAGCGCGACCAGCTGGCTGCCTTCGTCCTGCACGCCCGCCCGGTTCTCCCGGACCGCGTCGATCGAGCCCGGGTCGCCGCCCTCGGCGAGGCGCAGCGCGAACGGGGACCAGCGCCCCGGCTCGGCCTCGGGCAGCGCGTCGGCCAGCTCGCCGACGGTGGCCCGGCCGGGGCGGGCGACCAGGGTGACCTCGGGCCGCTCGTTGTCGGCCCGCAGCAGTTCCTCCACGGCGCCGCGCCCGGAGGCGTCCGGCTGCCAGCGGCCGAGCGAGTCCCAGAGCGCGGAGACCACCCAGCGCGGGTGCGAGTGGACGACCGCCAGGTGGTCCTCGGCGTCCTGGTCGTACGGCGGGGCGACCTGCTCGATCCAGGTGTCCAGGTCGTGGGCGCTGATCCGGCGCAGCACGGCGTTGACGAACTTCGCCTTGCCGTCGCCGAGCACCACCCGGGCGAGTTCGACGGTCGCCGAGACGGCGGCGTGGCTGGGGATCCGGGTGGTGAGCAGCTGGTGGGCGCCGAGCGAGAGCACGTCCAGGACCGGCGGGTCGACCTTGCCGAGCGGCCGGTCGATGCAGGCCGCGATGATCGCGTCGTAGGTGCCCTGCAGGCGCAGGGTGCCGTAGACGAGTTCGGTGGCCAGGGCGGCGTCGCGCCGGTCCATGCCCTTCTGCTCGGCTTCGCGCAGGAGCGAGGGCAGGATCAGGTTGGCGTACGCGTCGCGCTCGTCGACGGCGCGCAGCGCGCGGAACGCGACGATCCGGGCCGGGTCCTTCTTCGGACGGCGGTGCGGGCGGGGTGCGCGCTTGGCGCCGGGGGTGCTGCTGGGCGTGCTCATACCTGTGTGCCTCAATGTGCTGCGGTGGTTATCGACCTCAACGATATCCCCTGCGGGAGGTACCACCCGAAGCCTCCTCCGCCCCGCATCCCCGGGGTGGAGCCCCCTCACGGGAGGGGGCTCCGTGACGGCTGGTCAGCTCGTCTGGCAGAGGGCGAGTGCCTGGGTTCCGTTGACGCCCACGGCGGCGGCGTTCCAGGTGTTGCTCTGGTCGGCCGAGGGGCCGTTCAGCGTCACCAGCACCGACGGCGGCGCACCGGTGGAGGGATCCGCCGTGACGTTCCCCAGATCGAAGCCTCCCGCGATCAGGAGGGTGTTCGCCGGGCAGGTGGCGGAGGAGACCGTGCCCGAGGCGGCCGGCGTGCCGGCGACCACCGTGGTGGTCGAGGCGCCGGCCGGAGGAGCGGTCGCCAGCCCGAAGGTCGCGGTCACCAGCAGTGCACCGGCCACGGCGGTCCAGGTACGCGGGCTCGTCCAGGTTCGCGGGCTCGTCCAGGTGAGTCGGGCCATTGGGATCAGCCTTCCTGGTGAGGAATCCCCCACTCGGACCAAGGTAGGCCCACCCCCAGCAGCCCGCGCGCCGAACAGAACCGCCCCGAACGCCCAGCCCACGCGACGAACAGAACCGCCCCGAACGCCCAGCCCGCGCGCCGAGCGCTCAGCTCACGCCCCGAACCGCTCCCCCGCCGCAAGCCGGGCGCCCCGGGCCCAGTCCGCGGCCCGCATCTCCTTCTTGCCCTGCGGACGGACCTCCCCCAGCTCGATGTCGTGGCTGCCCGTCCCGACCCGCACGCTGTTCTTGCCGACCATCGCGACCTCGCCGGGCGCCAGTTCGGCCGAGTCCGCCAGCAGCTTCACCGGCCCGGTGACCTTCAGCCGCTCGCCCCGGAACTCGGTCCACGCCCCCGGCGCCGGCGCGCAGCCGCGCACCACGCGGTCGACCCGCAGCGCAGGGTGGTTCCAGTCGATCCGGGCGTCCTCGACGCTGATCTTCGGCGCGAGCGTGATGCCCTCGGCGGGCTGCGGCACCGCGTGCAGGGAGCCGTCCGCGATGCCGTCCATGGTGGCCGCGAGAAGCCGCGCACCGGAGACGGAGAGCCGGGTGAGCAGCTCGCCGCTGGTGTCGGTCGGGCGGACCTCCTCGGTGATCACGCCGTAGACCGGGCCGGAGTCCAGGCCCTGCTCGATCAGGAAGGTGGACGCACCGGTGACCTCGTCGCCGGCCAGCACCGCGTGCTGGACCGGGGCCGCGCCGCGCCAGGCGGGCAGCAGCGAGAAGTGCAGGTTGACCCAGCCGTGCTCGGGGATCTCCAGGGTGCCGGGGCGCAGCAGCGCGCCGTAGGCGACCACCGGGCAGCAGTCGGGGGCGAGTTCGGTGAGCCGCGCGACGAACTCCGGGTCGCTGGGCTTCGCCGGCTTGAGGACCTCGATCCCGGCCTCCTCGGCGCGCTGCGCGACGGGGCTGGCGACCAGCTTGCGGCCGCGTCCGGCGGGGGCGTCGGGGCGGGTGACCACCGCGACGACCTCGTGCCGGTCGGAGGCGAGCAGGGCGTCCAGGGCGGGAACGGCGACCTCGGGGGTGCCGGCGAAGACGAGACGCATCAAGTGCCTTTCTGCAAAAGGGAGTTCAGGAAGCCGACGGAAATCAGCGCGCAGCGCCGAAGGTGCTGTGCGGCGAGACCTTGACGACCGGCGCGGGCCCGCCGCCCCAGTCCGCCTCCCGGATCGCCTTCAGCGCGGCCTTGCGCTGCTCGCGGTCGAGCCGGTCGATGAAGATGATGCCGTCCAGGTGGTCGGTCTCGTGCTGGATGCACCGGGCGAGCAGCTGGGTGCCCTCCAGGGTCACCGGATCGCCGTACATGTTGAAGCCCTTGGCGACCACGCCGTACGCGCGCTTGGTGTCGTAGCGCAGGCCGGGCAGCGAGAGGCAGCCCTCGGGGCCCTCCTGCTCCTCCTCGCTCAGCGACAGGTCCGGGTTGATCAGGTGCCCGGTGACGCCGTCCACGTGGTACGTGAACACCCGCAGGGAGACGCCGAGTTGGGGCGCGGCCAGGCCGGCGCCGGGGGCGGCCGTCATGGTGTCGGTCAGATCGCGGACCAGGTTGCGCAGTTCCTTGTCGAACACGGTCACCGGCTGGGCGGTGGCCCGCAGGACGGGGTCTCCGAAGAGACGGATCGGCTGGATCGCCACGGGCTACGGGTTCCTGTCCGTCGAGGTGTCGTGAGTCGTGCGGAGCTGCGGGCAACGGCTGTTCCGGCCAAGTCTATGCAACGCGCCGACCCCGCCCCCCATGCCCTCGGAGCATGCCCGCGGACCGTGCCCCCGGGCCGGCCCGGGGCCCTCTGACATATCCCGAGTCCGACGAGCCGCGTTACCCCGGCCCCCGCTTCGGCGTTGGTCAAGAGAGATTGACCGGGGCCGGGCGCACGGGACACCGCGCCCCGGCCGAGCTGAACCGTACGGAAGGTGGCACGTAGGCCATGGCCGAGCAGATCAACCACGACGCCCGGGCGCGGGCGAGCCTGCACCTGCTGGTGCGGGACATCGAGCGGGTGAGGCGCCAGGTCGACGCGCTGCGGACGCTCACCGCCCAGTTGGGCAACGTCTACCGACCGCGGCGCCCCAGCACCTCGGCCGGCTTCGTGGTGTACGGGCGGGCTCCGGCACCGACCGTGCGCCTGGCACAGGAGTTGCGGGAGAGCGTGGAGACCCTGGTGGCGGCGGCGGTCGAGTTCGACCGCGCGCTGGGCTTCTCCTGGGACTCGGTGGGCTCCGCCCTCGGGGTCACCAAGCAGGCCGTGCACCGCCGCTACGGCATGCGCCGCCCGACCAGCGAACTCCTCGCCGCCAGCGGCGCCGTCCCGGGCCCGAGCCGCCCGGACCGCTCCGAGGACCTGCCCGCCGTGCCGACCGGTGGCCTGGCCCCGACCGGCGGCCTGGCCACGACCGTCCCCGCCGCCCGCCAGGGCGGCCTGGACCGCAGCAGCCTGGAGCGCAGCACCCTCGACCGCGCCGCGCTCGACCGCACCCCCATCGAGCGCACCCCCATGGACCGCCCCGCCATGGACCGCACCCCCATCGAGCGCACCCCCATCGAGCGCACCCCCATCGAGCGCACCCCCATCGAGCGCAGCCAGTTGCGCGGCTGACCGCACCACCGCACGCACCACCGGCCATCCGGGGCGGGGTGGCCCACTCACCCCGCCCCACCG
>NZ_JNWQ01000149.1 GCF_000716875.1 Streptomyces novaecaesareae | reverse complement strand
CCGTCGACCGGACCAGCTACAAAGCCACCATCAGCATCGACATCCTGACCACACCAGACCCGTGACAGGAATCCGCAGGCTCTATCTACACGGCGTTGGATCTAGCTCGCACCCGTCACGCGGAACCGGCGGAATCAGCCGTTTCAGCCGTTTCAGCCGAATCAGCGGAACCAGCGAAATCAGCGGAATTCTCCGTGCCAATTCCAGAGAGGGAGTGTCGCATGTCGTCCCCGTCCGTTCTCAGGTGTCCCGTTCTCGATCCCACCGGCCATGCGATGCACGCCGAGGCCGCCGCGCTGCGCGCCGAGGCGCCGGCCGTGCTGGTGGAGCTGCCGGGGCCTGTCCTCGCCTGGGCGGTCACCCGGCACAGCGTCATCCAGGCCTTGACCAACGACCCGCGCGTCTCGCGCGACATCCGCAAGCACTGGGCCGGGCTGGCCGACATGCCCGAGGGCTGGCCGCTGGCTCCCATCGCCCTCCAGCAGAGCTTCTTCAACTTCTACGGCGAGGAGCACCGCACCTCCCGGCGCCGCGTCGCCCCCTCCTTCACCCCGCGGCAGGTCGAACGGATGCGTCCGCAGATCCAGGCCACCGCGGACCACCTGGTCGAGGCGCTGGCCGCGCTGCCCCCCGGGGCGGTCGCCGACGTGCGCCAGGCCCTGGCGCTGCCGCTGACCATCACCGTCATCTGCGACCTGTTCGGCGTCCCCGACCACCTGCGCAGGAAGATCAGCACCGGGATCGACGCCGTCCTGGACTCCTCGCTCGAACCGGCGGACGCGCTCGCCGCGCACACCGAACTGTACGCGCGGCTCGGCGAGTTGCTGCAGTACAAGCGGGAGAATCCGGCCGCCGACCTGACCAGCGACCTGCTCCTGCCGGCCGAGCCCGACGAGGAGCCGATGTCGGACGCCGTGCTGCTCGGCACCCTCTTCCTGATGATCGGCGCGGGGTACGAGACCACCGTCAACCTCATCAGCAGCGCCGTCCAGGCCCTGCTCAACCACCCCGAGCACCTCACCCGGGTCCGCGAGGGGGCCATCGGCTGGCAGGACGTCGTCGAGGAGACGCTGCGCATCGAGGGGCCGGTGATGCACATACCCATGCGCTGCGCCCTGGAGGACATCGACCTCGGCGAGGGCGTCGTCATCCGCAAGGGCGATGCGATCAGCCTCGGCTTCGCCGCCGCCGGCCGCGACCCGGAACTCCACCCGGAGTGCCCGGAGAGCTTCGACCCCACCCGCGGCAGCAAGGAACACCTCGCGTTCGGCCACGGGCCGCACTTCTGCCTCGGCGCGCACCTCGCCCGCCTGGAAGCGGACATCGCCCTGACCACCCTGTTCAGGCGGCTGCCCGAGCTCGCCCTCGCCCACCCCGGGCAGCAGCCCGCGCGCCTGAAGTCCATCATCATCAACGGCCCCGAGAGCCTGGAGGTCATCCCCCACCCGGCCTGACGGCCGACCCCGGTCCGAAACCCGCAGTCCGAAGGGGCCCGCTGCGTCGGCAGCGGGCCCCTTCGTCGTGCGTCCGCTCCCCTTCGTCGTGCTTCCGCTTCCCTTCCACGAGCCCGGACCCGTCCGGGCTGGCCCCGCTGTCCCCAGAAAGCAGTGTGCAGGGCACGGGTTCCAAGACCCGTGCCCTGCACAGCCGTTGGGAACGGCGCTTACGACGTCCAGAGCGGACCGAGCGCCGCGGGCGAGCGGTGGCGCAGGGTGTTGTCCAGGTGGACCGCCCGGGCGACCCGCTCGGCCTGGTCCCGGGTGGAGGCGATGAGCAGCGGCATCACGGATCCGCCTTCGGGCAGCCCCGCGTAGTACAGGCCCGGCAGGGCGCCGGCCCCGGCGCGGTGCACCGGCATGCCGTTGTCGTCGAGCGCCGTCCGGGGCAGGATCCCGTAGTCGGGCACGAATCCGGTGGCCCAGATGATCGTCGTGATGTCCTGGGCCGCCAGGTCCAGCTCGTTCCCGTAGTCCGCGAACAGCGAGGCGTCGAAGGCGGGCACGGGGGTGCGCTCCGGGACGACCAGGCCGTGCTGCTCGATCGCCCTGTCGATGGCCTGGAGGAGGTCGTCCTGCGCGCGGGCCGCGGCCTGCGCGATGGCGCGGACGTTGTCCTCCAGCTGCAGGGTCCCGCCCTGGGCGCCCCGGACGGTGCCGACGAGGGTGACGCCCTTTCCGGCCAGGACGGCCAGGCTGAGCTCCTGACCGCCGGCCTTGCCGGTGAGCACGGACACCCCGGGCAGGACGGGCGAGTCGCCGCGGCCGCCGGACGCGGACTCCAGATTGCCTTCGAGGGGCAGCAGTTGCAGCCAGTCCAGGACCTGGGCGCCCCGGTAGCGGCGCGGCGAGGTCTTGTGCTTCCCGACCGCGAGGTACACCTCCCGGCCGGCGTCGCGCAGGTCATCGGCGATCTGCTGGCCGCTGTTCCCGGCGCCCACGACGAGCACCGCGCCCGGCGGCAGCGACTGGGGGTCGCGGTAGTAGCGGGTGTGCAGCTGCGTGATCGCGGGGTCGATCCTGGCCGTCAGCTCCGGCAGGCGCGGCGAGGAGTAGCCGCCCAGGGCGGCGACGACGTTGCGGGCCTCGACGGTGTCGCCGTTCTCCAGGTGGAGCCGGAACCGCGCGTCCGGGTGGACGGGGTCCTCGACGGGTGCCTCGACGGACCGCACGGCCGTGTGCTCGCGCACCTCGACGCCCGTCTCGGCCACGTAGCGCCGCAGCCGCTGGGCGACCTCGCGGGCCGGCATGTACCCCTCGGGGTCGTCCCCGTCGTAGGGCATGCCGGGGAAGGTCACCGTCCGGTTGGGTGTGTTGACGGTCAGGCTCTCCCAGCGTTCCCTGGCCCAGGTCTGGCCGATCTCTCCTCGTTCGAACACCACGGCCCGGTAGCCGAGGCGGGCGAGCGAGCCGGCGACCGAGCACCCTTGCTGGCCCCCTCCGACGACGGCGGTCTCGATGTACTCGGTCCCCATGTCAGCACTCCTGGTCCGGATAGTCAGTGGATTCTCTGGTCACTCGGTGGTGCGTCATCGGTCGGTCCGCTCGCCGGTGGCGTCGGCCCAGGGCAGTACGACCGTCTTTCCGGTGGCCCCGTCGGCCTCCATGCGGCGGTGGGCGGCCACGATGTCGTCCAGGGCGAAGACGCGGTCGAGGTTGGGCCGGTAGACGCCCGCCTCGACCTCGTCGACGATCCGTTGCAGCAGGCCCTGGCCGCTGCTGCCCTTGAGGGTGTCGCTGTGGAAGGCGGTGAGCCTGGTCCCGGTCGGGATCATGGCGATGGGTTCGAAGTCGGGGATCAGCCAGCCGCTGAGCGAGCCGGCCACGCACACCGTCCCGCCGCGGCGCACCAGGCGCAGCGAGTCCAGGACGGTGCTGGTCCCCACCAGCTCCAGGACGGCGTCGGGGCCGTCCGGCCACAGCGCGTGCACGTCGGCCGCCAGTGGCCCGCCGTCGTCCAGGAGGACGTGGTCGACGCCGGCCGCGGTCAGCGCCTCGGCCTTGTCCTTGTTCCGGGTGGTGGCCGCGACCTCGACGCCGTGGGCGGCGGCGATCTGGGCCGCGGCCATCCCCACCGAGGAGGTCCCGCCGCGGATCAGCAGCCTTCCGCCGCCGCCCGGCACGATTCCCCGCGAATCCAGTCCCAGCGCGTCGAGGGCGCCGCGCGCGGTCAGGTAGGTCTCGGGCAGCGCGGCCAGCACCTCCCAGGGCAGGGTGGTGGTGACCGGCATCAGCAGTGCGTTCGGCAGCAGCGCGTACTGCGCGTAGCCGCCGTCGAACTCCCGGCCCATCTCCCCCATCACCGCCGCGACGGTGGACCCGGCCGGCAGCCGGGGGTCGGTGGAGTCGGCCACGGTCCCCACGCACTCGATGCCGAGCACCCGGGGGAAGACGACGTTCGGGGAGTGCCCCTGCCGGGTCCTCAGCTCCGAGCGGTTCAGGCCCGCACCTTCCACGCGCACCAGGCTCCAGCCGTCGCGGACCTGCGGGAGGGGCAGTTCGCGGACCTCCAGGACCTCGGGGCCGCCCGCCGCGACGCAGACCGCGGCGCGCATCGTCGTACTCATCTCGCTCCACCTCGTGTATCGACGAACCCTCCCGGCGTGGCCGGGAGGGTGATCACTTCGACGACGACGCCGGATCACTCCGCGTCGACGACCTCCAGCGACGGTGCCCACCGCGGGACCTCGCCGCGGCCGGAGGTCAGGCGCAGGGTACGGCTGAAGCTGTACTCCTGCAGCGTCTCCAGGGCGTGTTCCCGGCCGTAGCCGCTGGCGCCCACGCCGCCGAACGGGGATCCCGTGAACGAGCGGTTGTAGTGGTTGACGAAGACGACGCCCGCGCGCAGCTCCCGGCTGAAGCGCAGGGCGCGCTCGGAGTCGCGGGTGAACACGCCGGCGACCAGGCCGAAGTCGGTGCCGTTGGCGATCCGGACGGCCTCCTCCTCGTCGCGGAACGGGATCAGGCAGACGACGGGGCCGAAGATCTCCTCCTTGGCGATGCGCATGTCCGGGGTGACGCCGGTGAACAGCGTCGGCGGGACGTAGTAGCCGTCCGCCAGCTCCGGGTCGGTGGGCAGCGGCGCCTGCGCCGCGATGGTGGCGCCCTCGCCGACGCCGATCTCCAGGTAGTCCAGCACCCGCCGGCGCTGCGCCTCGGTGACCAGCGGACCGACGTGGGTGCCGGCGTCGGCGCCGTTGCCGACCTTCAGGCGGGAGACGGCGGCGGCCAGGCGGCGGGCCACCTCGTCGTGGAGGTCGGCGTGGACCAGGACCCGCGAGGAGGCGGTGCAGGCCTCGCCCTGGTTGAAGTAGCCGCCCTCGACCGCCCAGCGCAGCGCCGAGTCCAGGTCCGCGTCGTCGAAGATCACCAGGGCGTTCTTGCCGCCGAGCTCCAGCAGGGTCGGCGTCAGGTTCTCCGAGGCGGTGCGGATGATCGCCTGGCCGGTGGTGGGCGCGCCGGTGAAGGAGACCTTGCCGACCAGCTTGTGCCCGGCCAGGCGGGCGCCGACGGCGCCGGGGCCGGGGACGGCGTGGACCACGTCGTCCGGGAGCACGGACTGGATCAGCTCGACCGTCCGCAGCACCGACAGCGGGGCCTGCTCCGGCGGCTTGATGACCACGGCGTTGCCGGCGGCGAGCGCGGGGGCGATCTTGCCGGCGGTGTGCAGCGGCGGCCAGTTGAACGGCACGATGGCGCCGATGACGCCGAACGGCTCGCGCACCGTGACGTCCAGCATGCTGCCGGAGTCGCGGACCTGGCCGGGCATCACCTCGCAGAGGCTGGCGAACAGTTCGAAGACGGTGGCGGCGCCCTCCAGGTCGAACTGTCGGGCCTGGGTCACCGGCTTGCCGTTGTCGCTGGACTCCAGCGCCGCGATCTCGTCGGCGTGCTCCCGGATGACCTGGGCGACCTTCCACAGGTACTTGCCGCGCTCGCGCGGCGTGCGGGCCTTCCACGCGAAGTGCGCGTCGTAGGCGGCCTCCACCGCCTGGTCCACCTGGTCCGCACCGGCGCCCTGGATGACCACCAGGGGCTTGCCGGTCGCCGGGTTCTCGACGGTGAACCGGTCGGCGTCGTCCTTCGACGACCACCTGGTGTGCAGGACCTCGACGTTTTCCTCGGTCGTGGACACGGAATCCTCCTGACTGTTCGCCGGTACGCCGGCGTTCGCTGGATGCTGGAGCTCAGTTGTCTGTCGTGAGTCGTTCGCGCAGGACGCCGGCGATCCGCTCGGCGACGACGATGGCCGGGACGTTGGTGGCCACCCGGGGCATCGCCGGGAACACCGAGGCGTCCGCGACGGTCAGTCCCTGGACGCCGTGGACGGCGCCGTCGGCGTCGACGACGGCGGCCGGGTCGTCGGGCCCGCCCATGCGCATGGTGGAGCTGCCGTGGTTGTAGTGCGCCGGGGCCCGGCGGATCGCCTCCGCCAGGTCCTCGTCGCTGACGTCCGGTCCGGGGACGCGCTCGGCCACCAGCAGGTCGGCGAGCGGCTCGGTCCGGGCGAGCCGGCGGGCCAGGCGTACGCCGCCCGCGACCAGTTCTGCGTCGTCCGCGTCCGTGTACAGGCCGAGGTCGATGACCGGCGCGTCCTCGGGGTCGCGCGAGGCGAGCCGCACGCTGCCCCGCGAGCGGGGCTGGACGCAGGAGACGAAGAAGACCATGTCCCAGCCGGTGGGGTGGTTCTCGGTCGGTGAGACGAAGGCGGCGGGCAGTCCGGCGGTCGGCACCGCCGCGGACGGCAGGATCTGCACGTCGTAGTCGGGCTCGCCCTCCCCCACCGCGACGCTCAGCACGCTGCCGAACATCGACTTGGCCAGGTCCTGCGGCGGCTTGGCGACGTGGATGTTCCAGTAGGCGGGGTGGTCGGTGAGGTTGCGCCCCACCCCGGGCAGGTCGGCCACCACGTCGATGCCGAGCGCGGCCAGGTCGGCACCGTCGCCGATGCCCGAACGCAGCGCGATCGCGGGCGAGTTGTAGGCGCCGGCGCTGAGCACCACGTGCCGGGCGGGGATCTCCTCCCCGGTGGCGAGCCGTACTCCGGTCGCCCGGGTGCCGTCGAACAGCACCCGGTCGACCAGCGTCTCGCCGCGCACCTCCAGGTTGGGCCGGTGGCGGACGGGGTTGAGGTAGCCGACCGCGGTGCTCAGCCGGACGCCGTCGGCCGCGCTGAGCGGGGTGTACGCGAAGCCCGGTGCGCCCGGCGCGTTGAAGTCGTCGACGAGCGGGTGCCCGAGGTCGGCGCTGGCCTGTCGTACCGCGGCCGCGTGCGGCCCCAGGTCCTCCGCCACCGGCATGGTCATCCGGTAGGGGCCGCCCAGACCGTGGTACTTGGGCTCGCCGTACGGGTAGTGCTCCATCTCCTGGTAGAGCGGCAGCATCTGCTCGTAGCCCCATGCGGGGCCGGCCGCTTCGGCCCACGCCTGGTGGTCGGAGGGCCGGGCCCGCATCGCGACGCAGACGTTGACCGCGGAGGAGCCGCCGATGAGGCGGCCCCGGGGGACGGGCACCTCGTTCCCGAACTCGTCCGCGACCGAGCGGTAGCCCCAGTCGTGGGTGAACGGCGCGTAGCTCGCGTCGGCGACCTCCGGGGGCAGGTCCTCCAGGGTGGCGAAGTCGGGCCCGGCCTCCAGCAGGAGGACCGACAGCGCCGGGTCGGCGCTCAGCCGGGCGGCGAGGACGCACCCCGCGGAGCCGCCGCCGATCACGATCACGTCGTAGGTCATTGTGGGACGTCCCAGTGGAGTCGGAGTTCCTCGAATCCGCGGGCGATGACCAGCCGTTCACGAACACGCGCGTCGGCGGGCCCCAGGCGCAGTCCGGGGAGTCGGTCGAAGAGCAGCGGTATGGCGATACGCAGTTGGAGGCGGGCCAGGGAGGCGCCGAGGCAGGCGTGGATGCCGCGGCCGAAGGCCATCTGGTGGCGGCCCGGCCTGTTCTGGAGGGTGAACGCGTCA
>NZ_JNWQ01000148.1 GCF_000716875.1 Streptomyces novaecaesareae | reverse complement strand
TGTATAAGAGACAGGAGACGGGGAGGCGGTGGAGCGGGGGGAGGGTGGTCCGGGTGTCGGCTGCGGCGGAGTCCATGGGTCCCTTCGCGGTGGGTGCGGCCTTCACATCCAACTGTCATATTTTCAACCGCAGTTGTATGCTTCAGGCGGTATTTCCCGTTACGGACCGATGGTAAGCGTCACCGCCCCCAGCCGGGCGCCGGATCGGCGGGCAGGAGTGGCCGGAGCGCACCCAGCACGGCGCCGATGCAGGCGTCGCGCAACTCGTCGCGGGTGCAGGTCTCCTCGGTCAGCCAGTCGACGACCAGCACCCGGACGAACACCAGCCAGCTGCGCAGGATCTGCGACACGGCCTGCCGCGCGTTCTCGTCCGCGAGCGGGAGCACGCCGAGCAGGCGTCCGCGGAGGGCGTCGAGCTCCTCGGTGATGATCGTCTGGAGCACCGGGTCCCCGGCCAGGACGCGGTTGGCGGCGAGCACGGCGTGCCGGTTGGCGGTGAAGTAGTCCAGGTGGGCGTCCATGCCTTCGACCAGCTGCTCGACCAGGGTGTCGGCCGGGTCGAAACGGCTCCGGACGAGCAGCTGGTCGGCGGCCTGCCGGTAGACCTCGGCGAACAGGTCGTGCTTGCTCGGGAAGTGACGGTAGAGCAGGGCGCGCGAGACTCCGGCCTGCTCGGCGACCTCCTCCATCAGCACCTCCTCGCACGGCCGGGGGCCCGACGGTCGGCAGCTTCGGCCGCTTCATGGGGGCGGTCTTCGCCGGGTACGGCGGAGCCTGGATCCGGGCCGCCCGGCAGGCGCCGGTGCCCGCCCGGGAGGTGCGGTGGCTGGCGGCGGTGCTCCTGCTGGGCGGCCTCGGGCGGGTGCTGTCCCTCGCGGTGGACGGCCGGCCGCACGGGTTCCAGCTGCTGCTCATGGCGATCGAACTCGGGCTCCCGCCGGTGTACTTCTGGCTCGCCGGCGCGGACGAGCGGGCGCGGGCTTCTGCTGTGGCTCACGCCACCGGGGCGTAGCTCTCCAGGTACTCGGCGAGGGTGCCCGGATCGGCGGTGGCGCCGGTCAGCGCGACGTAGCCGTCCGGCCGGACCAGGACGACGGCGTCGCCGCGCAGCCCGTACGCCCGGGCGACGTGGCCCCCGGGGTCGAGCACGGCGGCCCGGCGCAGGGGGGTGGCGGCGGGCAGGGGGGCCTGCGCGGTCGGCCACCGCTCGGCCAGCCCGTCCAGGGCCGGGTGCGCGCCGACGGTCAGCAGCGTGAAGTGCGGCCCGCGGAAGAGGTCGAACAGCCGGGTCGGGGTGCCGTCGGCGGTGGCGCAGGGTGCGTCGGGGGCTCGGTCGCCGGCCCGGATGCCGGTGGTGTCGTCGAGGTCGCGGCCGAGCGGCCCGCCCCGGTAGCCGACGGAGAGCCCGGTGAAGTCGCTTCCGCCGGCGGCGAGGTGGACGAACTGGTCGGTCAGCGCGCGGGCGCCGTCGGCGCCGAACAGCGCCCGGTGCTGGGCGGAGGTGGCGGCCAGGACGGCCCGGGCGACGGGCAGGCGCTCGGCCTGGTAGCTGTCGAGCAGCGCGTCGGGTGCGCCGCGCAGCACGGCGGCCAGCTTCCAGCTCAGGTTGTGCGCGTCCTGGATGCCGGTGTTCATGCCCTGGCCGCCGGCCGCGGAGTGGCAGTGCGCGGCGTCCCCGGCGAGCAGCACCCGGCCGTCGCGGTAGCGCTCGACCATGCGGACCGTGGGCCGCCAGACGGTGGACCAGACCGGCTCGTGGAGGGTGACCCCGGGCAGGCCGGCCCGTTCGGCGAACAGGCTGCGGAAGGTCTCCAGGGTCGGGGCCGGGATCCCGCCGTGCTCGTCCTGCTCGACGGAGAGGTGTACGGCCCAGTTGGCGTCCGCCCGCATCGGGATCATCGCCAGTGCGCCGACGCCGAGCCGGGGGTCGTTCCAGATGTGCATGGCGTCGGTGTCCAGGCCGTCGACGTCCATGGAGGCCATGAGGAACCGTTCCTGCTCCCAGGTCTCGCCGAGGAAGGGGATGCCGGCCAGCTTGCGGACGGTGCTGCGCCCGCCGTCGCAGCCGACCAGGTAGCGGGCGCCCAGCAGCTCGGTCCGGTCGCCGCGGCGGACGGTCGCGAGCACGCCGTCCGCGTCCTGGGTGTGGCCGGTCAGCTCGGTGCCGGTCTCGACCGTGACGCCGTACCCGGCGAGCCGTTCGCGCAGCACCGCCTCGGTGTGGTGCTGGCCGAGCAGCAGCATGCCGGGGTACGGGCGGTCGGGGGTCGGCGGGTTGGCGGGGGCCGGATCGACCTCGCGGACGAGCCGGTCGCCCTCGTAGGTGCGGACCTTGAGGTCGGGCGCGCCGCGGTCGAGGATCGCGTCCACCACGCCGAGGTCGTCGAAGACCTCCAGGGTGCGCGGGTTGACGCCCTTGCCGCGGACGCCGCGGTCGCGGAAGCGGGGCTCCCGTTCGATGACGCGGCAGCCCACCCCGGCGCGGGCCAGCCCGAGGGCGAGCGCGAGGCCCACCGGGCCGGCACCGACCACCAGGACGTCGGTCGGGTCTGCGGTGCGGCTTCGGCCCTCGGCGTGCATGACGGCGTGCTGGACGGAACGCATGACGGACTCCTCCTGGCCATCCGGCCATAAGATACGGTGCGTTTCTTTCTTCGACTGTAGACTCGACCCGGTAAGAAACGCAACGTATCTACGAGAGTCGGTACGGAGGGCGCGGGAGGTGTCGGCGTCGGTGGTGAGCGAGAGAGCCGGAACGGCCGGAGCGTCGCGGCGGCGCGGTAACGAGCTGGAGCGGGCGATCCTGGACGCCGTCTGGGCCGAACTCGCCGATCACGGCTACGACCGGCTCACCATGGAGGGCGTCGCCGTCCGCGCCCGCACCAGCAAGCCGGTGCTCTACCGCCGCTGGCCCAACCGGGCCGCACTCGTCATCGCCGCCCTCGGCCGCAACGCCCCCGACTACCAGGCGCCGCCGGACACCGGCGAGTTGCGGGCGGACCTGGCCGTCTTCCTGGGCAGCCTGCTGCACCGCTTCGACGACCTGCCGACGGACGCCGTCCACGGCTTCCTGGTCGACCTGCTGCGCGTCCCGGAACTGCGGGCCGGCTTCGCCGTCGGACTGACCGCCGAAGGGCCGGTCGACAGCCTGGGCGTGATGATGCGCCGCGCCGCCGACCGGGGCGAGATCAACCCCGCCCGGATCACCCCGCGGGTCGTCTCGCTCCCGCTCGACCTGCTGCGGGACGCGTTCCTGACGGCCGGCACCGTGCCGTCCGACCGCGTGGTGGCGGAGGTCCTGGACGAGGTCGTGCTGCCCCTGCTGCGGGCGCCTTCGGAGGGCTGAGCTGCGGCACTCGGGCGGGGCCTATGCTCGGGGCCGATCGAACGCACATCCGTGAGGAGGGTCCGAGACATGACCGGCACCGTGGTGGCAGTCAGCAGCAACGCCGAGTACTCGTTCACCAAGCCGAACCGGCCCGGCAT
This sequence comes from Streptomyces novaecaesareae, assembly GCF_000716875.1. Taxonomy (GTDB): domain Bacteria; phylum Actinomycetota; class Actinomycetes; order Streptomycetales; family Streptomycetaceae; genus Kitasatospora; species Kitasatospora novaecaesareae. The sequence continues at coordinate 4,811 of NZ_JNWQ01000148.1, read as the reverse complement.
CACCCTGCTCGCCGGCCTCGGCGTGGAAGGCGACGTGCACGCCGGAGTGACGGTCAAGCACCGCTCGCGCGTCGCCCAGGACCCGACCGTGCCCAACCTGCGCCAGGTCCACCTCATCCACCGCGAACTCCTCACCGAGCTCGCCGAGTCCGGCTTCGACGTGGCACCGGGCGCGCTCGGCGAGAACATCACCACCGAGGGCGTGGACCTGCTCGGCCTGCCGGTCGGCGCGGTGCTGCGGATCGGCCCCGACGCGGCGGTGGAGGTCACCGGCCTGCGCAATCCGTGCGCGCAGATCGACAACTACCGGGCGGGCCTGCTCAAGCAGGTCGTCGGCCGCGCCGAGGACGGCACGATCGTCCGCCGCGCCGGGATCATGGGCATCGTCCGCACGGGCGGCGCGATCCGGCCCGGCGACCCGATCGCGGTCGAGCTGCCGGACGGGCCGCACCGGGCGCTCGACCGGGTCTGACGGGCGTACGGCTCGGTGCTGTCCGGCCCGTTCGGGCCGTTCGGTCCGTCAGGGCCGGGGGGCGTCGACGCGGCGCAGGTCGTAGAGGTACGACTTGCCGGCCTCAGCCGTCGAGGCGGCCGACCAGGTCGTAGCCGGCCTCGTCGATGGCGGCGGCCACGTCGGCGTCGACGAGCGGCCGGGCGCTGCCGACGGTGACCTTGCCGGTGGCGAGGTCCACGGCGACCTCGGTGACGCCGTCGATCTTCTTCAGCTCGGCGGTGACGGCGGTGACGCAGTGTCCGCAGGTCATGCCCTTGACCTGGAAGGCCGAGGTCAGGGCGGAGGCGGCGGCGGGGGTCTCGGCGGCACCGGTGCTGCAGGAGCCGCAGCAGGAGGAGGCCTCGACGGCGGCCGGCTGGACGGTGACGGTGGTCTCGCTCATGGGTGTGCTCCCTGTGTCGTCAAGTTCCCTGCGCCGCGAGGGGAGTTGGCCCCTGCGGCTGCTTCGCTTTCAGAACATAACATACCCCCCTAGGGTAATGAGAGAGCTATTCGACCGCCCCGGGGCTGCGGCGCGCCGCTGTTCCTGAATACCCCCTACAGGTATATGGTGTGCCGCGCCCATCGAATCCCGTCACACCTGGGGAAGGCGGACCACCATGCATGCGCTCCTGCACGCGCTGTCCATCGCCGGATCGATGACCTGGGAGATCACCTGGGCCCTGATCCTCGGCTTCCTGCTCTCCGCCGTCGTCCAGGCCGTGGTCCACAAGTCCACCGTCGTCCGGCTGCTCGGCGACGACCGCCCGCGCACCCTCGCCGTCGCCTCCGCCCTCGGCGCCGCGTCCTCCTCCTGCTCGTACGCGGCCGTCGCCCTGGCCCGCTCGCTGTTCCGCAAGGGCGCGAACTTCACCGCCGCGATGGCCTTCGAGATCGCCTCCACCAACCTGGTCGTCGAACTCGGCGTCATCCTGGCCCTGTTGCTCGGCTGGCAGTTCACCGCGGCCGAGTTCGTCGGCGGGCCGGTGATGATCCTCGTACTCGCCGTCCTCTTCCGCCTGCTACTGCGCGACCGCCTGCTGCGCGAGGCCCGCCACGAAGCCGAGTTCGGTCGCGCGGGCTCGATGGAGGGCCACGCGGCGATGGACATGTCGGTCGCCGGGGAAGGCTCCTTCGCCCGCCGCCTGCTGTCCCGCCAGGGCGTCACGTCCGTCGCGCACGTCTTCGTGATGGAGTGGGCGGCGATTCTCCGCGACCTCGTCCTCGGCCTGCTCATCGCCGGCGCCATCGCCGCCTGGGTGCCCGACTCCTTCTGGCAGGCCTTCTTCTTCGCCGACCACCCCCTCGCCGGCAAGCTCTGGGGCCCGCTGATCGGCCCGCTGGTGGCGATCGCGTCCTTCGTCTGCTCGATCGGCAACGTGCCGTTGGCCGTGGTGCTCTGGAAGGGCGGCATCAGCTTCGGCGGCGTGGTCTCGTTCATCTTCGCCGACCTGCTGATCCTGCCGATCCTCAACATCTACCGGAAGTACTACGGCGTTCGGACAGCCCTCTTCCTCCTCGGCACCTTCTACACGGCGATGGTCCTCGCCGGCTACGTCGTCGAGTTCCTCTTCGGCGGCCTCGGCCTGGTCCCCGACCAGCGGAACGCGAAGATCCCGATGTCCGGCGTCGAGTGGAACTACACCACCTGGCTCAACATCGCCTTCCTACTCCTCGCCACCATCCTGCTGATCCGCTTCCTCCGCACCGGCGGCCCCGCGATGCTCCGCATGATGGGCGGCTCCCCGGAGAACGGTGAGCACGTGGCCCGCGACCACCACGGACAGCACTGACGCTTCCCCCGATGCACGCGCTCGTCGCGAATATCCGAGCTACTGTGGATGTCATGACTGCGGCCTACGAGGACGTGCCCTTCAGCGACCTGTTGCACCACCCCGCTGCGACCACGCGCAGACTGGACGCCGTCCGGGCACTGAGACTCCGGCGACGCGACGCCGGAGATCTCGCCCTGATGCGCGTCGACCAGATGGAGCGCGACGCCACGGTCATGGACTTCACCGCCCGCCTGCTCACGGGTCTGGTGCGGACCGAGAACATCGACGCACTGCGCCAGGCACTGCCCGACGCCTTGCCGTGGAGCACCTTCCTGCCCGCCGAGGACATCGACACCCTGCTCGCCGAACTGGTCGACACGGCGCGCGGTGCGGTGGCCCTGGACAACCTCGCCCCGCTCGCGCTGCTGCTGGAACAGTGGAAGCACAGTGCCGAGATCCACGCGGACCCTGCGTTGTACGCAGTCCTCACCCGCGAGCCCGAAGGCGACCTCGGGCCCGTCCCGGTGCCAGAGGCGGACGAGTGAGCCCGAAGCGCGGCGACCGCGCTGCGCCAACCCCCGACCGGCGATGAGTACGACCTCCGGTTTGCCAACTCCGAAGCGGCGGAGGGCTGGGAACAGTCACTGGCGGCGGTTGCCTCTGGTACCTGATCGACGACGCCAACCGCACGGCCTGGATCACCTATGCGGGAACCGGCCACCCCAAGGCCACGGACTGACCAACCCGAGCACGGGCGGGAAGAAGTGTGCGCGAGAAGCCGGCCGGGCCGACTTCCCGCGCAAGGATGTTCAGGCGTCGGGCACGTCCCCGGTCTTGACAGCGGTGGCGAGCGCTGTCCGCGCATGAGTTCGGCATGCCGTCGTCGTGGCCCTCGGCGAGCTCGGGCGAATCACGGCTAGCGTGACCGGGCGGATGCCGGTCACGGCCTGGCAGGTTTCGCCGAGATGCAGGAGGCGCTGGGGCCGCTGCTGGAACCCTGATCGGCCCGAGCCCGACTCGGACGACTGTGCTGGCCGACTCCCGGGGATGGAGAATGCTTGGTATGACGACTTGAAGAACACCGGCCGGGCGGCAGTACTGGCGAAGGGTCATGACCTGGGACACGGTTCCCGACGGCGATAGGCGAGTCTGCGCCGCCTGCGGAACGCCCATCCGCTCGTACCAGTACCGCTTCCATCCGCCCGGGTCCACCATGTTCGAGCGCTGCGTCGGACTCGCCTGGTGCTCCAGCTGCAGGATCTACTGCAGCAACCTGGTGCACATCCCGCGCCAGCGAGTCCTGGTCGACGCCCTCGCCTCTCTTCCCCTTGAACTGCGAGAGCGGCTTCTGCGTTCGGAAGCGCGACTGATCAAGTTCCTGGACCACGACGCCCGAGGAGACAGAGGTCAAGGGTTGTCCCGTAAGTGATCTTGCCGTGGGATGATCTCGGCCGTGGCTGGTGTGATCACGGCGTCTGAGCCGTCCTGGATAGCCCCGTTCGCCGGACTGAGCCCGCGTGCCTTCGGCAAGTTGATGAGGCAGCTGCGCCGCGAGGGCGGCGACGCGCCGGGCCGTGGTCGGCCGTGGAAGCTGTCCCTGGAGGACCGGGTGCTACTGGTGGCCGCGTACTGGCACACCAACTTGACCCTGCGCCAACTCGCGCCGCTCCTCGGAGTGTCCAAGTCCACCGCCGATCGCGTCATCGACCACCTCGGCGCCAGGCTCGCGCTGGCCCCGCGCAGGCGCTTCGCCAAGGACGCGGTGCTGATCATGGACGGGACGCTGGTACCCACCCGCGACCACCAGGTCGCCGAGCAGTCGAAGAACTATGGGCTCGGAGATGTGTATAAGAGACAGGATATCGGCTGCCCCGACGTTCCCCAAGGCTGGAGACGGCTCCCCACCTCGCAGTCTCGGAGGAGAATCAGGCGAGGCAGAACTCGTTGCCCTCGATGTCCTGCATCGTGATGCACGACTCGTTGACGCCATCGGCGCGCTGCGTCAGCACGTGTTTCGCGCCGAGCGCCATCAGCCGCGCGCATTCGGCCTCGAGTGTGGCCAGGCGCTCCTCACCCACGAGCCCGGCGCCAGCCCGCACATCGAGATGCACCCGGTTCTTGACGACCTTGCCTTCGGGAACTCGCTGGAAGAGCAAGCGCGGGCCCACACCCGAGGGATCAGTGCACGCGAAGTAGATCTCATCCTCGGGCGGCAGCGAGCGATGGTACTCCTCCCACGTGGCAAAGCCCTCGACGTACCCCAGCACCTCGCACCAGAAGGCGGCGAGGCGCGCAGGCTCCGCGCAGTCGAAGGTCACTTGGAACTGTTTGATCGTTGACATCGGCGCACGATAACAGGGGCCCTGCTCATCTCCCCAGGTCGGGAGGTCCGCACGTTGTCGGGAGGAGGCGTCTGCTACCCGCTGCTGTGGCGTGCCGTCGCAGGGGTGAACCGAGGTCAGTGCCTCCCAAAGGGAACCTGGGATGCGATCCCGGCCAGCCACTCTCGTGCTGCCAAAGATCAGTTACGGGACAACCCTTAG
>NZ_JNWQ01000147.1 GCF_000716875.1 Streptomyces novaecaesareae | reverse complement strand
GGACTCCGCTCCCGCCGCCCCCGGCCCCGGCCCGGACTCCGGCCCCGGCCCGGACTCCGGCCCCGTCACCGGGCCCGTCCCGGACCGGCGCTAGCCGGCCTCGGGGCCTGGGAAGCGGGCGAGGATCCGGTGCGCGTACTCGTCCTGCGGGCCGAGGTCGTGCACGGCCCGCCGGGCCTGCCCGGCGCGGCCGCTCTCGCACAGCAGCCGCACCAGGCCGTACAGGGCGCCGCGGTCGCCGTCCTCGGCGCGCCCGCGCAGCGCCTCGTCCATGCCCCGCTCGCGCAGCGCCGTGTTGAGCCTGCGGCGGGCGTGGACGTCCGTGCGGGCGAGCCGGGTGAGCTCCGCGAGGCGTCCCGCGCGGGCGAGCAGGTCCAGGTGCCACAGGTGGTGGTCGTGGGCGTAGTAGTCGGGGGAGTGGCACGCGGCCCGGGCGCTCACCAGGGCGATGGCGGTGTCCCAGTCCCCGAGCCGCTGCGCCTGCTCGGCCCGCGCCGACCAGTGCGCCGGTCCGGGGTCAGGTCGCATCGGGCAGGTGGCGCGCCGCCGCGAGGTCGGCCATCGTGCGCAGCCGGGTGAAGTAGGCGGCGCAGTACTCCTCGTCGAGCAGCGGCACGACCGTGGCGAGGCCGGCGATGCACCTCCACAGGCCGGCGACGCCACCGCCGTCGAGCCCACCGCCGTCGAGCCCGCCGCCGTCGGGCCCGCCGCCGAGGCCGCCGTCGGGTGCGTCGTCCAGTTCCCGTCGGACGAGGGCGGCGACGTCGGCGTCCAGCTGGACCAGGTCGGTGCCGTCGATGTCCACGCCGCGGAAGCTCGCCGGGAACGGGGCGCGCAGGTGCTCCTCCCACAGGCGGGCGAGCCGGTCCTGGGGCTGCGTCACGTCATCGGCGCCCGCGCCGGCTTCGGCCTGTGCCTGCGTCTGCGCCGTCGGTGGGTGCAGTAGCAGGGCGACGGTGTCGAACACGGCGCGCAGCAGGTCCACCGCCCTGACCGGGTTGAGGGCGGCGCTGGTCGCGCTGCCCTGCGCGAGCCGCTCGCGCAGCAGCAGGGCGCGCTCCAGCTCCCCGGCCAGGTACACCGAGACGAGCCCGGCGCCGGTGGCCCGCCGCACCAGTTCCTCCAGCGGGGCCTGGAGGGCCAGGCGCTCGGCGAGGACCTGTTCCACGGCGGACAGGGCGTGCGTGACCGCGACGGTGGCGAACTCGTACCGGTAGTAGGAGTGCCGGACGAGCTCGCGGGAGGTCTCCAGCGTGCTCATCACGGACATCGACGCGCCCTCGGGCAGCACCAGGTCGGCGACCAGCGGGTGCATGCCCGCATAGCCGGGCACGACATCACGGACGCGCAGGTCCGGTACGGGAGTGTCCATCCGGGCAGTCTCCCCGCCCCGGTGCCGCCGCTGCCACCGGATTGGCGAAGGACGAGCGCAGACGATCACCGCAGGGCGTCGACCGTTGCGCCGGGATGTGCTGGTCGGCGCGTCGCCGGCACGCCCCGGGGGCGCGATGGCGCCGCCGCGCGGGCCGGGCATGAGAGCGCCTGGGTCTCGGCGGCAATGGGGTGGCAAATGGGGCGGTGCGGGTGACGCCGGTGCCGCAGGTGCCGCAGGTGCCGGTGGTGTCGAGGTCCGCTCGGCGGTGGCCGGCGGAGCCCGGCTTGAGCGGGCCCGCGCCCGCCTACTCCGTGGCGCAAGCCCGTTCGGCGCCCTGGCCCGGCAGGTCGTTTCTCCTGCGGGAGCTCCTGGCCACGGCAGGCTTGGTCCGCGGCATCGCTGACCGGGGCAAGCCCGATGGGCAAGCGTGGCCACCGGCTCGCCCAAGCGCGCGGCGCGGCGGATGGCGACCGTTGACGGCGCACAGGAGCACTCGTACTCACGTCTGTCCGGGCCCCGGGGAGCCGGCCGGCACGAAGACGGGGAGGAGACGAGCAGGCGCCGCAGTGCGGGATCCGCTCACGCGGGCGGGGGCAGTTGGGCGCGCACCCACGCGGGATCGGGGTTGGTGTGCGCCCGGCCCGTCACGAGGACCGTCGGCACGGTCTCGTTGCCGTCGTTGACCGCCCGCACCGCCGCCGCCCCCTCGGGGTCGCGCCGGATGTCGACCCAGTGCGCACGCCGGGCGTCGCGGCCCAGCCGCAACCGCAGCCGCAGGCAGTACGTGCAGCCCGGCCGCCAGAAGACGACCGGCCGGCCGTCGGCCGCACTGCGGCGCTGCGCCTGCGAGGCGCTGACGGACCGGGGGAAGGCCAGCGGCGAGTTGACGAGGGCTCCCAGCACGAACACCGCCCAGAACGCCGCCGCCGCCTCGGGGCTGCCCCGCCAGGCCAGGATGGCCGCGACGGCCGAGCCGCACAGCAGGAGCAGGACCGGAAGGAGCCACGGGCGCGTCATGGGTCGGCAGGCTACCGCCGATGCGCGTGCCGCAGAACCCGGCCGTACCCCGACCAGCGGGTGCGCGGGAAGTCGGCCGGGCCGACTTTCCGTGCACCGGGCGGCTCAGCCGCCCGTCGCGTCCGTCGTGCCTGCCGTGCCCGTCGTGCCTGCCGTACCCGTCGTGCCTGCCGCGTCCGCCGTGTCCGCCGTGCCCGCCGCGACGAGTGCGGCGACCAGGCGGTGGATCAGCTGCCGGTGGTCCGCGTCCTGGCCGGCGCCGTGCATCAGCAGGTGGTGGACCGTGCCGGTGAGGGCGAGGGCCAGCATCGCGCAGTCGGCGCCGGCGGCGATCCGCCCCAGCCGCTGCTCGGCCTCCAGGTAGCGGGCGATGGCGCCCTCGACCGTGCCCGGCCCCGGCGCGCCGGCCGCCCAGGCCTCGCGCAGGCGGACGGTGACCGCGGAGCGGGAGAGCGCGGCCGCGGCGACCACCGGACCGTTCGCGCCGAGCATGGCCAGCGCCGCGCCGGCGAGGTTCTCCCCTACCTCGCCCTGCCCGGCCCGCTGCGGCAGCGGGCCGACCTCGGCGGCGATCCGCTCGAAGCGGTCCAGGACGAGCTGCGCGACGAAGTCGTCCAGGTCGGCGAAGTGGTTGTACAGCAGGCCCTTCGCGCAGTCCGCCTCCTCGGTGACCGCGCGGTTGGTCAGCGCGCCCGCGCCGTCGCGGGCCAGGACCCGCTCGGCGGCGGCGAAGAGCCGTCCTCGGACGTCGGGGGTCGCTACGCCGCGCGGTGACATCGGTCCTCCGGATCGGGGCTTGCCGGTATGGGCATCCGCCCATACCTTGAGTATGGGCATCCGCCCATACTAGCCCGGCGACAGGAGTGACCCGATGAGCCAGCTCGTCAACACCGTGCAGTCCCAGGCCTGGAACGGCGCCGAAGGCCGGCACTGGAGCGAGCACCACGACCGCTGGAACGCGATCAACGAAGGCTTCGACCCGCCGCTCCTGAAGGCGTGCGCCATCAACCCCGACGACCGGGTCCTCGACATTGGCTGCGGCACCGGCCACACCACCCGCCTCGCCGCCCGCGCCGCCCACCGCGGCTCGGCGCTCGGACTCGACCTGTCCGCACCCATGCTCGCCACCGCCCGCCGGCTCGCCGCCGCCCAAGGTCTGCACCACACCGCCTTCGAACAGGGCGACGCCCAGGTCCACCCCCTGCCCACCGCCGGCTTCGACACCGCCCTCAGCCGCTTCGGGACCATGTTCTTCCAGGACCCCGTCCACGCCTTCGCCAACATCGCCCGGGCCCTGCGCCCCGGCGGCCGGCTCGCCTTCGTCTGCATGGCCGACCCGCAACGCACCGAATGGGTACGGGTGTTCGACGCCGTACGCGCCGCCCTGGCGCTCCCGCCCCAGGACGACACCGCCCCCCAAGGCCCCGGCATGTTCTCGCTGCGCGACCCCGCGCTGATCCACCGCACCCTCGCCGCCGCCGGATTCACCGCCGTACGTACCGAAGCCGTCGACGCCACCGGCCACTTCGGGCACGACGCCGCCGACGCCGCCGACCACCTGCTCGGCTCCGGCCCCGGCCGCCACCTCGCCGCCCAGCTCGACCCGCTCGGCCCGCTCGACGGCGGGGACGCCACCGGGCGGGCACGCGCCGCCTTCACCGCCGCCCTCGCCCGCCACGAACACCCCGACGGCATCCGGCTGCGCACCGCCGCCTGGCTCGTCACCGCCACCCGCGGCTGAACGCGGCCCTACCGGTCCCCCTGGGCGGGCGGTACCGGCGGCTGCTGCCGCTCGCGGCGTTCACGGCGTGCGCGGCGGTCGCGGGCGGCGCGGGCGGTCCTGGCGGCGGCGGCCACCGCGGCGGCGGTGGCGAGGCCGGCGAGGAACTCGGGCAGGGCGGCGCGCAGGACCTCCGTCACCGGGGCGCCCCCGCCCGGGCGAGGGCGGCGCGCTGGGCGTGCCGGGCGCCGAGCCGCTTGAGCTTGCGGCGCACCCGCTCGCCGGCCGCGGCCGGGTCCTCGGCGCCCAGGAGTTCGGCGGCCTGCGTCCACGTGATGCGCGGGTGCAGGGACCACAGCCGGGCGATCTCCCGCTCGGCGGGCGCCAGCGCGCGCAGGACCGCCCCGACACCGGCCTCGTCCACGACGGCGTGCAGCACGGCGTCCTCGGGGCGGCGGTGGTCGGTGACCCGGTCCGCGAGGGTCAGCCCGCCCGCCACCGGCTTGTCCAGGAGGTGGACGCGGTGGCCGGCGGCCCGGCGCGCCCACAGCGGCTGGAGCTGCACGTGCGCCTGCCGGGCCAGCGCCCACAGGAAGCCCACCACGGAGTCCTCGGCCGCGTGCGCGCCCAGCACGGGGCCCAGTCGGCGAGCAGGGCCTGGCAGACGGCGTCGCGCCACTGCCCGGCCCGGCGGCCGGGGATCGGCAGCCACGCCGCACTGAAGGCGTCGACCACCCCCGCGCGCCCCTCGATCGCGGCCTCCCGCGCCTCGAAGGCCGCGAGCAGCGCCGAGCGGCGGGCAGCCGCAGCGGGCGTCCCGCAGCGGACCACGACCGACACCCGCTCGTCCCGGTAGCGCACCTCCCGCAGCAGGCACGGCCCGCCCTCCACCGCGGCGTGCGCGACGAGCTGACCGCCCGGGCGCAGCCGCCGGCCCTGCTCGCAGGCGTGCCCGATGATGAGCCGCGGGATCGTGGCCTCGTCCGGCTCCGGCACCTCCACGGTGTACGTCCTGCTCGACGTGACGGCCACCCTCGCCGCGTACCTGCGGCCTCCCAGGTGGCGCACGGACGTCACCTCGGTACGGGTGTCGGACGGTTCGGGCCCACAGGGGACCAGGCGCAGGTCGTTCATCGGGAAGGGGCCTTCCGGCGGGTGCGGCAACGGTTTCCACCTCAAGCCCCGGCACGGGCCCCGACCGGCAAACAGTCCACGAGAAGTGACGTGACGTCCGTCACACGCACGGCGGCCCCTCGCAGCGGGGCGGGAAGTCGGCGGGGCCGACTTCCCGTGCGGGGGAGGTGGGACGGCGCCCGTCGTGGGCGCGGACGCGGGCAGGGCCGGGGCGCAGGGCGTCGAGGATGCGGACGGCGCGAACGGGACGTCGAAGGCCCCGCCGCCCCGGGGCAGGGGCGGCGGGGTGAAGGAAGGCCGGGTGACCTCAACCAGTCAGCGCAACATCCCAGGTGACGGAGGATGTGGCGCATGGCGAGGTTGGGTCGTCCGGGCATGTCGGACATACAGAAGCGTGAGTTGTGGGACCGCTGGAAGGCCGGTGAGTCGATCAGCGAGATCTCACGGGCATTGGGCAGGCCTCCTGGCTCGATCTTCACGATTCTGAAGTCCAACGGCGGATACGTGCCACCGGTCCGGCAGCGGCGAGCTGGCCAACTGACGCTTCCTGAGCGGGAGTCGATCTCGCGCGGTCTTGCACGGGGCGACTCGATCCGGGAGATAGCCCGCACTTTGGGTCGTGCCGCCTCGACGGTCAGCAGGGAGATCGCCCGCAACAAGGGCCCCCAGCACTACCGGGCCGTGGACGCTGAAGACCGCGCCTGGGATCGCGCTCGGCGCCGCAAGCCGTGCCTGCTGGCTACCAACCGGCCGCTGCGGAACCTGGTGGCTGAGAAACTGGCCGAGGACTGGTCGCCCGAACAGATCTCCGGCCACCTGGCCAACACCTACGCCGCCGGGTCAGGGATGCAGGTCAGCCACGAGACGATCTACAAGTCCCTGTTCATGCAGGCCCGCGGGGTGTTGGCCAAGGCCCTGCAGAAGCACCTGCGCTCTGGTCGCCCGACCCGGCGCAACATCCACAACACCGTTACCGGTCAATGGCGTTCACAGATCAAGGACGCGATGTCCATTCGCGAACGCCCCGCCGAAGCCGACGACCGCGTAGTCCCCGGCCACTGGGAGGGCGACCTGCTGCTGGGCCGCGGCCTGACGCAGATTGCGACGGTCGTCGAACGCTCCACCCGCTTCACCGTTCTCGTCCAGCTCGACGGGCGGGACATGGCCACGGTCACCGCGAAGCTGTCGGCCAAGATGCTCGAGCTGCCCGCCGACCTCAGGAAGACCTTGACCTGGAACCGTGGGATGGAACTGGCCGGCCACAAGGACGTCACCGCGGCTACCGGCCTGGGCGTCTACTTCGCCGACCCTCGCAGTCCCTGGCAGCGCGGCACGAACGAGAACACCAACCGCCTGCTGCGTCAGTACCTGCCCAAGGGCACGAGCATGGGGCACCTGACCCAGGACGATCTCGACAAGATCGCACTGAAGCTGAACACGCGCCCTCGTAAGACCCTCGACTTCCAGACACCGGCCGATAGGCTGGAGGCCCTGTTGCGCTGACTGGTTGAGTTCACCCCCCCTTGATGCGCGACCCCCGCCTGCTCGCCAAGCCGCCGGTGTGCCGGCTCGGCTGCCTCGTCCTGGTGCGCAACCGGCGCGGCGACGTCCTGCTCGTCGACCCGGACTACATGGACGGCCTGATCCTGCCCGGCGGCGCCGCCAAGACGAACGAGCCCCCGCAAGCCGCTGCCGCCCGGCACCTGCACGCCGAGACCGGCCTCAACCTGCGCCTGACCCACGTCCTGGCGATCGACTACACCCCCGCCGACCGCCACCTGGAACGCCTCAGCCTCGTCTTCGACGGCGGCACCGTCCCCGACACCACCCGCCTCACCGTCCCGCCCCAAAAGGACAGCGGCCTGCTCGGCGCCCGCTTCGTCCCCGCCCACGACCTGCCGAACCACATGGCCCCCTCCCAGGCCGCCCGCGCCGCCGAGGCTCTCGCCAGCTGCTCCCTGCCCGTCCTCCTGCACGGCCAGCGCGCCGACTGAGGTCAGGGGGTGAGGACCAGGCGCCCGCGCAGCCCGCCTGCGGCCAGGCACTCGTGCGCCCGGGCGGCGTGCTCCAGGGGCAGGGTGTCGGCCACCCGCAGGGTCAGGCGGCCCTCGCCCGCGAGCGCTGCGAGCCGCCCCAGGGCGGGCCCGTCGGCGGTGATCCACACGTTCGCGACCCGGATCCCGCGCAGCCCCACCGGCTCACTGCCGCCTGCGACCGCCACGAACGCCCCGCGTCCGCGCACCGCGCCCAGTGCCCGCACCCCGAGCAGGGCCGCGTCCACCGCGCCGTCGACCCCGCCGGGTAACAACTCCCGTACGGCCGCGGCCACATCGCCCACCGTGCGCGGGACGAACCACCGCGCGCCCAGCGCCCGGACGAGGTCCTCGTCGTCCTGCCCGGCGAGGGCGACGACCCGAAGGCCCCGCAGCGCGGCGAGTTCGACGGTGAAGCCGCCGAGGGCGCCCGCCGCGCCGGTGACCAGCACGGTGGAGCCGGCGGGCAGGGCGACCGTGTCGGGGGTCTGCAGGGGGGTGAGGCGGTTCAGGGGGAGGGTGGCGGCGGCTGTGAGTGGGCTGTCTCTTATACACATCTCCGAGCCCACGAGACAGGCAGAAATCTCGTATGCCGT
>NZ_JNWQ01000146.1 GCF_000716875.1 Streptomyces novaecaesareae | reverse complement strand
CACCGAGATCTACACTAGATCGCTCGTCGGCAGCGTCAGATGTGTATAAGAGACAGCACCTGGCGACACCACGATCCCCGGCACCGACAACGACCGAGGGCCGGCCCCGGAGGTGTGCACCTCCCGGACCGGCCCTCGCTGTGGTGGGCGCGGACGGTTTCGAACCGCCGACATCTGCTTTGTAAGAGCAGCGCTCTACCGCTGAGCTACGCGCCCCCGGCCGTGGCCCGACGGGCACACGACGAGTGCCTAGGGTACCTGGTCCCGGAGAGTGGTGCGGGCCGGGCGGACGGAAAGGGGCCGGGGAGGAGGCCGGGGCGGGGGCCGGGAGGGGGTGACGGGCGAGCGGGGTGATCGGGGAGAATGGGGGCCGGATCAAGCGGGTCGGAGCAGGGAGCGCGCAGTGACGGTGGCCGGCGGGAGCGGGCGGGGGCGGCGTCGGGCGGGGAGTGCGCTGGCGGACGCCCTGGTGTTGCCGGTGGTGCTGGCGGGTGCGCTGGGGGCGGTCGGCCTGGCGTCGGCCGGGACGGGCGGCTGGTGGGGCCGGCGCGGCGGCGAGGGCGAACGGGCGGGGGCCAGGGAGGCCCGGGCCGCGGCCCAGGAGGCGTTCTACGAGCTGGAGGAGACGCAGCGCGAGGTGCAGCTCGCCGTGGAGACCGTCCGCGCGGCCGAGGACGGGCCGACGGCGCAGCGTGCGCTGGCCGAGCTGGCGGCCATCTCCGGCCGGGTCGACCAGGTCACGGTGAACTACCTGGGCGCGCTCGACGCCCACAACCTGGACAGCGAGGCCCTGGACGCGGGCGCGGCCACGCAGGCCAGGCGCCAACTGGAGGACGTGAAGGGCCAGCTCGGCTCGGCCAAGGCGGAGCTGAACGACTTCCTGCACCGCCTCCAGCCGACCCTCCAGCACGCCGAGCAGCAGCTGATGCGGGTCACCCCGGCGGTCGAGCAGGCCAAGCGCGCACTGCTCGCGGCCTCCAACGCGCTGGACGAGGCGCGCGGCGCCGGCCTGCGGGCGGACGACCTGGCGGCCCGGCTGGCCGAGCTGGCACCGGAGCTGGGCCGGCTGAACGAGGGCCCGGCCCGGCACGGGGTGGCGGGCACCCTGCAGCGCGCGGACGACGTGAAGCGGCGGGCCGAGGGGATCGCCGCCGACGCCGGGCAGCTGCCGGAGCGGGCCCGGGAGATCGACCGGCGGGTGGCGAGCCTGCGGACCCGGATCCAGGCGTTGGAGACCAAGGCGGCGACGGTCGATCCCGCCCTGAGCGAGCTGCGCCGCCGGTTCAGCACCGCCTGCTGGCAGGACCTGCAGCGGGTGCCGGACCAGGTCGCGGAGAGCGGGCGCGCCGCCGAGCGCAAGCTCGCCGAGGCCGCCCGCGCCCGGGACGAGCAGCGCTGGGCGGACGCCACCGCCGCGATCGGTACGGTCCGCGCGCTGCTGGACACCGCGGACGGCTCGGTGGTCGCGGTGAACGACCGGCTGCGGCAGTTGAACGAGGTGCAGCACGACCCCAACCGGGAGATCGAGCGTGCCCGCTTCGCCATCCGGGACGCGCAGCGACTGGCGATGGCCGGGCGCAACGCCCCGGACCCGCGGCACGCCGCCCCGCTGGACGAGGCGGTGGCCCGGCTGGACCGCGCGGTGGCCACCCTGGAGGCGGCCGGCCGGCACCCCGACTACTGGCACTTCCTCACCGAGCTGGCGGCGGTGCGGGACACGGCGGCCCAGGTGATCGGGCTGATCCGCGGCGACCTGGGGCACCGGTAGGCCCGACGGCGGCCGCCTGGGGAGCCGACGACCCCACTCAGGAGCCGACGGCCTCCTCTGGAGCCGGTGGCCGACTCCTCGGTACCCTGCCGTCATGCCACGCTACGACTTCCGCTGCCGCTCCTGCGGCGCCACCTTCGAGCTCCGCCGCCCGATGGCGCAGGCCGGCGACCCCGCCGTCTGCCCGCAGGGCCACGAGGACACCGTGAAGCTGCTGTCCACCGTCGCCGTCACCGGCGCGGCCGGCGCCCAGCAGGCCCCGGCCGGCGGGGGCGGGGGCGGCTGCTGCGGCGGCGGGTGCTGCGGCTGACCGACGCCTGACCGGGAACCGACGCACGCCCGACGGACGCCTGACCGACGACCGACCGACGGCCGACGACCGACGACCGACGACCGACGACCGACCAACGGCCGAAAAGCCGCAGTTCGGCGGCGGACCACCCGCGAATCAGCCGACCGGCACGGCCGTCGCCCCCGCCAGGAAGCGCCGGACGATCTCCTCCCCCGCCGTCACCCCCACCTCCGCCAGGGCGGTGACGCCGGGGGCCGTCCAGCCGCTCTCCGCGAGTTCGCCGTGCCCCGGCCGCCAGCCCGCATCGGCCGCGAGCAGCAGGTCCGCGTCGAGCAGCGAGTCCCCGGCGGCGAGGACGGTGGTCGCCCCGGCCCGCCGTACGACCTCGGCGAGTGCGGCGCTCTTGGTGAGCGGCACCGGGACGGCGTACACCTTGCGGCCCTGCAGCGAGACCGTCCAGCCGCGCTCGGCGCACCAGCCGGTCAGCTCCTCCAGCCAGCAGGCCGGCAGCGCCGCCCGTTCGACCACCAGGTAGGCGAACAGCTCGTCGGCGACGCGCCGCTTGTGCGTCCACTGCGGGTCGGCGCAGAACGCGAGCCGCCGGACGACCTCCTCCAGCGGGGCCGAGCCGGCGGCGATCCGCCCGGTGATCTCGGCCCGCCAGTCCCGGTCCGGGACGCCGTCCACCAGCAGCTGCCCGCCGTTGGCGCAGATCGCGTACGCGGGGACCCAACCAGCCGTCGGGCCGGGCAAACTGACCCGCTGGTACTGCTCCGGCGTACGGGTGGTGGCGGGGACGAAGCAGGCCTGCCGGGAGAGGTCGGCGAGCAGCCCGGCGGCCTGTTCGGTCATGAAGGACAGCGGCCGTCCCTGGTACACCTCGACGCAGAGCAGTCGCGGCGCGAGCCGGTCGGGGACGTCCAGAGCGAGGGCCCGGTCGGAGTAGATCAGCGTCCGGTCGAGGTCGCTGGCCACCAGAACACCCATCAGGAATCCCTCCCCACAACCGACGCCGACCCCGAACCCGAACCCGAACCGGAACCCGCGCCCGCCCCCGACGCCGCCGACCGCCCGTCGCCCCCGGTCGCCCCGCGGCTGTAGCGGGGGTGGATCAGGCCCACGCAGGTGTACGGCAGCCCGTCCACCTCCTCGACCTCGACGCCGCGCTGGGCGGCGAGCAGCCGGACGTGGTCCAGGTCCGCGCCGGCGCCACGGCGGGCGAGGATCCGCCAGGGGACGCGGCGCAGCAGCACCCGGGTGGTCTCGCCGACGCCGGGTTTGACGAGGTTGACGTTGTCGATGCCGTACTCGGCGCTGATCCGTTCGACGGCGGCCCAGCCGGCCCAGTCCGGAGTCCGGTCCGGGTCGGCGGTCAGCCGGTCGGCGCCCTCGACCGCCGCTGCGCGCACCTGCGCGAAGCACGAGGCCACCGCGTCCAGGAAGGCCGCCGAGACGTCGCTCCCGGCCAGCTCGGCGTAGTGCTTGGCGCCGTGGAACTCGTCCGGCCCGATCAGCCCGGCCCGCAGCACGGTGCGCGAAACCAGCCCGGACACCGTGGAGTTGAGGCAGGCGGACGGGATCAGGAAGTCGTCCCGGGTGCCGTACGTGCGCACGCAGCGGCCCGGGTCGGCGAGCACCGCGAGGTCCGGGTCGAAGCCGGTGCCGGTGAGGGCGTCGGCGAGTTCGCGGGTGATCGCACCCTTGCCGGTCCAGCCGTCCACGAACACCACGTCCTGCGCCCGGTGGTGGGCCGCCAGGTAGCGCAGCGCGACCGGGTCGATGCCGCGGCCCCGCACGATCGAGACCGCGTAGTGCGGCACGGACAGGCCGTGGGCGAAGGCCAGCCAGCGGCGGATCAGGATGCCGACGGGCGTGCCGGCCCGGGCCAGCGAGGCGAGCACCAGCCCGGGGCCGCGCTCGCGCAGCAGCGTCTCGGCGACGGTGCCGACGGCGAGCGCGATCCGGCGGGCGGAGCCGCGCAGCGCCTGGTGGAACAGCTCCTGGTACTCGGGGCTGGGCTGGTACTCGACCGGCAGCGACTCGGCGTAGTGCGCGCCGCCGTTCTGGACGGCCTCCTCGCGTTCCTCGGTGGGCACTTCGAGCGCGACGCCGGAGAGGTCCTTGAGCAGCCAGGCCACCTCCTCGGCCCGGTACGAGGAGAACGCCGGCCCGTACAGCGGCGCGGGCAGCCCGGCCGGCGCGGGCAGCACAGGCAGCACCCCCGGCACAGGCACCACGGCCGCCGCAGCCGCCGCTGCCGTCACGGGCACCGGCCGGTGCGAGGGCAGCACCGCCAGCACCACCCGGTCGGTGACCTGCCGCAGCTGGCCGAGCAGCGCTCGCTCGCCCCGGTGCAGCGCCGGGGTGTCGGCGACGTCGTCCACGACCAGCACGACGGCGTCGAAGCGCCGCTCCGGGTCGCTGCCGGGGGCGACGTTGTACGCGTAGCGCTCGCGCGAGTCGTCGTCCTGCGGGTCGTCGTGGGCGGGGAAGACCAGCCGGGTGCGAATGGCGTAGCCGGGGTCGTCGACGGCCAGCACGGGCGAGCGGGTGGTGGTGGAGGACCGGACGCGGTCGCCGCCGAGCTGCTCGTCGAGGGCCGCGGCCAGGCGCAGCGGCGCGTACATCAGTTCCTCGAAGCCGAGGACGAGCACCCGCCGCGCCTCGGCGGGCAGGGCTTCGGCGAGTTGCCCGGCCAGCCGGGGCAGTGCCGCGTCCAGCCGGGCGCGGTCGCGGGCGGTGAATCCGTGCCGGCCGCCGTCCGGGAGCCCGGCGGGCCAGTCCAGCCCGACCCGGACCAGCGGCGCGGGAACGGCCGGGAACACGGCAGCAGCCGGGGGTGCCTCGGCCGCCGCCTCCGCGATCAACTGCTCGGCCCGGTCCAGGAGGTCCTCGGGCAGCTCGACTCCGCCGCTCGCGGTGGCCACCAGGTCGAGCCGGACGCCGAGTTCGGCGGCGGCGTCGGCGAGCCGGTTCCGGTCGTCGGCGGAGCGCAGGTCGACCAGGGCGACCACGACGTAGTGGTCGCGCGGGTGGCGGGCGTGCAGTGCGCGGATGGTGTTGAGCACCGTCCGGCCGGTCGAGAACTCGTCGTCCACCAGCACCAGCGGCCCGCCTCCGGTGAGGAGTTCGGGGTCGGCCGGGAGCAGCAGGTGCGAGGTGGCGTGCGAGTGCTCCTCCTCGAAGCCGCCGAGCGGGGTCAGCCCGGGCACCGGGCGGCGGGTGGAGTGCAGGTAGGGGGCGTCGAGGCCGTCGGCGACGCTGTGGCCGAGGCCGGTGGCGGTCTCCGCGTAGCCGAGCACGACGGCCCGCGCGGCCGCCTCCCCGCCCAGCAGTTCGCGGACCCTGCGCCCGAGTTCGAGCCCGGCGCCGTGGACCACCGAGGGCCGCTGCGGCACGTGCTTGCCGAGCACGTTGGAGACCAGCAGGTGGGCGCGCTTGCGGTTCTCCCGGAGGGCCAGGCCGACGAGTTCGGGGAGGCGCTCGGAGCCGGTCAGCGCGATCCCGGCCCGGTCGGCGACCCAGTGGCCGGTCCACGTCTGCGGTGTTGCTGTCACTACTGGTCCTGCCTTCGATGGTGCGATGGTGCGTTCGTCATATCCGCCCTACGGGAACCGTGGGAATCGGCCCGGGTTCGACCGCAGGAACAGTCAGTCGCACAGGCAGGCCGACAGCAGCTCCGCGAAGCTCACGTCCTCGCGGGCGACCCCGAAGACCTCCGCCCGCAGCAGTATCCGTTCCGCCCAGGCCCGGTGCGGCCGGGCCTCGTTCATCTTGTTGGTGTACGCCGATCGCAGCACTCCGCCGCCGTCCTGCTCCTGCCGGAGGATGTCGCGGGCGTCGCAGTACTCCTCGTGTGTGACCACGGAGAGGGCGTGCACGGCGGGCACGTGGCTGGGGTGGATGCAGGTCTTGCCGAGCAGGCCGTTGGCCCGGTCGAGTTCGACCTCCCGGATCAGCCCGTCCAGGTCGTGCTCGATGATCCGCCGGCGGATCTCCTCGCCGGAGGCCCGGGCCGTCCCCGGGGAGGTGAACGAGCCTTCGGCGAACGGGGTGCGGCGCAGCTGCGGCTTGAACATCCGCTCCTGCACGGGGAAGTACTCCCAGACCGGCCCGGTGACGGTGTACCCGGTGCCGTCGGCCCGGCCGAGCACGTTCACCACGTCCCCGATCACGCCGGCGACCAGCGCGACGTCGTACGCGGTGAGGTCGGGCGAGCGCCGGAGCCCGTACGCGGAGCAGAGGTCGGTGACGCCGAGCCGGACGGCCAGTACCCGTTCCCGGTGTCCGGCGAGCAGGTCGGCGATGCCGAAGAGCTGGTCGCGCCTGGTCTCCAGGTGGGCGAGTTCGGGTGATTCCAGGACGGGCATGGCGAACAGCCGCCGCCCGGTCGCGGCCTCGGCGGCGGCGAGGGCGGCCAGGTACGCGCCGCCGTTCTCCGGGGTGAACTTGGGCAGCACGAAGCCGCTGAGCAGCTCCACGGCCGGGCCGAGCCGCTCGGCCAGGTCGGTGATCTGAGCGGCGGCTCGGACTCTGATGAAGAGCAGTGGAGGACTCTGTGTGCAGTCGGTGAAATCCTTGACCAGGTCATTCAGTTGCTCGACCAGGTTGCGCTCCCCGGCGCCCACCTCGTGGTCGGCGATCGCGTCCTCCAGGCAGAGCACCATCGACACCACGCCCCGAGCAGCCTGTTTGCGGATGTCGGCGGCGAGCGCGGGCCTGGTGGCGGGGCAGTAGAGGGTGCCGCCGAGCGCGGTGGCGAGCACCTCGGGCTCGCTCCGCGCGGTGAAGGTGCGCGGCTGTTCCAGGAAGAGCCGACCGCGTACGTCCTCGGCGAGGTGGCCGAAATGGCGCATGGTGCTCTCCTCCAGGAAGTGGGCCGGCCCCCGGCCGTTTGCCGGCGACGACACCCTGGTCAACCGGCCGACCGGGTGCCATGGTTCCCCGGACCCGCCACCGACGGACGTCCCTGCGCCGAACCTTCGGGGACCACTCGACCGTCATCGTACGGACGGGATCCGGCCGCCCCCGGTTCCCCGGTACTGAACTCCCGGAACATCCCGGTCCACTTGGACGATCATGGGCCCTCGGGCGGCAAACCCCGGAAAGCGCAAGTCTTGGCAAAGTCCGACCCGGCGCGGACCGGTCCGGTCACGTTGTCCGAAGGGGTGGCGAACAGGCAGGATGGTCGGCTATGACGCACGTGATGGCCAAGGGCGCCAACATCGCACTGCCGGCGGCGGCGGTCCGCGCCGTGCTGCGCTGGAGCGCCGCGCCCGGTGCGCCGGACGTGGACGCGTCCGCGCTGCTGCTCGGCGCCAACGGCAAGGTCCGTTCGGACGCCGACTTCGTCTTCTACAACCAACCGCGCCACCCGTCCGGCCTGGTCCGCCACCTGCCCAAGCAGCAGACCTCCGGCGGCGCCGAGATCATCGACACGGTCGAGGTCGAGCTCGGCAAGCTGCCCGCCGAGGTGGACCGCGTGGTGCTGGCCGGCTCCTCAGAGGGCGGGTCCTTCCGCGCGGTGCCGGGCCTGCGACTGCTGCTGTTCGACGCCGCGGCCGGCGAATCCGCGCCCGCGCTCGCCGAATTCGCGATCAGCGACGCCGAGAACGTCACCGCCATGGTCGCGGGCGAGCTGTACCGCCGGGCCGGGTCCTGGAAGTTCCGGGCGATCGGCCAGGGGTACACCTCCGGGCTGATCGGCCTGGCCACCGACTTCGGCATCACCGTCGACGACGCGGCCGAGGGCACCGCGCCCGATGCGGCCCAGGCCCCTGCTCAGCCCCAGACCCCGGCCCCGGCGCCCGCCTCCACCGCCGCACCCACCGGCGCGGTCGACCCGCGCAGCACCCCCCTGCCGGACCCGCGCTCGACCACCCCCGAGCCGGGCACCTTCACGCTGGCCCCGGCCGTCCCGCAGCCGCAGGCCCCGGCCACCCCGGCCCCGGTCGCCGCCACCGGCGCCCCGGCGAAC
>NZ_JNWQ01000145.1 GCF_000716875.1 Streptomyces novaecaesareae | reverse complement strand
TGAACTCCCCCGAGTACCTCGCAGTACCCATGAGGACATCCTCTCCACGGACCCCAAGATCCGCTTCTCAGAAGTGTCCACAAACCGGGGTAAAGCCCATCCGTGCTGTCACCCGCAGGGGGCGGCACCGTCAACCTGTTCGCCCGCACCACCAACGGGCACATCGGCTACTTCGGCCAGAGCAGCCCGACCAGCGGATTCAGCCAGGGGGCCTTCCTCGGCACCACCTCGCCCGTCTTCGCCGGGGACCCGAGTGTCACCACGGCCGCCAGCGGCGGCATGATCGTGGCCGCCATCGACGTCAACGGGGACGTCTGGGGCATCGACCAGGCCGGCCCGGGGACAGCGTTTCGCGAGTGGTACAGGATCAGCCTCAGCGGCAATACCGGCGGCGCCACCAGCATCGTCCTGTCCGCCGGAGCCGGCGGCACCGTCAACATCGTCGCCCGCACGGCCGACGGACACATCGCCCTGTTCGGTCAGACCGGCCCCACCAGCGGGTTCAGCACCGGCACCTACCTCGGCAACCAGAGCATGACCTTCGCCGGAGACCCGCGCGTCATGCTCTTCGACAACGGGGCCATGATCGTCACCACTACCGACGCCGCAGGCGCCACCTGGGCCATCGACCAACCCTCACCGGGAGAAGCCTTCCGCTCCTGGTACCAGGTCTGATCACCGGCGGGAGAACCGAGTGCGGCCGACCTGTCTGATTCCGCCAGGTCGGCCGCCCCTTGTACGTGACAGGGCCCGACGCCGTTGTGGCGTCGGGCCCTGTCACGTACAAGGGGTGGGGCGGGTCAGAAGGGGCCCGGGCGGTAGGGCGGGTATGGGGCGTCCGGGCTCGGGGTGGGGGGGACGGTTTGCAGGGCTGGGGTGGGGTCGGGGGTGGCCGGGGTGGGCTGCGGGGGCAGGGGTTCGGCGGCGCGGAGTTGGTCGATGCTGTCGGTCATGCCGCGCTTGAGCAGGGGTGTCAGCGGCTTCTCGATGAGCCGGTGGACCAGCCAGGAGGCGACCAGCATGCCGGTGGTGACGATGCCCACCGCGACCCAGGGCTTGGTGCCGTGGTCGTAGAGGGCGCGCAGGGCCGTCCAGCCCATGGTCTCGTGGAGGAGGTAGAGCGGGTAGGTGAGCGCTCCGGCGAAGGTGAGCCAGCGCCACTGGATCCGTGAGGCCCAGCCCAGTGCCACCACGATGATCACCAGATAGGAGAGCGTGGTCAGCAGGACGGCCGGCCAGACCGGCAGGTCGGCCCGGCCGAGGTAGGGGTTCACGTCGTGCTGGTGCTGGATCGTGTAGAGGACGGAGAGGATCCAGCTGATCCCGACGATGCCGAAGAGCATCAGGTTGGGGCCGTACCGGTGGACCAGGTAGAGCGCGAGACCGGCGACGAAGAAGGAGGAGACCTGCGACATCGCGAAGAACTCCAGCACCGGCCACTTGGTGCTCGTCGCCACTATGCCCGCGACCGTCCAGATCGAGCAGAAGGCGACGATCCGCCGGTAGGTCACGCCCTGCCACACCACGATGGCGAAGAGCAGGTAGAAGCGCAGCTCGATCCAGAGCGTCCAGTAGACGGCGTCGACGTCCGGGATGCCCAGGCCCCCGTGGAACATCGTGAGGTTGGCGAGGACCTGCTCCGAGGCGAGCGGGCGGCGCACGATCGGCCACATCGTCACGACCGCGGTGCTGGCCAGGACGGCGAACCAGTACGCCGGGTAGAGCCGGATGACGCGGGAGCGGACGAAGTCGCCCACCGGGCGGCCCCAGCTGCTCATGCAGATCACGAAGCCGCTGATGACGAAGAACAGGCAGATGCCGGTCCACATGTAGGCACCCGGCACGGAGGCACGGTGGAACACCTGTTGAACCGGCTTGCCCCAGGCGCTGTCGTCCGGCTTGGTGCCGCCGCCGTATCCGATGTAGTGGTGGAAGACCACCATCAGCGCGGCCAGGATGCGCAGACCGTCCAGGACGGCGAGGCGGCCTCCTCTGCCGGGTTTGCGGCTGCCCGAGGATCCTGGTCGTTGCCTGGGGAAAATGCTCACGGCAGAAGATAGCGCACACACGGTCACCAGAGCACGACGGGCCCGGGCTTGATGCCCCCGGCCCTGGCGCTACGGGATGTCCGGGGTCAGGGCGAGGACGGCGAGGTCGTCGGCGAGCAGGCCGGCGTAGCGGTGGACGTCCTGGGCCAGGAAGGAGACCAGCCGCTCGGGCTCGCTGGTGCCGAGGGCGGCGAGGCGCGGGGCGAGCGGGTAGAAGGCGCCGCCGGTGTCACGGGCCTCGCTGACGCCGTCGGTGTAGAGCAGTACGGTGTGGCCCGGCGGCAGCGCGACGGCGGTCGGCTTGCCACGCTCCTCGGGCCCGAGGTAGCCGAGGCCCAGCGGCAGGTCGTCCGCGCAGGACACCGGGGAGATCGCGTCCCCCGACAGCAGCAGCGGGGTGGTGTGGCCGCGGTTGACGATCTCCACGCAGTCGGAGCCCGGCCGGTACTGCAGCAGGACGGCGGTGGCGAACAGTTCGTCGTCGCCCCGGTCGGCGGCGTCCCGCAGCACCGTGCGGTCCAGCTGGTCGGCCAGCTCGACCAGCCCGGGGGTCTCGTACGCGGCCGACCGGAAGGCGCCGAGGACGTCGGCGACGGTGCGGACCGCGCCGAGGCCCTTGCCCCGGACGTCCCCGAGCAGCACCCGCAAGCCGAAGCGGGTGTCGCACACCTCGTACAGGTCGCCGCCGACCAGCACCTCGGCCTGCGCCGAGCGGTAGAGGCCGGCCACCCGCAGCCCGCCGGCCCGCACGGGCACCGGCCGCAGCACGGTGCGCTGCAGGGTCTCGGCGACCGTACGCGCCTGCAGCAGGTTGCGGTTCTGCCGGGTGCGCTGCCAGGACAGGGCGGTGCCCATCACGCCGGAGAGCAGGGTGGCGATGTAGACCCAGACGTGGTGCTGCTCGTTGATGTGGCCCGCGTGCAGGGCCAGGGCGACCTGGAGCGCCAGGGAGCCGACCGTGGCGGCGGCCGTCACGACCGGGCCGTAGCTGAACGCGACCACCACGGGCAGCGCGGTCAGCAGGAATCCGGCGGCGACGGCGTCCGGGACGACGGCCTCGGTGATCAGGTCCAGCAGGAGGAGGACGACCGGGAGCCAGAGGACCCAGCGCGGCGCCCTGGGCTGCGGAGCGGCAGGGCGCGGCGGGCGGGGTGCTGTGGGCACGGCGGGACCTCCTGGCTGGTGGCCATCCCGGGGGAATCGTCCCGGTATGACCTGTTTCGCCCCTCCATGCTCTCCCACGAAGGGCCCAGCCACGAACGGCCGAACGTCCCGTCCTCCGGGCCGGGCGACGCGGACCGGCCGGGCCGGGCCGGCCCCCGACACGGACGGTCGGGGGCCGGTCGGCGGACGGTCACCACGCGGCACGGCACCGCGCCGCACGGGCGGACGGCACGCTCAGCGCACGGTCACCGGTAGCGTCTCGAAGCCGCGCAGGACCAGCCGGTCCCGCCGGGTGGGGACGCCACCCGGGGCGAGCCGAGGGAAGCGGTCCAGCAGGGCGGGCACCGCGACCTCGGCCTCCAGGCGCGCCAGCTGGGAGCCCAGGCAGAAGTGCGGGCCGCCGCCGAAGCTGAGCGGCTGGCTGTCGGTGCGGGTCGGGTCGAACACCTCGGGGCGCCGGTACCGGGCCGGGTCGTGGTTGGCCGCGCCGATCAGCAGCGTCACGCCGCTGCCGGCCGGGATCGGCAGCCCGTCGATCTCCAGGCCGTCCGCCAGCGCCACCCGCCCGGTGGCCTGCACCGGGGAGTCGAAGCGCAGCACCTCGTCGGTGAAGCCGGCCGGGGTGATCGCACCGTTGCGCAGCCCGGCGGCCGCCTCGGGGTGGCGGAACAGCAGGGCGAGGCCGTTGCCGAGCAGGTTGGTGGTGGTCTCGAAGCCGGCGACCAGCAGCAGCACCAGGTTGGCCAGCAGTTCCTGGGCGGACAGCCGCTCGCCGTCCTCGGCGGCGATCCGGGCCAGGTCGCTGACCAGGTCGTCCTGCGGCCGGGCCAGCCGTTCGGCGGCCAGCTCGGTGAAGTAGTCGGACAGCTCGTCCGCGGCGCGGTCGGCCGCGGTCAGTTCGTCGAGGTCCGCGAGGATCTCCAGGGCGACGGTCAGGTCGGAGGCGAGGCCCCGGAAGCGGTAGCGGTCCTGCTCGGGGACGCCGAGCAGCTCGCAGATCACCCCGACCGGGAGGCGGAAGGCGAAGGCGTCCATGAAGTCCACCGGCGAACCGTCCGCGCCCTGCTCGGCCATCCCGTCCAGCAGCTCACCGACCGCCCTCTCCACCGCCGGGCGCAGCGCGGCGACCCGGCGCGGGGTGAACACCGAGGCGATCAGGGAGCGCACCCGGGGCTGGTCGGGGGCGTTGCGCTGGAGGATCGAGCGGCCGAAGAGGGCGAGCGAGGAGTGCGCGATGAACTCCGGCTCCAGGCCCGCCATCATCTCGGCGGTGGCGACGCCGAAGGCGGGCGTGCGCAGCACCTTGTTGACCGCCGCGTAGCCGCTCGCCACGAACATCCCGTCCCCGCCCGGTGCCACCGGGCCCAGCTCCAGCGCCCTCGCGTAGAGCGGGTACGGGTCGGCCCTGACCTCCGTGGTCATCAACTGCTCGATGATCGCCGCGCCGTCCATGCGGTGCTCCCCTCCCGAGATCACGGTCACGCTTCCTGGTTCGTGAACCACCGGCGGGCACGGCGGAGTTCCCGTACGGCGCGGTTCGCGGCGGGGGGCGGGTGCGGTCCGCGGCCCGGCCGGGTGCCGACCGCTCGGTAGGGTGGGCGGTATGGAGATCTGGATCAACCCGCGCTGCGGCAAGTGCCGGTCGGCGCTCGGCGAGCTGAACGCCGCCGGCGTCGAGTACACCGTGCGGCGCTACTTGGAGGACCCGCCGACCGCGGCCGAGCTGGAGCAGGTGTTGGAGCGCCTGGGCCTGGAGCCGTGGGACATCACCCGCATCGACGAGCAGACCGCGAAGGACCTGGGGATGAAGGGCTGGCCCCGGGAGGAGGGCGAGCGTGCCCGCTGGATCGCGGCGATGGCCGAGCACCCCATCCTGATCCAGCGCCCGATCATCACCGCGGAGGACGGGCACGCCGTCGTGGCCCGCACTCCCGAGGCTGTGAAGTCGGTTCTGCCGTAGGGCGTGTCCGTCGTAGCGCGCGTCCGGCCCCGGGGCCGGTCAGTGGAGCTGGATCGTCTCCACCGGCCGGCCCGGGTGCCAGTTGCGGACCAGCAGGTGCTCGCCCTCCACGGCGGTGTGCACGACCTGGTCGATGTCCAGCCGGAAGGCGTGGAACGGGGTGGGCGGCGGCTCGGGCAGGTCGGCGGCGAACGCGGCGAGTTCGGTCTCGTCGGTGATCTCGACCGCCCGGCCGGAGAGCTTGGAGTCCCCGCCGGCCATGGTCTCGTCCCCCGGGTGCGCGTGCAGGGCGAACCGGGCGTCGCGCTGGAGGTCGCGCGCCTTGACCGCCCCGTACATCGACCCGAGCCACAGGTCGGCGCCGACGAACTCGACCTCCGTGCCGCTCACCCGGGGCGAACCGTCCTTGCGCAGCGTCGCGAGGACGTGGTGCTTGTTGGCCTCGAACCGGGCCCGTACCAGGGGCGCCAGATCCGGAGCCGCCTGCTCGAAGTCCTGCCAGGTAGCCATGGCGCCAGTGTGGCACCCGGCGCCGACGGCCGCCGTCGTACGGAGGCCCCGGCCGTCGTACGGAGGCTCCGGCCGTCGTACGGAGGTGCCCGCCGTCGCACGGAGGCCCTGCTGACGTACGGCGGTGCCACACTGGCGGCGTGACCACCACGACCACCTACATCGCGTTCCTGCGGGCGATCAACGTCGGCGGCCGCACCGTGAAGATGGAGCGGCTGCGGGCGCTCTTCGCCGAACTGGGGCTGGGGAACGTCCGCTCGTACATCCAGAGCGGCAACGTCTTCTTCACCACGGACGAGCCCACCGACCGGCCCGCCGACCGGCCCGGCGCCGGGCCGGCGCGGGCCGCGCTGACCGGGCGGATCGAGGAGCACCTGGAGCGTGCGCTCGGCTACCCGGTGCCGGTGATGCTGCGGACGGTGGACGAGGTGGCCGGGCTGCTCGCCGCCGAGCCGTTCCGGGGCGTCGAGGTGACGCCGGACGTCCGGCTGGTCGTCGCCTTCCTCTCCGAGCCGCTGCCGGCCTCGCTCGCCCTCCCCTACCGCTCACCGAAGGGCGACGTCGAGGTGCTCGGGGCCGACGCGGGGGCCGCGTACGTCGTGATCCACCTCCAGGACGGCAAGTGGGTCACCAAGGACCTGTTCGGCAAGGCCTACCAGGGGTCGGTCACCTCCCGGTTCCTGCACACCACGGAGAAGATCCTGGCCGCCGCCCGCAAGGCCTGACGGCCCGTAGACTGACGGCCCGTTGGCCTGCGGGAACCGTACGGAACCGCCCGCCCGGACGGGGCGTCTGGACTGCCGTGACGTACGAACCGAGCGCCCGCGCGCGGCGTGATCTGGACAGCCCGAGCCGGCCGAGCCGACAATTTGGCCATGACGCCTCCTGAGCTACCCACCGGCCGGATCCGGCCCTCCGACGCCGAACGGGACCAGGCGCTCGGGGTGCTGAAGGACGGCGCGGGCAGCGGGCGGCTCTCGCACGACACCTTCCTCGGCCGGATGGACATCGTCCTGCAGGCCAACAGCCGTGGCGAGTTGGAGGCGGCGGTGGCCGGGCTGCCGACCGGCGGGCCGGTCGAGCGCTTCGTGCTGCGCGCGGTCGGCCGGGTCTCCGCCTTCGGCGACCGGATGAGCCGGGCCTGGCGCACCGAGCGGCTGCCCGGGCTGAGCCTGCCGGAGGCCGGTGCCGGGCTGTTGACGATCGGCCGGATCCCCGGCTCCGGGCTGCGGCTGCACGACGCCTCCGTCTCGCGGAACCACGCCGAACTGCGGCACGAGAACGGCGGCTGGACGCTGTACGACCTCGGCTCGACCAACGGCACGCACGTCAACGGGCGCCGGATCGCGGGCGGCGTCCGGGTCCGGCCGGGCGACGAGGTGCGCTTCGGGAACCTGGAGTTCCGGCTCGCCACCCTCTGAGCGGCCCGCCCTGGGGCCGCCCTGGGGCCGCCCCGGACCCGCGAAGCGGCTCCCCGCCGCCGTCAGTGCGGGAACTGGCGGGGCGGCCGCTGCCGAGGCAGCTCGTCCTGGAACTCCGCGATGGCGGTGGCGATCTGACGCATCACCACGGTGCGCTCCAGCCGGTCCAGGTAGCGGTTCTCGGCGGCCAGCGCCTCGACCGTGACACCGAAGTACATCGCCATCAGCGGATTGACGAACAGCTCGCTGTCCTTGGTCCGCTCGGTGAACCGGACGTCGCCGAACTCGCCCCGCAGGGCGGCCGCCACCGAGCCGTTGACGATGCTGGGGTGCTCCGGGAAGGCCGCGCGGGCGTGCTCGACGGCGTCCAGGTAGAGCACCGCCTCCCGGCTGTCGCGCGGGATGGAGAAGGCGCCGAGGTAGCCGCCGGCCCGGTCCAGCGCGGCGAGGT
Organism: Streptomyces novaecaesareae; assembly: GCF_000716875.1. Lineage (GTDB taxonomy): Bacteria > Actinomycetota > Actinomycetes > Streptomycetales > Streptomycetaceae > Kitasatospora > Kitasatospora novaecaesareae. Next base: position 645 of record NZ_JNWQ01000145.1, on the reverse strand, counting down.
TCTCCAGCACCAGGGTGTGGTTGACGCCGTGGTGGGCGTCGACGCCGAAGCCCAGGCAGGCGACCAGCCGTTCGGGCACCTCGGTGAGGCCGGCCACCGCGGCCAGGCTGGCCATGTCCTCCTCCGGGGTGCCGAGTCCGGCCTCGTCGCCGCGCATCAGGATGTCGGTGCCGCCGTCCACCAGCAGGACGGCGTCGACGCCCAGCCGGGCGACGAGCGCGCGGTAGGCGTCGCGCAGCGGCTGCACGCCCTCCTTCGGGAAGGCCCACACCGTGTCGGGCATCCCGTGCAGCTGCAGCCAGCGGGCCAGGGTGCGCTCCGGGAAGTAGCCCTCGGGGGCGGCGGTGTCCGGCCGGATCATGGCCACGTCGGGCTCCGCCCAGACCTCGGCGGGCAGACCGTAGAGGTGGGTGAAGGAGAGGTTGGCCAGGTGGACCTCCTTGCCCGCGGCGCGCAGGGCGAGGGCGAGGGGCAACCCGGCGTACACGTCGAATCCGCCGCCGGCGCCGGCAATCAGGATGCGTTCGGCGGCCAGCAGCCGGGTGATCAGCGGTGGTTGCAGCAGAGAGGTCACCGGCGGACGGTAACACCACGGGCCGGGAGGGCCGACTGCGGGAGAAGGGGGCGGTGGGCGGTGGGTGGGGC
>NZ_JNWQ01000144.1 GCF_000716875.1 Streptomyces novaecaesareae | reverse complement strand
TCGTCGGCAGCGTCAGATGTGTATAAGAGACAGGGCCAAGGCCGCCCGCACCGCCGACCCGGACCTGCTGGCCAAGGTCGCCGCTCTCCCGCCCGCCACCGACACCCCGGCCGTCCCCCGCGCAGAGGCCGAAGCCGGAGACCCCGACTTCACCCTGCGCCGCCTGCTGCGCCCCTTCCGCACCCCGCTGCTCATCGCCCTCGTCCTGGTCGCCCTGGACGCGGCGGCCGGCCTGGTCCTGCCGGTGCTGATCCGGCACGGCATCGACGAGGGCGTCCGCAAGGGCCTGATGTCCGGCGTCGCGGTGGCCTCGCTCACCGCACTGGTCGTGGTCCTGCTGGACTGGCTGGTGCAGGGCGCCGAGAACCGGGTCAGCGGCCGCACCGGCGAGCGCGTCCTCTACACGCTCCGGCTCAAGATCTTCGCCCACCTCAACCGGCTCGGCCTGGACTACTACGAGCGCGAGCTGACCGGTCGGATCATGACCCGGATGACCACCGACCTGGACTCCCTGACGTCCTTCCTGCAGACCGGCATGGTCACCGCCGTGGTCAGCCTGCTGACCTTCGCCGGGATCTTCGCCGCCCTGCTGATCATCGACGCCGGCCTGGCCCTGGTGGTCTTCGCCGTGCTGCCGCTGCTGGTGATCGCCACGCTGGTGTTCCGCAGGAAGTCCAAGGACCAGTACGAGCGCTCCCGCGACCTGATCAGCACCGTCAACGCCGATCTGCAGGAGAACGTGGCCGGCATGCGGATCGTCCAGGCGTTCCGCCGCCTGGACACCAACACCGACCGCTTCGTGGCACGCGGCATCGCCTACCGCGAGGCCAGGGTCCGGGCACAGCTGTACATCTCGCTGTACTTCCCGTTCGTCCAGTTCCTCTCCAGCGTGGCTGCCGCGCTGGTGCTGATCGTCGGTGCCGCCCGGGTCGACGCCGGGACGCTGACGGTCGGCGCGCTGGTCGCGTACCTGCTCTACATCGACCTGTTCTTCGCGCCGGTCAACCAGCTGTCCCAGGTCTTCGACGGCTACCAACAGGCCTCGGTGGGCCTCGGCCGGATCCGCGAGCTGCTGCGCACCCCGACCACCACGGCCGAGGCCGCCGACCCGGTCCCGGTGGCCAAGGGGCTGCGCGGCGAGATCAGCTTCGAGGGGGTCGGCTTCGCCTACAACGGCGGGGCCGACGGCGCCCCGAACGTGCTGACCGGGGTGGACCTGCACATCCCGGCGGGGCAGACGGTGGCGCTGGTCGGCGAGACCGGCGCCGGCAAGTCGACGCTGGTGAAGCTGGTCGCCCGGTTCTACGACGCGACGGAGGGCACCGTCCGGGTGGACGGGGTCGACCTCGCCCGCTACGACCTGGCGCAGTACCGCCACCGCCTGGGCGTGGTGCCGCAGGAGGCGTACCTGTTCGCTGGCACGGTCCGCGAGGCGATCGCGTACGGCCGGCCGGAGGCCTCGGCGGCCGAGGTCGAGGCGGCGGCGCGGGCGGTCGGCGCGCACGACATGATCGTCCGGCTGTCCGGCGGCTACGACCACGAGGTGGCGGGCCGCGGCCGCAACCTCTCGGCCGGTCAGCGCCAGCTGATCGCGCTGGCCCGGGCCGAGCTGGTCGACCCGGACATCCTGCTGCTCGACGAGGCCACCGCGGCGCTCGACCTGGCCACCGAGGCGGTCGTCAACCAGGCCGCGGACCGGCTCAGCGGCGGCCGCACCACCCTGGTCATCGCCCACCGCCTGACCACCGCCGAGCGTGCCGACCGGGTGATCGTGCTGGACCACGGCCGGGTGGTCGAGGACGGCACCCACACCGAACTGCTCGCCCGGGGCGGGACGTACGCCCGGCTCTGGCAGGCGTTCATCGCGGACGGCCACCCGGCGGTCGAGACCGTCGCCGCCGGGTAGGCCGCGCGGCTGTCGGTCCGTCCGTCCGTTCGTCATCCGGCGGCGTTCGGGCTGCTGTCAGGCGGCGATCAGCGAGGAGAGCAGACCGGACGGGTCGATCCCGTGCGGCAGCTCGCTGACCTGTCCGTCCCCGACCTCGACCACCCGCCAGCCGGAGCCGTCGGCCCGGCTGGCGAGGTCGGTGGTGACGAAGCGGCAACCGAGCATCCGGACCAGTGCCCGGACCTCGGTGAGGTCGGGGTCGACCGTCTGGTGCGGGGCGTCCGGGTGCGGCCCGACCAGGATCGGCCGACCGTCCAGCCACCACACCCGCGCCTCCACGGCCCGCCCGCCCGTACCCTGCGCGTCGCCACCCGGAGCGCCCGGAGCGCCCGGAGTAACAGCGGCGCCCGGAGCACCCGCGCCGTTCGCACCGCCGTCGGCGCCCTCGAACTCCTCGTACCGCCGCAGCACCACCCCGCCGGCCAGGGACTCGCCCTGCAGCTCGACGAACCGCTCCACCACCCGTCCGACCGCCGCCAGGTCGGCCAGCTCGGGTACGAAGCAGGCCTCGTGCCACTCGTGCTTGCGCGACTTCACGTAGTCCTTGACGATCGCCGGCCCGCGTCCGCCGAGCCGGGCCGCGGCCGCCGCCAGCTCCTGCGGTCCGGGCGCCACCGGCCCGTCGGAGGGGATCCACGCGCTGGCCGGGGTCGCCCCCTCGAACACGCCGTACCAGCCGGGCAGTTCGTGCGCCGCCGCGTAACCGGGCGGGCTGGTCAGCAGATTGCCGCCCCGGGTGGTGAGCGCGGCGGCGAACTCGGCGTACCGGGCGCAGGGGAGCATCCAACCCCGGTACCAGAGCGGGCCGCTGTCCTGCGGCACCTGCCGCACCGCCTCCTCGGCCCGCCCGGCGAGCAGTGCGTCGTGGTCGACCAGGTGGTGTTCGCCGCCCAACTCCCGCAGCAGCCGCGCCTCCCAGGCGAAGTGCGGGTCGGGCCGGCGCGGGTTGAGCGGATCGGCGGGGAAGATGATCGCGGGTACGGGCATGGCCGTCAGAGTACGGCCCGCGAGCGGCTCGGGCGCCCGTGGAACGCCGGGCCCGCCGCGGGCGACCGTGACGAATCCGCTCGACGCCCCGGGCGGCCGCTGCGAGAGTGACCCGATGCGAAATCTGCTGCGTCCCCGCAAGCGCGTACCTCGGCAGGCCGCCCGCACGGTGGTCCTGGACGACAACGGCTCGGTGTTCCTGCTGCGTTCGGACAACGACGAGGTCGGCGTCCACTGGACCATGCCGGGCGGCGGACTGGACCCGGGGGAGTCCTCGTGGGAGGGCGCCCGGCGCGAGCTCTGGGAGGAGACCGGCTGGACCGACCTCGAACCCGGCCCGCTGCTCTGCACCTGGGAGCACGACTTCACCTGGCACGGCACCCCGGTGCGCCAGCACGAGCACATCTACCTCACCCGCGGGCCGCACCGCGGACCGGTCGGCGACGTCAGCGCGGTGCACGCCGTGGACCGGATCCTCGACTGGCGCTGGTGGACCCCGGCCGACCTCGCCGACGAGAACGCCGACGCGCTCTGGCCGCCCCGACTGCCGGAGCTGCTCGACGCCGTCCGCGAGGGCTGGGCGGTCGACGGACGCCCACCGGTGCCCGTCGAGCTCGGGTACATCCCGAACACCCCGGTCGTCGGGTAGCCGCCGACTGCCGACGACCCGGCCGCCTCCTGCCGCGGGCCCCGCGGAGCGGCTACGGGCGCCCGGCGCGTCGGCCGCGCCCGGTCGGGCCGGGCGCCCAGCCGTGCAGTTCCAGTTCCCGGTCGTGCAGCGCGCTGGGGTTCATCAACACCGTCAGCCGGGTGCCGGCGAGTTGCTCGAACCGGAGCCCGGTCGCGGACAGCAGCTGCTCGGTGGGCACCGAGACGGCGATGGCGGGGCGCCAGGAGGGCAGCACCACCAGGCTGGTGCCCCGTCCGACCCGGACCGGCTCGGCCACCACCCGGACCGGCGCGCGTTCCTCCGGCCGGCCGACGGCCTCGGGCTGGCCGGGGCTGCCACCGATCAGGATGCCGAGCGGCGGTTCGGCCCGGGAGGCCTCGGTGCCGGGAACGACCGCGGTGGCGGCGTCGGCCCCGAACGGCGCCTGGTCCGCCACCGTCCCCGCCGCACCGGCGAGTTCACCCGTCCAGGTGGCGGTGGAGTGCGGGTCCACTCCGGTGGGGCTGGTCGCGGCCGTCTCCCGTGCGGTCGCCTCCTGCCCGGCCGGGGCTGCCTGCGGGTGCATCCGGCGCAGCCGGCGCGAGGGCGACGGTCGCCGGGAGCCGAGGGTCCGGAGCTCTTCGCGTGCCGTACGCGGCGCCGGTACGGACGGTCCGGCCGGCGGGGGTACGGCGGCCGGCCGGAACCGGATGAAGCCGACCTCGGCTCCGGTCCCGTTCCTGTTCCCGGTCCCGTCTACGCTTCCGGTTTCCTCGCCCGCCTCGGCTTCATCGGCTTCCTCGCCGAGCAGCGCCCGTACCTCCGCGACCGGCCGCCGGCACGCATCCGCCAGCTCCGTGATCGAACGGCCCTGGGAGCGTGCAGCCCGCAGTCGTTCGGCGAACGCTGCCCGCAAGCGCACCGCGGTCGGATCGCCGTCCGCCACCGGGGCCTGGGCCAGTGCCTCAGCCGAGTCCGTGTCCGTGCCAGAGTCCGAGACCGAGACCGAGACCGAATCCGAGACTGTGTCCGCCGTGACGGTCGTCTTGGGGAGCCCGTACGTCTGCGCGTCGTCCCTGCTGCGCGGCTGTGGCACCGAGTCGTGGCGGGGCGTGCAGCCCTGGCGGATCACCCCGTCCGAGGAACCGGGCGCGGCCGGGCCGGCCTCGACGGCGGTCGCGATCGAGCAGACCGGGCCGGGCGCGGTGGGCGGCCCGGTCACGGCGGGCGGGGGCGACGACCCGGCGCTGTGCCCGGGCGGGCCGGGCACGGACGGGTCGGTCGGGGCGGGGTGGAGCGAGCTCATCGGCGGGCCCTTCGGGGGACGGTCCCGACGATCCTGCCGCACGGCGCGACCAGCTCCAAGCGTCGAAACCAGGTGGTGTGCGCGAGACCACCGCCGGGCCACCGCCGGGCCACCGCCGGACCACCGCGCAACCACGGTGCAGGCGACGGGAGATCACCGCGACGCCCCCGCGATCGCAGGGTGGCCCCGCCGCCGTGTCGCCCCACCTGCCGCACTCACCGCCCCGGATCAACTTCCGGGAGCGACGAACCCCTTGAGGTCGGAGAGCACCGCGTTGGCCGCCATGACCCCGAGCCCGAGGAACCAGGTCTCGTCCGAAACCGGCCGGGCCTGACCGGACTTGACCGCGCCGAGCGTCTTCCAGAGCGCGCCGCCCAGTACCGCGTCCTGGTTGGTCGAGCTGGGGCTGCCGTACCCGCCCCGGGTGGGCTTGGCGGGGAGGACAGTGCTCGTGGTGGAGGACTGACGTACGCTTTCACGCATGAAGCGCTTCGTGGGCCTGTGCTGGTGGCCGTCCTAGGACGGCCACCAGCACTCGCCTGACCAGGGCCGTCCGGGATGGACGGCCCTGTCGCGTTTTCCCCGCTCCATGCGGGACGGGCCCCTCGCCCCGGACGGCCGCGACCACCGCCGTACCGAGGAGGAACCTTGACCGCCGAGATCATCACCATCACCGCCACCGCCCCTGACGCTGCTGCCGCCGGTGCTCCCGTTCTCACCGACGACCCGACCGCCCACCGCGTCCTCACCGGGGACCGTCCCACCGGCCCGCTCCACCTCGGCCACTACTTCGGCACCCTGCGCAACCGCGTCCTCCTGCAGGACCAGGGCGTCGACATGTTCGTCGTGGTCGCCGACTACCAGGTCATCACCGACCGCGACATCGCCGACCGGCTGGCCGAACACACCGAGAGCCTCGTCCTCGACTACCTCGCGGCCGGCCTCGACCCCGAGCGGGCCACGATCTTCGCGCACAGCGCCGTCCCCGCCCTCAACCAGCTGCTGCTGCCCTTCCTCAGCCTGGTCAGCGTCGCCGAACTGAGCCGCAACCCCACCGTCAAGGACGAGATCGCCCACTCCCGCCAGTCCGCCGTCAGCGGGCTGATGTTCACCTACCCCGTCCACCAGGCCGCCGACATCCTCTTCTGCAAGGCCGACCTCGTCCCGGTCGGCCAGGACCAGCTGCCCCACCTCGAAGTCGCCCGCACCGTCGCCCGCCGCTTCAACGAGCGCTACCCGCACGCCGACGGCAGCGTCGTCTTCCCCCTCCCGCAGGCCCTGCTCTCGGACGCCCCGATGCTGCTCGGCACCGACGGCGGCAAGATGAGCAAGAGCCGGGGCAACGCCATCCCCCTCGGCGCCACCGAGGACGAGACCGCCCGGATCATCCGCGCCGCCAGGACCGACGCCGACCGGCACATCGACTACGACCCGGTCGACCGCCCCGGGGTCGCCGGCCTCGTCCTGCTCGCCGCGCTCTGCCAGGACCGCGCCCCCGAGGCCGTCGCCGAGGAGATCGGCGACGGCGGCGCCGCCGCGCTCAAGCGCACCGTCACCGAGTCCGTCAACGAGTACCTCCGCCCGATGCGCGCCCGCCGCGCCGAACTCGCCGCCGACCGCGGCCACCTGCGGCAGGTCCTGCACGACGGCGCCGAGCGCGCCAACGCCGTCGCCGACGCCACCCTCGCCGAGGTCCGGGAGGTGATGGGGGCGATCTGAAGAGCCCCCGCCCCGCCACACCCACCGACCGGAGGACACCGACCCGCAGACATCGGCCGGTTGACGCGAGGGCATATCGTCACGGGCGGCCGCGAACACACCGAGGCCGCCCGTGAACCCCTCCCGCCCCCGCGCCCGAAAGGCGGCCCGGCCCATGGACCAGCACCCGACCACTCCCGGCCAGGGGCTGACCCGCCCGCCGCAGCTGCGCCCCGGCGACCACATCGCCGTCGTCGCCACCAGCGGCCCGATCGAACCCGAACGCCTCACCGCCGGCTGCGCGATCCTCCGCTCCTGGGGCCTGCGCGTCACCGTCGCCCCGCACGTCCTCGACACCCACCCCACGCTCGGCTACCTGGCCGGCACCGACGCCGACCGCGCCGCCGACCTCCAGTCCGCCTGGCTCGACCCCACCGTCGACGCCGTCATCTGCGCCCGCGGCGGCTACGGCGTGCACCGGATGGTCGACCTGCTCGACTGGACGGCGATGCGCACCGCCCGGCCCAAGCCCTTCATCGGCTTCAGCGACGTCAGCTCCCTGCACGAGGCCTTCGCCCGGCACCTCGGCCTCGCCACCCTGTACGGCCCGCTGGCCACCGGCGCCTCCTTCGTCTCCGACGGCCCCACCGCCGAGCACCTGCGCCGCACCCTCTTCGACCCCGCCGCCACCACGGTCCTCACCTCGCCCACCGCCGAACCGCTCGTCCCCGGCCGGGCCCGCGGCGTCACGGCCGGAGGCTGCGTCCACGTCCTCGCCGCCGAGCGTGGCACCCCCGCCGCCCGGCCCTCGTACGCGGGCAGCATCCTCGTACTCGAAGACGTGAACGAGCACCCGTACCAGTTGGACCGCCTCCTTACCCAGTTCCTGCGCTCCGGAGCCCTCGACGGCGTGGCCGGCATAGCCCTCGGCTCCTGGGAGGGCTGCGGAAGGCCCGAGCGGGTCCGCGAGGTGATGCTCGACCGGCTCGGCGGCCTCGGCGTACCGGTGCTCTGGGAGCTGGGCTTCGGCCACTGCCCGTCCACCCTCACCGTCCCGCTCGGCGTCCCCGCCCTCCTCGACGCGAACGCCGGCACGCTCACCCTCGACCTGCCCGCCCTCGCCGAGCGGCCCCTCTGACCACCGCACCACCGGAGACCACCGCACCACCGGGACCGGTGAGGACGGCCCCCGGGGGCGCGCCCGGTGAGTAGGGTGCGGCCATGAACGAGGACCGCCTCACCGCCCTTGCCCTCGGCTTCCTCCGCGGCCCGGGCAGCAACGCCCGTACGATCCTCGGACTTGCCGGCCCGCCCGGCGCCGGCAAGTCCACCCTGGCCCGCCACCTGGTCGCCGAGGTCGAACGCATCGAGGGGCCCGGCACCGCTGCCTACCTCCCGCTCGACGGCTTCCACCTCTCCGGCGCCCAGCTCCACCGCCTCGACCTGACCCACCGCAAGGGCGCCCCGGCCACCTTCGACGCCCACGGCTACGTCGCCCTGCTGCGCCGCATCACCGCCGACCGCTTCCAGGACATCTACGTCCCGGACTTCGACCGCACCCTGGACGAACCGGTCGCCGCCCGCCACGTGATCCGCCCGCACACCCGCCTCGTCATCACCGAGGGCAACTACCTCGCCTCCTCCGACACCCCGTGGCCGGACGCCCGCCGCCTGCTGCGCGAACTCTGGTACGTGCACACCGACGACGCCGTCCGCGAGGAGCGCCTGCTCAGCCGCCATCGCGACGGCGGCCGCGACGAGGCCACCGCCCACCACTGGGTCACCGGCAACGACCACCCCAACGGCGAGTACGTGAAGCCCGGCCGCGCGCTCTGCACCCGGACCGTCTCCGGGGCCGGTTTGCCTCCGGCGCCGGACAGGGGTAGTGTTTCCTAGTCGCTCGGCAGGGAGCACCGGACACGCATCGGCGCGGACGGTCCCGGAGCGGCCAATCCCTTGAAACACCACTTCCCGGCTCGGGCTGGGTCGCGTCTGCGTTTTTACGCTTTGCGGCTCAGCGCTATTCGGCATGTTCGTTTTATCGGGTTGCGGCTGGATTCGCTTTTCGGAGCGGGGATCGGCTAGAGTTTGAAACGTCGGACGGGGCGTCAAACCCCGGAAGACACCGGCGAGTTGGATGAACGAAGCCCCGG
>NZ_JNWQ01000143.1 GCF_000716875.1 Streptomyces novaecaesareae | reverse complement strand
CGCCGGCGTGGAGGGCGAGTTCGACGAGGGCGGTGCCGGGGAGGAGGGCGGTGCCGAAGACGGCGTGGTCGGCGAGCCAGGGGTGGGTGGTGAGGGAGATGTGGCCGGTGAGGACGTGTTCGTCGTTGTCGGCGAGGGGCAGCAGGGCGCTGAGGAGGGGGTGTTCGGTGGCGGTGAGGCCGGCGGCGCGGACGTCTCCGGTGGGTGCGGGGGCGTCGAGCCAGAACCGTTCGCGCTGGAAGGGGTAGGTGGGCAGCTCGATCCGGTGGGAGCGGCTGGTGGGGAGCAGGGCCGTCCAGTCGACGGGGTGGCCGTGGGTGTGGAGGTGGGCGAGGGAGGTGAGGAGGCGGGGGAGGCCGCCTTCGTTGCGGCGGAGGGTGCCGGTGACGAGGGTGGGGGTGTCGTGGGTGGGGGTTTGGGTGTCGAGGGTTTCTTCGATGGCGGGGGTGAGGACGGGGTGGGGGCTGATTTCGATGTAGGTGGTGTGGCCGTGGGTGGCGAGGTCGCGGATGGTCGGTTCGAGGAGGACGGGTTGGCGGAGGTTGGTGTACCAGTAGTCGGGGGTGAGGGTGGTGGTGTCGATGGGGGTGCCGGTGACGGTGGAGTGGAAGGGGATGGTGGCTTCCCTCGGTGTGATCCCGGCGAGTTGTTCGGCGAGGTGGTCGCGGAGTTGTTCGACGTGGTGGGTGTGGGAGGCGTAGTCGACGTCGATGCGGCGGGCGGGGATCTGCGAGGTCTCGCAGTGGGTGAGGAGTTCTTGGACGGCGGTGGCGTCGCCGGCGATGACGGTGCTGGTGGGGCCGTTGTGGGCGGCGACGGCCAGGTGCTCGCGCCAGGGGGCGAGGAGCTGGGTGGTGTCCTCGTGGTTGAGCGGGATGGAGGCCATGGCGCCTTGGCCGCTGATGGCGAGGATGGCTTGGCTGCGCAGGGCGGCGATGCGGGCGCCGTCTTCGAGGGTGAGGGCTCCTGCGACGGTGGCGGCGGCGATCTCGCCCTGCGAGTGGCCGATGACGGCGGCGGGCTGGATGCCAAGGGACTGCCAGAGCTCGGCCAGGGCGACCATGACGGCGAACAGCGCGGGCTGGACGACGTCGACACGCCCGAGGTCGAGGGTGCCGCGCAGGGCGTCGGTCAGCGACCAGTCGATGTACGGGGCGAGTGCGGTCTGGCAACGGGCGATGGAGGCCGCGAACACGGGTGAGGTGTCGAGGAGTTCGGCGCCCATGCCGATCCACTGCGACCCCTGGCCGGGGAACACGAACACCGGACGCTCGACCGTGCCGCTGCCCAGCACGACCCCGGGTGCGGTGGTGCCGTCGGCGACGGCGGCGAGAGCGCTCAGCAGCTCCGGGCGGCTCTTCCCGATCACCACCGCCCGCTGCTCGAACACGGACCGACCCGACACCAGCGCTCCGGCCACCTCGGCCGGTTCCCATTCCGGGTGGGCCTCGACCGCCGCCCGCAGCTGTTCGGCCTGCGCGCGCAACGCGGCCGGAGTCCGTGCGGAGAGGGCCCACGGGACGACGGGCGAGGGCGTCGTGGATTCGGGCTGCGCGGCCGCGGGAGTCTCCTCGGCGGCGGGCGCTTCCTCCAGGATCACGTGCGCGTTGGTCCCGCTGACCCCGAACGAGGACACGGCCGACCGCCGGGGCCGCCCCGTCCGCGGCCACTCCCGTGCCTCGGTGAGCAGTTCGACCGCCCCCGAGGCCCAGTCGACGTGCGGGGTCGGCTCGTCGACGTGCAGCGTCTGCGGCAGCACACCGTGCCGCATCGCCATCACCATCTTGATCACGCCACCGACCCCGGCCGCCGCCTGAGTGTGCCCGATGTTGGACTTCAACGAGCCCAGCCACAGCGGACGTTCGGCGGGCCGCTGCTGTCCGTAGGTGGCCAGCAGCGCCTGGGCCTCGATCGGGTCGCCCAGCCGGGTGCCGGTGCCGTGCGCCTCCACCGCGTCGATCAGGTCCGGTGACAACGCGGCCTCGGCGAGGGCCTGCCGGATCACCCGCTGCTGCGAGGGGCCGTTGGGCGCGGACAGCCCGTTGGAGGCGCCGTCCTGGTTGACGGCGGAGCCGCGTACCACCGCGAGGACCGGGTGGCCGTTGCGCCGGGCGTCGGAGAGCCGCTCCAGGAGCAGGACGCCGACGCCCTCGCCCCAGCCGGTGCCGTCCGCGGTGGCGGAGAAGGCCTTGCAGCGCCCGTCGGGGGCGAGGCCGCGCTGACGGCTGAACTCGACGAACATGCCGGGTGCGGCCATGACGGCCGCGCCGCCGGCGAGCGCCGTCGAGCACTCGCCCCGGCGCAGCGACTGGCAGGCCAGGTGCAGGGCGACCAGGGAGGAGGAGCACGCCGTGTCCACCGTGATCGCCGGGCCCTCCAGGCCGAACACGTAGGACAGCCGACCGGACAGGACGCTCACGGTGGTCCCGGTCAGGACGTGCCCTTCGACGAGGCCGCTCGCCTCGTGCATGCGGGCACCGTAGTCCTGGGTCATCGCGCCGATGTACACGCCGGTACGGGTGCCGCGCAGTGACGCGGGGTCGATGTCGGCCCGCTCGAACGCCTCCCAGGACGTCTCCAGCAGCAGCCGCTGCTGCGGGTCCATCGCCAGCGCCTCGCGCGGGCTGATCCCGAAGAACGCGGCGTCGAACCGGTCCGCGTCGTGCAGGAAGCCGCCCTCGCGGGCGTAGGTGAAGCCGCTGCGGGACGGATCGGGGTCGTACAGCGAGTCCAGCTCCCAGCCCCGGTTGTCGGGGAACGGTGAGACGGCGTCGCGGCCGTCCGCCATGAGCCGCCAGAGCTGTTCGGGGCTGCGGACCTCGCCGGGGAACCGACACGCCATCGCGACGATCGCGATCGGTTCCTGCTCGTCGGCAGCGATGGTGGTCGCCGCTGCCGTCGGGGCGTCCTCCCCGGCGAGCCGGGCGAGCAGGTGACGCCCCAGGGCCTCTGCCGTCGGATGGTCGAAGAGCAGGGTGAGGGGCAGCGTCAGACCGGTCGCCGCCATGAGCCGGTTGCGCAGCTCGACCGACATGGCCGAGTCGAACCCGAGGTCCCGCAGCGGCCGGTCCTCGGCGGCCGCCGCTGCGGGGCCGCACAGTGCGGCGATCTCGGCACGCACCAGATCACGGACCCAGCGCTGCCGTGCGGTGCGGGACCGGGCGGTGGCTGCGTCGAGGGCACCCGCGCCAGCGGCGTCCGAGCGAGCGGCGTCCGAGCGTGCGGCGCGGAACGGGTACGTCGGCAGCGGGATCCGTCGTGCGCCGGACCCGCTGAGGGCGGCCTCCCAGTCCGGCACGGCCCCCTGGACGTGCAGTTCGGCCATCGAGGTGAGGAACCGGTCCGCCCCGCCCTGGTTGCGGCGCAGCGTGCCGACGACGGCGGTGTCGCCCGTCAGGCCCTCGTCGTCCAGGGTCTCCTGTAGGCCTCCGAGGAGACCGGGGTGCGGGCTCACCTCCAGGAAGAGCCGGTGACCGTCGGCCAGCAGCGCGCGGGTGGCGTCCTCGAAACGGATCTCGCTGGTGATGTTCCGCAGCCAGTAGGCGGCATCCGGAGTCGCCGTGTCCAGCAGTCCGCCGGTCAGCGAGGAGTAGAACGGTACGGCGGAGCTGCGCGGGTGGATGGCGGCGAGGCCGTCGAGGATGCCGTCGCGGTCGAGGCCCAGCCCGGGAGAGTGCGCGGCGAGTCCGTTGCTCAGCCGTTTTGCTCGCACTCCCTCGGCTGCCAGTTCGGTCAACAGCTCGTCCACGGCCTCCCGGTCGCCCGAGAACAGCACGGATCGCGGGCCGTTGGTCCCGGCGACGACGAGTCGCCCCTGCCACCGGGCGAGCCGTGGTGCGAGTTGTTCCCGGGGCAGCAGGGCGGAGGCCAGATCGCCCCGGCCGGCTGCAGCGGCTTGCGCGCGGCTCCACAGCGCCACCACCTTGGCGGCTTCCTCCAAGGTGAGCGCACCGGCGACGTGGGCGGCCGCGATCTCACCCAGACTGGCGCCCACCACGGCCGCGGGCGCTACGCCACAGGCGCGCCACAGCGCCGCGAGCGAGACCATCACGGCGAAGAGAACGGGCTGGACGACCTCCACCGCCACCGGAGCGGGTGCGCCGGGGGCCTCGCGGAGCACCTCGGCCAGCGACCACGGGACGTACGGTTCGAGCGCGTCCTCACATGCCTGCATGTGCTCCCGGAACAGCTCCGAGGACTCCAGCAGGTCGAGGGCCATTCCCCGCCACTGCGTCCCCTGGCCGGGGAAGACGAACACGGCTCCGCGCGGGGTGTCCGCCGTGCCGCGCACAAGTGACGGTGCGAATCCGCCCTCGGCGACGGCCTGCAGCCCGTGGAGGGCGTCCACGCGGCTCTCGACGAGCAGGACGGCGCGCTGCTCGAACGTCGTCCTGGTCGTGGACAGTGAGAGGCCGACATCGGCGAGCCGGAGACCGGGGTCGGCTTCCCACCGGTCCCGGAGAGCCTGCGCCTGGGCACGCAGGGCGGCGTCACTGCGGGCGGAGAGGACCAGAGGTGTGAGTTCCGCGGCGAGGAGCCGCCGGGCGGCGGGCTGTGCCTCGGAGGCTGCCGGGGGATCGGCCGGTACGGCTCCGACCAGTCCGAGGACACCCGAACCCGACGCGGATCGGCCGCAGGCGATCGCCCCCCGGATCCGGTCGCCGTCGCGTCGCGCATCGGGCAGCCGCCGGAGCACTGCGAGGACCGTGCCGCCGTCGCCGGCGAGGGCGAGGTCGCACTCTCCGCGGCGCAAGGCCTCCGCGGCCAGTGCGACGGCAGCTCGCGCGGGGGAGTCCGACGGGCCGGCAGTCGCCCGCGGGCCGTGGAGGTCCAGTACGGCGGCAAGGCGTTCCGGCGATTCGTCCCGCGACGACGGTGCGAGGAAGACGCCGGTTCGGCTTCCGCGCAGCGAGGCGGGAACGATCCCGGCGTCCTCCAGCGCGCTCCAGGCGAGTTCCGACAACCTCCAGTCCGCAGGGCCGAAGTCGGCGGCCAGGGAGGCCGCAACCCCGAAGGCCGTAACCCCGAAGGCCGCAACCCCGAAAAACGTGGGGCCGCCGTCAGGGCCGTCGGAGCCCTGGTGGTCGCTCTCGACTTCGGGCGTCGGGCAGGACAGCCCGACAACGGCGACCGGGTCGTGCTCACAACTCGTCGGCGGCACTGCGCACTCGGCTTTCTGCTGGTCTCGATCTGCTGGCCGGTCCGCCGGAGCGGACGGGTAGCTCCGTTTCGATCCACCCGCTCTCGGAGGCTGAGAGCCTGCCAGGATGATCTTGGCGTCGACTTGGAGCCGACTTGGAGGAGTCTTGGAGCGCGTCCCTGACCCCCGCAGTGAGCATGATTTCCCAGGAATCATCATGTGCATGACATTGCGCCAAAAAAGGCGAGCCCGGTGGCGACGGCCGTGTTGCCCATCGCCACCGGGCTGTTGACCGGAAGGCCTATCCCTGCGGCGTGCTCATGCGCAGCCCGCGACGGGGTCGCCGCGCAGGATCGAGCCGAACAGCTGCTGCAACTCGGCGCCCGGGTCCACGCCGTACTCCTCCGCCAGGGTTCGTCGGGTCCGGTGGTACGCGTCGATCGCATCAGCCCGCCGGCCGGACGAGTACAGGGCCTTCATCAGCAGCCAGCTGAACCGTTCCCGGGTGGGGAACCGCAGGGTGAGCGCGGGCAGTTCGGCGGCGACCACCGAGAAGTCACGCGCCTCGGACAGCTTGGCTTCCCACAGACTTTCCAGTGCCAGGAG
The DNA here is from genome assembly GCF_000716875.1 of Streptomyces novaecaesareae. GTDB lineage: Bacteria > Actinomycetota > Actinomycetes > Streptomycetales > Streptomycetaceae > Kitasatospora > Kitasatospora novaecaesareae. Next base: position 3,619 of record NZ_JNWQ01000143.1, on the reverse strand, counting down.
CCGCAACTCCTCGAAGCGTGCGGCCGCCTGCGCGCCGAGCGCGTAGTCGCTCACCTCGGGGTAGGCCGTTCCCCGCCACAGCGCCAGCGCACTCCCCAGTGTGCGTTCGGCCTTCTGGTGCAGCCCCGTCCGAAGCAGTCGCCGGCCGTCGTGCAGGAGGCGCTCGAAGAGGGTCGCGTCGATGCAGTCGGTGTTCACCGCCAGTACGTAGCCGTTCGGTTCACGCCTCAGGACGGTGTCGCGGCTGCGGGGCGGCCGGTTCGGCTCCAGGAGCCGCCGGAGATTCGACACGTAGCTGTGCAGGTTCGCCATGACGTCGTTCGGAGGGTTCCTCGGCCAGACGGCCTCGGAGAGTTGCTCCGACGTCACCGCCTTGCCCGGGGTCAGAAGAAGGGCGGATAATACCGCCCGCTGGCGCGCCGACCCCGGATTCACTGCTATTCCGTCGGCCTGGACCGCTAACGGACCCAGAACATTGAAAATCATTGCGTGACCCTCCGCCATAAGTCACCCCCAGTAAGGAAAGACGTTTCGACCGCTCGACGGAACACGCCTTGGTCCCAGGACCGGTCCCGGGGAGTCCCATGGGCTCTCGCGCGGTTGACGCCAGAATACTTGTAAATCTCCCGGAAAGAAGGTCTGGATTGGTGCTGCGCCTCTTGGTATGGCGCGCTGACATGCCGTCGCATCGGTCGGCCGGAGTGATCGGCCGCCTCTGTTCAGGAAGCAGGAGCACCGATCAACCGGCCCGGCGACGTCCCGCCGGGCAGTCGGAGGTTCCGCGTGATCTCGCTCACGCGGGGCGCGTGACGTGAATGTTGCACGCTCTCGTTCATCTCGTCCGCTGCCTCCGCGTCTCGACATCCGGACGGTGCGACAGCCAGGCGCAAATGCGGTGCGCCGTCACCGGATTGAGCTTTTGATCGGGTTCTTTCCGCCATCCACCGGCCCTGGTCGGCGGGCTCGGGTAGGGTTTCGCTCGCGGCGGTTGTGAGCGCTCACCGGTCGATCCTTGGGGTGTGCAGTAAAGCTGGCCGGCCGGCGCCCACATCAACGAGTCGATTCGGAGCGACAGTTGGAGAGGCCCGTGGCTCAGGGAGCCGGTTGGACCGTTCGGGCAGCCTACGGCACGGCCACGATCTGCGTTGAGATGCGGCGGGTGACCTGGAAGCGCGGGCGCGTTCCGGGCGGCTGGGGCCGAAGTTGGCGTTGGTGAGCGTGGTGATGACCGCGTACGGAACGAAGGCGGCCGCATCGTCGTCCGACTCGTCCGGGGCGCGAGTCCCAGCGGTCCGAAGTGGCGGAATTCCTGCCACATTTGCCGATCGGTCTGGAGGTGGTCATTGCGACTGCCGGGCAGCGGGTTCCCGATGGCCACCACCAGGCGACTGTTGGCGTCGATGACGGCCTGCAGATTCGTCGAGCACCCTCGCCGGCGGGCAGCCCGGACTACGCCGCGAAGTTGGACGGTGATGTCGTCTGCCGGCACGGCGATTGACGAGGAGGTTGGGCATCCCACCCGTCGGCTGATAGGCACGAGCTGCGGGGTCGCGCTGGTTGTCGCGAAGCCTTGACACTGCGTCACGAGCCGAGAACCCTGGTGCTGTACTCCAGGGACGCGAGGGACACGGCATGTCAGTGCCATGGGTTGACGAGAGCGGGCGCCACCAGGGTTTCCCGGTGGCGGTGTTGGCGGACGGCAGCGAGCCGGCGCCGTTGCCGGACGGGCGCACCACCTGGTGGCTCTACAACGGTGCGGACGGTCCTCGGGCCGCTGCGGTGCGCGGTGGTTGCAGCTGCGGCTGGCGGGGTGAGCGGGTGCACCTGCTGGACTTCGGTGACGACGTGGCGACCGAGGCGGTGGGCGAGTCCACCGGGCCGTTCGCGGACTGGGAGTGGCACGTCGACCTGGCCGAGGGTGTGGTGCCGCACGAGGTCGAGGAGCTGGTCGCGGCGCTGGTGGACCGGATCTGCGACCTGATGGAGAGCAAGCCGTACGCCGCTGCCCGTGCAGCCGCCCGGTTCGAGCGCGCCGCCGGTTCGACCGCACTGCTGGCCGGCCGCAAGGCCCGCAGCAACCTGATGACCTGGGAGTACATCGGCCGCGCCTTCGGCTGCGGGCCGGAGGCGGCGCTGGAGCGGTTCGGCGAGACGCTGCACGACGTCGACTGGGGCGATGAGGCGTAGGTCGTCAGGCCTCGCTGGATGCCACCGCCCCTCCGTGCTGAAAGTACGCGTCAGTTGTTCACGTCGAACACGGCGGTGACCGGGGCGTGGTCGCTCCAGCGCTCGGCGTGGGTGGCGGCGCGTTCGACGTAGGCTTCGACGGCCTTGTCGGCAAGGTTCTCGGTGGCCACGATGAGGTCGATCCTCCAGCGGATGGACGCCTTTTAGCACGGTCTTCTCCACTGCGTCGGCCAGGTTCTGCCACAGGTGGAACCGGTCGGCGACGTGGATCGCGGCCGGGGCGCCGAGCCGGACGGCTTCGGCATACGAGGCCGACCTGTCGCGGCAGACGACCTTCACCCCCGGGTGGTCGGCCAACCAGGCGGACACGGTCTCGACGGTGCGGTCGGGCAGCAGATCGACTGCGCGGCGGGTCTCGATGTCGACCAGGATCGTGGCGTAGACGTGGCCCTTGCGCAGGGCGAACTCGTCGATGCCCAGCACGCGCGGCACCGCGTGAGCCGGATCCGGCAGGGCGCGTATCAGCCGCAGGAGCGTGGATCGGCTCACCGGGACGGCGAAGGCCTCGGCCAGGCGGGAACCGGCCCGGCCGGCCAGGGCCAGGGCGAGTTGCTGCAGCGCGGTCTGCAGGCCCTTGCTCCGCCGCCCGTGACGGAAGGTCAGCCCCGCCGCCTGCTCGACGAACGTGGCCCGGGGGCAAGCCCGTTCACGACAGCGGAACCGGCGGACCCGTAACTCGACCACTACCCGGCGCCCGCCCGCCGCGCTGTCGTCCAACCGCCGCACGTAGCTGCTGTGCACCCGGGTCGAGACGGTTCCGCACGACGGACAGCCCGCCTCGTCGCCGGTCGTGGCGGCGTGGACGGTCACGCGGTCGGCGTGGATGGTCAGGGTGTTGACCGCGACGTCGGCGGTGCGGCGGAGCCAGAGGTCTTGGAGGAGAGCGGCAGTCACGACCGTTCATGATCGCGGTTCCGGTGACGCTCCGTGGCTCTGGCACGGAAAGTGATCCAGAACCAGTTTTCACCCGCCGCCGAGAAGTGCGCGTACCGGAACGTCGTGCGCGCACCCCGGACATGCCTCACCCTGGGGGTCGATGGGTGAGGTGGAGCCGTTGAAGCTGGTGCTTCCGGCGTAGACGGCGGTCAGCGCGTGGATGCCGACGCCGAGGGTGGAGGTGGTGAAGGTGGCCACGCCGCCGGAGACGGTGGCGTGGCCCAACAGGGTGGCGCCGTCGAAGAACGACACGGTCCCGGTGGGGGTGCCGGCTCCGGGGGCGGTGGCGGTGACGGTCGCCGTCAGGGTCACCATCTTCCCGTGCAGCGACGGGTTCGGCGCCGAGGTCAATGCCGTGTTGGTGCTGGCCTTGGCGACCGTCTGCTTGATGGTCGCCGAGGTGGAGGTGTTGTAGTTGCTGCTCCCGTTGTAGGTG
>NZ_JNWQ01000142.1 GCF_000716875.1 Streptomyces novaecaesareae | reverse complement strand
GCATACGAGATTTCTGCCTGTCTCGTGGGCTCGGAGATGTGTATAAGAGACAGCCCCACGACGCCCCACAGCGGCCCCGAAGCCCCCGCCTACCCCCCGTACCGGTGCTTGAGGTTCGGGTCGTCCAGCCACCACGGCCGCATCCCCGTCTCCTCCTCCTCGGCCCGCCCCTCGGCTCGCGCCTCCGCGGCCGCCGCCTCGAAGCGGGCGTCCAGCTCGGCGTCCACGGCCTTGATCTCCTCCCGCCCCTGCACCACCATCCGCCGCACCAGCGCGGCCAGGAAGGGCAGCCCGACCAGGTCCCCCAGGACCCAGAACGCGTTGCCGCCCCAGGTCTGGTCCTGCGCCAGGCTCGGCCCCCACGGCCGCCCGAGCGCCACGTAGTAGTGCTCGGCGACCAGGTGGCCGCCGTAGATCAGCACGATCCCGAGCCCCGCGTCGAAGATCACCTCGGCGAAGGTGATGAACAACCCGACCAGGTGCGGGTACTCGTGCCCGACCGGGTCGAGCTGCAGCCGCGGCCAGAAGTAGGCGAGGCCGAGCAGCACCAGCACCAGGTGCAGCAGCACGTTGCCGAACGCGCTGGACACCGACTCCTCGTACCAGGGCGTGAAGTAGAGCAGCCACGGCGGCGCCATCAGCAGCGCGGTCGAGACGGCCGGGAACATCAGCACCTTGGACGGCCGGCTGCGCAGCGCCCGCAGGATCCGCTCCCGCCGGGCCGGCGGCGCGGCCGCGACCAGCAGCGAGACGGGCGCGCCGAGCGCGAGCAGCAGCGGGACGACCATCAGCAGCAGCACGACCTGTACGGCACGGTCGGCGAAGAGGATCCGCTCGTACACGCCGAGGCCGGAGCAGGTGCACCAGATCCACAGCAGCAGTCCGCCGAGGAAGGCGGCGGTGCGGGTGGGCTGCCAGCGTTCGCCGCCGGACCGGTGGACGGTGCGCACCGCGGCCAGGTACCAGGCGCCGAGCAGCACCGAGAGGGTGAGCACCAGCGGTTCGGCCGTCCAGGAGGTGGCCAGGTCGGACCACTGCCACGGCGGCGGCCCGTGGTACGCGAGCACGGAGACCGCGCCGTCCACCGCGCCGTTCATCCGTTCGCTCACCTCGCTCGCACCCCGCTCGAACCTCGCTCGAACCCGCCGCCGCCCAGGGCGGCGGACCTCGTCCGCACCACCGCCGGCGAAGCGCACGGCGGGCGCCCCGGCGGAGGCCGCGGCGCCCGGCCATGATGCCGCCGCGCCACCGGCCCGCCGCAGCCGGGGCCCGCCTCTATACCCGGGCCTGAACAAAGCTTTACCTGCCGCCAACAAAGCTTTGCCCAGGCAAAGTTCCGGTCTCGGAGCCGCTCCGTTCGCAACCACGGCGAAGACACAAACGTCTGGCAGGATGCCCGACGGCGATACCCGCCACGTGGGTGACAAGGGGACGACAAGAGGTGCGAAGCACTGCACGCGGCGAGGGCCGCCGGCTGGCCACGCGCCACCGCAACATCGAGCTGGGCCTGTTGGCGCTCGCGGTGGCCGTCTGTCTGGCCGGACACATCGACGCCGACCTGGCGCTGACCGGCAAGATGCCGCCCGGGCTGCTGGTGCACGGCCTGGCGCTGGGCGCCCTGGCCGGGGCGGCACATCTGGCGGTGCGCCGGTTCGCGCCGTACGCGGACCCGCTGATCCTGCCGCTGGGCGTGTTCCTGACCGGCTTCGGGCTGATGCTGCTGGACCGGCTGGACATCAGCTACAAGGCCGCGCACGCCGCCAAGGGCGACTACCAGAAGCTGCCGGCCGCGCCCTCCCAGCTGATGTGGGTGTTCATCTCGGTGGCGGCGGCGATCGCGCTGATCGTCTTCGTCAAGCACCACCGCTTCTTCCAGCGCTACGTCTACCTGTTGATGGCGGGCGCGCTGATCCTGCTGGCCGCGCCGGTGGCCTCCCCGGGCGACAGCTTCGGCGCCAAGCGCTGGATCAAGCTGGGCGGGCTCTCCTTCGAGCCGGACGAGTTCGTGAAGGTCGCGATCACGATCTTCTTCGCGGGCTACCTGATGGCCTCCCGGGACGCGCTCGCACTGGCCGGCCGCAAGGTCTGGGGGATGACCCTGCCGCGCGGCCGGCACGCCGGGCCGGTCCTGGCGATCTGGGTGGTCAGCCTGCTGGTGCTGATCTTCGAGCGCGACCTGGGCACCTCGCTGATCTTCTTCGGCGTCTTCATCGTGATGCTGTACGTGGCGACCGAGCGCACCAGCTGGGTGGTGCTCGGCCTGCTGATGGCGGTCGGCGGCGCGGCGGTGGTCGGCACCGTGGAGCCGCACGTGCACGGCCGCGTCGAGGCCTGGCTGCACCCGCTGGACTACTACAAGCCGGTGCACGACAAGGCGATCTCCGAGCAGCCCGCCGAGGCGCTGTTCAGCCTCGGCACCGGGGGCATGACCGGGACCGGCCTGGGCTCGGGCCGGCCCTGGCTGATCGGCTTCGCCGGGCGCAGCGACTTCATCTTCACCACGATCGGCGAGGAGCTGGGCCTGGCCGGGGTGACGGCCGTACTGCTGGTCTACGTGCTGCTGATCCAGCGCGGCCTGCGCACCGCCGTCGGCCTGACCGACCCGTTCGGCAAGCTGCTCGCCACCGGGCTGGCGGCGGCGCTGGCGCTCCAGGTCTTCGTGGTCGTGGGCGGGGTGAGCGGGCTGGTCCCGCTGACCGGCAAGGCGCTGCCGTTCCTGGCGGCCGGTGGTTCGTCGCTGCTGGCGAACTGGCTGATGGTCGCGCTGTTGATCAAGCTGAGCGACTCCTCCGGACGGACCGCCCTGGAGCCGGCCCAGCCCTCCCCCGAGCCGCTCCCGGTCCAGGCCCAGTCCCAGGCCCAGCCCCGCCCGGCGACAACGGCCGACCCGACGCCCGCGAGCCCGACGCCCACGGGCCCGACCCCCACGGGCCCGACGCAGACCCCGACCCCGACGGCGCCCACCGCCCCGACTCCCGCCGACCCGCAGCCCTTCACACCGCCGGCATCGGATCCGTCCGCCCCCACCGAGCTGCGCCCCTCGTTCGGGCACACCCCCGCCGCACCGCAGTACGGCCACCCCCCGCACCCGTCGGCCACCTGACCGTCCGGCACGGCACAGCCGCCGCACAGCAGACAGGGCCTCTCCCGCACCCGCGGGAGAGGCCCTCTCCGTGTGTTCTCCGCAACCTACCGCTGCTCCCACGGCGGCCGGGGCGGCCGCGGCGGGTACCCCGGCGCCGGTTGCCCGGGAGGCCCCGAGAGCCCCGGCGGCACCGGCGACGGCCCGACAGGCCCTGCAGGCCCCGACAACCCCGGCGGCACCGGCGACGGCCCCGCAGGCCCCGACGACCCCTCGGACCCCGACGGCGGCCCGGTCGGCCGGTCGCTGTCCGGCGGCGGCGGGGCGGGCCGGTGGTGCGGCCCGCCGCGGGCGGTGAGGCGGCCACGCACGTTCTCGGCGGCCAGCACGTCGGCCCACCGCTCCGGGTACTCGGACGGCACGTCGACGTCCTCGCCCTCGTCCTCGCCCCACTCCTCCTCGACGCCCTCGGCGAGCTCGAGTACGCGGGCCCGCCGGGCCCGTTCCACGGCCCGCCGGGCGGCGACCTCGCGGACCACGGCGGCTGCGGCCTCCTCATGGGCCCGCTCGTTCTCGGCGCGCGCGTCGGCCGTCTCCAGGGTGGGCCAGCGGCGGTCTATCGCGGCGTTCATCGCGGCGCCGATGAGCACCGCGAGCGCCACCACGAAGATCCACAGCAGTACGGCCACCGGCGCCGCCAGCGAGCCGTACACCGAGGGGCCCTCGACCGAGCTGACCAGGTAGACCCGCAGTCCGACGCTGCAGAAGACCAGCACCACCAGGGCGACCAGGGCGCCGGGGATGTCCTCGCGCCACGGGGTCGAGACCGGCACGGCCAAGTGGTAGAGGGTGGTCAGCGACACGGTCAGCAGCGCGATCGCGACCGGCCAGTAGAGGGCGCCGATCAGCCCGGCCGACCCCGGTACCGCGTTCTCCAGCAGCCCCGGCCCGAGAATCAGCAGCGGCAGCACCAGCGAGCCGATCACCAGCGCGCCGAAGTAGAGGCCGAGCGACATCAGCCGGGTCTTGACGATGCCCCGCTTGCCGTCGAGCCCGTACATGACGGTGATGGTGTCGATGAAGATGTAGAGGGCCCTGGAGCCGGACCACAGGGACAGCAGGAAACCGATCGAGACGAGGTCGGGCCGGGTGCGGTCGAACACCCCGTCCAGCAGCGGGACCACGACCTCCTTGACGGAGGAGTCCGACAGCACCGTCCCGGAGGCCGAGAGGATGCTCTTCTTGAACCCGGCGATGGTGCCCTCGCCGACGAACTCGTCCAGGTAGCCGAGGGTGCCGGCCAGCCCGAGCAACAGCGGCGGGATCGACAGCAAGGTGAAGAAGGCCGCCTCCGCCGCCAGCCCGGTCACCCGGTACTCGACGCAGGTGTTGGTGGTGTCCTTGATCAGCTCCCACGCCGTGCGGGGCCAGATGGCCCGTTTGGCCGCGCGCCGGGAGCCCTTGCCCCGGCGCCGGGAGGGCCGCTCGGGGTCCGGTCTGCTCGTATCGCCTGCTGCTTGCACAGGGCTAACGGTATCGGGCCGGGGCCCGCGGGTTGATCTCCCCCGGGCGCGGGCGATCGATCTCCCCCGGGCGCGGACGGTTGATCTCCCCGGGAGTGGGCGCGTGACCGGACAACCCGCCCGGGAGCGGCGGGAACCTCCGGCCGTCCCACATGACGAAACCTCAGCGTCCAGCATGCGGATGTTAGTGGACCGCGAGTCCCGCCCCGTGCGAATCTCTTGCCATGCCTAGCGCCGGAACCACCCTAGTAGGTCGACTCCACGTCGATCTCCTTCGCGTGTCCAGCGCCATCTGTCCGGTGACCTGAGCCCCACCCCGCCGCACCACCGCACCCGGCGCCACCCTTCCCGCCATCCCGGTCGAAGCGGATGCGCAGGCGCCCGCCCGGCCTCGGTCACTGCCCTCCCGGTCCTGAGAAAACCCGCAGGTCAGAGCAGCACCGCACGGCTGAGCACGCATCGCGACCCTCCCGGCACCAGCGCCACCTGCCCCGAAGGACTTCACCATGGCCACCTCCCCCGAGACCGCCGAGCCCACGGCCGACCGTGCCGCCGCGAGCCGCCCCGCCGCGGCCCGCAAGGTGACCCGTCACCGCGGTGAGGGCCAGTGGGGCATGGGCCACTTCACTCCTCTGAACGCCAACGAGCAGTTCAAGAAGGACGACGACGGTCTCAATGTGCGGACACGTATTGAGACGATCTACGCGCACCGCGGCTTCGACTCGATCGACCCCGCCGACCTGCGCGGCCGGATGCGCTGGTGGGGCCTCTACACCCAGCGCAAGGAAGGCATCGACGGCGGCAAGACCGCGATCCTGGAGCCGCACGAGCTGGACGCCGAGTACTTCATGCTCCGGGTCCGCATCGACGGCGGCCGGCTGACCATCCCCCAGCTGCGGGCGATCGCCGAGGTCTCCGAGCAGTACGCGCGCGGCACCGCCGACCTGACCGACCGCCAGAACATCCAGTACCACTGGATCCGGATCGAGGACGTCCCGGCGATCTGGCAGAAGCTGGAGGCCGTCGGCCTGTCCACCACCGAGGCCTGCGGCGACACCCCCCGCGTCATCCTCGGCTCCCCGGTGGCCGGCATCGCCGAGGACGAGATCATCGACGGCACCCCCGCCATCGAGGAGATCCAGCGCCGCTTCATCGGCAACAAGGACTTCTCCAACCTGCCGCGCAAGTTCAAGTCCGCGGTCTCCGGCTCCCCGCAGCTGGACGTCGCGCACGAGATCAACGACATCGCCTTCGTCGGCGTGGTCCACCCCGAGCACGGGCCCGGCTTCGACCTGTGGGTCGGCGGCGGCCTGTCCACCAACCCCAAGCTGGGCGTGCGGCTGGGCGCCTGGGTGCCGCTGGACGAGGTCGCCGACGTCTACGGCGGCGTCATCGGCATCTTCCGCGACTACGGCTACCGCCGCCTGCGCAACCGCGCCCGGCTGAAGTTCCTGGTCGCCGACTGGGGCGTGGAGAAGTTCCGCCAGGTCCTGCAGGACGAGTACCTCAAGTACGAGCTGATCGACGGCCCCGCCCCCGCCGAGCCCGCCGCCCGCTGGCGCGACCACGTCGGCGTCCACCGGCAGAAGGACGGCAACTTCTACATCGGCTTCGCCCCGCGCGTCGGCCGGGTCGACGGCAAGCTGCTCGGCCGGATCGCCGACCTCGCCGCCGCGCACGGCAGCGACCGGGTGCGCACCACCGCCGAGCAGAAGATGCTGATCCTCGACATCGCCGAGGAGCACGTCGACTCGGTGGTGGCCGGCCTGGAGGAGCTGGACCTGCGGGTCACCCCCTCGCCGTTCCGCCGCGGCACCATGGCCTGCACCGGCATCGAGTACTGCAAGCTCGCCATCGTCGAGACCAAGGAGCGCGGCCGTACGCTCATCGACGAGCTGGAGCAGCGCCTGCCCGACTTCGCCGAGCCGCTGACCATCAACATCAACGGCTGCCCGAACGCCTGCGCCCGCATCCAGGTCGCCGACATCGGCCTCAAGGGCCAGCTGGTCACCGACGAGAACGGCGAGCAGGTCGAGGGCTACCAGGTGCACCTCGGCGGCGCGCTGGGCCTGGAGGCCGGGTTCGGCCGCAAGGTCCGCGGCCTCAAGGTCACCAGCGCCGGTCTGCCCGAGTACGTCGAGCGCCTGCTGACCCGCTACCAGGCCGACCGCACCGAGGGCGAGCGCTTCGCCCAGTGGACGGCCCGGGCGACCGAGGAGCAGCTGTCATGAGCGAAAGAGCAGCCCCCTTCTTCTGCCCCTACTGCGGGGACGAGGACCTGCGCCCCTCCGAGGCCGGACACGGCGCCTGGGAGTGCCACGGGTGCCGCCGCGCCTTCCAGTTGAAGTTCCTCGGCCTGCTGTCACCGACCAACCACGGGGGGACGTCCCATGAGCAGCACCGCGACTGACCACGAGGCGGCCGCCGTCCGGGCCGGCCGCGAGCTGGAGGAGGCGACCGCGCAGGAGATCCTGGCCTGGGCCGCCGACACCTTCGGCAAGCGGTTCTGCGTCACCTCCTCCATGGAGGACGCGGTCGTCGCCCACCTCGCCTCCTCGGTGCTCCCCGGCGTGGACGTGGTGTTCCTGGACACCGGCTACCACTTCCCGGAGACCATCGGCACCCGCGACGCGGTGGCCGCGACCATGCCGGTCAACGTCATCACGCTCACCCCGCTGAAGACCGTCGCCGAACAGGACGCCGAGTACGGGCCGCACCTGCACGACCGCGACCCGGACCTGTGCTGCTCGCTGCGCAAGGTCGAGCCGCTGAACCGCGGCCTCGGCGGGTACGACGCCTGGGCCACCGGCCTGCGCCGCGACGAGTCGCCGACCCGGGCGAACACCCCGGTGGTGTCCTGGGACCCGAAGCGCCGCAAGGTCAAGATCGCCCCGATCGCCCGGTGGACGCAGGAGGACGTGGACGCCTACGTCGCCGCCAACGGCGTGCTGCTCAACCCGCTGCTGTGGGAGGGCTACACCTCGATCGGCTGCTCGCCGCTGTCCTGCACCCGCAAGCCCGCCGAGGGCGAGGACGCCCGGGCCGGCCGCTGGTCCGGCTCCGGCAAGACCGAGTGCGGCATCCATCTCTGACATACCGTCAACTACCGCTGATCGTAAGGAAGAACACCGTGACAGCTCACACCCTGGCCGCCGACGGAGCCGCAGAGGCGGCCCCCGCGGCCGCCCCCTGCGAGCGCGGCGCCACCGTGTGGCTGACCGGGCTGCCGAGCGCCGGCAAGACCACGCTGGCCTTCGCCCTGGCCGAGCGGCTGCGCGCCGAGGGCCACCGGGTCGAGGTCCTGGACGGCGACGAGATCCGCGAGTTCCTCTCCAAGGGCCTCGGCTTCTCCCGCGAGGACCGGCACACCAACGTCACCCGGATCGGGTTCGTCGCCGAGAAGCTCGCCGCCAACGGCGTCAAGGTGCTCGCCCCGGTGATCGCCCCGTTCGCCGACTCCCGCGCTGCCGTGCGCGACCGGCACGCCGCGGCCGGCACCGAGTTCCTGGAGATCCACGTCGCGACCCCGGTCGAGCTGTGCGCCGAGCGCGACGTCAAGGGCCTGTACGCCAAGCAGGCCGCCGGGGAGATCTCCGGTCTCACCGGCGTGGACGACCCGTACGAAGCCCCGCAGAGCCCGGAGCTGCGCCTGCAGACGCAGGGCCGCGCGGTCACCGAGTCCGCCGCCGAACTGCACGCCTTCCTGACCGAAAGGGGCCTCGCGTGACCACCGTGACCCAGAACGAGGTCCACACCGAGGACACCCCCTTCGCGCTGTCCCACCTGGACGCGCTGGAGGCCGAGTCGGTGCACATCTTCCGTGAGGTCGCGGGGGAGTTCGAACGCCCGGTGATCCTCTTCTCCGGCGGCAAGGACTCCATCGTCATGCTGCACCTGGCGCTCAAGGCCTTCCACCCGGCGCCCGTCCCCTTCTCCCTCCTGCACGTCGACACCGGGCACAACTTCCCCGAGGTCATCGCCTACCGCGACCGGACCGTCGCCGAGCACAACCTGCGCCTGCACGTCGCCCACGTCCAGGACTTCATCGACGACGGCCGGCTGCGCGAGCGCCCGGACGGTACCCGCAACCCGCTGCAGACCGTGCCGCTGCTGGACGCCATCGAGACCAACCGCTTCGACGCGGTCTTCGGCGGCGGCCGGCGCGACGAGGAGAAGGCGCGCGCCAAGGAGCGCGTCTTCTCGCTGCGCGACGAGTTCGGTGCCTGGGACCCGCGCCGCCAGCGCCCAGAGCTGTGGTCGCTCTACAACGGCCGGCACGCGGTCGGCGAGCACGTGCGGGTCTTCCCGCTGTCCAACTGGACCGAGCTGGACGTCTGGCAGTACATCGAGCGCGAGGGCATCGAGCTCCCGGAGATCTACTACGCGCACGAGCGCGACGTCTTCTCCCGCAGCGGCATGTGGCTGACCGCCGGCGAGTGGGGCGGCCCCAAGGACACCGAGCCGGTCGAGCGGCGGCTGATCCGCTACCGCACCGTGGGCGACATGTCCTGCACCGGCGCCGTCGACTCCGACGCCACCACCATCCAGGCCGTCATCGCCGAGATCGCCGCCAGCCGCCTCACCGAGCGCGGCGCCACCCGCGCCGACGACAAGCTGTCCGAGGCCGCGATGGAAGACCGCAAGCGCGAGGGG
>NZ_JNWQ01000141.1 GCF_000716875.1 Streptomyces novaecaesareae | reverse complement strand
GTGGGCGCGGGCGTCGTGGCGGCGGGCGTGCTGGGGGCGGTGGGGGCCGCCGTGGCCGCCGCGGCGGGGCCGGTCGGGGCGGCGGCCGTCGGGGAGGTGGTGGTGCTCGTGCTGCTCACCGTGCCGCTGCCGTCGCGCAGGACGAAGGCCGAGACCACGGCGGCCAGGGCGGCGACGGCCACGGCGCTCAGCAGCACGCGGGTACGGCGGCGGGCTTCGCCGGGCGGGTCCACGGGGTGTACGGGTTCCACCTCCTCTGCGGGCGCGGGCGTGGGTGTGGGCGCGGTTGAGGGTGCTTCGGGCTGCGGTTCGGGTGCCGGTTCCGGCTTCGGCTTCGTGGCGGCGGGCTGGGTGCCTGCCGTGCCTGCCGTGCCTGCCGTGCCCGCCGTGCTCGTCTCCCGGCGGCGGGCCGCGTCGGCCAGGATCCAGCGGCGGTGCAGCGCGACCAGTTCCTCGTCGCGCGCCCCGCAGGCCCGGGCCAGGCGCTCCACCGGCGCGTACTCCGCCGGGACGGCGGCGCCGTTGCAGTAGCGGTGCAGCGTGGAGGTGCTGACGTGCAGCCGGGTCGCCAGCGCGCCGTAGCTGCGGCCGGAGCGCTCCTTCAGCTCCCGCAGCATCGCCGCGAACTCGTCCGTCTCCACGCTCATGCGCCGTCCACCCCTCACCCCGGACCGGCCCCGGATCCGCTCGAAGCCGCAGATCACGGTACCGGTTCGCCGGAACGGCGCCCGGGGGAGGGGCGGCACGGCGGTCCCGCTCAGGACTGCCGGTCCGCGGCACCCGTCGAGGCGGCCGCATCCGCGACGCTGTCGCGGTACAGGCCCAGCTTCGGCTTGAGCACCTTCGCGCCCGACCCGAGCGGGAAGGCGAGCGTCTCGGCGGTGGGCATGTGGTCGCCGTCGGCCAGCACGTTCAGTTCGTCGACACCGGGCGCGGTGCCGGTGGCCGCCCCGCCGGGGTTGAGGTCGAGCACCGCGTACGCCGTCTGGCCGGGCGCCACCGGATAGGCCGGGGCGCCGCCCAGCCCGCTGGGGACGAGCGGCTTGACGTCCTTGCCGCGGTCGGCGGAGTGCGAGTCGCCGAGGCTCAGCAGCGGGTAGTAGCTCAGGCCGCAGGCCGTCGTGCCCTGGTTGCGGACCTCGATCACCCGCTGGCTCGGCGCCCCGGCCCGGGTGGTCACCCGGACCGTCAGCTTCTTGGACTCGCAGGGGTGGGAGTAGGCGTAGGTGTCACCGGCGTCGCCGCCCCCGCCCGGAGCGGCGGGGGACTTGGGGCGGGCCGGGGTGCCGTTGGCGGCGGGCGCGGCGGGCGCGTCGGGTGCGTTCGGGGCACCGGCCGCCGGTGCGACGCCGGGCGCGGCGTCGGCGGCAGTGCCGCCCGTGGTGCCGGCCGTGGTGCCGGCGGCGGCTGCCTGGGTGGGCTTCGCGGACTGCTGCGCCGCGTCCGTACCCCCGCCGGACTGGCAGGCGGTCAGGGTGAGTGCGGCCCCGAGGGCGAGGGCGGCCGGGACTAACAGGACGCGACGAACGGACATGGAGGTTCCCCCGTGACAGTGGTGGGTGAAGGAGAGGATCGGGCGGCAGGGCCAGCGCCACCGGCCGCCGATCACCACAGTGGCCTGCCGTCGGTCCCACCCGCCAGACCTCCCCGCCGAACCGGGACGCTGGAACGGTTCCACCCCCTCTGACCTGCACCTTCTCCCCCGCCTGGAACGCCCCGCCGGAACGTTCCGGGGTCCTTGCGAGCCTCGCCGCCTCGCCCATCCACCCCCTCGCGGCCGGGCCCTGACCGACCGTAGGTTCCTGATGGTTCACCAAGGCACCCCTTGATCCTGTGATCGTTCCGGGGAGATCGGGCGGGTTGTGCGACCATCTCCGCAAGCCACTGTTCAGGCCGCCGGGCGGCGGCAGAACTGCCGCTATGCTGTCCGCCGACCTGCACGGGGCGGGCCGGGGATCGGGGGATTGCGCATGAGCGGCGGAGGCGGTGCCGGGGCGGGGTTCAGCGCCCACCCGGACAAGCTCGGGGACGCGGGTGACCAGCTGATCGCGGCCAGTACGGACGTGGGCTCGGTGAAGGACACGCTGGGCAAGCTGGGCATGTCCGGTGACGGGACCTTCGGCGACTACGGGGCGGGCGACGCGGCCAAGGCGTTCTGGACGGCCTGGCAGGACGAGTTGGGCGTGAACGTCGACGCGCTGAACGACCTCGGCGGCAAGGTGCACACCACCGCGGCCAACTACACCACCACCGACCACGGCGTCGGCCAGCAGTACCAGCAGCAGGGGGCGTAACGGTGCCCGACCACAGCATCAATCCGCTCGACCCGTTCGGGATCCTGGGCAACCAGCGGCAGCAGGCCGAGCGGCTCAAGAAGACCATCGACGACTCCCACGGCATGTGGGGTGCCGGCGACCTCAAGTACGCCGTCCACGACGCCCTGCAACTGCCCGCGCCGAAGGGCGATCCGGGCAAGCTCGGCCAGCTCGCCACCTCGTACAACACGGCGAGCAGCCAGCTGGACGAGATCCAGATGAAGGTGATGCGGGTCAGCGCCGAGCACCTGCCGGACGCCTGGACGGGGCAGGTCGGAGAGAAGGCGGCGGAGGTGGTCAAGGCCTCCGCCGACGACCTGACGCGCTGCCGCGACATGCTCGGCAAGGGCCGGGACCAGCTCAACGCGCTGTCGTCCGCGCTGAGCGAGGCGCAGAACCTGCACGGGCAGGGCCACGCGCCGTTGAGCGAGGCGCTGAAGCTGCTGCACGACATCACCGTCTCGGGCGCGCCGGACCCGATCAACTGGGACGACGACAAGATGCACACCGCTCACGCCAAGGCGAAGGACGGCATCAAGTCGATCTTCGACGCGGCGGTGAAGGCCGAGGACGCCGGCCGTGCCGCCGCCCGCGAGCTGAACGCGCTGGCGGACAAGGCGCTGGCCGCCCGTTTCAAGAACAAGGGCCTGGGCGCGGCCGACAAGCTGGTCATCGCGGACGCGGAGGTCGCCGGCAGCGACCAGTTCGGCAACATCCTCACGGCGAACGACGTGACCCGGGCCGGTCAGTTCATGGACAAGATGAGCGACGCCGACCGGGCCCGCTTCGACCAGCTGCTGGCCGGCAGCAAGTCCCCCGAGGAGCGCGCCTACCTGATGAAGGCGCTGGCCGCCGGGCACAGCTACGACGAGATCAAGGCCTTCGACGACCAGATCCACGAGCACGCCGGCGACCCGTCCTGGCTGGCCCAGCGGCTGTCCCCGGTGCAGATCGACTCCTCCTCCACCAACCAGCGGGACACCTCCTACCAGGGCGTGGCGTGGAACCAGGGCGACAAGCCGACCTGCGTGGCCGGCTCGACCGTCACCGCCCGGGCCATGGTCGACCCGCTCTTCTCCCTCCAGCTCACCACCGGCGGGCACCCCGGCGACCCCGCGTACGACAACGGCAAGGCCGCGTACGACCGCTGGCTCAAGGAGACCGACCGCGTCTACGACACCAAGAACTGGTGGAACGAGTGGCAGGACGGGATGAGCAACGGGGAGTCCAAGGACGCCGCCAACGACGAGATCGGCAAGCACACCGGGGCGGGCTACCACACCGTCGACCTTGAGGGCCCGGAGCAGCGCAAGGACGTCCTGGCCCAGGTCGAGTCGGCGGTGGACCAGGGCAAGCCGGTGCCGATCGGCGTCAAGGAGGACACCTGGTTCCGTCCGGACGGCCACCAGATGATGATCATCGGGCACCGCGGCGACCAGCTGGAGATCTACAACCCCTGGGGCTACACCGTCTGGGTGAGCGAGAGCGACTTCGTCAACAACCACATGGAGGGCGCGGCGCAGGGCGGCAACATGCCGATCGCCGACCACGTCCAGATGCCCAAGTGAGGCCTAGTTGAGCACGACCCCCCAACCGATGAGCGACGCCCGGCTGGCCGAGCTGGACGTCGAGGTCCTGCTGCGCTTCGGCCTGCCGCTGCCCGGCCCGCACCGCGCCACGCTGTTCGGCGACGGCGCGGTGGCCGCCGCGATCACCGTCGACCGGCTCGGCGTCCTGCCGCGCGCCCTGGTCTTCCTCGGCGAGGTGGTCCGCTCCGGCGGCACCCGCTACGCGGCCGCGCTGCCCGAGCCGCTGCCCGGACCGGCGGCGGCGGTGGCGCGCGGCTGGCTGGAGGCGGCGGCGATGGTCGTCGGGGACGCGACCGGGGACCTGCTGGTCGTCCGGTGGCTGGAGGCCGTGGCCGCCGTCCTGGCGCTGCGGGTCACCCACCGGGAAGCCACCCACGGGGAGGCGAAGCCGTGACGTGGCGTCGGATCCTGATCGCGGTGGTCGCCCTGCTGGCCGTCGCGGGCGCAGTGGGCGCGGTGGTGGTCCACCGGATGACCACCGGCAAGCTCGACCACGGCACGGTGTTCACCGCGACCGCCGGTGAACTGGCCGTCAAGCCCGGCGAGTTGTTCTCCGTCGAGGTCGGCGCCCACCGGGTGGCGGGCCAGGTCTGGACGGTGGCCGACCCGGCTCCCGACCCGTCCGCCGTGCAGACCGTGGGCGACGAGTACGTGAAGAACTTCGGCCTGAAGGACCTCTTCGGCGCGACCGGCTCGGCGGGCTCAGGCGGCCACTACTACTTCGTCTTCCGCGCCGGCCCGAATCCGGGCCACGCCACCATCACCCTGCACGACCCCAACCACGCCGGGCAGGACGAACGCCGCTTCACCGTCGACGTGCGCTGAGCCGTTGCCGAGCGGCTCGTTCTGCGGCCCGTTCTGCGGCCTGGTCGGGCCCGACGGCGCGGGCAGGACCACCTCGCTGTCGACGGGGTCGACCTCGTACGCGGGGTGGGGGTGGCGGCTCGTGCGGTGGGGTGGCTGGCGGGCCGGGACGTGCCGTACGGGACGTCGGCGGGGCCGACTTCCGGTGGTCAGCGGGGGTCCGGGGGGCGTCGGTACGATCGCTGTATGGGTGGTGCGGAGCAAGAGGCGTGGGACTCCGAGGCGGCTGAGCGGGCGGTGGCCGTGCTGAAGGCGGTCGCGGATCCGTCGCGGTACCGGTTGCTGTGGGCGTTGAGCCGGCGGGAGTTGCCGGTGAGCGAGCTGGCGGAGCTGCTGGGGGCGCACGTGGCGGCGACCTCGCAGCACCTGGCGAAGCTGCGGGCGGCGGGGCTGGTCGTGGCGCGGCGGGAGGGGACGCGGATCTTCTACCGGGCCGCCGAGGTGCGCGGGCTGCTCACGGAGGCCGCAGTGATCGCCAACGACCTGCCTTCCCGCCGCGACGGCGGCGCCGGCGGCGCAGGCGGTGCGGCCCCGGCCGGGGCGACCGCGCCGCAACCCTTCGCCCAGGCCGTACGGGCGGTGCGCCGCCGCCCCGCCACGGGATGAGCCCTCAGCGGCCCGGGGCCGGCGGGCCCGGCCGGTGTTCCTGCCGGTACTCCTGTCGCCCGGCGTCGTAGCTGAAGAGGCCCGCGTAGCGCCCCCAGTCGGTGGCGGTCTCCAGTTGCCGGTCGGTCTGCTCGCGGGTGTAGTGGCGGCCGAGCAGGTCGCGGAGGAAGCCGGTGCGGACGGTGGCGCCGACCCGGTCGCCGAGACTGTTGGCGATCAGTTTGACCAGGGGGACGTCGAGGGCGGCACCGGCGAAGACGGCACGGGAGTCCTGGGCGTCGGCACCGGCGAAGGCGGTGCCCTCCGGGGTGAGCAGCAGGTCGTCGCCGTGGATGGCGGCGAGGCCGAGCAGGTCGAGGGCGTCGACCTGGGGGAGCAGGTCGTCGATGTCGAGGCCGAGTTCGTCGGCGAGGTCGACGAGGTCGCAGCGGCCACCCCGGTGGGCGATCATCGCGGCGAGGCCGCAGAGCCCGTCGACACCGGCGGTGGGGAGTGGGGTGTTGGCGACCGTACGGCGCTCGGGGCGGGCGTCGTCCTGGTCGGCGTCCTGGCCGGCGTCCGGACGGCTGTCGTCCTCGCCGGCGTCCGACCGGTCGTCGTCGGACCGGTTGTCGTCGGACCGGTTGTCGTCGGAACGGTCGTTCCAGGAACGATCGTTCTCGGAACGGCCGTTCTGGCGGGGGTCCTTGGGCCGGCCGGTCATGATGCGGTAGACCCGGTCGACCAGTTCGTCGAAGGCGGCGCAGTCGCGGTCGCGGGGTCGTTCCAGGCCGACCTCGACGGTCTCCCGGATGGTGCCGTACGGGCGGGCGCCGAGGACGACGATGCGGTCGGCCATCAGCACCGCCTCCTCGATGTTGTGGGTGACCAGGACGACGGCCCGGGTGGGGAACTGGCCGGAGTCCCACAGTTCCAGCAGCTCACCGCGCAGGTTCTCGGCGGTGAGCACGTCCAGCGCGGAGAACGGCTCGTCCATCATCAGCACGTCGGGTTCGACGACCAGGGCCCGGGCGAAGCCGACCCGTTGGCGCATGCCGCCGGACAACTCCCTGGGGTAGGCGGACTCGAAGCCGGTCAGGCCGATCAGGTCGATGGCCTGGGCGGCGGCCCGGGCCCGTTCGCGGGGCGCCACCCCGCGGGCTTCCAGGCCGAGTTCGACGTTCTGTCGGACGGTCAGCCAGGGCAGCAGGGCGAAGGTCTGGAAGACCAGCGCGGTGCCCGGGTTGGCACCGGCGAGCGGGGTGCCGCGGTAGCGGACGGTGCCGGAGCTGGGCGGGAGGAGGCCGGCCAGGCAGCGCAGCAGGGTCGACTTGCCGGAGCCGGAGCCGGAGCGGCCGAGCAGAGCGACGATCTCGCCGGACCGTACGGTGAGGTCGATGCCGGAGAGCACGGGCAGTTCGCCGTCGGCTCCGGCGTAGGTCTTGGTCAGGCCGACGGTCTCCAGCAGGACCTCGTCACCCTCGGGGGCGGGCGGGACGGGTAGGGCAGGGACGGGTATGGCAGGGCCGGGTACGGCGGGGATGGGCACGGCAGGGATGGGCACGGCAGGGATGGGCACGGCAGGGACGGTCGCGACGGGGACGGTCGCGGCGCGGCGGGAGAAGGGGAAGCGCATCGGCGGGGCCTCCGGGGCTAGAGCGAGTAGCGGCGTTCGGCCAGCCGGTACAGCCGGCGCCAGAGCAGGCGGTTGAGGGCGACGACGTACAGGCTCATCACCGCCACCCCGGCGAGCAGGTGCGGGTGGTCGCCGCGCTCGGTGGCCCGGGCGATGTACGCGCCGAGGCCGTTGGCGGTCAGCGTGGTGCCGCCGAAGGTGACCACCTCGGAGACGATGGAGGCGTTCCAGGCGCCGCCGGAGGCGGTGATGCCGCCGGTGACGTACGCCGGGAAGATCCCGGGGACGATCAGCCGCCGCCAGCGCTGCAGGCCGCGCACGCCGAGGTCGTCCATGGCCTCGCGCAGGTCGGTGGGGATGGCCATGGCGCCGGCGATGGCGTTGAAGAGGATGTACCACTGGGCGCCGAGGGCCATCAGCAGGATGCCGCCGAGGTCGATCGACAGGCCGGTGCGCAGCAGCAGCCAGACCGCCAGCGGGAAGAGGAAGTTGGCGGGGAAGCTCGCCAGCACCTGGACGACGGGCTGGGCGATGCGGGTGAGCCTCGGGGAGAAGCCGATCCACACGCCGACGGGCACCCAGACGACGGTGGCGACCGCGACCAGGACGACGACCCGGGCGAGGGTGGCGAGGCCGAGCAGCAGCGGCTCGCCGAACACGCCGAGGCCGGTGCGGTCGGCGAGGTAGCGGCCGAGGTCGACCAGGCCCCAGAGCACGATGCCGCCCGCGACGAGGGCGAAGACGGTGTCCCCGGTCCGCTGCCGGGAGGGATGGGCGGGGTGGGCGGCGGGTGGGCGGTCGTCGGTGCCGAACAGTCGTCCGGCCCGGTTCAGCGCCCGCCCGACCGGGCGCAGCGCCCGGCCGAGGAGGGCGGGCAGATGAGAGCGGCGCAGCAGGTCGAGGACGACGGAGCGCTGGGCCCGGGCGGCCTCGGACTGCTCGTTCCGGAAACGTTCGGCCCAGGCGGTGAGCGGCCGCCAGAAGAGGAAGTTCACGCCGACCACCAGCACGACCATGGTGGCGATCGCCCAGCCGACCCGGCCGAGGTCCCCGGCGGCGATCGCCGCACCCGCGTACGAGCCGACCCCGGGCAGCGCGTACCGCTGGTTGTCGACGCTGATCGCCTCCGAGGCGACCAGGAAGAACCAGCCGCCGCCGAAGCTCAGCATGCCGTTCCACACCAGGCTGATCATCCCGGAGGGCAGCTCGACCTTCCAGAAGCGCATCCACCGGCTGAACCCGAACGAGCGGGACAACTCGTCGAGTTCACGCGGCAGCGAGACCAGGGAGTGGTAGAAGGCGAAGGTCATGTTCCACGCCTGGGACGTGAAGATGGCGAAGACCGCCGCACATTCGAGGCCCAGCATCGAGCCGGGGAAGAGGGCGAGGAAGCCGGTCACCGCGACGGTCAGGAAGGCGAGCACCGGCACCGACTGGAGGATGTCCAGCGCCGGGATCAGCACGCGCTCCAGACGGCGGCTGCGGGCGGCGGCGTAGGCGTAGCCGAAGGTGAAGACGACGGAGACGGCGAGCGCGGCGAACATCCGCAGCAGGGTGCGGGCCGCGTCGTACGGCAGCCGGGCGGGGTCGGTGTCGACGACGGCGTCCCGGCCGGTGGAGAACCGGACGGCGGTGTCCCGGCCGAGCCGCAGCGCGAGGTAGAGCAGGACCAGGACGGCGGCCGCGACGGCCACGTCCACCCACACCCGCTGACCCAGGCGACCCGGACCGGGGGAGGGGGACGGAGAGGGGGAAGGGGACGGAGACGGGGCTCGGAACAGGCCCCGGGACGGGCCGGGGGCGGACTTCGGCAAGGGCATGACGGTACCTCCGGCGCAAACCCGGGCAGTCTGCTCCCTCCGGATGTCCGTATGCAAACCCGTCCGTCCCGGGGCCGGGTGCTCGGCGTGCCGGACGGCCGCTGCTCAGCCGGTGGTCGGGTGGCCGGGGCCGGCGGGTGCCGGGTGGTTCCGGGCGGCGGTGACCAGCAGGCGGGCGGTCGGGGTGGGCAGGTCCAGGTGGTGGGCGATCCACTGCGGGTCGTGGCCGTGGGTGGCGAACACCCACGCGGTGTAGAGCCGGCTCAGGCCGGGCGCGCCGGGGGAGAGCAGCAGCGGACGGACCTGCTCCATCGGGAAGCCCTCCAGCGAACGGGCGCTGAACCACTGCGTGTCGTCGCCCGGTGCTCCCGCGCCCGCTGCCGCCCGGGCCGCGGCGCCCGCCCGCCGCCGGCTGGTGGCCAGCAGCAGGGCGAGCAGCAGCCCGGCGACGGAGGCGCCGATGAGCACGCCGGACAGGAAGAGCCGCAGCGGGCCGGGGGCGACGCCGACGGCGGCACCCTGGAGGGCGAGCAGCAGCAGGACGCCGTACAGCGCCGTCGTCCTGCCGGTCCGGGGGAACTGTGCGGTTCGGGTCACGGCGGTGTCCTCCCTCGGTGGTGGGTCGTGCTTCGGTGGTGGGTCGTTGCTGCGGTGGTTGGTCGGGGTGCGGTGGTGGGTTCGGCTTCCGGTGGTCGGGTCGTGGGGTTCAGGCGGTCCTACGTTGTTGGCATGGGTTGGACGGGCCGTCGTAAGGTCCAGAGGCCCAGAGACGCCGGGTATGGCTTTCAGGCGGTTGCACGCGATG
>NZ_JNWQ01000140.1 GCF_000716875.1 Streptomyces novaecaesareae | reverse complement strand
GGGTCGACGGGGTCGTAGCCGGTGACGGGGGCGCCGGGCATGCCGGGGGCGACGTAGCCCTCGGGGGAGAGCGGGGGCGGCGCGACCGAGTAGTGCTGGGCGGTGTGCGGCCGGGCCGAGGGGCCGTCAGTGTCCGGCGCGGATGCGGTCATGGGCGTCGAATCCCCCCGGAAAAGACGATGAGCTGCTGAACGGTAGCAGTGACTCGGACAGATCTTGGCGAGTTTTCGATCACAGGTCGGGCACGGAGCGCCGCACCCGTTCCGGTTCGTCCCGGCTTGGGACGGGGGGCGGGTGGTCGAGGGCCCCCGGGACAGGAGATGATGGAGGCTTGGGCGTTGGGACCGAGGCCGGGCCGACGCGCCGTCACCACGACCGCCGGCAGCACATGGGGGAACGTTCCGAATGACCCAGGCGCAGGGTTCCACCGGCCGCCTCCTGGCCGGCCGCTACCGCCTGAACGGCGTGCTCGGACGCGGCGGCATGGGCACTGTCTGGCGCGCCGAGGACGAAATGCTGGGCCGGACCGTCGCGGTCAAGGAACTGCGGATGAACGCCAGCGTCGACGAGGACGAGAAGCACCGGCTGATCACCCGGACGCTGCGCGAGGCCAAGGCCACGGCGCGGATCCGGCACAACTCGGCGGTCACCGTCTTCGACGTGGTCGACGAGGACGACCGGCCGTGGATCGTGATGGAGCTGGTCGAGTCCCGCTCGCTGGCCGACGTCATCCGCGAGGACGGGCCGCTGGCCCCCGCCCGGGCCGCCGAGATCGCGCTCGACGTGCTGGGCGTGCTGAGCGCCGCGCACGCGCTGGGCATCCTGCACCGGGACGTCAAGCCGTCCAACGTGCTGATGGGCGATGACGGCCGGGTGGTGCTCACCGACTTCGGCATCGCGAGCGTGGAGGGCGACGCCTCCGTCACCTCCACCGGCATGCTGGTCGGCGCGCCCTCGTACATATCCCCGGAGCGGGCCCGCGGGCAGAAGCCCGGGCCGCCGGCCGACCTGTGGTCGCTGGGCGGCACGCTGTACGCGATGGTCGAGGGCCGGCCGCCGTACGACCGCGGCTCGGCACTGGCCACGCTGACCGCGGTGATGACCGAGGACCTGATCGCGCCGGTGAACGCCGGGGCGCTGCTGCCGGTGATCGAGGGGCTGCTGGCGAAGGACCCGGCCGAGCGGCTGAACGCCTCGCAGACCCGGTCGATGCTCAAGCGGGTGGTCGCGGAGGCGACCGCGAAGGCCGAGTCGACCACCGAGCATGCGATGCCGGTGGAGGAGGCGGTCGCTGCGGCGGCGTCGGCGTCCGGGGTGGAGTCGAAGGCCGGGGCGGAGCCGAAGGTCGGGGCGGAGCCGGAGTCGGAGCCGGCTTTGGAGAAGAAGCCCGGGGATGGCCGGAGGCGGGCCGTGGGCGGGCTGCTGGGGACGGTCCGGGTGGGCAGTCGGGCCCGGGATGAGGAGCCGGTCGCGGTGGCTGGGGTGGAGCCCGCCGCCAAGGCTGAGCCTGCGTCCGAGCCGATCCGGCCGGTGACCAGCGAGTGGACGATGGGCGCGACGCAGGCCGCCGGGGCCGACCCGCGCACCGGGCGGCGGCGGTTGGCCATCGCCACCGTGGTCGTGGTGCTGCTGCTGATCGCGGGAGTGGTGGCGGTGGTCCAGGCCGTCGGCGGCGGGAGCGGCGGTTCGACGGGTGAGTCCACGCACGGGGTGGGCGCATCCTCGCCGGTGGCCACTGATGCCACGCCCAGCCAGAGTGCGCCGGCTCCCGTGCCCCCGCCTGCCGGGACGCCGGGGGCGGACGTCACCACGCCCGCTCCCGTACAGCCTGCTCCGGTACAGCCCGCCCCCGCGCAGCCCGCGGCGACCACGCCGGCTGCTCCCGCGCAGGTGCCGGCCCCGGCGCAGCCCGCGCCGGGCGGTGCGGTGCCGGCCGGGTACCACGAGTACAAGGACCCGAGCGGCTTCTCGGTCGTCCTGCCGGACGGGCTGCAGCCGGCCGACTCCGGGTCCAACCGGCGGATCTTCAAGAACGCGGCCGACGGCAGCCAGCTGCGGATCGAGTGGACGACCTCGCCGGGCGCGAGCGCCGTCGCGGACTGGCAGGAGTCCGAGCCCGACCTCCGCGCCCTGGTCAGCAACTACCAGCGGCTGAACCTCTCGGCGATCACCTACCGGCAGTGGACCAACGCGGCGGACTGGGAGTGGACCAACGGCACGCCCAGGATGCACTCGCTCAACCGCGGCTTCGTGACCGGGACTCCGGCCAAGTACGGCTACTCGATCTACTGGATCGTCCCGGACGCCCAGTGGGCGGCGCTGGCCCCGGCCCGGGACGTCGTCTTCACCAGCTTCCAGCCCGCGCCGTAGGAACGGTGCGGGCCGGCGGGTTCAGCCGATCAGGCGCTGCTTGGCGCGGGTGAACTCGTCCTCGGTGAGCGCACCGGAGGCGCGCAGGGCGGCCAACCGTTCCAGCTGGCCGATGAGTTGCTCGTCGGCGTCGGGTGCGGCGGCGGGCTTCTGCAGCGCCGGGGCGGTGCGGGCGAGCCGGGCGGACTCCCGTATCTGTTCGGCGAAGACGTCGGCCTTGACCACGTCCTCGAAGCGGTGCGAGCCGGTCAGTGCGACGACCGTCAGGACGTCTCCGTTGAGTTTGGTGCGGGTGACGGTGGCGTCGGTGACGGCGGCGAGCGGAACCGGTACCGGCGGCTTCCCGTCCTTCAGGAAGAGCAGCCGGTGGGTGGTCAGGACGAGCACCCCCTTGCGGAAGTGGTCGGGGTGGCGCCCGGCAGTGGAGGCGACGGGCTTCTCGCCGTCGATGACGCTGGCCTCCACCGTGCGGACGACCTCCGCCTGGTTTGCTTGGTTGGTGTTTCCCGCCACCCTGAAGGCGGTGTCGATCAGATCGGTCCATTCCATGGGACCGAGCGTAAAGGAGCCGCTCAGTAGGCTGCTCGGTGAGCGAGAGGAACTGGCATGCGAGGCGGCCCCGGGCAGTTGGCGGCCGGGCGGTACCGGCTGACGGACCGTCCTGAACCGCTGTGTGCGTACGCGGTGGACGAACGGACCGGAGAATCGGTCCTGCTGCGCGCCCTTGAGCTGCCGGGGCTGCTGACCACCGGTCAGGATCCGGAGGGCGCGGCGGCCGCGCAGGCGGACCGGCTGGTGCGGCGGGTGGCGGCGGTCGGCTCGGCCGCGCCGACCGGGCACCCGCGGTTGCTGCGCGGGGTCGGCGCGTTCGTCGAGGGCGAGCTGCTGTGGACGGTCGAGGAGCGGCCGGCCGGGGGGACGGCGGCCGAGCTGCTCGTCGCCGGGCCGCTGCCGCCGTACCGGGCGGCCGAGTTGGCGGCGGACCTGGCCGGCGCGCTGCGGGCGCTGCACGGGGCCGGGCTCACCCACGGCAATCTGACCGCCGAGTCGGTGCTGGTCTGCGAGGACGGCGCGGCGATGCTCGGCGGGCTGCTCGCCGGGGTGGCCCAGGAGGCGCTGGCCGAGGAGCTCGGCGGGCCCGGCGGGCGGCGCCGGTACGACGTACGGGCCGTCCTGGTCGGCCCGGTGGCGGAGCGCTGGCCGCTGGACGGCGGCCCGGCGGGCGACTGCTGGGCGCTCGGGGTGCTGCTGCACCGGCTGGTGACCGGCCGCTCGCCGTACCCGGAGGGCGGTGTGCCGGAGCTGGTGACGGCCGTACGGGACGGGCGGCGCGAGCACTCGGCGGTCTGCGGGCCGCTGGGGCCCCTGGTCGAGCGGCTGCTGCAGCCCGATCCGGTGCGCAGACCGACCGCGGAGGAGGTGCGCCGGGAGCTGGCGGAGCTGCTGGCGGGCGCGCCGGAGCCGGTGGACGAGGAGCGGGTGGCCCGGGCGGTGACGCTGAAGCCGGAGGCTCCGCTGGTGCCGCTGCGGCGGCGTCGGGGCGGTCGGGGTGCCGGGGATTCCGTGAGTGGCGGGTCCGGTGGCGGGGTGAAACCGCCGCGGATACCCCCCTCCCTGGTGGGCCCGCTTCTGGTGGGGGCGGTGTTTGTCCTGCTCGCGCTGGGAATAGCGGCCGTGGTGCTGTTCGCAGGCTGACGGCCCGGTCGGATCCGGGGCCGCCGCTCCGGAGGGTGGGCGTGATTACCTGGGGCGGCAACGTACGCCTAATGTGTGTGTGGGATTTGTTCGAACAGTGGTCTGCACCAGGTCCTCCGTCGCGGTGACGGCAGGCGGAATGTGTGGGGGAGCGGTCGCAGATGGGCGTGCAGGACCGGTCGGAAGCGGCCGAGGCGGAGCGGTTGCTGGCCGGGCGGTACGAGCTCGGCGAGCGGCTCGGCCGGGGCGGCATGGGCACCGTCTGGCGGGCCTGGGACCGGATGCTGGACCGCGAGGTCGCGGTCAAGGAGCTGACCGTCAACCACCTCCCCGAGGAGGACCTGCAGATCCTGCACGCCCGGATGAAGCGCGAGGCCAGCGCGGCCGCGCGGATCAAGCACCCCGGCGTGATCACCGTGCACGACGTGCTGGAGCAGGACGGCCGGCCGTGGATCGTGATGGAGCTGGTCGACGGCCGCTCGCTGGCCGACGTGATCAGCCAGGACGGCACCCTGCAGCCGCGCGCCGCCGCCGAGGTCGGCAGCCAGGTGCTCGCCGCGCTGCACCGCGGCCACCAGCTGGGCGTGCTGCACCGCGACGTGAAGCCGGCCAACGTGCTGCTGGAGCGCGGCACCGGGCGGGTGGTGCTGCTGGACTTCGGCATCGCGAAGTACGAGGGTTCGACCGAGCTGACCCGCCCCGGCGACCTGGTCGGCTCGCCGGACTACCTGGCGCCGGAGCGCGCCCAGGGCGAGCGGCCCGGGCCGGCCTCCGACCTGTGGGGCCTCGGGGCGACGCTGTACGCGGCGGTCGAGGGCCAGTCGCCGTTCCGTCGGGACTCGCCGATCACCACGCTGGCCGCGGTGGTCGACGAGCCGCTGCCGGAGTCGCGCCGGGCCGGGTCGCTGGGGCCGGTGCTGGCCGCGCTGATGGCCAAGGACCCGGCCGACCGGCCGACCGCGGACGAGGCGGCCCGGATGCTCGCCGAGGTCCAGGCCGGGCACACGATCGGCTTCAAGTCGGTCACGCCGGTGCGCGTGCCCACCCAGTCGGTGCCGGTGGTGGACCGCCGCGGAGGATCGGCGGGGGCCGGGGAGTCCGACAGTGGCGAGGGGCCCGAGGGCTCCGCGGGCTCCGATGGGCCGACCGAGTCGAAGGCGGCCGCTCCCGTCTCCGCCGTCCAGGACACCGCCGGGGGCGCGCTGGCCGCCGCGCAGGCGCACACCGCGCCCGTCGCTCCGGTGGCGCACTCCGTCACGCCCGCGCGCGGGCCGGCCAAGCGCCGCAACAGCGCGAAGATCATCGCCATCGCGGTGGCCGTCGGCCTGCTGGCGGCCGCGGCGACCTTCCTCGCCACCCGGCAGGTGGTCGGCGGCGGCACCGACGACCCGACGCAGGCCGAGTCGACCCCGCCGGGGCCCAGCAGCGACGCCAGCCCCGCGGCGGCGGCGCCCGACGGCTACCACTGGGTCGACGACCCGGCCGGCTTCCGCTTCCCGCTGCCCTCGGGCAGCCCCGCCTGGCAGCGCAGCAGCGCGGCGGACAACCAGATCTTCTACAGCCCCGACAACAAGGTGCACTACCTGCAGTTCGCCGTCACCGTCGGGCAGTCGGTCAAGCCGCTGGAGCACATGCGGCAGATGGAGAACAGCGTCTCCAAGTCGCTGAAGGACTACAAGCAGCAGAAGCTGACCGGCGTCGCGGTGAACGGCCACGAGGCGGCCGTCTGGGAGTTCAGCTACGCCGCGCAGGCCGGCGGGCGGCGGCGGGCGATCGAGGCCGAGTTCATCGACGACGACGGCACCAGCTACGCGATCTACTCGTCCAGCCCGGAGAAGGGCAACGAGTGGAACGAGGCGGAGCAGCGCTTCAACGCCGTGCTCCACTACTTCACGCCGACCCGCTGAGCGGGCGGCCCGCCTGACGCGGGACGAGCGGGCGCCCGCTTTCGCCCGACTACGGCAGATTCTTGTTACCGACGGGTACCGGACCCGGCGCCGAACGCCTAGGCTGCGCCGTATGTCGGACCTCACAGCAGATGCAGTGGCCACCGAACAGCTCGGCGCCGGCAACCCGGCGGCCCCCGGCGGAGGCCGGACCGTCACCGCGGCCGTCCCGCCGTCCCTGGGCACCCGGCTGGCCGCCGGCGTCACGGCCACCGGCGAGCCCGACCTGATCGACACCGTCGCCCCGCTCACCGGCGAGCGGCTGGCCAGCCTGCCGCAGTCCACCCCGGCCGACGTCGAGGTCGCCTTCCAGCTGGCCCGACGCGCCCAGGCGGCCTGGGCCGCGCTGCCGGTGCGCCGCCGCGCCGCCGTCCTGCTGCGCTTCCACGACCTGCTGCTCAAGCGGCAGGACGAGGTGCTGGACCTGATCCAGGCGGAGACCGGCAAGGCCCGGCTGCACGCCTTCGAGGAGGTGCTGGCCGTCGCCATGGCCGCCCGGCACTACGGGCGGGCCGCGCACTCGTACCTCAGGGACAAGCGGCGCGGCGGCGCGCTGCCGGTGCTCACCCACGCGGTCGAGGCCCGCCGCCCCAAGGGCGTGATCGGCCACATCTCGCCCTGGAACTACCCGCTGGAGCTGTCCGTCGGCGACGCCCTGCCCGCCTTCGTGGCCGGCAACGCGGTGGTCAACAAGCCCGACACGCAGACCGCGCTGACCGCCCTGTGGGCCCGCGAGCTGCTGGTCGAGGCCGGGCTGCCCGCCGACCTGTGGCAGGTCGTGATCGGCGACGGCCCGGTGATCGGCCCCGCCGTGGTGGAGCACGCGGACTACGTCTCCTTCACCGGCTCCACCCGCACCGGCCGCGACGTCGCCCAGCGCGCCGCCGCCCGGCTGGTCGGCGCCTCGCTCGAACTCGGCGGCAAGAACGCCATGCTGGTGCTCTCCGACGCCGACCTCGACGCCGCCGCCGCGGGCGCCGTACGCGCCTGCTTCTCCTCCGCCGGGCAGCTGTGCATCTCGATCGAGCGGCTGCTGGTGCACCGCTCGGTGGCCGACGCGTTCCTGGAGCGCTTCGCCGCCCGCACCCGGGCGCTGCGCCTCGGCGGCGGCCTCGCGTACGGCGCGGACATGGGCTCGCTGGTCTCCGTCCGCCAGCTGGAGACCACCACCCGGCACGTGGAGGAGGCGGTCAAGGCGGGCGCCACCGTGGTGGCCGGCGGGCGCGCCCGGCCGGACCTCGGCCCGTTCTTCTTCGAGCCGACCATCCTCGACGGCGTCACCCCGGAGATGGCGGTCTGCGCCGAGGAGACCTTCGGCCCGGTCGTCTCGGTCTACCGCTTCGACACCGAGGACGAGGCGGTGGCCGCCGCCAACTCCACGCCGTACGGCCTGAACTCCAGCGTCTGGACGAGGGACCTGCGGCGCGGCCGGTCGGTCGCGGCCCGGCTGCACACCGGGACGGTCAACGTCAACGAGGCCTACGCGGCCGCGTACGGTTCGGTCGGCTCGCCGATGGGCGGCATGGGCGACTCCGGGCTGGGCCGCCGGCACGGCGCCGAGGGCATCCTGCGCTTCACCGAGGCGCAGACCATCGCGACCCAGCGGCTGATGCCGATCGCGCCCTCGTTCGGCCTGGACGACAGGCAGTTCGCCGCCGTGATGACCGGCGGGCTGCGCGCGCTGAAGGCGCTGCGCTTCAAGTAGCCCCCAACTGGTGGTCACCACAGGCACGTTCACACGTCGAAGGAGCAGTGGCAGATGGTGGAGTCGGCAGTCGCGCCGGATTTTGACTACGACGTGGTCGTGGTCGGGTCCGGCTTCGGCGGTTCGGTCGCGGCGCTGCGGCTGACCGAGAAGGGCTACCGGGTCGCCGTCCTGGAGGCCGGGCGGCGCTTCGACCGGGACGGACTGCCCAGGAACTCCTGGGACCTGCCGAACTACCTGTGGGCGCCGCAGCTCGGGCTGTACGGCATCCAGCGGATCCACCTGCTGGCCAATGTGCTGATCCTGGCCGGCGCCGGGGTCGGCGGCGGCTCGCTGAACTACGCCAACACCCTGTACGTGCCGCCGAAGGCGTTCTTCGAGGACCGCCAGTGGCGCCACATCACCGACTGGCAGGAGGAGTTGGCGCCGTTCTACGACCAGGCGCAGCGGATGCTCGGGGTCCGGCTCAACCCGACCGTCACCCCCTCCGACGTCCACCTCAAGGCGGCCGCCGAGCGGATGGGCGTCGGCGACACCTTCCACATGGCGCCGGTCGGGGTCTTCTTCGGCGACGGCAAGGACACCGACGGCACGGCCAAGGCGGCGCCCGGCGACGAGGTCGCCGACCCGTACTTCGGCGGCGCCGGCCCGGCCCGCAAGGCCTGCGTGGAGTGCGGCGAGTGCATGACCGGCTGCCGGCACGGCGCCAAGAACATGCTCACCGAGAACTACCTGTACCTGGCGGAGCAGGGCGGTGCCGAGATCCACCCGCTCACCACGGTGGCGCGGATCCGGGAGTGCGCCGACGGTCACGGGAACCCCGGTTACGCCGTGGACGTGCGCCGCACCGACTCCCGCTCCAAGACCGACCGGGTGAAGGCGGGCGCGCGGACGATCACCGCGGCCCGGGTCGTGGTCGCGGCCGGCACCTACGGCACCCAGTCGCTGCTGCACCGGATGCGCGCCGGCGGGCACCTGCCCCGGATCTCGGCGCGGCTCGGCGAGCTGACCCGCACCAACTCCGAGGCCCTGGTGGGCGCGCAGACCACCGACCGGCGCTACGGCAGCAAGGCGGACTTCACCAAGGGCGTCGCGATCACCTCCTCGATCCACCCGGACGCCAACACCCACATCGAGCCGGTCCGCTACGGCAAGGGCTCCAACGCGATGGGCGCGCTGTCGATCGCGCAGGTCAAGGGGGGCGGACGGGCCCCGCGCTGGCTGCGCTACCTGGGCAACTCGGTGCTCCACCCGGTGACCTTCGCCCGCTCGATGAACCAGCGCGGCTGGTCCGAGAAGACGATCATCGGCCTGGTGATGCAGTCGCTGGACAACTCGATCACCGTCTCGCTGAAGAAGGGCCCGCTCGGCAAGGACCGGCTCACCTCCGGCCAGGGCCACGGAGCCCCCAACCCGACCTGGATCCCGGCCGCCGAGCAGGGCGCCCAGGCGCTGGCCGACGAGATCAACGGCTTCGCTGGCAGCACCGTCGGCGAGATCTTCGACATCCCGATGACCGCGCACTTCCTCGGCGGCTGCCCGATCGGCGACGCCCCCGAGACCGGCGTGGTCGACCCCTACCACCGGCTGTACGGGTACCCGGGGATCAGCGTGGTGGACGGCGCGGCCGTCTCCGCCAACCTCGGCGTCAACCCCTCGCTGACGATCACCGCCCAGGCCGAGCGCGCCATGTCGATGTGGCCGAACAAGGGCGAGGCCGACCCGCGCCCGGCCCAGGACCAGGCCTACCGGCGGGTCACCCCGGTGGCGCCGGTACGGCCGGCCGTACCGGAGGGCGCGTTCGGGGCGCTGCGGCTGCCGCTGCTGCCCGTCCCGGAGGTCCCGAAGAAGCGCGGCTGAACCCGGCCCGCCGGGCCAATCCGCCTGCCGGGGTTCCCGGTTGACAGCCGTTCGGAACCGATGGGATAAACGGGCTCCCTGGGGCGGCCCAGGGACTCGTCGAGCGGGGGGAAAGCGGTCCATGGCCAACTGCGCATCGTGCGGCGCGACTTCGGTGGAGGGGGCGGCCACCTGCGGTTCGTGCGGGCGGCCGGTCGCGCCGCCGCCCCCGCCGGCCGCCGCGCCGCCGCCCCCGCCGGGTGTGCCCGGGTACGGGCCGCCGCCGCC
>NZ_JNWQ01000139.1 GCF_000716875.1 Streptomyces novaecaesareae | reverse complement strand
GCAACGGGCGATGGAGGCGGCGAACACGGGCGAGGTGTCGAGGAGTTCGGCGCCCATGCCGATCCACTGCGACCCCTGGCCGGGGAACACGAACACGGGACGCTCGATCGTGCCGCTGCCCAGCACGATCCCGGGTGTGGTGGTGCCCTCGGCGACGGCGGCGAGAGCGCTCAGCAGCTCCGCGCGACCCTCGCCGATCACCACCGCCCGCTGCTCGAACACGGACCGGCCCGACACCAGCGCTCCGGCCACCTCGGCCGGTTCCCACTCGGGGTGGGCCTCGACCGCCGCCCGCAGCTGTTCGGCCTGCGCGCGCAACGCCCGCTCGTCCCGGGCGGACAGTACCCACGGCACCACTGGGAAAGGCGAGTCGGTCGCGAGGGTCTCCTCGGCGGCGGGGGCTTCCTCCAGGATGACGTGGGCGTTGGTCCCGCTGACCCCGAAGGAGGACACGGCCGACCGCCGGGGCCGCCCCGTCTGCGGCCACTCCCGTGCCTCGGTGAGCAGTTCGACCGCACCCGAGGACCAGTCGACGTGCGGGGTCGGCTCGTCGACGTGCAGCGTCTGCGGCAGCACGCCGTGCCGCATCGCCATCACCATCTTGATCACGCCACCGACCCCGGCCGCCGCCTGGGTGTGCCCGATGTTGGACTTCAACGAGCCCAGCAGCAGCGGGCGTTCGCCGGGCCGGTCCTGTCCGTAGGTGGCCAGCAGCGCCTGGGCCTCGATCGGGTCGCCCAGCCGGGTGCCGGTGCCGTGCGCCTCCACCGCGTCGATCAGGTCCGGTGACAGCGCGGCCTCGGCGAGGGCCTGCCGGATCACCCGCTGCTGCGAGGGGCCGTTGGGCGCGGAGAGGCTGCTGCTGGCGCCGTCCTGGTTCACCGAGGAGCCGCGCACCACCGCGAGCACCCGGTGCCCGTTGCGCTGCGCGTCGGAGAGCCGCTCGACCAGCAGCATGCCCGCGCCCTCGCCCCAGGCCGTGCCGTCGGCGGCGGCCGCGAAGGACTTGCAGCGCCCGTCCCGGGCGAGGCCGCCCTGCCGGCTGAACTCCACGAAGGTGTCGGGCGTGGCCATCACCGTGACGCCGCCGGCGAGCGCCATCGTGCAGTCGCCGCGCCGGACGGCCTGGGCGGCGAGGTGGAGGGCCACCAGGGAGGAGGAGCAGGCCGTGTCCACGGTCACGGCCGGCCCCTCCAGGCCGAGCGCGTAGGCGATCCGCCCGGAGGCGACGCTGCCCGCGGTGCCGCTGCCCAGGAAACCCGCGACCGACTCGTCCACGGAGCTCAGCCGGGTGCCGTAGTCGTGGTACATCAAGCCGGTGAACACCCCGACCCGGGTGCCGCGCACCGTCACGGGGGGAATGTCCGCGCGTTCGAACGCCTCCCAGGCGGTCTCCAGCAGCAGCCGTTGTTGGGGGTCCATGGCGAGCGCCTCGCGCGGGCTGATGTCGAAGAACCCGGGGTCGAACCGGTCGGCGTGGTCGAGGAAGCCGCCCTCGCAGACGTAGGAGGTGCCGGGCCGCAGGCCGTCGGGGTCGTAGAAGTCCTCGATGCGCCAGCCGCGTTCGGCGGGCGGCGCACCGACGGCGTCGCGTCCGGCGGCCGCCAGCTCCCACAGCTCCTCCGGGGTCCGGACCCCGCCCGGGTAGCGGCAGCTCATTCCGACGATCGCGATCGGCTCGCGGTCGGCGGCCTCCAGTTCGGCCATCCGGCGGCGTGCCTCTCCGAGTTCGGCGGCAGCCCACCGGAGATGCTCGCGAAGCTTGTCTTCTTGTGCCACTTGAGCCTGCTCCTAAAGCCGGTGCGGGGGTCGACCTGTGCGGGGTTCGGCCCTCAACGGGCGCGCAACTGGTCGAGTACGTCGAAGAGTTCGTCGTCGGTGGCCGAGGCGAGGTCGGGTTGGTCGGCCCCGCCCCGGCCGTCGTCGCCCCAGCGGGAGAGGAGGTCCCTCAACCGGTGGGTGATCGCCGTCCGGGCCCGGTCGTCGTCGGTGAAAGGCGTCAGGAACGCCTCCAGCCGGTCGAGTTCCGCGAGTGCCGGGCCCACCTCCGTGGCTTGCTCGGCACCGAACCGGGCGCAGAGGTGATCGGCCAGGGCCGTTGCGGTGGGGTGGTCGAAGACCAGGGTGCTGGGCAGCTGGAGGCCGGTGGCCTCCTGGAGCCGGTCCTGGAGTTCGAGGTTGGCGAGCGAGTCGAAGCCCAGGCCGACGAATCCCTGGCCCGGGTCGATGGACTCGGGGGCGGACTCGGCCAGCACGATCGCCGCGTGGGTGCGGACGAGGTCGAGCAGGGCGCGTCGGCGTTCGGGCTCCGGCATCGCCCGCAGGCGCTGCGCGAAGCCGGTTGCCGGGTCCGCCGCAGGAACGGCTGCCGCAGCCGCGACGGGGGCGGGTTCCCGCAGCAGCGACGGGACCTGTCCCCGCTCGGCACGGCCCCGCACCGCTGCGAGGTCCAGCTTGACCGGGACGAGCACCGACTCGGTGATCATCATACGGGCAGTGTCGAAGAGATCAAGGGCCTCCTCCGTCGAGAGTGCACCGAACCCGTTCCGCTCCAACTTCGTGGCCTGCTGGCTGTTCAGGCGATCCGTCAGGCCGCTGCGTTCGGCCCACATTCCCCACGCGAGGGACAGGCCCGGCAGGCCCTCGGCGTGGCGCTGCCGGGCGAGCGCGTCGAGGAAGGCGTTCGCCGCGGCGTAGTTGGCCTGGCCGGCAGTGCCGAAGACGCCCGAGGCGGAGGAGAACAGGACGAAGGCGTCCAGTCCGAGGTCGCGGGTCAGCTCGTGCAGGTGCCAGGCCGCGTCCACCTTCGGCCGCAGGACGGCGTCGAGCCGCTCGGGGGTGAGCGCGGTCAGCAGGCCGTCGTCGGTCACGCCGGCCGCGTGCACCACGGCCGTCAGCGGGTGGGCTCCGGGTACCGAACGCAGCAGGCCGGTCAGGGCCGCACGGTCGGACGTGTCGCAGGCGGCGACGGTGACCTCGGCGCCCAGCGCGGTCAGCTCGGCGACCAGGTCGGACGTGCCCGGTGTCCGTTCCCCCCGCCGCCCGGCCAGCAGCAGGTGCCGGGCACCGCGGACGACCAGGTGCCGGGCGAGCAGCGAGCCGAGCGTGCCCGTGCCGCCGGTGACCAGGACGGTGCCGTTCGGGTCGAGGACGGTGCCGTTCGGGTCGAAGGAAGGGCTGTCGCCGACGGGCCGTTCCACCTCCACCAGCCGCGGCGCCAGGACGTCGGACCGGCGCAGCGCCAGCTGTGGCTCTTCCGGGACCAGACGCAGCGCGCGGGACAGGTCGGCCTCGGAGGGAGCCGCCTCGTCGAGGTCCAGGAGGCCGAAACGCCCGGGGTGCTCGGACAGGGCCGACCGCAGCAGCCCCCAGACCGCCGCCGGGGCCAGGTCGGGTGACGCGGTGTCGGCACCCACGGCCTGTGCGCCCCGGGTGACCACGACCAGCCGCGCGGCGGCGAACCGCGGCTCGGCGAGCCAGGAGCGCACCAGCTCCAGCGCATCGGCGGTGGCCGAGTGGACGGCGGACGGCACGTCTGCGCCGGCCGGCAGGACGGGTGCGAGCACCACGTCCGGCACCGGCGTCCCGGCGGCGGCCAGGGCCGCGAGGTCCGGGTAGTGGAGCGGGGAGGCGGTCGGCAGCCCGGCGCCCACCACCGCCGTCCGCAAGGTGGCGGACTCCGGGGGCGACGGCACCGGAGCCCACCGGACACGCCACAGCAGGGGAGCGCCGGTCGCGGTATTGGGCAGCGTCCGGGAGTGCAGGCTCGCGACCGACGCCACCGGGACACCCGCCGGGTCGGCCGCGTCGAGGGTCATCGCGTCCGGTCCGGCGGGCGCGAGCCGCACCCGCAGCGCGGTCGGGCCCGCTCCCCGGACGCAGACGCCGTGCCAGGCGAACGGGACCGGGACCGGCCCGGCGGTCTGCGGCGCAGCGGCGACCCAGGCCTGGAGCGCGGCGTCCAGCAGCGCCGGATGGAGACCGTACCGTGCGGCGTCGGCCCGATCCGCCTCGTCCAGGGCCACCTCGGCGAACACCTCCTCGCCGCGCCGCCAGAGCGCGCGCAGCCCGCGGAAGGCGGGACCGTACTCGACGCCGAGGCCGGCGAAGCGGGGGTAGCACCCGTCGAGGTCGATCGGCTCGGCGCCGGGCGGAGGCCAGGAGACCAGGTCCGCCGACCGGGCCGGCTCCTCGGCGGACACCGTACCGGCGGCGTGGCGGATCCAGGGAGCGTCCGCGGGCGCGGCCGGGCGGGAGGACAGCTCCACCGGGCGGCGGCCGGATCCGTCCGGGACACCGACGGCCAACCTGATCCGGACGCCGCCCTCCGGGGCGCTCTCCCGGCCGGGGAGCTCCAGCGGGGCGTGCAGGGTCAGTTCGTGGATCTGCGCGCAGCCCGTTCGGGCGCCCGCCCAGCGGACCAGCTCGACGACCGCGGTGCCGGAAAGCAGCACCCGCCCGTGCACGGTGTGGTCGGCGAGCCAGGGCAGCTCGCCGGGCGACAGCCGTCCGGTGAACAGCAGACCTCCGTCGTCGGGGAGTTCCACCACGGCCCGGAGCAGCGGATGGTCCGCCGGAACGAGGCCGGCCGCGGCCACGTCGGGGTCGGCCGGTCCGTCCTCCAGCCAGTAGCGGCGGCGCTGGAACGGGTAGGTCGGCAGGTCGACCGGGCGCAACCCGGCGGCCGGGAACACCGCCGACCAGTCGGCCGGCCCGCCGTGGACGTGCAGCTCGGCCAGCGCGGCGAGGAGTTCGTCGGGGGCGCTGAGGAGCGCGGCCGGGCCGCCGAGGGGCTCGTCAGGGGCGCCGACCACCTGGACGTCCCGGTCCGCGCCGGGTGTGATCCGGGCGGCCGGCTCGGGGCCGAGGGCGACGAACCGGGTGTGGCCGCGCTCCAGCAAGTCGCGCACCGCGTCGTCCGGATCGCCCGTCAGCAGCGGAACCCCGGCACCGGACGGGTCGAACGGCTCGCCGGACACCGCCGCGCGCGCCCCCTCCACCAGGGAGAGGGCCTGCGCCACGCAGGCCCCCGCGACCGCGCCCCCGCCCGGCGCGACCACGGCGGCCGGTTCCACCCCGTGCCCCCGCCACCAGCCGGCGAGGGCGACCAGCACAGCCCATCCCACCGCGCGGCCGACCTCCGAACGGGCCGGGTCGGGCGCGCCCGCGGACCCGCGCAGCACCTGCGTGGCGGACCAGCCGGCGACCTCGACGAGTGCCGCGTCGCAGGCGGCCAGCCGCTCCGCGAACAGCGGCGAAGCGTCCAGCAGGCGCAGCACGCGGTCGGCCCGCTCCGCCGGCCGCTCCGGCAGCACGAACACCACCCGGGCGTCCCCCCGGGCGACGCCCCGGACCAGCCCCGGCCGCGGTTCGCCCGCCGCCAGCGCGGCCAGGCCCGCCCGGAACCCGGCCCGGTCCGCCCCCAGCAGAACGGCCCGGTGCTCGAAGGTCCCGCGGGTGCGCGCCAGTGCCGCGCCCACCTCGGTGGCGGACCAGCCGGAGTGCTCGTCCAGGTGGTCCAGCAGCCGCGCGGCCTGCGCGCGCAGCGCGGCCTCGGTCCGGCCGGAGAGCACCCACGGCACGGTCGTCCCGCAGGCCGGGCCCGGTCCGGTCTGCTCCGGCTCGGCCTCCTCCAGGACGAGGTGCGCGTTGGTGCCGCTCACCCCGAAGGACGACACCCCGGCCCGGCGCGGCCGCCCCGTCGCCGGCCACTCCCGTGCCTCGGTGAGCAGCTCGACCGCGCCCGCCTCCCAGTCGACGTGCGGATTGGCCCCGTCGAGGTGCAGTGTGCGCGGCAGCACGCCGTGCCGCATCGCCATCACCATCTTGATCACGCCGGCCACACCTGCTGCCGCCTGGGCGTGACCGATGTTGGACTTCACCGAACCGAGCCACAGCGGCTCCGCCCCGGGCCGCTCCTGGCCGTAGGTGGCGAGCAGCGCCTGAGCCTCGATCGGGTCGCCGAGCGTGGTCCCGGTGCCGTGCGCCTCCACCGCGTCCACGTCCCGCGCCGACAGCCCGGCGTTCTCCAGTGCCTGCCGGATCACCCGTTGCTGGGCGGGCCCGCTCGGGGCCGTCAGACCGCTGCTCGCGCCGTCCTGGTTGACCGCACTGCCCCGGATCACCCCGAGGACGCGCCGGCCGTGCCGCCGGGCGTCGGACAGCCGCTCCAGCAGCAGCATCCCGACGCCCTCGCCCAGGGCGGTCCCGTCGGCCCGGGCCGAGAACGCCTTGCACCGCGCGTCGGGCGCCAGTCCCCGCTGACGGCTGAACTCGACCAGCGCCATCGGCGAGGCCATCACCGTCACACCGCCGGCGAGCGCGAGCGAGCACTCGCCGCTGCGCAGCGCCTGCGCGGCATGGTGCAGTGCCACCAGGGACGACGAGCAGGCCGTGTCGAGGGTGACGGCCGGGCCCTCCAGACCGAAGGTGTACGCGACCCGGCCGGAGGCGACGCTGCCGGTGCTGCCGTTGCCGACGTAGCCCTCGAACTCACCCGGCACCCGGCGCAGCCGCGAGGCGTAGTCCTGGTAGATCACCCCGGCGAAGACGCCGGTCCGGCTGCCGCGCAGGGACTCCGGGGCGATGCCGGCCCGCTCGAAGGCCTCCCAGGAGGTTTCCAGCAGCAGCCGCTGCTGCGGGTCGGTGGCCAGCGCCTCGCGGGAGCTCATGCCGAAGAACGCCGGGTCGAACTCGGCCGCGTCGTGCAGGAACCCGCCCTCGCGGACGTACACCGAGCCGTGCCGGGCCGGGTCGGGGTCGTGCAGGCCGTCGGCCCAGCCGCGGTCGGTCGGGAACGGCGAGATCACGTCCCGTTCCTGGGCCACCACGCGCCACAGGTCCTCCGGGGATGCGACCCCGCCGGGGTAGCGGCACGCCATACCGATGATCGCGATCGGCTCACGGGCCCCTTCCTCCACCTCCTGGAGCCGCCGGCGCGTCCGGCGCAGGTCGACGGTCAGCCGCTTGAGCGCGTCGACGACCTTCTCGCTACTCGTCATTCCGCTGTGCGCCTCTCTGTTCAACGACGGGTCCGGCGGGCCGGGGCGGGCATGGTCAGGGGTTCCGCAGTTCGCTGTCGACGATGTCGAGGATCTCGTCGAGCGTGACGTCCGCGAACTCCTCGTCATCGGCGGGGAGTTCGGGCGCGGAGTCCGCCTGCGGCGCGTGCAGCTGCGCCGCCAGCCCGCGCAGCCGTGCGGCGAGCCGCTCACGCGCGGCCGGGTCGGCGGGGGCCAGGTCGCGCAGGCCCGCCTCCAAGCCGTCGAGGTCGAGCAGGGCCGGTGAACCGGCCGCCCCTTCCCGCCGCCGGAGCAACTCGCCGAGGTGCTCGGCGACGGCGGCCGGTGTCGGGTGGTCGAAGACCAGCGTCGCGGGCAGGCGCAGGCCGGTGGCCGTGGCCAGGCGGTTGCGCAGCTCCACTCCGCGCAGTGAGTCGAACCCGGACGCCAGGAAGCCCCGCCCGGTGCCGACCGCCTCCGGCGAGGCGTGGCCGAGCACCGCGGCCACCTGAGCCCGCACCAACTCGACCAGCGCGTGCGACCGTTCGGCGGCGGACAGGCCGTCGAGCGACAGGCCGGCAGCGGTTCCGGTGGACGCCTCGGAGCGGGCCGCGCGCCGCGGTGCCGCGCCGAGCACGGTCCGCAGCAGCGGCAGGTCCCGCGTCGACCCGCCCTCGCGGAGCGCGGGCAGGTCCAGCCGGACCGGGAGCACCAGCGGCTGTTGCTGGGCGAGCGCGGCGTCGAACAGCGCCAGACCCGCCGCCGTGGACATCGGCAGCACACCCGAGCGACGCATCCGTGACCGATCCGCCTCGCTCAGGCCGCTGGTCATCGCGCTGGCCGCCGACCAGAGCCCCCACGCCATCGACACCCCGGGCAGGCCCAGCTCGCGGCGGTGGGCGGCCAGGCCGTCCAGGTAGGCGTTGGCGGCGGCGTAGTTGGCTTGCCCGGCATTGCCGAGCAGCCCGCCCGCGGCCGAGAACAGCACGAACATCGCCGGCTTGGCGTTCAGGGTCAGCTCGTGCAGGTTCCAGGCGGCGTCCGCCTTCGGGCGCAGGACGGCCCTGGCCCGCTCCGGAGTGAGCGAGGCGAGCGTGCCGTCGTCCAGCACCCCGGCCGCGTGCACCACCCCGGTCAGCGGGTGGCGCGCCGGGACGGCCGCGAGCACCGAGGCCAGCGCCTCGCGGTCGGCCACGTCACACGAGGCGATGGTCACCTCGGCGCCCGACTCGGCCAGCGAGTGGGCGAGTTCAGCGGCTCCGGGCGCCTGTCGGCCCTGCCGACCGACCAACAGCAGGTGCCGGACGCCGTACGAGTCGACCAGGTGCCGGGCGACGAGAGCGCCCAGCGTGCCGGTTCCCCCGGTGATCAGCACCGTGCCCTCCGGTTCGAGGGCGGTGGTGGCGAAACCGTCGGCCGGGTGCAGCCGCGCCAGCCGGGGCACCAGCACCCGCCCGGCCCGGACGGCGTACTGCGGCTCGGCGCCCTCCAACACGGCCGAGAGCA
The DNA here is from genome assembly GCF_000716875.1 of Streptomyces novaecaesareae. Lineage (GTDB taxonomy): Bacteria > Actinomycetota > Actinomycetes > Streptomycetales > Streptomycetaceae > Kitasatospora > Kitasatospora novaecaesareae. The sequence continues at coordinate 1,493 of NZ_JNWQ01000139.1, read as the reverse complement.
CGTCTCGGTCGTCGACCGCAGGGCTGTCGAGGTCCACCAGGACGAACCGGCCCGGGTGCTCGGCCTGCGCCGACCGCACCATGCCCCAGACCGCCGCCGCCGCCAGGTCGGGCGAGGCGGTCCGGTGCGAGGTGTCGACAGCGCCGGCAGTCACCACCACCAGCCTGGCAATGCCGAAGCGGTCGTCGGCCACCCAGGCCTGGAGCAGGGACAACGCCCGTTGCACTGCCCTCCCGGCCGAGTCCGCGGACAGGGTGTCCTTGCCGGGCTCCGACGTCCAGGGGACCACGACGGCCTCGGGCACCGGTGTGCCGGCGCCGATCGCGTCGGCGAGGGCGACGAGGTCCGGATAGACGTCCCCGCCGAACGCGTCGGAGCCGAGCACCGCGTGGCGGACCGTGCCACCCGCCGCACGGGCGGCCGGCTCGTGCCACGCCAGCTGGAACAGCGAGTCGGCGCCGGAGCGGCGGGAGGCGGAGCCGAGCTGTGCCCGGGAGACCGGCCGGACGGCGAGGGAGTCGACCGTGGCGACCGGCAGACCGGTCTGGTCGGCCACCGCCAGCGACAGCTCGTCCGGGCCGGTGGGAGTCAGCCGCACCCGCAGCGCGGTCGCGCCGGTGGCGTGCAGGGTGACACCGGTCCACGAGAACGGCAGCCTCACCTGCTCCACGCCGTCGACCAGCGTGGTGTGCAGGGCCGCGTCCAGCAGGGCGGGGTGCAGACCGTACTGTGCGGCCGCGTCGTGCTGCTCGCGCGGCAGCCGCACCTCGGCGTACACCTCCTCACCGAGCCGCCAGGCGGCGCGCAGCCCCCGGAACGCCGGCCCGTACCCGAGCCCGTCGTCGGCGAGCCGTTGGTAGAGACCGTCGAGTTCGACGGGCTCGGCCCCGGCCGGCGGCCAGACGGGGCCGGACGCCCAACCCGCGGTCGGCTCGGCCGGTGAGGCGGTGCCGGTCGCGTGGCAGGTCCAGGTGTCGCCGGCCTCCGAGCCGTCGGCGGCGGAGTGGATGGTGAGGGTGCGACGCCCGGTGGCGTCCGCCGCGCCGATGCGGACCTGGACGCGGACGGCGTGCCGGTCGGGGAGGACGAGCGGCGCCTGGAGGGTGAGCTCCTCGATGCGGTGGCAGCCCAGCCGGCGACCGGCGTGGAGGGCGAGCTCGACGAGGGCCGTGCCGGGGGCGAGAACGGTGTCCCAGACGGCGTGGTCGGCGAGCCAGGGGTGCGTGGCGGCGGAGAGCCGACCGGTGAGGAGCATGCCCTCGTCGTCCGGCAGCGGGACGGCCGCCGCGAGCAGCGGGTGTTCCGCGGAGTCGAGTCCGGCGGTGCGGGGGTTCGCCGTCGTGGGCGCGGTCAGCCAGAAGCGTTCGCGCTGGAAGGGGTAGGTGGGCAGCTCGATCCGGTGGGACCGGTCGGTGGGGAGCAGGGCCGTCCAGTCGACTGGGTGGCCGTGGGTGTGGAGGTGGGCGAGGGAGGTGAGGAGGCGGGTCCAGGTT
>NZ_JNWQ01000138.1 GCF_000716875.1 Streptomyces novaecaesareae | reverse complement strand
CGCCGCCCACGCCCTCCCCTCCCCCCGGGCGTGGGCGGCGCCCTGCGGTCACGGCGTCGTCAGGGCCGCCCGGGGACGCCGACGGCCCGCCCACTCAGCGGGAGTGGACGGGCCGTGGCCTGGGGACGGCCGTCAGCCGACGTGGACGCGCGGGCGGCGCGAGCGGTCCGGCTCGGCCTCGCGCAGCACCTCGCGGGTGACCGGCGCGACCTCGCCCTGTCCGAACAGGAAGAACCGCAGGAACTGGGCGAAGGGGTTGCCCTCGGTCCACTCGAAGTACAGGTGGGGCCGTTGCCCGGTGCGGTCCCGGACGGTGAGCGCCAGCGCGGCGATCGCGTTGGGGATGCTGGAGCTCTCCAGGGTGAGCACCCGGTAGCGCCCGTGCAGCACCTCGCCGCGGACGGTCAGCTCGGACTCGAAGTCGGAGGCGTCGCGGACGGTGACCTCGACGAAGACCAGGTCGTCCTCGCCGGGGATGTCGTTGTCAGCGCGGATCTGGCGGATCTTGTCGCGGTACTCGGCGTTGTCGCGGTTGGTCGGCTCGTTGGCGATCAGCCGCAGCGGACGGTGCGCGTAGTCACGGATGAAACGTTCCGCCACGTCGTCCAGGACGACGTTGGTGACGCGCAGCTCGAAGGCCCGGCGCAGTCGCGACAGCAGCGAGACCAGGATGATGCCGGCGATGAAGCAGGCGCCGATCTTCAGACCGTCCGGGCGCTCCATGCAGTTCAGCACGGTGGTGTAGAGGAAGACCGCGGAGATCGCCGCGAAGGCGACGGTCCAGCCCCGCTCGCGCTTCTTGTACGCGGCGATGGTCACGGCGATCGCCGCCGAGCTGATCAGCACCAGCACGCCGGTCGCGTACGCGCCGCCCTGGGCGTCGACGTTGGCGTCGAAGATCCAGGTGACCAGGAAGCCGATCAGGGTCAGCACGATCACCATCGGCCGCACCGCGCGGGCCCAGTGCGGGGCCATGCCGTAGCGCGGCAGGTAGCGGGGCAGCAGGTTGAGCATGCCCGCCATCGCGGAGGCGCCGGCGAACCAGAGGATCGCGATGGTGGAGAGGTCGTAGACGCTGCCGAAGGCGCCGCCCAGGTATTCGTGCGCCAGGAAGGCCAGGGCGCGGCCGTTGGCCTCGCCGCCCGGCTTGAACTGGTCGGCGGGGATGAGCAGCGTGGTGATGAAGCTGGTGGCGATCAGGAAGCAGCTCATGATCACGGCGGAGGTGGTGAGCAGCTTGCGGGTGCCGCGGATCCGGCCGACCGGGTTCGCGTCGGTGTCGCCGGGCTCGCCCTTGATGTGCGGCATCACGGCGACGCCGGTCTCGAAGCCGGACAGGCCGAGCGCCAGCTTCGGGAAGGTCACCAGGGCCACGCCAACCATGACGATCGGGTTGCCGTGCTGGGCGGTCAGCGCGGCCGTCCAGTCGGTGACCACGTGCGGCGCCTCGATGATCTTCCAGAGGCCGACGGCCACCACGACCACGTTCAGCGCCAGGTACGCCCCGACCAGGAACACCGCCAGGCCGATGGCCTCGCTGAAGCCCTTGAGGAACACCGCGCCGAGCAGGGCCACCAGGATCAGCGTGATCAGCACCTGCTTGCCGCCGAGGACGCTGGTCAGGTGCGGGTTCTCCACCAGGTGCGCGCTCGCGTCGGCGGCGGACAGCGTGATGGTGATCAGGAAGTCCGTCGCCGCGAAGCCCAGCAGCGCGAGGACGAACAGCTTGCCCTTCCAGAAGGACAGCAGCCGCTCCAGCATCGCGATCGAGCCCTCGCCGCGCGGGCTCTCCTTGGCGACCCGCCGGTAGACCGGCAGCGCGCCCAGCAGGGTGACGATCACCAGCACGATGGTGGCGATCGGCGACAGCACGCCCGCGGCCAGGGCGGCGATGCCCGGCTGGTAGCCGAGCGTCGAGAAGTAGTCCAGGCCGGTCAGGCACATCACCCGCCACCAGCGCTGGCCCTCGTGCGCCCCGTGCGCCTCGGGCGTCCCGGAGTCCCCCGCCTCCGGGTCACCCTGCGTGTCCGCGTCCGATGCGGTCTTGGACGCGGACACGTCCTCCAGCAGCCAGCTGCGGAGCCGTATTCGCGCCGACGACGGATCCTCCGTCGCCGTATCCGTCGAACCCGACGAAACCACCTTGCACCTCTTGTTTAAAGACCCCGTAAAAGCGCCGTCGGGCGACGGCAGTGCGCCAGGCTATGCGACGGGCGTTAAGGAGTCGCCATCGGCCCGCGTTAAGAAATCGTCATGACGGCGCAGGTCGGCGCGGGTGGCACGGTGCGGCGGGCCGGGTGCCGGGGCGGGGAGGTGCGCTCCCCGCCCCGGCGTCTCGGGATGCGGACCGGGTTACGCCCGGTAACCGAGGACGGTCATCATGCCCGTCTCCGCGTGGTAGATGTTGTGGCAGTGCACCATCCACAGCCCCGGGTTGTCGGCGTCGAAGTCGACGGCCAGGGTCGCGCCCGGCAGCACGATCGCGGTGTCCTTGCGCGGGCCGTCGCCCGGCAGCGCGAAGCTGTGGCCGTGCAGGTGGACGGGGTGCCACATGGCGGTGCTGTTGCGGAACTCCAGCCGCACCCGCTCGCCCGCCGCCACCGGGTAGCGCTGCGCCGGGTCGTACGGGCGGCCGTTGAACGCCCAGTCGGCCTTCGCCATGCCGCCGGTGAGCTCCAACTGCACTGTGCGGTCAGGGGACTTGGCGGGCAGGCGGACGCTCGGGTCGGCCTTGAGCTGCGCGGCGGTGACGAGCTTGCCGTCCAGTTCCGCCGGGCGCACCGAGGCGTCGGGCGCGGCGCCGCCGCCGGTGCGCAGCACGGCCAGCGCGGTGGCGTTCTTGCCCTCGGCGAGCGCGGTCAGCGGGAAGGCGCCGTCCTTGGCGGTGACCAGGACGTCGTAGCGCTCGCCCATGCCGAGCAGCAGTGCCTGGGTGGTGGCCTGCTCGACCGGGAAGCCGTCGGTGTGGGTGACGGTCAGCTCGTGGCCGCCGAGGGCGACCCGGTAGGCGGTGTCGCCGCCCGCGTTGATCAGGCGGATCCGGATCCGGTCGCCGGGCTTGGCGGTGAAGGTCTCGGGCGCGGTGGCGAGGCGGCCGTTGACCAGGTGGAAGGGGTGGGCGACGTCACCGGCGTCGCCACCGAGCAGCGGGCTCGCGGCGCCCATCAGCATCCGGGCCGGGCCGGTGGCCCCGGCGCTCGGTGCGCCTGCGCCGCCCGTCCCCGGCATGCCGGCCATGTCGTGGCCGGAGTGGTCCATGCCGGCCATCCCGCCCATGCCCTTGGCGAGTTCGGCGAGGACGGCGTCCGGGGTGCTGCCGTCGACGCCGTCCACCCAGTCGTCCAGGACGACGACCCACTCCTTGTCGTAGCGCAGCGGCTCCTTCGGGTCCTCCACGATCAGCGGCGCGTAGAGGCCGCGGTCCTGCTGGACTCCGGAGTGCGGGTGGAACCAGTAGGTGCCCGGGCGACTGAGCGCGAAGCGGTAGTCGAAGGAGGCGCCGGGCTTGACGGCGGCCTGGGTCAGGCCCGGCACGCCGTCCATGTCGTTGCGCAGCGCGAGACCGTGCCAGTGCAGCGAGGTCGGCTGCGGCAGGTGGTTGGCGAGGGTGAGGGCGAGCGTGTCGCCGACGGTGGCACGCACCTCCTGGCCGGGCAGGCGGTCGCCGTACGCCCAGGTGCGGACGGTGCGGCCGCCGAGGTCCAGGGTCGTCTCGGTGGCGGTGAGCGAGACCTTCCGCTCCGGGCCCGGGCTGCGCCTGGCCTCGGCGGCGGCGACCTCGGGGCCGTTCGGGGCGAGGTAGCCGGTGGGGGCGGTGGGGGTGGAGCCGTGGTTCATGGACGAGTGGTCCATGCCCTTCATCGAGCCGGAGCCGGAGCAGGCGGTGAGCAGGCCGGTCCCGGCGGCGGCGAGCGCGGCGGCCAGGACGGTACGGCGGGTGGGTGTGCGCATGGCGGAGTGCACCTCGTGCGGTGGGTGTGGGTGTGCAGGACGTCGCGTCGGCCGTTCCGCGCGCGGGCACGGGACGGCGGGCGCGCGCCTACTGACGCAGCACCGAGAGCCGGTTGAGGAGCATCCGCCCGCCCCCGGGCGGGGGTTGCGCGCGGACGGCCCGCAGCAGGCGGGCCCGTACGTCGGCGGCGGCGTCGCCGCTGCGGCGCAGCAACGGGCCGGTGGCGACGAGGAGCACCAGGGTCCAGCCGGCGAGGACGGCGAGGCAGACCGTCATCGGGTCCATGCCGTCGGCGGCGGCGGCGGGCTCGGCGATCGCGGCCGCGACCGTACCTGTCATCGGGACGGTCACCGCGTGGTGCTCCGGCAGCTGCCGGGCCGCCACCTCACGGGGGGCTAACGCTTCGTGCCCGCCGTGACCGCCGGTCGGATGGCCGAGCGTGTGCATCGTCACGATGCCCAGCAGCAGCGCGGCGAGGAGCAGCAGGCGCAGGGCCCACGGCCCCGGGGGGCCGAACCGGCCGGACCGGCCGAACGGTCGCAGCTGCGCCATCGTTCGCCTCCCGACCGTCTCCGCCTGCCCTGTACCCCCGCAGGGTATCCCGAAGTGCGGCGGGCGGTCCGAGTCGGGGTCAACCCTGTTCACCCTCTTGGCAGGTGCAATTTCACATTGCTATGTTACGGCTCACTCGGCGGCGGTCACGACCCCACAACTCCGCCCCGACGCTCCCCCGGCAGTCCCGGGCCGGAACCCACGGCACTGCCGCCTCGCACCGCCCTGCCACTTCCCCCTCCAGGAGATTCGGTGTCAACTTCCCGCGTTGCCAGGCGAGTCCTGCTCGCCGCCGCGACGGCAGCCACACTCACGCTGCCCACCCTGCAGACCGCCCAGGCCGTCCCCCCGTCGCCGTCGGCCACCACCGCCACCGCGCCGACGACCGCCACCGCGCCGACGTCCGCCAAGGCCGCACCCACCCAGGCCGACCCCGACCAGCGCACCGCCTACGACGACGCCGACCACCTCGGCACCGACGCCGCCAAGCCCGGTGCACCCGCCCCGGCCCCCGGCGGCGGCTCGCTCGGCAGCACCCTCGTGCCCGGCCTGCTGCCCGACCACGTCGGCGCCCCCGCACCCACCGCCGACCAGGCCGCCGCCACCCCGGGCACCACCGCGCCCACCACCCGCGCCGGCGTGCCCTGTACCGTCGACGGCTTCACCGGCCTCAGCGCCGACCAGCTGGTCACCTTCCTCACCGACCCGGCCGTCACCGCCGACGGCTGCCTGCGCTCCGTCATCTGGACGTGGGACGCCCGCTTCACCACCACCATGGACAACGCCCACGTCCAGGCCGTCGCCAAGCGGATCACCCAGCTGTCCGCCACCGACGACGGCACCGGCTCCGCGCACCTCTACGAGCTGTGGACGTACCTGCACGCGACCGCCTACCACGCCTTCGGTCACCACGAGTTGAACCTCTCCGACCCGACCACCCTCGCCGCGGTCCAGCAGGCGATCACGGCGTACGCGGGCAGCGCGCACGCCTTCGACCGCACCGACCTCGCCGCGAACACCCTGCGCGAGACGGCCATCACCGCCGGCGCCGACGGCCTGCGCCAGAACAACCTCGGCCTCGCCCGGCGCATCCTCGGCGTCCTCGCGCCCGGCACCACCGTCGCCGACAGCGGCCCCTGGGGCAACGCCGTCCTCCAGGCGCTCAACCTCAACTACCTGGGCATCTACAACCAGGACCCGGCCTTCCTGTCCGCCGTCGCCGCCGACGCCGACTACCGCGCCGCGTTCCGCGCGTACGCCTCCTGGGGCCACCTCAAGGGCACCAAGAACGCCTGGGCCGCCCGCGACGCCGTCGCCGAGTACGGCCGCTTCGGCCAGGTCCCGGCCCTGCACGACGCCACCCTCGCCGACCTCGGCTCGCTGATCTCCACCACCAAGGCCACCTTCGGCGAGTGGTCCGACCCGTGGGCCAAGGCCATCGGCTGGGCCAACACCTACGGCGTCTGCCGGCAGTACGGCGTCTGCATAGCCGACCTGGAGGCGAAGCTCTTCCCGAACACGTACACCTACGACAACGGCGCCATCGAGGTCCACACCGCCCTCGACAAGGCCACCGTCGACCAGATGTACTACGCGAGCAAGCAGGTCAAGACCCAGTACTTCCGCGTCCTCGGCACCGACCAGCCGCTCGCCGGGGACGTCAACTCCACCCTGCACATCCACCTTTACGCCTCGCGCGCCGACTACGAGGTCTACCACCCGATCCTCACCGGCTACACCACCAACAACGGCGGCATCTACATCGAGCGCGGCGCCACCTTCTACACCTACCAGCGGCGCGTCCCGCAGGACTCCACGCTCACCCTCGAAGAGCTGTTCCGCCACGAGTACGTGCACTACCTCAACGGCCGCTGGGCGGTGCCGGGTTACTTCGGCGACCCGCGCTGGTACGCCGACGACAAGACCACCGCGATGGACGAGGGCACCGCCGAGTTCTTCGACGGCTCCACCCGCGACCAGGGCATCCTGGTCCGCAAGTCGCTGGTCCGCAAGCTCGCCTCCGACGAGGCCGCCGGCATCCCGCGGATGACCATCGCCCAGCTCCTGCACGCCCGTTACACCGACACCCCGGCGTTCCACTTCTACAACTACGCCGGCACCTTCTTCGAGTTCCTCTGGCAGAAGCACCCCTCGCTGCTCCGCGAGATGTACGGCTACCAGCGCGCCGACGACCCGGCCGGCTTCGACGCCTGGCGCGACCGCCTCGGCTCCGACGCCGCCCTGCAGAGCGAGTACTTCGCCTTCCTGGACGCGCAGATCAAGAACGTCGACAACCTGTACGTCCCGTCGACCACCTTCACGGCCAACGCCTCCCTCGACCTCGCCTGGGCCGACGACGTCCAGCAGGAGTTCGCCGCCGCCACCGGCTCCACCCCGAACTGCAAGGACAACGGCGACTGGGCCAACAAGCCCATGCGGTTCGTCTGCACCGGCAGGATCACCGCCAACCTCTCCGACGCCAAGAACCCGGACAAGGTCTTCAAGGACATGTCCGACACCGTCGACTACTTCATCCTCACCCGCACCAAGGACGTCGACGGGGCGAACAACCTCAACGACATGAACTGCAGCTTCGGCAAGGTCGACATCTGGACCGGCGGCAAGGCCGGCACCTCCGACTACACCTGCGAGGGGCCGCTGCGCCGGTAGACCCCGAATTCCCGGGCGCGGTACGGATTGTGGGATCCGTGCCGCGCCCTCCGCTACTCGTTCCGCGCCTGCCGCTACTCGTTCCGCGCCTGCCGCTACTCGTGCCCCGCCCGCCGCTACTCGTGCCCCGCCTGCCGGACGGCGGCCGCCAGGTGCGCGCGGAACCACCGGTGCGCCGGGTCGGCCGAGTTGCGCGGGTGCCAGGCCATCCCCAGCTCCAGCAAGCCGAGTTCGAGCGGGATCGGAAAGGTGCGCAGCCCCAGCGCGGCGAGCGTCTCCGGCAGCCAGTCCGCCAGGCCGAGCGCGACCAGGTCGCTGTCCCGGGCCAGCAGCATCGCGCTGGTGTGGCTCGGTACCACCACCGCCACGCGGCGGCGCAGTCCGCGTTCGGCCAGCGCGGCGTCGATCGGGCCGAGCCGCTTGCCCCGCCGCGAGATGCCGATGTGGTCGGCCGCCGCGAAGCGCCGGGCGGTGATCCGCCCCTCGAACAGCGGATGGCCGCTGCGGGCCACGCCCACCACCGGTGCCCGGACCAGCGGCCGGGTGCGGACCTCGGGATCCAGCTGCCCCAGCACACCCACCTCCACGTCCACCAGCCCCTGGCGCAGCGCGGGCCCGCCCTCCAACGCCTCCGGCAGGAACAGCACGTCGACCTTCGGTGCCTCCGCGCGGATCCGCTCGGTCAGCGGGCCGGCCACCCGGACCAGCACCACGTCACTGGTCTGCACGGCGAAGGTCCGCTCCAGGCCCGCGGGTGCGAACCCGGCCCCGGGCCGCAGCACGTTCTCGCAGTCGCGCAGCAACGCGCCCACCTCCTCCCGGAGTTCGAGCGCCCGCGGGGTCGGCACCATCCCCTGCCCGGCCCGCACCAGCAGTGGATCGCCGACGGCGCGGCGCAGCCGGGCCAGCATCCGGCTCACCGCCGCCGGCGAGGTGCCGAGCCGCTCGGCGGCCCGGGTCACGCTGTTCTCCTGGAGCAGGGCGTCCAGGGCCCGCAGCAGGTTGAGGTCCATCAATGGCTCCTGAACTGCACTTTTGCGTTTGCGGCAACTATCCCGTGCCCATCCTTGCATTGTTCGGCCGCCCCGGGGCGTCGAGAGTGGGACCCGTCCACAGGGAAACCCGCTGCAAGGAGCACCCGTGCCAACCCCTCCCCGTTCCGACCTCCGTTCCGACCTGCGTTCCGACCTCCGTTCCCACCTCGCCGGTGACGTCCTCGCCGCCGTCAGCCAGAGCGGAGCGACCGTCTCCTTCTTCGACGCCGCCACCGACCGGCTCCTCGACACCCTCGAAGTCACCGCCGAGCCGCACGAGTTGTGCTTCGACCCGACCCAGCGGCTGCTCTGGTGCACCACCGCCTACCGCTCCGGCTACTACAACGCGCACGGCGGCCACCGCACCGAACTGACCGTCATCGACGCCGACACCCGCCGGATCGTCGAGGTGATCGACCTCGCCCCCGAGCACGGCCCGCACGGGCTGGCCCTGGACACCGCCCGCCGCCGCCTCTACGTCAGCGTGGAGGCCTCGGCAGACCGCCCCGGCGGCGTCGTGGTCGTCGACACCGAGACCCGCCGCCCGATCGGCCGGATCGACACCGACGCGCCCGGCCCGCACTGGTTCGCCATCTCCCCGGACGGCCGCACCGGCTTCGCCACCAACAAGGAGGCCCCGTTCGTCTCCGTCGTCGACCTGGACCGCGGCGTCCTGACCGCCAAGGTCGAGGTCCCCGGCAGCGAGGGCCTCGCCGTCTCCCCCGACGGCCGCCTCGCCTACGTCGCCTCCCCCTACCTCGGCTTCGCCGCGAAGCCCGACGCCGCCCCCGGCATCAGCGTCATCGACGCCCGCTCGGCCACGGTGACCGCCACCCTCCCCACCGAACACGCCGTGCTCCCGGTCCACCTGACCTCCACCGGCAAGCTCCTGGCCGGCGAGACCCGCGCGATCCCCGCCCCGGACTCCCCCCTCGGCCGGCAGGCCCCCGGCCGCCTCACCGTCTTCTCCGCCGACACCCACCAGCGCCTCGGCTCCGTCGAGATCGGTCTCTTCCCGCTCACCATCACCTCCTCCCCCGACGGCCGCCTCGCCTACGTCTCCAGTGTCGTCTCCTCCACGGTCGACATCATCGACCTCGACACCCTCACCCCCGTCTCCCGCCTCACCCTCCCCAAGCTCGCCGAACCCGGCGCCCACGGCCTCGCCTACCTCCCCCGCCCCGCCTAGGGCGTGACCTGACGTCACCGGACTCCGGGCGCGAGGCCGCGCCCGGAGTCTTGCCGCCGTCCGGGGCGGGGCGCATCCTTGGGTCTCACTCGCCGTTCCGGGGGAGACAGGATGAGACGCGGCTTCGGTGCGCTCTGTGCGACGGTGGCGCTGGTGACGGCTCTGGCCGCGGCCACCGCGTGTGAGCCGATCCTCGTCCCGGCCCGCCGCCAGGCGCCCCTTCCCGAGCCCGCCCCGCCGGCCACCCAGTGGATCGTGGACCTCGTCGCCGCGCTCAACACACCACCCCAGTGCCCGAAACCGACCCGGTCGACCATGACGGTCCTGGACACCGACGGCCGGTACCGGGCGATGGTGTTCTGGCTGGTGGACAGCCTCGACGTCTGCTACGCCGTCATCAACCACAAGGACACGGCGCCCACCACCATCTGGTTCGCCGCCATCGAGGACCTCGTCACCCGCACCCCCATGCCGGCCGACACCACGGCGGGCGTGGACTCCTACGCCTTCACGGCCTACCGCGGCCGGGTGGACGGCATCGAGGTCTCCGGCGACACCGACCGCCTCGTCAGCCCCGTCCACCTGCACACCGTCGACCTCGGCGCGCTCGACCTCGTCACCTTCGCCGAATACCACTACCGGATCCCGCCGACCGGCAGGCCCCTCTCGATCACCCTCTGCACCCCGACCGGGACCTGCCGCAACGCCCACTGACCTAACCCTGAGGAATGCCCCCAGGGCCTGTCTTCGAACTCCCGTCGTCCGCCCGGAGGGCGGGCGGGGCGGCGTTGGGGTGCGTGCATCGCAAGGCGGAGGAGGGAGCCACTGCGGAGCATTGGCGACCGACGAC
>NZ_JNWQ01000137.1 GCF_000716875.1 Streptomyces novaecaesareae | reverse complement strand
GCCGATGGTACTGCAGGGGGGACCCTGTGGGAGAGTAGGACGCCGCCGAACAATTCTTCTGAAGAACCCCCATCCGGATCCCGGATGGGGGTTCTTCGCATTTCCGGGCCTTTTCAGGTGTTGAGCTCGAAATCGCCGGAAACGTAGGAACCGTCAGGACGGCCAGAGCGGCCGTGTGCCTCATGATCAGGAACCACAGGCCTTCCCCTCCCCCGCCTCCGGCCTGTCTACGCCCGTAGCGCCCCTTCAGGGCCCCTCTGAGGCACTGAAGGCTGAGCCGGTGTCACTCTCCCGGCTTGGCGCTGGTGATGACGGCGAAGACGGCGCCGTGCGGGTCGGTCAGCTGGCCGAGGCGGCCGACGCCGTGCACGTCCATGGCCGGGATCCGCACCGTGGCGCCGAGGTTGGTGGCGATGGCGAGGCTGGCGTCCGTGTTGGGGACCTCGAAGTACGGGAGCCAGTGCGAGGTGGTGCCGGCGGCGGTCTGGTCGGGGCCGAGTTGCATGATGCCGCCGTGGGCGTCGTCGGTGCCGCCGCCGGCCGGGGTGAGGACGGTGTAGAGCGCGCCTTCGAGCGGGACGTCCTGCTCCTGCCAGCCGAAGACGGTGCGGTAGAAGGACTTGGCGCGCTCGGCGTCGACGCTGTAGCACTCGGCCCAGCAGAGGCTGCCCTCCTCGTCGACGAGATCCAGGCCGCGGGTGTCGTGCGGCTGCCAGACGGCGAATTCGGCGCCGGTGGGGTCGGTGTACCCGGCCATCCGGCCCGCGGTGAAGACGTCGAAGGGGGTGAACCGGACGCGGCCGCCGGCCTCTTCGACGAGTTCGGTGGTGCGGTCGGCGTCGAGGGTGGCGAAGTACAGCGTCCAGGCGGGTAGTGCGCCCTCCTCGGTGAGCGGGCCGAGGGCGGCGACCGTCCGGCCGCCGAGCTGGAAGAAGCCGTAGCCGCCGGCCTCGGGGCCCGCCGAGTCGAAGGTCCAGCCGAACAGCGCGGTGTAGAAGTCGACGGAGGCCCGGGTGTCGGGGCTGCTCAGGTCGAGCCAGTCGGGGGAGCCGGGGCGGAAGGCGGTGTTAAGCATGGCGGCACTGCTCCTCGGACGGGGCCCGGGCGGGCGCGGTCGACGGTCCCCCGCGGCTCCTCCCAGCCTGGCACCTCGGCGGGGGCGGTGCACGGCAGGGTTCGGGCGTACGTTCGGGCTCGGGTTCGGGGCTGTGGGTCTGTCGGGGCCGGGCGGTACGGTGCGTAGCGGAATGATCCACCCGTACCGGTCGAAGGGGGCCCGGTGAGCAAGCAGGCGCAGTCGGGGCAGCAGCCGCTCCAGCTCGCGCAGGTCGAGGGCGTGCTGGAGCGGATCACGTACGCCAACGAGGAGACCGGCTACACCGTGGCCCGGGTCGACACCGGCCGCGGCGGGAACGACCTGCTGACCGTGGTGGGCGCGCTGTTGGGCGCGCAGGTCGGGGAGTCGCTGCGGCTGCACGGCCGGTGGGGCTCGCACCCGCAGTACGGGCGGCAGTTCACGGTGGAGAACTACACGACGGTGCTGCCGGCCACGGTGCAGGGCATCCAGCGCTACCTCGGCTCGGGGTTGATCAAGGGGATCGGGCCGCGGTTCGCCGAGCGGATCGTGGAGCGCTTCGGGGTGGACACCCTGGAGGTGATCGAGAACGAGCCGGGCCGGCTGATCGAGGTGCCGGGGCTGGGGCCGAAGCGGACGAAGAAGATCGCGGCGGCCTGGGAGGAGCAGAAGGCCATCAAGGAGGTGATGGTCTTCCTGCAGGGGGTCGGGGTGTCGACCTCGCTGGCTGTGCGAATCTACAAGCAGTACGGCGACGGCTCGATCGGTGTGGTGAAGAACGAGCCGTACCGGCTGGCCGGGGACGTGTGGGGCATCGGCTTCCTCACGGCGGACCGGATCGCGCAGGCGGTGGGGATCCCGCACGACAGCCCGGAGCGGGTGAAGGCGGGGCTGCAGTACGCGCTGTCGCAGAGCACCGACCAGGGGCACTGCTTCCTGCCGGAGGAGCGGCTGATCGCGGACGGTGTGAAGCTGCTGCAGGTGGACGTCGGGCTGGTGATCGACTGCCTGGCGGAGCTGGTGGCGGCCGAGGGGGTGGTGCGCGAGGCGGTGCCGGGTGAGGGCGGCGAGCCGGTCACCGCGGTGTACCTGGTGCCGTTCCACCGGGCGGAGATCTCGCTGGCCAACCAGCTGGCGCGGTTGCTGCGGTCGGATGCGGACCGGATGCCGTGGTTCGGATCGGTGGACTGGCCGGTGGCGCTGGACTGGCTGGCGAAGCGGACCGGGGCGGAGCTGGCGCCGGAGCAGGAGCAGTCGGTGCGGCTGGCGTTGACCGAGAAGGTCGCGGTGCTGACGGGCGGTCCGGGCTGCGGCAAGTCGTTCACGGTGCGGTCGATCGTGACGCTGGCGCTGGCGAAGCGGGCCAAGGTGGTCCTGGCGGCGCCGACCGGCCGGGCGGCGAAGCGGCTGGCGGAGCTGACCGGGGTGGAGGCCTCGACGGTCCACCGGCTGCTGGAGCTGAAGCCGGGCGGGGACGCCGCGTACGACCGGGACCGGCCGCTGGACGCGGACCTGGTGGTGGTCGACGAGGCCTCGATGCTGGACCTGATCCTGGCGAACAAGCTGGTCAAGGCGGTGCCGATGGGCGCCCACCTGCTCTTCGTGGGGGACGTGGACCAGCTGCCCTCGGTGGGTGCCGGCGAGGTGCTGCGGGACCTGCTGGCGGAGGGCGGGCCGATCCCCTCGGTGCGGCTGACCAGGATCTTCCGGCAGGCCCAGCAGTCGGGCGTGGTGACCAACGCGCACCGGATCAACGAGGGCAGGCCGCCCCTGACGGAGGGTCTGGCGGACTTCTTCCTGTTCGCGGAGGACGACGCGGAGCGGGCCGCCGGGTTGACGGTGGACGTGGTGGCGCGCCGGATCCCGCAGAAGTTCGGCTTCGACCCGCGCCGGGACGTCCAGGTGCTGGCGCCGATGCACCGGGGCCCGGCGGGCGCGGGGAACCTGAACACGCTGTTGCAGGGGGCGGTGACGCCGGCCCGGGAGGGGCTGGCTGAACGCCGCTTCGGTGGTCGCACGTTCAGAGTGGGGGACAAGGTCACGCAGATCCGCAACAACTACGACAAGGGGCGCAACGGTGTCTTCAACGGCACGGTGGGGGTGGTGACCGCCCTCAGCGTGGACGACCAGCGGTTGACGGTGCTCACCGACGAGGACGAGGAGGTGGCGTACGACTTCGACGAGCTGGACGAGCTGGCCCACGCGTACGCGGTGACGATCCACCGCTCGCAGGGCAGTGAGTACCCGGTCGTGGTGATTCCGGTCACTATGTCCGCGTGGACGATGCTCCAGCGGAACCTGCTCTACACCGCCGTGACCAGGGCACGGAAACTCGTGGTGCTGGTCGGGTCACGGAAGGCGATCGCGCAGGCCGTACGGGCCGTCAGTGCAGGTCGGAGGCATACCGCGCTCGATCATCGGCTGGCTACTGGATGATTATCCAACAGGATGGTTGCCTTTAAAGTTCTCTTGACGTGAAGAGATTTACGGCAGAGCCTAGGGTGGTGCCGATCTTGTCCGGTTCGTACCGGCTGCGGCTGCAGGTTTTGTAGGGGCGGGCCCTTTCGGGCCACCCCGGGTGCGCGACTGTCCTCCGGATGGGGGATGGTAGAGACAGTCAGGGCACCTTGGAAGAGGATTCATTTCGTCGGTGAGGAAGACGTGAGCGACAACTCGGTAGTACTGCGGTACCAGGACGGCGAGTACGAGTACCCCGTCGTCGAGAGCACTGCGGGCAACGCCGGCTTCGACATCTCGAAGCTGCTTCCGCAGACCGGCCTGGTCACCCTGGACAACGGCTTCGGTAACACCGCCGCGTACAAGTCCGCGATCACCTTCGTGGACGGCGACAACGGCATCCTGCGGTACCGCGGCTACCCGATCGAGCAGCTCGCCTCGCAGGGCGGCTTCATCGAGACCGCGTACCTCCTGATCAACGGCGAGCTGCCCAACGCGGACCAGCTGGCGGAGTTCAACCGCGAGATCACCCAGCACACCCTGCTGCACGAGGACGTCAAGCGCTTCTTCCAGGGCTTCCCGCGGGACGCCCACCCGATGGCCATGCTGTCCTCGGTGGTCGGCGCGCTCTCCACGTTCTACCCGGAGAGCCACAACCCGTTCGACGCGGCCCAGCGCCACCTGTCGACGGTCCGCCTGCTCGCCAAGCTGCCGACGATCGCCGCGTACGCGTACAAGAAGGCGATGGGCCAGCCCTTCGTCTACCCGCGCAACGACCTCAGCTACGTCGAGAACTTCCTGCGGATGACCTTCGCCGTCCCCGCCGAGGACTACGAGCTCAACCCGGTCATCGTCAACGCCCTGGACAAGCTGCTCATCCTGCACGCGGACCACGAGCAGAACTGCTCGACCTCCACCGTGCGCCTGGTCGGCTCCAGCCACGCCAACCTGTTCGCCTCGATCTCGGCCGGCATCTCGGCCCTGTGGGGCCCGCTGCACGGCGGCGCCAACCAGGCCGTGCTGGAGATGCTGGAGAGCATCAAGAACGACGGTGGCGACGTCGACGCCTTCATCACGAAGGTGAAGAACAAGGAAGCCGGCGTCAAGCTGATGGGCTTCGGTCACCGGGTCTACAAGGCCTTCGACCCGCGCGCCGCCCAGGTCAAGGTGCTCGCGCACGAGGTCCTCGGCCAGCTCGGCAAGAACGACGAGCTGCTGGACATCGCGCTCAAGCTGGAGGAGCACGCCCTCAAGGACGACTTCTTCGTCTCGCGCAAGCTGTACCCGAACGTGGACTTCTACACCGGCCTGATCTACCGCGCCATGGGCTTCCCGACCAGCATGTTCACCGTGCTGTTCGCCATCGGCCGGCTGCCGGGCTGGATCGCCCACTGGCACGAGATGATCAACGACCCGACCAGCCGGATCGGCCGCCCGCGCCAGATCTACACCGGCACCGCGATCCGCGACTACGTCCCGCTCGACGGTCGCTGATCCGGCAGTAGCCGAAAGGGGCCCGGCCGCCGAGCGGCCGGGCCCCTTCGCGTCCCCGCGGCGGCCCCCCGAGGGGTCCGCCGCGGGGACCTCACCGTACGGCGCACGACTCCGGGGTCGGCCGCAGCCGGGGACGGCCGCTCAAAGCGTCCCTGGCCCGCCGGAACCCCGGCGCCGTGCGCGAAGGCCGTCAAGGGCGACGACCGTTCCCGGGGCCCGCCGGAGCCCCGTCGGCGGCAGCCGGTGGAAGCGCGGGGACGCGTTGCCGTTCATCGCGTTCCCGCCCACCGGAAAACTGCCGCACTACCAACCTAAGACGTATCAGGCTGCGAGAAGTTACGCCCGGGGGGTGTGAGCTGCCTCTCGCCACGCTCCGTGTGCGCGTCGTACCCCGCTCATATCACACCTTCCCTCGCGCGGGACGTCACCCTCCCCGCAGTCACGGCAACCGAGCGTGATAGGAATCGTGGCATTCCGGTACGGACCGCCGCGCACACTCGTAGCGCGGCGGCGGACCTGGGGAGGGAGTGCGCAGATGGCCAGGAACGTCGTCGTCACCGGCGGTGGCACGGGAATCGGGTACGAAGTCGCGCGGCGCTTCGCCGAGGCGGACGACCACGTGGTGATCGTGGGCCGCCGGCGCGCGGTCCTGGAGAAGGCGGCGGCCGACCTCGGGCCGAACGTCACTCCGCTGGTGTGCGACCTCGCCGATCCGGACGAGGTCGAGGCCGTGCTGCGCGAACTGCCCGAGCGGATCGACATCCTGGTCAACAACGCCGGCAGCCGGGAGACCGTGGTCGGCGGCGGGCCGCACGCCCTGCTGGCCCGCTGGCGCGGCGACTTCGAGCGCAACGTGCTGACCGTGGTGCTGCTCACCGAGTCGCTCCGCGACCGGCTCACCCCGGGCTCCGGCCGGGTCGTCACCATCAGCTCCATCGCCGCCCTGCGCGGGGCCGGCTCGTACGGCGCGGCGAAGGCCTCGCTGCACGCCTGGAACCACTTCCTGGCCGCCCAGTTGGGCACCTCGGGCATCACCGCCAACATCGTCGCGCCGGGAACGGTCAGCGGCACCGAGTTCTTCGGCCCCCGGCTGGACGAGGCCGAGGTCGCCCGCCGGGCGGCCCGCACCCTGCTCGGCCGGATCGGCGAGACCGGTGAGGTCGCGGCGGCGGTGCACTTCCTGGCCTCGCCCGAGGCGGGGTTCATCACCGGCGAGATCCTGCACTGCAACGGCGGCGAGCTGCTGGGGCGTTGACGCCCGGAGCGCGCGGAGGGGCCCGCACCGGTGGGCGGTTTCCAACGGTCCGGACCCCTCGTGTCGTTCGCGGTGCCGGTGGTCGGGCGGGGTCAGGCGGGCCGGAAGCGGCGCAGCCGGAGGCTGTTGGTGACCACGAAGACCGAGGAGAAGGCCATCGCGGCCCCCGCGATCATCGGGTTGAGCAGGCCGGCGGCGGCCAGCGGGATCGCCGCCACGTTGTAGCCGAAGGCCCAGAAGAGGTTGCCCCTGATGGTGCCGAGGGTGCGGCGGGAGAGCCGGATGGCGTCGGCGGCGGAGCGCAGGTCGCCGCGGACCAGGGTGAGGTCGCCGGCCTCGATCGCGGCGTCGGTGCCGGTGCCCATCGCCAGGCCGAGGTCCGCCTGGGCGAGGGCGGCCGCGTCGTTGACGCCGTCGCCGACCATCGCCACGACCTTGCCCTCGGCCTGCAGCCGCTTGACGGTGTCGACCTTGTCCTCGGGGAGCACCTCGGCGATCACGTCCCGCGCCGGGATGCCGACCTCGGCCGCCACGGCCTCGGCGACCAGCCGGTGGTCACCGGTCAGCAGCACCGGGCGCAGGCCCAGCGCGCGGAGCTCGGCGATCGCCTCCGCACTGGTCGGCTTGACCGCGTCGGCCACCTCCAGGACGGCCCGTGCCTCGCCGTCCCAGCCGACCGCGATCACGGTGCGCCCGGCCGCCTCGGCGGCGGCCTTGGCGCGGGCCAGGGAGGGCGGCAGGTGCAGCGCCCGGTCGGCGAGCAGGGCCTCGTGCCCCGCGACGACCGTGCGGCCCGCCACGAGCCCCTCCACGCCCCGGCCGGGGACGGCGCGGAAGCCCTCGACCGGCGGCAGCTCGCCGGTGGGCTCGGCGGAGATCGCGGCCGCGGCGACGGCGGCGCCGATCGGGTGCTCGGAGGCGTGCTCGACGGCGCCGGCCAGGCGCAGCGCCTCGGCCTCGGTGGTGCTGCCGGTGGTGTGGACGGCGAGCAGCGCCATCCGGCCGGTGGTGACGGTGCCGGTCTTGTCCAGGACGACGGTGTCCACCGCGCGGGTGGTCTCCAGCACCTCGGGGCCCTTGATCAGGATGCCCAGCTGGGCGCCGCGGCCGGTGCCGACCATGAGGGCGGTCGGGGTGGCCAGGCCCAGGGCGCACGGGCAGGCGATGATCAGGACGGCCACGGCGGCGGTGAACGCCTCGGTGGGGCTGTCGGTGACCAGCAGCCAGGTGACCAGGGTGGCCAGGGCGATCAGGATGACCACGGGGACGAAGACGGCGGAGATCCGGTCGGCCAGCCGCTGGGCGGCGGCCTTGCCGTTCTGCGCCTCCTCGACCAGCTTGGCCATCCGGGCCAGCCGGGTGTCGGCGCCGACCCGGGTGGCCTCCACCACCAGGCGCCCGCCGGCGTTGACGGTGGCGCCGGTGACGGTGTCGCCGACGGTGACCTCGGCCGGGACGGACTCGCCGGTGAGCATCGAGGCGTCCACGGCGGAGCTGCCCTCGACCACCAGGCCGTCGGTGGCGATCTTCTCGCCGGGTCGGACCACGAAGCGCATGCCGACGGCCAGCCGGCTCACCGGCAGGCGCACCTCGCGGCCGCCCTGGAGCACGGCGACCTCCTTGGCGCCGAGGTCGAGCAGGGCGTGCAGTGCGGCGCCGGCCCGCCGCTTGGAGCGGGCCTCCAGGTAGCGGCCGAGCAGGATCAGCACGGTGACGGCCGCGGCGGTCTCCAGGTAGAGCGTGGCGGAGGCGTCGGTGTCGCCGACGGAGAGCGAGAAGTCGTGGCGCATCCCGGGCATGCCGGCGTGGCCCCAGAACAGCGCCCAGAAGGACCAGCCGAAGGCGGCCAGGGTGCCGAGCGAGACCAGGGTGTCCATGGTGGCGGCGCCGTGCCGCAGGTTGGTCCAGGCGGCGCGGTGGAACGGCAGGCCGCCGTGGACCACGACCGGGCCGGTGAGGGCGAAGGCCAGCCACTGCCAGTTGGTGAACTGCAGGGCCGGGACCATCGACAGCATGACCACCGGGATGCTGAGGACGGCGCTGATCAGCAGGCGGTCCAGCAGGGGGTCGGCGGCGGGCTGCTCCGCCGCGGTGGCGGGGCCGGACGGCTCGACGCCGGACAGTGCGGGGACGGTGGGCGCCGGGGGCGGGGGGAGCTCGGCGGTGTAGCCGGTGCGCTCGACGGTGGCGATCAGGTCCTCGACGGTGACCCCGGGGCCGTAGTCGACCCGGGCCTTCTCGGTGGCGAAGTTGACGGTGGCCTCGACGCCGTCCATCCGGTTGAGCTTCTTCTCGATCCGGGCCGCGCAGGAGGCGCAGGTCATCCCGCCGATCGACAGCTCGACCCGGTCCCGGGCCTCGACGTCGGGGGCGGACGTGCTCATGCGGATCAGCTCCTTGGTGGGGGGCGTACGGCGGGGCCGCTGGTCCGGCCCCGCCGCTCGGCGGTTCAGGCGCTGCGGCCGACCAGCTCGTAGCCGGCCTCGTCGACGGCGGCGCGGACCTGCTCGTCGTCCAACGGCGCGGCCGAGGAGACCGTCACGGTCCCGGCCTTGGCGTCGGCGGCGACCTCGGTGACACCGGCGAGGACGGAGAGCTCCTCGCTGATCGCCTTCTCGCAGTGGCCGCAGCTCATGCCGGACACGGTGTAGGTGATGGAACTGGACATCGGGGCCTCCGGAAAATCGGTGCGGGTTCCTACGGTGCTGACACCATACCCCTCTGGGGTATTCCCGGTGAGGCGGGGGAGGTGCAACGCATCGTAGGCGACAGAGCGGGCGGGTGAGGGTGGTGATCGTCCCTTATGTTCGGTATGTGTTCTCGTTCCGCCGCGCCCAGTCACCCTCGGCTCCCACGGCAGCCGGACTGTCACCGGACCGGCAGCGCGGCGCCCTGCTCGCCGCCGACCTCCAGGACGTCCCGTTCCGGTGGCGGGCCACCCCCGCGCTGCTCGCCGTCCTGCTGGTCGGGCTCGCGGACCTCCTCTCCGGCAAGGACCGCTACCTCGCGCCGCTGATGACCGTCGTACCGACCATCGCGGCACTGACCCTCAGACCCCGCGAACTGCTCTCGGTCTGCGCCCTCGGGCTGCTCGCGGTCTTCGGGCTCAGCCACTACGACGAGGTCGACAACATCAACGACGCGCGCTTCCTCTACGGCGCCATGGTCAGCTACCTGGTCGTGACCCTGTTCTCGGCCTGGGTCGCCCAACTCCGTATGCGGCGCGCGGCGGCCTTCGCGGCCGTCAGCTCCGTCGCCGAGGCCGCCCAGCGGGCACTGCTGCGGCCGCCGGGACCGGCCGTCGGGCCGCTGCGGCTGGCCGTCCGGTACGTGTCGGCGGCGGACGCCTCACGCATCGGCGGGGACCTGTACTCCGTCCTGGAGACGCCGCACGGGACACGCGTCGCGGTCGGGGACGTCCGCGGCAAAGGACTCGCCGCCGTGCAGACGGCGGCCGTGGTGCTGGGCGCGTTCCGCGAGGCCGCGTACGACGAGGCCGGGCTGCGGGGCGTCGCGGCGCGGATCGAGGCCAGCGTCGAACGGCACGTGCCGGACGGGGAGTTCACCACGGCGCTGTTCGCGGAGTTCCGGACACCGGGGGCGATGGAACTGCTGCAGTACGGGCACGTGCCGCCGATCCGGGTCGACGGCGCCGGGCGGGCGCACGTCCTGGACGCGCCCGACCCCTGGGTGCCGCTGGGCCTCGGCCGGCTGGCCACGGGGGAGCCGACCACCTGGGGGCAGCCGTTCGGGCCCGACGACGTGCTGGTGCTCTGCACGGACGGGGTGATCGAGGCGCGGCACCGGGAGAGCGGGGAGTTCTATCCGCTGGCCGAGCGGGTGGGGCCGCTGGTGCGGGGAGCTGCGCGCTCGGCGGGGGAGCTGGAGTCGGCGGTGGGGCGGGTGTACGCCGACCTGCTGGCGCACACGGGTGGGGAGCTGCGGGACGACGCGTTGTTGTTGCTGATCGCGCGGACGGATGGGTGAGGGTCTGTCTCTTATACACATCTGACGCTGCCGACGAGCGATCTAGTGTAGATCTCGGTGGTCGCCGTAT
>NZ_JNWQ01000136.1 GCF_000716875.1 Streptomyces novaecaesareae | reverse complement strand
GCGTCAGATGTGTATAAGAGACAGGACCCCGGCCCCCCGCTACTCCTCGGCCCCCACCCGCCAGCCATTCGGCGGCGACTCCAGCTCTTCCAGCTCGATCCCGTCCGCCGCCAGCACCACGTCCCCCGCCAGGTGCACGACCCGCTGCTCCCCCGTCTCCAGGTCCGCGACCTGGTAGCGCTCGACCAGCAGCGGCCCCGAGTCCGTCTCGTGCGTGTCGACGCCCTCCAGCAGCCACCCCTGGTCGAGGGTGCGCGGCGCGAGCACCGGCTCGGCGAACGCCACCAGCCGCACCCGCGCGCTCGCCCCCTCCCGCAGCCGCAGCAGCCGGGCGGTGGCGACCAGGAACCCCGGCGAGCGGCCGGTGAACGCGTGCGCCCGGTCGTGGCCCTCCGTCGTGTGCTCGCCGCCCGGGTCCGCCGCGTCGGTCCGTACCCAGGCCACCCCGTCCACCGCACCGCCGCGCACCTGCCAGCCCCCGGCCCGCAGTTCCATCCGCAGCGGCCGGGCCCGCGAGTCCAGGGTGAGGTCGACGCTGCCGATCACCCGCCCGTCCGGCGCGTAGGTCTTGGAGACGTACCGCCACCCGGCCGCCCCGGGGGCGCAGCTGAAGCGCTCCTCGCCGAGCAGGACGTGGTCGTGAGTGTCGTGGAGCGAGTACCGGCCGTTGGGCATGCCCGAAGCCTACGTGCGCGTCCTCGTGCAACGTTCCCCGGTGGTCCGCGCATTAGGGGTGTGGACGGCACCGGCACCGGTGCCGCCGCCATGACGAGAGGGGGTGCGGATGGCGAAGCAGACGCGCGACGAGGGGTTCACGGAGTACGTGGCCTCCCGGAGCGGCTGGCTGCGGAAGGTCGCCTATCTGCTGTGCGGGGACTGGCACCGGGCGGACGACCTGGTCCAGGAGACGATCACCAAGCTGTACGTGAACTGGGCGAGGGCCCGGCGGGTGGAGAACCTGGACGGCTACGCCCGCCGGGTGCTGGTCAACACCTTCCTGGGCGAGCAGCGCACCGCGTGGTGGCGCCGGACCGTCCGGACCGACAGCGAGCCGGACACCCCCGCCGTGGGGCTCGACCTGGACACCGCACTCGACCTGCGCCGGGCCCTGGCCGCCCTGCCGCCCCGCCAACGGGCCACCGTCGTCCTGCGGTACTACTGCGACCTTTCGATCGATCAGGCCGCCGAGGCCCTGGACTGTTCGCCGGGCAACGTGAAGAGCCAGAGCTCCCGCGCGCTGGAGGCCCTGCGCAGGACCCTCGTTCCCCACCCCTCCGTCCCAGAGAGGACGTCATGACCATCGGACCGGACGAGCTGACCGACCGCCTGACGGCCCTGGCCGAGGAACCGGCCCCGCCGCCCACCTTCGACCCGGCCGCGTCGATCGCCCGCGGGCGGTCCCGGCTGCGCCGCCGGCGTGCGGCCGCGCTCGGCGCGGTGGCCGCGCTCACGGCCGCCGTGGTCACCACCACCTCCCTGCTGCTGCCGTCCGGCGGCGACGCGCCGCCCGCCACCCGGCTGGTGCCGGCGGGCCGGGGCGAGGGCGGTACGCCGGCTCCGTCCGCCCCGCCCGCGACACCGGTCGGCAACGGCACCGACCCGTTGGTCAGCGCCGGCACCTTCGGCTGGCTCCCCGACTGGCTGGACCCTCAGCACGGCATCGGCTACCAGGCGGGCGACGGCTTCGTCCTCACCCGCGCGAGCCAGGCCAGCCCCTCCGGGCGGCAGCTCGAACTGATCGTCCATCCGGAGGGCCCCGAGCCCCCGCTCGACGAGTCGCCGGTGCAGAAGCAGGAGAAGCAGCCGGCCGACCCGGTCAACGGCCGGACGGCGTACTGGGTGACCAGCCCGGCGCAGCCGACGTTCGACAGCGGGCAGCGCATCCTGCGCTGGCAGACCCCCTCGGGCCGGTGGGCGCAGTTGCGGTCGAACCGCCCGCACGGCGACGAGGTACCCGATGACGTGCTGCTCCGGGTCGCCGCCGACGTCAAGGTCGGCGCGACGCCCGTCCCGCTGCCGTTCCGGCTGTCCGGGCTGCCCGAGGGCGTCCAACCGACCGAGGCCGTCCTGAGCCGCCCGGCCGCCGGGCAGCCCTGGTCCGTCAGCCTGGCCTTCTCGGCCGGCGGCATGAGCGCCGGGATCATCGTGGCCCCGGCGGGCCCACTGGCCTACGGGAAGGACTCGAGGAGCTGCCGGGAGGAGAAGGACCTGCAGGTCTGCGCGACGGCCGAGTCCGACAGCCTGCCGCTGGTCGAGCGGTTCGGGGGCCTGGCGGCCATGACCGGGCTGGTGCAGCTCACGGGGGCCGCCGAGAGCACCTGGACCACGAACGTCCTGCGCTGACCCGAACGTCCCGCGCCGACCCGACGGCCCGGACACGCCGGTGGCCGGCACCCCGCCCTGGGGTGCCGGCCACCGGCGTACGGGCGTCACCGCATCAGTAGCGGTACTGCTCCGCCTTGTACGGGCCCTCGACCGGAACGCCGATGTAGTCGGCCTGGTCCTGGGTCAGGGTGGTCAGCTTCACGCCCAGCGCGTCGAGGTGCAGGCGGGCGACCTTCTCGTCCAGGTGCTTCGGCAGCACGTAGACGCCGATCGGGTACTGCTCGGTCTTCGTGAACAGCTCGATCTGGGCGATCGTCTGGTTGGCGAAGGAGTTGGACATCACGAAGGACGGGTGGCCGGTCGCGTTGCCCAGGTTCAGCAGGCGGCCCTCGGAGAGGACGATGATGGTGCGGCCGTCGGCCTTGCGCCACTCGTGGACCTGCGGCTTGACCTCGGTCTTCACGACGCCGGGCAGGTGCGCCAGGCCGGCCATGTCGATCTCGTTGTCGAAGTGGCCGATGTTGCCGACGATGGCCTGGTGCTTCATCCGCTCCATGTGGGAGGCCAGGATGATGTCCTTGTTGCCGGTGGTGGTGATGAAGATGTCGGCCGTCTCGACGACGTCCTCCAGGGTGGCGACCTGGTAGCCGTCCATCGCCGCCTGGAGCGCGCAGATCGGGTCGATCTCGGTGACGATGACGCGGGCGCCCTGGCCGCGCAGCGACTCGGCGCAGCCCTTGCCGACGTCGCCGTAGCCGCAGACGACCGCGACCTTGCCGCCGATCAGGACGTCGGTGGCGCGGTTGATGCCGTCGATCAGCGAGTGGCGGCAGCCGTACTTGTTGTCGAACTTCGACTTGGTGACGGAGTCGTTGACGTTGATGGCCGGGAACAGCAGCGTGCCGTCACGGTGCATCTCGTACAGGCGGTGGACACCGGTGGTGGTCTCCTCGGTCACGCCCTTGATGGTGGCGGCGACCTCGGTCCACTTGCTCGGGCTGTCCTTCAGGGTGCGGTTGAGCAGCTCCAGGATGATCCGGAACTCGTCGTTGTCCGCGGTGGACGGGTCCGGGGCGGCGCCGGCCTTCTCGAACTCGACACCCTTGTGGATCAGCAGGGTGGCGTCGCCGCCGTCGTCCAGGATCATGTTCGGGGTCTTGCCGTCAGGCCAGGTCAGCGCCTGCTCGGTGCACCACCAGTACTCGTCCAGCGTCTCGCCCTTCCAGGCGAAGACGGGCACGCCCTGCGGGTTCTCCGGGGTGCCCTCCGGGCCGACGGCGATGGCGGCGGCCGCGTGGTCCTGGGTGGAGAAGATGTTGCAGGAGCACCAGCGGACCTCGGCACCGAGCGCCGTGAGGGTCTCGATCAGGACGGCGGTCTGGATCGTCATGTGCAGCGAGCCGGTGATGCGGGCGCCGGCCAGCGGCTGCGACGCGGCGTACTCGGCACGGATCGCCATCAGACCGGGCATCTCGTGCTCGGCCAGCTGGATCTCCTTGCGGCCGAACGGCGCCAGGGAAAGGTCGGCGACCTTGAAGTCACCGGTGATGTCGGTCGACATGCGTCTGCTCCTCGCTGATGGGGTTGGGGCCAAAGGTCCGGGCGTGTGTCGCGCTCGACAGGCCGTACGGATGCACGGCCACGCCGGGGCAGCCGGATCTCCGCGGTGGCGGACCGGCTCCCTGCGCAGCACAAACCGTCGGAGGACCTCTCTCCCTCGACCGGCGCACACCCTACGGGCGCGGACCGCCGATCGACCGCCATCAGCAGCGACGTTCTGGCTCTGGGGACGAATCTACACCGATGGCCCCATCGGGCGTCCGCCGATGACCGATTTCGATCGCCGCCGCGGGCCGGGCCCGGGCCCGGGAGTCACTACTCGGCTGCGGGCCCCGGGCCGCCCGGCGTGGCGGCCGGGTCCTCGCCCGCCGCGGCCTTCTCGGCGCTGTAGACGTCGGGCTCCAGGTAGATCGCCCGGGCGATCGGCACGGCCGCCCGGACGCGCTCCTCCGCCGCGTCGATGGCCGCCGCCACCCGGGCGGCGCTGTCCTCCGCGTTGACCGCGATCTTGGCGGCGACGAGCAGCTCCTCCGGGCCCAGGTGCAGGGTCCGCATGTGGATCACCCCGGTGACCGACCGGCCGTCCACCAGGGCCTCGCGGATCCGCCGCACCGAGTCCCTGTCGGCGGACTCGCCGAGCAGCAGCGACTTGGTCTCCAGGGCGAGCACCACGGCGATCACCACCAGCAGGACGCCGATGCACAGGGTGCCGATGCCGTCCCAGACGCCGTCCCCGGTGATCACGGTGAGCGAGACGCCGAACAGCGCGAGCACCAGGCCGATCAGCGCGCCGGTGTCCTCCAGCAGCACCACCGGCAGCTCCGGCGCCTTGGCGGTGCGGATGAACTGCGTCCAGCTCTGGGCGCCCTTGATCTTCGCCGACTCGCGCACCGCGGTGAGGAAGGACCAGCCCTCCATCGCGATGGCGAAGACCAGCACGCCGACCGCCCAGCCCCAGGAGTCCAGAGCCTCCGGGTGGTTGACCTTGTGCCAGCCCTCGTAGACCGCGAACAGGCCACCGACGCTGAACAGCACGATGGCCACCAGGAAGCCGTACACGTAGCGCTCGCGGCCGTACCCGAACGGGTGCTCCTCGTCCGCCGCCCGGCGCGCCCGCTTGCCACCGACCAGCAGCAGCACCTGGTTGCCGGAGTCGGCCACCGAGTGCACGCCCTCGGCCAGCATCGAGGAGGAGCCGGTGAAGCCGAAGGCGGTGAACTTGGCCGCCGCGATCGCCAGATTCGCGGACAGCGCCGCCACCAGTGCCTTGGTGCCGCCTTCGGTACTCATGCCAAGCAATCCTCACGGTTCGGTCAAGCGTCGTCGAGCGCTCAACCTACCGGCCGGGCGGCCCGACCGTCTCAGGCCTGCGCGGCGGCGAGCCCCAGGTAGACGGCGGCGAAGTCGGTCAGCGCGACCAGGTCGGCCAGCGCGTGCAGCGCCTCCGGCCGGGTGCTCGCGTACTCGGTCAGCCGGACGTCGTGCGCGGCGGCCAGCCGGTGCGCCCTGGTCACGCCGAAGCTGCGCGGGCCGGCGTCCTCCTCCGGCACCTCGGCCGGGCCGTCCTGTTCCTCCGTCGATCCGGCCGTACCCGGAACGTGCCGCAGCAGCAGCACCTGGAGGTGCAGCGGGTCCGGCTCCTCGACCCGGTCGCGGAAGAAGTCGTCCGGGTCCGCGCCCGCGCCCAGCTGCCCGGTGAACATGCCCCGGTGGGCGGTGAGCACCTGCGGCAGTTCCCCGGCCAGGGCCGGCCGCCCGGCCCGGTCGGCCAGCTGGGCGGCGAAGCGGTCGGCGGCCGCCCCGGCGATCGGGCCCTCGGCCCACAGCAGCGGGACGGTCCCGGCCAGCCGCGCGGCCAGGCCCTTCGCCGGGTTGGTGTACGCGGCCGCGTCGGGGCGGCAGCGCACCGCGGTGGCGTCCAGCAGGTCGGCGACGCCCGCCAGCGCGTCGTACGGCAGCTGGGTGAGGCCGATCTTCTGGGCCAGCGCCAGCAGCGGGGTGAGGTGGGACCACAGCGCGGCCGGGTCCTCGGCCGGCAGGTCCGGCTCGGCGGCCGCGACCGGCGGGCCGTCCTCGGGCAGCACCGAGGTCACGTACGGCAGCGGCAGCGCGCGCACCTGCAGCGCGGCCTCGGCCAGCGCGCTGCCCGCCGGGGCGGTGACGACGATCGCGCAGCCGCGCGCGTAGGCCTGCTCGGCGAGGCCGACCAGGCCCTGCTCCCCGCCGTCGGCGGAGCTGATCACCAGCAGGTCGAGCGGCCCGGCCCAGCCGGGCAGCTGCCAGCCGAGCCCGGAGGTGAACGCGGGCGGGGCACCGGCCCGGTCGGCGCGCGGAGCGACGGCCTCGGACGGCGGCAGCGGGACGACCAGGCTGGCGCTGCCGGCCAGCGCGGCCAGCATCTCGGCGGCGGTCAGCGCACTGCCGTGCCCGGCGACCAGGACGGCGCGCGGACGGCCGTCCGGGCGCAGCCGGTCGAGGCCGGCCGCGTCGGCCTGCCGCAGCGCGGTGCGGACCCGGGCGCCGGCCCCGGCCAGGGCCAGCAGCGCGCGGTCCTGGTCGGCGCGCTGGAGGGCGGCCGGGTCGTCGAGCAGGGTGTCGTCGAGCATGCGGAGGGCCTCCGGCTGCTGTCCTGGGGCGGCTGGCGGGGTGGGGCTTCGCCCCGGGGCGGGTCTGACGACGCGCGTCGGATCAGCGCGCGACACGCCCCCAGGATCAGGCCGGGCGGCGGGCCTCGTCCACCAGGAGGACCGGGATGCCGTCGCGGACCGGGTACGCGAGGCCGCAGTCCGCGCCGGTGCAGACCAGCTCAGGCTGCTCCTCGGTGCCGCCCTCGACGAGCGCGGCCCGGCACTGCGGGCAGACCAGGATCTCCAGCAGGAAGGATTCGAGCTTCATGAGGGCTCTCCAAAGATCGGTGGTGGCACGGAGGTGCCCCGGCCGATAGGCAACCCTACCGGCCGGGGCACCACGCGCTGAGGTCAGGCGCGGACCGGGGTCAGCCGCGGACGATGGCCAGCACGCCGTCGCGCAGCTCGGCCATCTTGGCCGGGTCCTTGGCCTCGACGTTCAGGCGCAGCAGCGGCTCGGTGTTGGAGGCGCGCAGGTTGAACCACCAGTCCGGGCCGGCCACGGTCATGCCGTCCAGCTCGTCCACGCTGGTGCCCTCCAGCCCGGCGTAGGCGGCGCGGACGGCGGCGGTGCTGGCGGCCTGGTCGGCGACGGTGCTGTTGATCTCGCCGGAGGCGGCGTAGCGGTCGTACTCGGCGGTCAGCTCGGAGAGCGTGCCCGGCTGCCCGCCGAGCGCGGCCAGCACGTGCAGCGCGGCCAGCATGCCGGTGTCGGCGCGCCAGAAGTCGCGGAAGTAGTAGTGGGCGGAGTGCTCGCCGCCGAAGACGGCGTCGGTGACGGCCATCTCCTGCTTGATGAAGGAGTGGCCGACCCGGGTGCGCACCGGCTTGGCGCCGAGCTCGCGGACCACCTCGGGGACGGTCCAGGAGGTGATCAGGTTGTGGATGATCGTCGGCTCGGCCTCGCCGGCGGCCTTGGCGCGGGCGATCTCGCGGGCGGCGACCAGGGCGGTGATCGCGGACGGGGAGACCGGCTCGCCGCGCTCGTCCACGACGAAGCAGCGGTCGGCGTCGCCGTCGAAGGCCAGGCCCAGGTCGGCGCCGACCTCGCGGACCTTGGCCTGCAGGTCGACCAGGTTCTTCGGGTCGAGCGGGTTGGCCTCGTGGTTGGGGAAGGTGCCGTCCAGCTCGAAGTACATCGGGACGAGCTCGATCGGCAGGCCGTCGAAGACGGTCGGCACGGTGTGGCCGCCCATGCCGTTGCCGGCGTCCACCGCGACCTTGAGCGGGCGGATCGTGGTGAGGTCGACGAGGCCGAGCAGGTGGTCGGCGTAGCCGCGCAGGGTGTCCTGCTCGGAGAGCACGCCCGGCTTCACGCCCTTGGCCGGGATCGTGACGGTGTCGTCCTCGGCGGTCCAGGCCTCGACCAGCTCGCGGATCTCGGACAGGCCGGTGTCCTGGCCGACCGGGGCGGCGCCGGCCCGGCACAGCTTGATGCCGTTGTACTGGGCCGGGTTGTGGCTGGCGGTGAACATCGCGCCGGGCAGGTCGAGCTTGCCGCTGGCGTAGTAGAGCTGGTCGGTCGAGCAGAGCCCGATCTGCACCACGTCGGCACCGTAGGCGGCGGCGCCCTCGGCGAAGGCCAGGCTCAGCGACGGGGAGGAGGGGCGCATGTCGTGGCCGACCACGATCGCGGTCGCGCCGGTGACCTGCACGAACGCGGCACCGAAGGCCCGGGACAGGCTCTCGTCCCACTGGTCCGGGACGACGCCTCGGACGTCGTACGCCTTGACGAGCTGCTTGAGGTCGCGCACTGCGGCTCCACCCTGGTCTCTGGACTGAATACGTCGGGGCCACCACCCGTCCGGTCGACGGGCGCGGTGGCGGTAGACGGGCAGCGTACCTGTGCCGGACGCACGCGCGGTGCGCGTACGGCCTCAGTTGTCCGGTGAGCGAAGGACCCGCAGATGGCCTCGACGGCTGCCCTCGGTGGACTCGCCCTCGGGCGAACGGCCCTGACGCGGCGTCTGCGGGCGGGCGGCCTCGCGGACGGCGTTGGCGAGTGCCTCCAGGTCGTCGCTGCTGCGGCGCAGCGGCCCGGCCTCGGCGGCGAGCCGGACGACCTCCCAGCCGCGCGGGGCGGTGAGGCGCTCGGCGTGCTCGGCGCACAGGTCGTAGCAGTGCGGCTCGGCGTAGGTGGCGAGCGGGCCCAGCACGGCGGTGGAGTCCGCGTAGACGTACGTCAGGGTTGCGACGGCCGGCCGGCCGCACGCGGTCCGCGAACAACGACGTACAGAGCTCACGAGGGTGGACGGTACAGCACTCCCCGCCGGGGAGCGAAGACCGCCTGTCAGGAGCGTGTGCCGTGTCGCCTCCGAGCGCCGGGGCCGTGTCTCGACCGCCCCGGGCGATTCCCCGTCGGAGTGGTCCACTTCCGACCGTCCAAGGACTACTCTCGGCAGTGATATGGACAGCTCCGCACCGCAGTCATCGACAGGCCCAGCGCGCCGCCCCCGGCATCGGGACCGGCACGGCAGGGGGCTGCGCGGCCCCCTGGCGCCGCCGCAGGTGCCGATCTCACTCACCCGCTCCGAACTGTTCGACGACTACGTGCGTGAGTCGGTGGAGCGGCTGGAGCGGCGTTGGCCGCAGCTGATCGAGGTCGAGTTCGCCGTCCAGGAGGTGCCGCTGCACGAGCCGGACGGCGCGGACGCCGAGGACGGCGTGCCGCTGGGGCGGGTGTCGCCGGGCAACCAGGGGCACAAGAGCCAGATCGTGGTGTACCGGCGGCCGGTGGAGATCCGGGCGAAGACCCGGGAGGACCGGGCGGCGCTGGTGCACGAGATCCTGATCGAGCAGGTCGCCGAGCTGTTGGGGCTCTCGCCGGACGCGATCGACCCGCGCTACGACGAGGACTGAGAGCGCAGGACGCGGCGGGTCGGGGGCGGTACCGGGAAGGTACCGCCCCCGACGGCTGCTCAGCGCAGGACGACGCCCGGGTCCTGGGCGGCCTGCGGGACCTTGACGGTGCTGTGGTCGTCGTGCAGCGCCTGGACGGTGAACATCGGCACGTCCTTGGCGGGGATGGAGAGCATCCGGGCGGCGGCCACCGGGCCGCCGGAGACGGTCTCCACGGTGAGCGCGAAGACGCCGTTCAGTCCGGCGGGCTCGGGCGCCGGGAGGGCGACCGTGCCGCCGGCCGGGAGCTGGACCTCCTTGGTGGCCGGGGTGCCGCCGCCGCTGCCGGCCGAGGCGGTGATCCGGACGGTGGCGGCGTCGCCGGTGGAGGTCAGGTAGAGCGTGGAGGCGCCGGCCCGGTTGTCGGCGACGCTGGCTCGCGCGCCGACCGGGGCGGTGCCGGTGAGCCAGGCCGCGTCGCTCTTGCCGTTGCCCGCCGCCCGGTCGACCCGCAGCCCGGCCACGATCGGCGTGGGGTGCTTGTCGTCGCTGGGCGACAGCCGCAGCCCGGCGACCTCGTCCCGGGTGACCTTGCCGAGGTCGACGGCGGCCACCATGCCCGCCTTGACGTGGATCGTCTCGTTGCCGGCCGGGGTGAACCAGCCGTTCTTGCCGGAGAGCTGGATCTTCAGGTCGGCGTCGTCCTCCGGCGGCGCCCAGACCACCAGGCGAGCGGTGGTGGTGTCGGCCGGCAGGCCGGGCAGCACCTGGGTGGCGGCCGGGGCGGCCGAGGCCGGGATCCAGTCCGCGCCCTTGTTGCCGTCGGCCGCGTGCAGCGCGGCGCCGATCCGGCCCGAGCGGGCCACCACGTGGACGGCGAGGTCGGCGACGGCGCCCTTGGTGAGGGTCGACAGCAGGACGGACTGGGAGCTGCCGGGGGCGATGGTCAGGCCGTTGGCGGCGTCGTTGTCGATCAGGCCCTTGTCGCCGTACAGCTTGATGTCGACCACGGCGGCGGAGGACTCGGTGTTGACCAGGCTCAGGTAGTCGACCCGGTCGCCGGCCGTGCTGGCCCCGGCGAACCAGAAGCCGGTGCCGGCCGGGGTGCAGGTGAGGCCGGACAGGCCGAGGCCGCGCTGCTCGGTGACCACGGTGGTCTGGGTGACGGTGAAGCCGGGGGCGAGGGCGCCGGTGGCGACGGCCCCGGTGCCGGGCGCGGCGTCCCCGTTGGCCGCCGGGCCGGTGACCGGGGTGCCGGGCTTGGCGAGGGTCAGCCGGGCGTCCGCGGGCGCGGCGTTCTTGTCCGGGACGGGGGTGCCCGAGGCGGTCGGGGCCGGGGTGGCGGGCGGGCTCGCCGGC
>NZ_JNWQ01000135.1 GCF_000716875.1 Streptomyces novaecaesareae | reverse complement strand
CCACCGACATCTACCCTAGATCGCTCGTCGGCAGCGTCAGATGTGTATAAGAGACAGGCCCCACCCCCACCAGGACGAGCGAGACTTGAAGAGTCCTTCACCATCCGGGACTCTGAACTCCCCTGAGCGTTCCACTGAGCGGCACCGACCGGTGTGGAGGCCGGCACATGACAGCCATGTTCGACCAGGAGCTGCACGAGCAGCTCGCCCAGGCCCGACGGGACCTCGCGGCGGCACGGGCCGAAGGGGACGCCGACGGCGTCCAGGCGTACGAGGGCCGGATCGCCTCACTCCTCCGGCTCGCCTCCCAGCACGGCATCGACCTGCCGCACAGCGCCGACGAGGAGGAACACAACGACTGACCGCGCCTCGAACAGCACGGAGGCGGCACCCGTTCGGGTACCGCCTCCGTCAGCGAGTCAGCGCGTCATCGATTCGTCGAGTCTGCGATCCGTCGAGTCATCGATTCGTCGATTCATCGAGTCATCGAGCACCGAGGATCACTCCCCGACCGGCTCCAGGATCGCCACGCACTCGAAGTGGTGCGTCATCGGGAACAGGTCGAAGGCCCGCAGCGACACCGGCCGGTAGCCGCCCTCGCGGAAGAACCCCAGGTCCCGGGCGAGCGCCGCCGGGTCGCACGCCACGTACGCGATCCGGCGCGCCTCCAGGCCGACCAGGTGCGCGACGGTCTCCCGCCCGGCGCCCGAGCGCGGCGGGTCCAGGACGATCAGGTCGGTGGCGGTGATGCCGGTACGCGGCAGCAGCGTCTCGACCCGGTCGCACTCGATCCGCACGTTGTCCAGCGCGGCCAGGTTGTGCCGGGCGTCGACCACGGCCTGCTTGGCGGACTCGATGCCGAGCACCGCGCCCTCCTCGCCGACCCGGTCGGCCAGCGCCCCCGCGAAGAGGCCGACGCCGCAGTACAGGTCGAGCGCGTTCTCGCCCCACTGCGGGTCCAGGCCGTCCAGCACGGCGTCGACCAGGGTGTCCGGCGCCTCCGGGTGGATCTGCCAGAAGCCGCCGTTGCTGACCCGCCAGGTGCGCCCGGCCGCCCGCTCACGCACGAACGAGCGCCCGTGCACCTTGTGGATGTTGTCCTGCTCGTCGATCCGGGCGATCGACACCGGCTTGTCCAGCTCGACCAGCGGCAGCTGAGCGCCGGGCCGCGGGGTGAGCACCACCTGGCGGTCCGAGGAGCCGCTCGCCGCGATCACCTCGACGGAGGCCACGCCCGGCCAGTCGCGGGCCTCGATACCCAGCTCGGTGACGCCCTCGGCAGCGATCAGGCAGCGGTCGATCGGCTGCACGTCGTGCGAGCGGTGCTTGCGCAGGCCGACCTTCCCGGTCTCCGGGTCCACCGCGTACTGGACCCGGGTGCGCCAGGCCGGCACCTGCCCGGCCGGGAGCTTGCCGCCGACCGGCTCGACGCTGCCGTCCCAGCCCGCCTCGGCCGGGGTGAGCCCGGCCAGCTTGGCCAGCTGCTCGGTCAGCACCGACGCCTTGAGCTTGCGCTGCCCGCCCGGGGTGACGTGCTGCCAGTCGCAGCCGCCGCACTTGCCCGGGCCGGAGAACGGGCACGGCGCCTCGATCCGCTCCTTGGCGGGCTCCAGCACCTCCACCGCGTCGGCCCGCAGGAACCGCGAGGTGGTGGTGCCCTCGGTCACCAGCGCGACGACCTTCTCGCCGGGCAGCGCGTGCCGCACGAACAGCACCCGGCCCTCGTGCCGGGCCACGCAGTGCCCGCCGCCGTGCGCGACCGGGCCGACCTCGACCTCGTACCGCTGGCCGGCCAGCGGCTCACCGGACGGCGTCTCCTGTCGCGGCGCCCGCGCGGGGCCGGTGCGCAGCGCCTTGGGCGGCCGCACCGCCTGCTTGCGCGGCGCCTTCCGAGCCGCACCGGAAGCCCCGGCAGCTCCGGCAGCCCCCTCGGCACCCTTGGCAGCGCCCTTCCCGGCAGCGGCCTTCGCCGCGCCCTTCCCGGCGCCCTTCGCAGCGCCCTTGGCGCCG
This sequence comes from Streptomyces novaecaesareae, assembly GCF_000716875.1. Lineage (GTDB taxonomy): Bacteria > Actinomycetota > Actinomycetes > Streptomycetales > Streptomycetaceae > Kitasatospora > Kitasatospora novaecaesareae. The sequence goes on along the minus strand of NZ_JNWQ01000135.1, from coordinate 8,971 downwards.
CCCTTCCCGGCGGCGGCCCGGCCTGCGGCAGCCTGGCCCGGCTTGCGGTCCTCCGCCGGCGCCTGCTCCCCCGGCACGATCGGCGCGGTGCGCGCGGTGAGGCCGTCGCGGTCGGTGGCCTCCGGGCGGGCCGGCCGGCCCCAGCGCGGCCGGGACACCTGCCCGGGCTGGGAGCCGCCCCGGCGGGCGCCCTTGCCGGAGGAGCCCGAGGAACGGGGCGGAGTGTTGCGGGTCACGAGGAGGTGTCCTTGCTGCGGTCGGAGGTGGCACCGGCACTCTGGCCGGTGGGGACGGAATCCTTCGACTGTACGGCCTTCGGCGCCCGCGGCTCGCCACGCCGGACGGCACCCGGCGCCGACCAGGCCTTCTGCGGCTGGCGCCGCTCCGAGGACTCCAGCTGCCACGGCACCGAGGTGACCATCACACCGGGCTTGAACAGCAGCCGCCCCTTGAGCCGCAGCGCGCTCTGGTTGTGCAGCAGGTGCTCGTACCAGTGGCCGACCACGTACTCGGGGATGTAGACCGAGACCACGTCGCGGGGGCTGTTGCGGCGCAGGTTCTTCACGTAGTCCAGGACCGGCCCGGTGATCTCGCGGAACGGCGAGTCCAGCACCTTGAGCGGCACCTCGATGCCGCGCTCGTCCCACTCCTGTCGCAGCGCCGCCGTGTCGGCCGGGTCGACGTTGACCGTGATCGCCTCCAGGGTGTGGGCGCGGGCCAGCTTGGCGTACGCGAGGGCGCGCAGCGCCGGCTTGTGCAGCTTGGAGACCAGCACGATGGCGTGCACCCGGGTGGGCAGCACCACGTCGTCCGGCTCCTCGGCGGCGATGAGCTCCTCGGAGACCCGGTCGTAGTGGCGGCGGATGCCCTTCATCATCACGAACAGCACGACCATCGCCGCGATGGCGATCCAGGCGTGGCCGATCTTGGTGACCAGGACGACGATCAGCACGGCCATGGTCATCACCAGGCCGAAGGTGTTGATCGCCCGGCTGCGCTGCATGCGGCGGCGCTCGGCCGGGTCGGTCTCGGTGCGCAGCAGCCGGGTCCAGTGCCGGATCATGCCGGACTGGCTCATGTTGAAGGAGACGAAGACGCCGACGATGTAGAGCTGGATCAGCCGGTTGGGGTCGGCGTCGAAGGCGATGACGAACAGGATCGCGGCGATCGCCAGCAGGATGATGCCGTTGGAGAACGCCAGCCGGTCGCCGCGGGTGTGCAGCTGGCGCGGCAGGTAGCGGTCCTGGGCCAGGATCGAGCCGAGCACCGGGAAGCCGTTGAAGGCGGTGTTGGCGGCCAGCACCAGGATCAGGCCGGTCACGGCGGCGACGAAGTAGAAGCCGGGCGTGAAGTTGCTGAACACGGCCTCGCTGATCTGGGCCAGCGCGGTCTTCTGGTGGTAGCCGGAGGAGACGCCGCCGAGCTGTTCGGTCGGGTTCTCGGCCATCTGGACGCCGGTCAGCCGGGCCAGCCAGATGATGCCCATGAACATCACGACGGCGATGCTCGCCATCATCAGCAGCGTGGTGGCGGCGTTCTTGCTCTTGGGCTTGCGGAAGGCCGGCACACCGTTGGAGATCGCCTCCACACCGGTGAGCGCGGCGCAACCGGAGGAGAAGGACTTCAGCAGCAGGAACACCAGGGCGATCCCGCCCAGCGACGCGTTGCCGGGGGTGGCTTCGAGCGTGAATCCGGAGCTCTCGGCGGGCATGTCCTGGCCGAGCAGGAAGTGTCGGACGAACCCGTAGCCGACCATCCCGATCACGCCGATCATGAAGGCGTAGGTGGGGATGGCGAAGGCGGTACCGGATTCGCGCACCCCGCGCAGGTTCATCCCCATCAGCAGGATGACCACGATCACCGACACGGTGAGTTCGTGGCCGCGCAGCGCGGGAACGGCGGAGACGACGTTGGCGACGCCCGAGGTCGTCGACACCGCCACCGTGAGCACGTAGTCGACCATCAGCGCGCTGGCGACCACGAGACCGGCGGCCGGCCCGTGGTTGACGGTCGCGACCTCGTAGTCGCCGCCACCGCTGGGATAGGCGTGCACGTTCTGTCGGTACGAGGCGACCACGGCGAGCATCACGACCGCGACGACGAGGCCGATCTGCCAGGAGAAGTGGATCGCCGAAGCGCCCGCGACGGACAGGGTGAGCAGGATTTCCTCGGGGGCGTACGCGACCGAGGAGAGCGCGTCCGAGGCGAAGACGGGCAGCGCGATCCGCTTCGGGAGAAGCGTTTCGCCCAGCTTGTCGCTGTGCAGCGCGCGTCCGATCAGGATGCGTTTCGGAAGGTCTTTCGGCATAGGCACGTTAAGGAATCGTAGGGGTTCCCCGGACAAGGCTCCGCCGTTTGTCCCCCCCTTCGTCGCGACTGCGTTCTATGGACCGGCTAGCGTGTCGGATACGAGTCGGCGGGCAACACTCGGATTGTCAGGTGTTGCCGGGGCCGGCGCCCCACGAGAACGCTCGCCCCGGACAGCCGGGCGGGAAAGGGAGATGAACGGTGTTTGCGCAGGTCAGTACCCCAATGGAACGGGTGAGGTAGCACCGGTGCACATCGTCATCATGGGCTGCGGCCGCGTGGGCTCCGCCCTCGCCAGAGCACTCGAGAAACAGGGCCACTCGGTGGCCGTGGTCGACCAGGACCCGACCGCGTTCCGCCGGCTGGGTGCCGGGTTCAACGGGCGCCGGGTGACCGGCGTGGGCTTCGACCAGGACACCCTGCGCGAGGCGGGCATCGAGGAGGCCGGCGCCTTCGCCGCCGTCTCCAGCGGTGACAACTCCAACATCATCGCCGCGCGGGTGGCCCGGGAGAACTTCGGCGTCGAGAACGTCGCCGCCCGGATCTACGACCCCCGCCGCGCCGAGGTCTACCAGCGCCTGGGCATCCCGACCGTCGCCACGGTCCGCTGGACCGCCGACCAGATGCTGCGCCGGCTGCTGCCGAGCGGCGCCGAGCCGCTGTGGCAGGACCCGAGCGGTGCCGTACAGCTGGCCGAGGTCGCGTACGACCCGCGCTGGGTCGGCCACCGGATCAGCGAGCTGGAGGACGCCTCCGGCACCCGGGTGGCGTTCGTCACCCGGCTCGGCGAGGGCGTCCTGCCCACGCCGCAGATGGTGGTGCAGGAGGGCGACCTGGTGCACGTGATGCTGCGCCGGGCCGACCTGACGGCCGTCGAGGCCGCGTTCGCGCAGGGGCCGAAGGAGGAGGGTCACTGATGCGGGTCGCCATTGCCGGGGCCGGTGCCGTGGGCCGCTCGATCGCGGGCGAGCTGCTGGAGAACGGCCACGAGGTCCTGCTGATAGACAAGAACCCCAACTCCATCTCGGTGGAGCGGGTTCCCATGGCGGAGTGGCTGCTGGCCGACGCCTGCGAGATCACCTCGCTGGACGAGGCCGCGCTGCAGCGCTGCCACGTGGTGATCGCCGCGACCGGTGACGACAAGGTCAACCTGGTCGTCTCGCTGCTCGCCAAGACCGAGTACGCGGTGCCGCGAGTGGTCGCCCGGGTGAACAACCCCAAGAACGAGTGGCTCTTCAACGAGTCCTGGGGCGTGGACGTGGCCGTGTCCACGCCGCGCCTGATGTCCGCCCTGGTCGAGGAGGCGGTCAGCGTCGGCGACCTGGTCCGCCTGATGCGCTTCAGCCAGGGCAACGCCAACCTGGTCGAGCTGACCCTGGCCTCCGACACCGAGCTGGTCGGCACCCGGGTCGGCGACGTGGCCTGGCCGCAGGACACCGCGCTGGTGACCATCATCCGCGAGGGCCGGGTGCTGGTGCCGGGCAAGGACGACACCCTGGAGGGCGGCGACGAGCTGCTCTTCGTCGCCGCCCAGGAGCGCGAGGAGGAGCTGGAGGAGCTGCTGTCGGCCACCTCCGGCGCCCAGTAGGCCGCAACAGGCCCCAGGGGCCCAGTGGCCCCACAGGGCACGGCGAAGGGCCCGCACCCCGGTGGGTGCGGGCCCTTCGCCGTGCCCTGTCGGCCAAGCCGTCCAGGTCGTCCCGGTGGAGGCGGCTACTTGGCCGGCTCCTCCTCGTCCTCGTCCAGCTGCGCCTTGATCGGCGGCGGTGCCTTCAGCAGGATCTGCCAGGTGACGTACATCGCCAGCAGCAGCGGCGGGATGCCGAGGGCGACCTTCAGCCAGCCCAGCAGGTTGACGTTGTGGGTGAAGTACAGCGGGAAGAGGACCAGCGGCTTGAGGCCCATGATCACCACCCAGGCCCAGGTCGCCCTGGTGTAGGCGGCCAGCCGGCCCGGGTTCTCCTTGCGCCAGGTGAACATCTCGCCGGTGATCGGGCCGAGCATCACGCCGATCATCGGCCAGCGCGCCAGCGCGGAGGTAGCCAGGGCGATGCAGTAGCCGACGTTCCAGAGCAGGCCGGGCAGGTAGAAGTCCTCGGCCTTGCCGCTCTTCATCGAGATCCAGGCGCCGAGGGCGACGCCGAACACCCCGCTGAAGGCGTGCTGGATGGTCTCCCGCCTCGCCAGCCGGGCCACCACGAAGAGCCCGCTCAGGCCGAGCGCGGCCCACGCCGAGGTGCTGACCTGGTGGGTCAGGTTGTACGTGACGATGAAGACCAGGCCGGGCAGCGTCATGTCGATCATGCCGCGTACGCCGCCGAAGGCCTTCAGCACGGTGTCGGCGGCCTCCTTGGAGGCGGCCTTCCGGGCGGCCTCCTCGGCCGCCGGGTCGTGGGCCAGGTCGAGCTGGGCGGCGGCGTCGCCGCCGGGCAGGTTGCTCACGCTCATTCGCTCCCGTGTCCGACCGGACGCAGCTCGTAGCGGGGGTTGAACAGCACGCGGCGCCCGCGTGCGTGACTGATCCGGCCGCTGGCGACCAGCCGGCGACCGGGCTCTATGCCCGCGATCGAGCGGCGGCCGAGCCAGACCACCTCCAGCGCCTCGGTGCCGTCGAACAGTTCGGCCTCCAGGGCCGGCACCCCCGCGCGCGGGCGGAGCGTCACCGTGCGCAGCGTTCCCGCGACGGTGACCAGCTCGCGGTCCGCGCAGCCGGCGATCGGCGTGCACCCCGACTCCGCGGCGTTCTCCTGGCGCAGGTCCTCGGCGTCCAACTCCTCGGCCGAGGAGGTCAGCCGACTGAGCATGCGGCGGAACCGCCCCTGCGACTGGCCGCTGCTGTTGTCACCACTCATGCGGGAAGGGTACCGGTTTCCGGGCCCCCGGCGGGGGGTCGTTCAGCCGCCGAGGGCAACGGCGGTCAGCTCTCGAACCGGTATCCCATTCCCGGCTCGGTGATGAAGTGGCGCGGGTGCGAGGGGTCGCGCTCCAGCTTGCGCCGCAGCTGGGCGAGGTAGACCCGCAGGTAGTTGGTCTCGGTGCGGTAGGCGGGGCCCCACACCTCCTGCAGCAGCTGGGTCTGGCTGACCAGCCGCCCGGCGTTGCGGACCAGCACCTCCAGCAGGTGCCACTCGGTCGGGGTGAGCCGGACGTCGGCGCCGTCCCGGTTGACCTTCTTGGCCGCGAGGTCGACCGTGAAGGTCTCGGTCACCACCAGCGAGTCGGCCTCCCCGGCCACCGGCTCGGCCCGCCGCACGGCGGCCCGCATCCGGGCGAGCAGCTCGTCCATGCCGAACGGCTTGGTGACGTAGTCGTCCGCGCCGGCGTCCAGGGCCTCGACCTTCTCGTCCGAGGCGTGCCGGGCGGACAACACGATGATCGGCACCCGGGTCCACCCGCGCAGGCCGCGGATCACCTCGACCCCGTCCATGTCCGGCAGGCCCAGGTCGAGGACGACGACGTCCGGATGGCGGGCGGCGGCCAGTTCCAGGGCGCTCGCGCCGTCATGGGCCGCGTCCACCTCGTACTTGCGGGCCTTGAGGTTGATCACCAGCGCGCGGACGATCTGCGGTTCGTCGTCCACGACGAGGACCCGGGTCATTTACGGGCTCCGCCTTTCAGGCTGTCTGACTTACGGACTGTGGGACTGACTTTCGGTACGACACGCTTTCGGTACAGCACGCGTTCGGTACGGCACGCGACCTCGGGAAGCGACGGATCCCACCGGAGCGCCTCACCGCTCACGTGATCAGCTCGGAGAGCGGACCGCTCCCGTCGTCGCTCGGTTCGTCCGGTTCGGGCGGCCGGTCGACGGCGGGCAGGCTGACGACCATGGTGAGGCCGCCGCCGGGGGTGTCCTCGGCCGTGACGGTACCGTCCATCGCCTCGACGAAGCCGCGCGCCACCGCGAGTCCGAGGCCCACCCCGGCGCCGCGCGGCGCGTCGCCGTAGCGCTGGAACGGCGCGAAGATCTTCTCCTTCGCCTCCTCGGGCACCCCCGGCCCGCGGTCGACGATCCGCAGCTCGACCCGGCCCGGCACCCCCGGCTGCTCCAGCGCATCGGCCTTGACCAGCACCTTGACGCCGTCCGGGCTGTACTTGACGGCGTTCTCCACCAGGTTGGCCAGCGAGCGCTCCAGCAGACCGCCGTCGGCCCGGATCATCGGCAGCGTCTCCGGGACGTCCAGCCGGACGGACTCCGGCGGCACCCCGCCGAGCGCGTAGGGCACCACCTCGTCCAGGTCGGTCTCCTGGATCAACGGGGTGACGGTCCCGGTCTGCAGACGGCTCATGTCGAGCAGGTTGTTGATCAGGTGGTCCAGCCGGTCGGCCCCGGCCTCGATCCCGGCCAGCAGTTCGGCCTCGTCCTCCGGGTCCCACTGGACGTCGGCCGAACGCAGCGAGCTCACCGAGGCCTTGATGCCCGCCAGCGGGGTGCGCAGGTCGTGCGAGACGGCGGCCAGCAGCGCCGTCCGGATCCGGTTGCCCTCGGCCTCCCGGCGGGCCGCGGCGGCCTCGCGGGACAGCCGGCGGCGCTCCAGCACCACGGCGGCCTGCGCGGCGAAGGCCCCGAGCAGGCGCCGGTCCGCCCCCGGCAGCACCCGGCCGCGCAGCACCAGCGCCAGGCTGTCGCCGACCGGGACGTCCACGTCGGCCCCCTCCGGCCGCTCCGGCGGCCGCGGCCCGGCGGTCGCCACCGGCACCCAGGGGCCGAGCGGATCCGGGCGCTCCAGCAGCGCGGCGCTCTCCTGCCCGAAGGTCTCCCGGACCTGCTCCATCAGCGCGGTCAGCACCCCGTCCCCGTTGGGGGCTCCCCGCAGCACCGTGCCGGCCAGCGCACTGAGCGTCTGCGCCTCGGTCTGGCTGCGGGCCGCCTGGTGGGTGCGCCGGGCCGCCAAGTCCACCACGGACGCCACCGATATCCCGACGACGGTGAATATCGCCACCGCCATGATGTTCTGCGGCTCGTTGATGGTGAAGGTGTGCAGCGGCGGCGTGAAGTAGTAGTTCAGCACCGAGGAGCCGACCAGTGCCGACCCGATCGCCGGCAGCAGCCCGCCTACCAGCGCCGCGCTCACCGTCAGCGACAGGAACAGCAGCATGTCGGTGGAGAGCCCCAGCCCACCGATCGCGGTCAGCACGATCGCCAGCAGCGGCGGGCCGGCCAGCCCGACGAGCCAGCCGGCGACCGTCCGGTTCCGGCCCAGGTCGGTGATCCGCCGGACGGGCATCCTGCCGCGCCCGTGCCCGGCGTGCTCGTGGGTGACCATGTGGACGTCGATGTCCCCGGCCTCCCGGGTCACCGTGGTGCCGACGCCCGGCCCGTACAGGTACTGCCAGCCGGGCCGACGGCTGGTGCCCAGCACGATCTGGGTCGCGTTCACGCCCCGGGCGAAGTCCAGCAGCCCGGCCGCCGGGTCGTCGCCCAGCACGGCGTGGAAGGAGCCGCCGAGGCTCTCCACCAGCGCCCGCTGCTCGATCAGCCGCTGCGGCGAACCGGTGCCGGCGAGCCCGTCCGAACGGGAGATGTGCACGGCGAGCAGCTCACCGCCGGAGACGCGGGCCGCGATCCGGGCCGCCCGGCGGATCAGCGTCGCCCCTTCGGGCCCGCCGGTGAGGCCCACCACGATCCGCTCCCGGGCCTGCCAGGTGCCCTCGATGCCCTGCTCGGCCCGGTACTTCTGCAGGTACTCGTCCACCCGGTCCGCGGTCCACAGCAGCGCCAGCTCGCGCAGCGCGGTCAGGTTGCCCGGGCGGAAGTAGTTGGCGAGCGCGGCGTCGATCTTCTCCGGCGCGTACACGTTCCCGTGCGCCAGCCGCCGCCGCAGCGCCTGCGGGGACATGTCCACCAGCTCGATCTGGTCGGCCCGCCGGACCACCTCGTCCGGTACGGTCTCCCGCTGGCGCACCCCGGTGATGCCCGTGACGGCGTCGCCGAGCGACGCCAGGTGCTGCACGTTGACGGTGGAGACCACGTCGATCCCGGCTGCCAACAGCTCCTCGACGTCCTGCCAGCGCTTGGCGTTGCGGCAGCCCGGGACGTTGGTGTGCGCCAGTTCGTCCACCAGCGCCACCTGCGGGCGGCGGGCCAGGACGGCATCCAGGTCCATCTCGGAGAACCTGGCGCCCCGGTGCATCACCTGCTGCCGCAGCACGACCTCCAGCCCGGCGACCATGTCCGCGGTACGCCGGCGGCCGTGGTCCTCCACGAACGCCACCACGACGTCCGTACCACGCTCCTGCCGCCGGTGCGCCTCGGCGAGCATGGCGTACGTCTTGCCGACCCCGGGGGCAGCCCCGAGGTAGATGCGCAGCCTGCCTCGTCCCATGAGCACCATTCTTGATCCGGCCATGCCCGGGAGCCAGCCCCGGACACCTGTTCCCCCCGCCCTTCGAGACTACGGCGTGAGCAGTGATTTTCCGCTGATCAGTGCACTGATCAGGCGGTTTTAGCGGCATATTGACGGTGGACCAGCCACTCGGCGGGGGCCACTCGGCAGGGATGCGGCAGCCGTTCGGCAGCGGTGCGGCAGTATCGCGGTCGAATTCCCGAAAGGACCCGGAAAACGCGAAGAACCCCCATCCGGGATCCGGATGGGGGTTCTTCTGAAGAATTGTTCGGCGGCGTCCTACTCTCCCACAGGGTCCCCCCTGCAGTACCATCGGC
>NZ_JNWQ01000134.1 GCF_000716875.1 Streptomyces novaecaesareae | reverse complement strand
TTGGGCTCGTCCGGTGAGCAGGGTGTGGCCGGCGGCGCGGAGGTCGGTGTCGGGGTGGTCCTGGAGGAAGGCGGCCAGCTGTCCTGCCTGGGCGCGCAGCGCGTGTTCGTCCCGGGCGGAGAGCACCCACGGCACCACTGCGAAGGGCGAGTCGGCCGCGGGAGTCTCCTCGGGGACGGGGGCCTCCTCCAGGACGACGTGCGCGTTCGTCCCGCTCGCCCCGAACGCCGACACGCCCGCGCGGCGCGGACGCCCGTCCGCCTCCGGCCACTCCCGCCGCTCGGTGAGCAGTGACACCGCCCCCGAGGCCCAGTCGACGTGCGGTGTCGGCTCGTCGGCGTGCAGCGTCTGCGGCAGCACACCCTGCCGCATCGCCATCACCATCTTGATGACCCCCGCCACACCCGCCGCGGCCTGGGTGTGCCCGATGTTGGACTTCACCGAGCCGAGCCACAGCGGGCGTTCGGCGGGCCGGTCCTGTCCGTAGGTGGCGAGCAGCGCCTGGGCCTCGATCGGGTCGCCGAGCGTGGTGCCGGTGCCGTGGGCCTCGACCGCGTCGACGTCGGCCGCGGACACCCGGGCGCTGTCGAGGGCCTGCCGGATGACCCGTTGCTGGGACGGGCCGTTCGGCGCGGTGAGCCCGTTGGAGGCGCCGTCCTGGTTGACGGCCGAGCCGCGCACCACCGCGAGCACCCGGTGGCCGTTGCGCTGGGCGTCGGAGAGCCGCTCCAGCAGCAGGACGCCGACACCCTCGCCCCAGCCGGTGCCGTCCGCGGTGGCGGAGAAGGCCTTGCAGCGCCCGTCGGGGGCGAGGCCGCGTTGGCGGCTGAACTCGACGAACATGCCGGGTGCGGCCATGACCGCCGCGCCGCCGGCGAGCGCCGTCGAGCACTCGCCCCGGCGCAGCGACTGGCAGGCCAGGTGCAGCGCCACCAGGGAGGACGAGCACGCCGTGTCCACCGTGATCGCCGGGCCCTCCAGGCCGAACACGTAGGACAGCCGACCCGAGATGACGCTTGCCGCGCCACCCGTGAGCAGGTACCCCTCCAGGCTCTCCGTGGCCCGCTGGGCGAGTGCCGCGTAGTCGACCTGCCCCGCGCCCATGAAGACGCCGGTCCGGCTGCCGCGCAGCGACTCCGGGGCGATGCCGGCCCGCTCGAACGCCTCCCAGGAGGTCTCCAGCAGCAGCCGCTGCTGCGGGTCCATCGCCAGCGCCTCGCGCGGACCGATGCCGAAGAACCCGGCGTCGAACCCGTCCACACCGTCCACGAAACCGCCCTCGCGGGCGTACGTGTGACCGGCCCGGTCGGGGTCCGGGTCGTACAGCGAGTCAAGCTCCCAGCCGCGGTCGGCGGGGAACGGGGAGACGGCGTCGCCGCCGCTCGCGACCAACTGCCAGAGGTCCTCGGGTGAGGTGACGCCCCCCGGATAGCGGCAGGCCATGCCGACGACGGCGATCGGCTCGGCCGCGACGGACTCCGTCTCCTGGAGCCGTCGGCGCGTCTCCTGGAGATCGGCGGTCACCCGCTTGAGGAAGTAACGGAGCTTGTCCTCGGTCTCGCTGGCCACAGTGGCGCAACCCCTTCGGATGGAACAGGAACAGGACGACCGGTCGGCGGTGGCGCCGGCGGGAGGAGTCAGGAGATGCCGAGCTCGTTGGTGATGAAGTCGAAGACCTCGTCGTCGTCGGCGGACTCCAACTCCAGTTCGGCGCCGGTGGACGGGCCGTCCTCCGGTCCGGGCCGCGGGCTCCACCGGTCGGCCACGGCCCGCAGCCGGTCGGCGATCCGCGCCCGCTCGGGGTGGTCGGCACCGACCCCGGCGAGCACGGCTTCGAGGCGGTCCAGTTCAGCCAGTACGGGCGCGGCCGAGGGCAGGTCCGCACGCGGGAGTTCCGCGTCCAGGTAGCGGGCGAGCTCCGCCGCCGTCGGGTAGTCGAAGACGAGCGTGGCCGGCAGGCGCAGTCCCGAGGCGCTGGTCAGGCGGTTGCGCAGTTCGACCGCCGTCAGCGAGTCGAAGCCGAGGTCGTTGAACGCCCGGTCGGCGCCGATCGCCGTCGGGGCCGAGTGTCCCAGGACCACGGCCACCTGAGCGCGTACCAGGTCCAGCAGGGCGCGCTCGCGCTCCGCGTCGGAAAGCCCGGCGAGCCGCCGCTTCAGGCCGTCCGTCGCTGCTGCGTCCGGTCGCTCGGCGGGGACGGCGGACGGGCCGGCCAGCCCGCGTAGCAGCGGCGGGAGGTCCGGGCCGGCCTGGCGCAGTGCGGCGGGTTCCAGCCGGACCGGCAGCGACGTCGGTTCGGCTCCGGCGAGCGCCGCGTCGAACAGGGCCAGGCCGTCCTGCGGGCTGAGCGGGAGGAGGCCCGAGCGCCGCATCCGGCCGAGCGTGGCCTCGTCGAGCGCGCCTGCCATTCCCCGGTCCTGCTGCCACAGGCCCCAGGCCAGCGACCGGGCGGGCAGGCCCCGCGCGGCGCGGTGCTGGGCGAGGGCGTCGAGGAAGGCGTTCGCCGCACCGTAGCCCCCCTGGCCGGCACCGCCGAGGGTGGCCGTCGCGGAGGAGAACAGCACGAACGCGGCGAGGTCGGCGTCCCGGGTGAGCTCGTGCAGGTGCCAGGCGGCATCCGCCTTCGGGCGGAGCACGGCCTCGAACCGTTCCTCGGTGAGCGAGGCCAGTGCGCCGTCCGCGACCACGCCGGCCGTGTGGACGACGGCGGTCAGCGGGTGTTCGGCCGGTACGGCGGCGAGGGCCCGGGCGAGGTCCTCGCGGTCGGCCGTGTCGCAGGCGGTGACCGTCACCCGGGCGCCCAGGGCGGTGAGTTCGGCGGTGAGTTCGGTCGCGCCCGGGGCCTGCGGGCCGCGGCGGCCGAGCAGCAGCAGGTGCCGCACACCGTACGCGGTGACCAGGTGTCGGGCGAGCAGCGAGCCGAGCGCGCCGGTACCGCCGGTGATCAGGACGGTGCCGTTCGGGTCGAGCGCGGCGGCCGCGCCGTCCGTCGCCGGGCGGCTCGGCAGCAGGCTCGGCACCAGAAGCGGCGCCAGGAGCGGCGCCAGGAGCGGCGCCAGGACGGCGCCGGCGCGCAGTGCGAGCTGCGGTTCGCCGCCGGCGACTGCCTGGTCCAGTGCCGCCGTGGTGTCCGCGCCGCCGTCCAGGTCGAGCAGGACGAAGCGGTCGGGCTGCTCGGCCTGGGCGGCCCGGACGAGGCCCCAGAGTGGGGCGTGGGCCAGGTTCGGGACGTCCGTGGCCGCTGCCCGGTCGGGGGTGGGGCCGCTCACGTCCGCCCGGTCGGCGGCCACCGCGCCGCGGGTCACCAGGACCAGCCGGGAGGCCGCGAAACGGTCGTCCGCCGCCCAGGCGGTCAGCACGGACCACGTCCGGCGCAGGGCCGCGCGCACCGCTGCGGGGAGGTCGCCCGTGGTGTCGCCCGTGGTGTCCGGCAGGGGCAGGACGACCGCGTCCGGCACCGGTAGCCCCGCGGCGACGGCCTCGCCGAGAGCGGCGAGGTCGGGGTAGCTGTCGAGACCGGGGAAGCCGGAACCGTCCCCGAGCACCGCCCGTCGACCGCGGTCCCGCTCGACCGCCGGGACGGGCGCCCACTCGACGCGGAACAGCGCGTCGCCCAGCCCGGCCCGTGCCGCCGCGCGCAGCTGGCCGACCGAGACCGGACGGGCCCGCAGGGCACCGACCGAGGCGACCGGCGCGCCGGTCTCGTCGGCCACGTCCAGGGACATCGCGTCCGGTCCGGCCGGGGCCAGCCGCAGGCGCAGCCGGACCGCGCCCGAGCGGTGCACCCGGACGTTGTTCCAGGCGAAGGGCAGGAGGACGTGCTCGCCGGTGCGCCCGACCAGGCCCGCGTGCAGCGCTGCGTCGAGCAGCGCGGGGTGGACGCCGTACCGGCCCGCCCGGCCCCGCTCCGGCTCCGGCAGGGCGACTTCGCCGTACACCTCGTCGCCCGCGCGCCACACGGCCCGCAGGCCGCGGAACGACGGGCCGTAGTCGAAGCCGTCACGGGCGACGGAGGGGTAGAAGCCGTCGAGGTCCACCGGCTCGGCGCCCTCGGGCGGCCAGACGCCGGTCGGTCGCCAGCCCGCTCCGCCGTCCCCGCCGTCCCCGCCGTCCCCGCCGTCCCCGCCGTCCCCGGCGGACAGCGTGCCGGACGCGTGCCGGGTCCAGTCCGCGGTGTCGTCCGGCCGCGCGTACACGCCGATCGGCCGCCGGCCCGACTCGTCGGCCGTACCGACCGCCACCTGCACCTGTGCCGTCCCGGTCTCGGCGAGGATCAGCGGCGCCTCCTGGTCCAGTTCCTCGATCGTCGTGCAGCCGGTCAGCCGCGCCGCGTGCAGCGCCAGCTCCAGGTACGCGGTGCCGGGCACCACCGTGCTGCCCAGCACCACGTGGTCGGCGAGCCAGCGGTGCGTGCGGGGCGACAGCCGCCCGGTGAGGATCAGCCCACCGCCCTCGGCCGGGGTGACGGCGGCGCCGAGCAGTGGATGCCCGGCGCTCGCCACGCCCAGCTCGGACGCCTCGGCGGGCGCCCCGGCGGTGGGGTCCAGCCAGTACCGCTCGCCCTGGAACGCGTACGTGGGCAGGTCCAGTCGGCGGCCGGCCGGGCCGGCCGGTTCGGTGAGGAGCGCCGGCCAGTCCACCCGGGCACCGCGCACGTGCGCCCGGGCGACTGCGGCGAGCACCGTGTCCGGCTCCGGACGGCCCCGGCGCAGCAGCGGTACCGCGGCGACGTCCCCGGTCCCGTCCCCGGTCCCGTCCTCGGTACTCTGCCGGGCCATCGCGGACAGCACGCCGTCGGGGCCGAGTTCCAGGAGGGTCGTCACGCCCTGGTCGAGCAGGTGCCGGACACCGTCGTGGAAGCGCACGGCGTCGCGCACGTGCCGAACCCAGTACTCCGAGGTGCGGATCCGGTCGGCGGCGACCGGCCGGCCGGTGAGGTTGGAGACGACCGGGATCGTCGGCTCGTGCAGCACGAGGCCGTCGAGCACCTCGCGGAACGGGGCGAGCATGCCGTCCATGCGGGCGGAGTGGAAGGCGTGACTGACGGCCAGCCGCTTCGTCCGGCGGCCCTGCGCGCTCAGCCGCTCGGCGACCCACGCGACGGCTTCCTCCTCGCCGGAGACCACGACGGAGCGGGGTCCGTTGACGGCGGCGATGCCGGCCTGGCCGACGCGGCTGGTCAGCAGGGCGGCCACCTCCTGCTCCGTCGCCTCCACCGCCACCATCGCGCCGCCGGCGGGGAGTTGCTGCATCAGGCGGCCGCGGGCGGCCACCGCCGTGACCGCGTCCTCCAGCGAGAACACCCCGGCGACGTGGGCCGCCGAAAGCTCCCCGATCGAGTGGCCGAGCACGAAGTCCGGCCGCAGTCCCCAGGATTCGACCAGCCGGAACAGCGCCACCTCCAACGCGAACAGGGCCGCCTGGGTGAAGGCCGTCTCGTCCAGCCGGTCCGCCCCCGGTGACCCCTCCTCGGCGAGCAGCACCTCGCGGACCGGCAGGCCGCTCCGTTCCGTCAGCAGGTCGCACACCCGGTCCAGCTCGGCCGCGAACACCGGGAAGCGCCGGTACAGTTCGCGGCCGGCGCCGGCGCGCTGGGCGCCCTGCCCGGTGAACAGGAACGCCAGCCTGCCGGTGCGCGCGGCCGCGCCCCGGAGGAGGTTGGGCGCGTCGTCGCCCCGGCGCAGCGCGTCGAGGCCGGCGAGCAGTTCCGCGCGGTCGGCTCCGAGCACCACCGCGCGGTGGTCGAGGCCGGCGCGGGCGGTGGCCAGCGTCCACGCGACGTCTGCGGCCGCCCACTCCGGGGCGGTGGCCGTGGCGTCGGCCAGCCGACCGGCCTGGGCGCGCAGGGCCTCCGGGCTCCGGGCCGACAACAGCCACGGGGCCGCGGTGGGTGTCGTGCTGATGCCGGGGGCGGGCCGGCTCTCCAGGGGCTGCTCCTCGACCGGTTGCTCGTCGACCGGCTGTTCCTCGACGTGCTGTTCGAGGATCACGTGGGCGTTGGTGCCGCTGATGCCGAAGGAGGAGACGGCGGCCCGCCGGGGGCGGTCGACGGCCGGCCAGTCGCGCCGCTCGGTCAGCAGTTCCACCGCGCCGCGGGACCAGTCGACCTGCGGGGTCGGTTCGTCGACGTGCAGGGTGGCCGGCAGGACGCCGTGGTGCATCGCCATCACCGTCTTGATGACGCCGGCGACGCCCGCGGCGAGCTGGGTGTGGCCGATGTTGGACTTCACCGAGCCGAGCCAGAGCGGCCGTTCGGCGGGCCGCTCCTTGCCGTAGGTGGCGAGCAGCGCCTGGGCCTCGATCGGGTCACCGAGCCGGGTGCCGGTGCCGTGGGCCTCCACCGCGTCCACGTCCGCGGCGGTGAGCCGGGCGTCCGCGAGCGCGGCCCGGATCACCCGCTGCTGGGCCGGCCCGCTCGGCGCGGTCAGGCCGTTGGAGGCGCCGTCCTGGTTGACGGCCGAGCCGCGGACCACGGCGAGGACCGGGTGGCCGTTGCGCCGGGCGTCGGAGAGCCGCTCGACCAGCAGGACGCCGACCCCCTCGCCCCAGCCGGTGCCGTCGGCCGCGCGGGCGAAGGCCTTGCACCGCCCGTCGGGGGCGAGGCCGCGCTGACGGCTGAACTCGATGAACATGTGCGGTGCCGCCATCACCGCGGCGCCGCCGACCAGCGCCATCGAGCACTCGCCGTCGCGCAGCGCCCGGCCGGCCAGGTGCAGCGCCACGAGCGAGGAGGAGCACGCGGTGTCCACCGTCACCGCCGGGCCCTCCAGGCCGAACGTGTAGGCGAGCCGGCCGGAGGCGACGCTGACGGTGGTTCCGGTCAGCAGATAGCCCTCGGAGCCCTCCGCGCCGCGAGGATCAGCGGCGTAACCGAGCGGGGAGGCGCCGACGAACACACCGGTCGGGGTGCCGCGCACGGACTCCGGGGCGATGCCGGCGCGTTCGAAGACCTCCCAGGACGTCTCCAGCAGGAGCCGCTGCTGCGGGTCCATGGCGAGCGCCTCGCGCGGGCTGATCCCGAAGAAGGCGGCGTCGAACCGTTCCGCGCCCCGGACGAAGCAGCCCGTCCGGACGTAGCTCCGGCCGGCCCGGTCGGGGTCCGGGTCGTACAACTCCTCGACGTCCCAGCCGCGTTCCGCAGGGAACCCGGACAGGGCGTCACGGCCTTCGGACACCAGGCGCCACAGCTCCTCGGGGCTGTCGACGTCACCGGGGAAGCGGCACGCCATGCCGACGATCGCGATCGGCTCGTGCCGGGCCTCGGTCAGCCGGTGGTTCCGCTGCTGGAGCCGCTTGTTCTCCTTGAGGGAGAGCCGGAGCGCTTCCAGCACCTTTGCTTCCTGTGATGAAGCCTGTGAAGCCTGTGATGCAGCCATCGTTGGGTTCTCCGCAGTCCGAGCGCGATCAGAGGTCAGTGGTGCCGAAGGCCAGGCCGATCAGGTCGTCGGCGTCCATGGCGTCGATCTCGTCGAGGTCCCCGTCCGGCTCGGCCGGTGGCTCCTCCGGCCCGGCACCGGCCAGCGCCAGCAGGGCGTCGAGGAGACCGGCGGCGCGCAGCCGGGCCGGCGGGATGGCCGCCAGGAGACGGCTGACCTCGCCGTCCGAGGCCGGTCGGCCGACGGGTTCGGCCGGGGCCAGCTCGGCCTGGAGGAAGGCGGCCAGCGCGTCCGGTGTCGGATGGTCGAAGACCATGGTGGCCGGCAGCCGTAGCCCGGTGGCGATGTTGAGCCGGTTGCGCAGCTCGACGGCGGTGAGCGAGTCGAAACCGAGTTGCTTGAACGCCCGGTCCGGCTGGATGGCCCCGCCCGTGGCGTGGCCGAGGACCACCGCCGCGTTGACGCACACCAGCTCCAGCAGTGCGCGGGCGCGTTCGGCCTCGGGCAGGGCGGCCAGCCGCAGGGCCGGGGCCGGCCCGTCGTCCGTTCCGGTGGCCGCTACCGTGCGCCTGGCGCCCGCACCGACCAGCCGGCGCAGCAACGGCGGCACCGAGCCGGACTGGAAGGCCGTACGGGCGGCCGCGACGTCGAGCTTCATCGCCACCAGCTGGTCCCGGTCGGAGCGCAGTGCCGCGCTGAACATCGCCAGACCGTCGGTGTCGGACAGCGGGCTCACACCGGAGCGCCGCAACCTGGCCAGGTCGGTGGCGTCGAGGTGGCCGGTCATGCCGCTGGCCCGCTCCCACAGGCCCCAGGCGATCGACAGGCCCGGCAGCCCCTCGGCGCGGCGACGCCGGGCGAGCGCGTCGAGGAAGGCGTTGGCCGCGGCGTAGTTGCCCTGGCCGGGGCCGCCCAGGACGGCCGCCGAGGAGGAGAACAGGACGAAGGCGCCGAGGTCCGCGTCGCGGGTCAGCTCGTGCAGGTGCCAGGCGGCGTCGACCTTGGGGCGCAGCACGGTCTCGACCTGCGCCGGGGTCAGCGAGGCGATCACCGCGTCGTCCAGCACGCCCGCGGCGTGGACGACGGCGGTCAGCGGGTGTTCGGCCGGTACGGCGGCGAGGGCCCGGGCGAGGTCCTCGCGGTCGGCCGTGTCGCAGGCGGTGATCGTCACCCGGGCGCCCAGGGCGGTGAGTTCGGTGGTGAGTTCGGTCGCGCCCGGGGCCTGCGGGCCGCGGCGGCCGAGCAGCAGCAGGTGCCGCACGCCGTGTTCGGTGACCAGCCGGCGGGCCACCAGAGCGCCCAGCACGCCGGTGCCGCCGGTGATCAGCACGGTGCCGTTCGGGTCCGGTGCCGCCGGCATGGTGAGCACCACCTTGCCGACGTGCCGGGCCTGGCCCATGAAACGGAACGCGTCCAGTGCCCGCCGTACGTCCCAGGTTCGGGCGGGGATCGGACGGAGCACCCCGCGCTCGAACAGCGGCACCAGTTCGGCCATCATCCGGCCGATCCGGTCGTAGCCGGCCTCGATCAGGTCGAACCAGAGGTAGGAGGTGCCGGGGTGGGCGGCGGTGACCCCGGCCGCGTCGCGGATATCGGTCTTGCCCATCTCCACGAACCGCCCGCCGTCCGCGAGCAGCCGCAGCGAGGCGTCGACGAACTCGTTGGCGAGGGAGTTGAGCACCACGTCCACGCCCCGGCCCGGGGCGGCGGCGCGGACGCGCTGCTCGAAGTCGAGGCTGCGCGAGGACGCGATCCGCTCCTCCGGGATGCCGAGCGCGCGCAGGGTGTCCCACTTGGCCGGGCTGGCCGTGGTGAAGACCTCGGCGCCCAGATGGCGGGCCAGCTGGATCGCCGCCATCCCGACACCGCCGGTCGCCGAGTGGATCAGCACCGACTCGCCGGCGCCCAGCCCGGCGAGGTCGACCAGGCCGTAGTAGGCGGTCAGGAAGGCGATCGGCACCGAGGCGCCCTCGGTGAACGTCCACTGCGCGGGAAGCGGGACGAGCAGTCGCTGGTCGACCACGGCGACCGGCCCGAACGAGCCGGGCACCATGCCCATCACGCGGTCGCCCGGGGCGAACGCGGTGACCTCGGGGCCGGTCTCCAGCACGACGCCGGCGGCCTCTCCGCCCATGACGTCCTGGTCGACCATGCCCAGGCCGAGCAGAACGTCGCGGAAGTTCATGCCGGCGGCCCGTACGGCCAGTCGGACCTGGCCGGGGCCGAGCGGTGCGGAGGCCGCCGGGTGGGGGACGAGGGCGAGGTTCTCCAGTGTGCCCTTGGCGGTGGTGTCCAGACGCCAGTCAGGCGTGTCCGCCGGGGGCTCCAGCAGCCGGCCGGCGGTCGCACGGACGAGGCGCGGGGCGAGCAGGACGCCCTGTCGGAGGGCGAGTTGGGGCTCCCCGGTGGCGAGCGCGGCGGCCAGGGTGAGCAGCAGTCCGTCCGGGTGCTGCCCGTCCAGGTCGAGCAGCACGAAGCGGCCCGGGTGCTCGGTCTGGGCGGAGCGCAGCAGGCCCCAGACCGTGGCGTGGGCGAGGTCGGACAAGCCCTCACCGTCCGCGGCGGCGACAGCGCCTCTGGTGAGTACGACGAGCCTGGAGGTGGCGAAATGGTCGCTCGCGAGCCATTCCTGAAGGATCGTCAGAATACGCATGGCGGCTTCGCGTGCGGCGGCAGGGGCGTCCGGCGACTCGGGACCGGCGGGACCGGCGCAGGTGACCAGGACGGCGTCCGGCACCGTCGCACCGGCCGCCACGGTCTCGGTGAGGGCGGCGAGGTCGGGATGCGTGCCGAGCCGGAGGTCGTCGGGCAGCCCGAT
The DNA here is from genome assembly GCF_000716875.1 of Streptomyces novaecaesareae. Classification (GTDB taxonomy): domain Bacteria; phylum Actinomycetota; class Actinomycetes; order Streptomycetales; family Streptomycetaceae; genus Kitasatospora; species Kitasatospora novaecaesareae. The sequence goes on along the minus strand of NZ_JNWQ01000134.1, from coordinate 835 downwards.
GTGGTCGGTGCCGAGCAGGACCCAGCGTCCGGCGGTTGAGCAGGAAGAGGGCGGCAGTTCGGTCCAGTCCACACCCAGCAGCGGGTTCGCGCCGTCGTCGGTCGCTCGCAGTTGCTCGCGCTCCACCGGGCGGCTCGCCAGCGAGGCCACCCGGGCGACCGGCGCGCCGCTCCCGTCGGCCACCGCGAGGGCGACCGCGTCGGCCCCGGCCGGTGACAGGCGCACCCGGAGGGTGGTCGCGCCGGTGGCGTACAGGGAGACGCCGCTCCAGGAGAACGGCAGCCGTACCTCGCCCGGGGCCGCGGCCGCGACCGCGTGCAGGGCCGCGTCCAGCAGGGCGGGGTGCAGGCCGAACTCCGCTGCCGCGTCGTGCTGTTCACGCGGCAGCCGCACCTCGGCGAACAACTCCTCGCCCTGGCGCCAGAGCGCGCGCAGGCCCTGGAACGCCGGACCGTAACCGAGGCCGTCGGCGGCCAGGCGGGGGTACAGGTCCACGAGGTCCACCGGCACCGCGCCGGCCGGGGGCCAGGCGGCGAGGTCCCAGGTCGGACGCTCGGCGTCGGTGGCCAGGACACCGGTCGCGTGCCGGGTCCAGGGGGCGTCGCGGCGGTCCGGGCGGTCGGGGCGGGAGTGAACAGTGACGGTGCGTCGGCCGTCGTCGGCCGCGGGGCCGATCCGGAGCTGGAGCTGGACGGGGCCGCCCTCCGGGATCAACAGCGGGGCCTGGAGGGTGAGTTCTTCGAGGTGCTCGCAGTCGGCGTGGTCGCCGGCGTGGAGGGCGAGTTCGACGAGGGCGGTGCCGGGGAGGAGGGCGGTGCCGAAGACGGCGTGGTCG
>NZ_JNWQ01000133.1 GCF_000716875.1 Streptomyces novaecaesareae | reverse complement strand
GAGCTCGGCCGGGGTGGGCATCCGGTGCGGGCGGGGAGGGGTCTTCGCGGCGGCGGGCTCGGCGGGCTGCTCCGGGCGGGAGTCGGTGCTGCTCATGGGGGTCCGTCCTCCTACGTGGGTGGGGTGACTGCTCGGTGGTGCGGCGGGGCTGGGCACGGCCACCAGGTGGCGCGGCGGTCCGGAGGTGAGGGCGAGGCGTTCGCGGACGGCGGCCTCGGCCAGCGCGTGGCAGCGTCCGGCCAGCCGGGAGCGGCGGGCCCGTTCGCCGTGCCCGCAGGGCTGACGGGTCAGCCCGCGCAGTGCGGTGAGGTCCTCGGGCCCGGGCAGGTACCCGTCGGTCACCGCCTCCTCCAGCCGCTCCAGGTAGCCGGGGGCGCTGCCCGGCAGGGCGGAGCGGTAGCGCCCGAGGTCGGCGAGCAGGAAGGCGCGCAGCCGGCCGCCCTCCTGGACGGCCTCGTCGATCGCCTCGGTGAGGCGCAGTGCCTCCTGGACGTCCTCCGCCCACAGGTCGGCGCCCGGTCCGGCGCGCGCCGTCCGGTCGGGCCCCTGGAGGTGGACGGGGACGGCGGGGTGCAGGGCTTGGGCGAGGGCTCGGCGCAGCACGCGGACTTCGTCGGCGCTGAAGGCCATGCCGCCGCGCGATCCGTGTGGCGTAGGCATGGGCTGACACTACGTGAGGAATATCCGATTTGTCGGTAACCTCGCGCCGAACCACCCACGGTCGGCCCGGCGGGCGGAGCGGGTCAGCTCGGGCGGTTGCGCTCGTACACCAGGCGCAGTCCGATCAGGGTCAGCCAGGGCTCGTGGACGTCGATGGTGGTGGCCTCGCCGAGGACGAGGGGGGCGAGGCCGCCGGTGGCGATCACCTGGACGTCGTCCGGGTCCTTGGCGAGTTCGCGGGCCATCCGGTCGACCAGGCCGTCGACCTGGCCGGCGAAGCCGTAGAGGATGCCGGACTGCATGCCCTCGACGGTGTTCTTGCCGATCACGTTGCGCGGGCGGGCCAGCTCGATCTTGCGCAGCTGGGCGCCGCGGACGCCGAGCGCCTCGACGGAGATCTCGATGCCCGGGGCGATCGCGCCGCCGACGTAGTCGCCGCGGGCGTTGACGGCGTCGAAGGTGGTCGCGGTGCCGAAGTCGACCACGATGCACGGGCCGCCGTAGAGGTGGTTGGCGGCCAGCGCGTTGACGATCCGGTCGGCGCCGACCTCCTTGGGGTTGTCCATCAGGACGTGCACCCCGGTCTTCACGCCGGGCTCCACGATCACCGCGGGGACGTCGCCGTAGTAGCGGCGGGTCACCTCGCGGAGCTCGTGGAGCACGGCGGGAACGGACGAGCAGATCGCCAGGCCCTCCACCGCGGCCTCCCGGACCGCGGTGTGGTTGCCCATCAACCCCTGCAGCAGCACCGCCAGTTCATCGGCCGTGCGGCGCGGATCGGTGGAGATCCGCCAGTGTTCCACCACTTCCTCGCCGTCGAACAGGCCGAGTGTGGTCTGGGTGTTGCCGACGTCGATGGTGAGGAGCATGGGGCGCTTTCTGCGAGTCGGGACGAGTCTGCGTCTTGCCCTGACGGTCAGGCGCGCAGGTCCAGGCCGATGTCCAGGATCGGCGAGGAGTGGGTGAGCGCGCCCACGGCCAGGTAGTCGACACCAGTCTGGGCGACCTCGCGCGCGGTGGCCAGGGTCAGTCCGCCGGAAGCCTCCAGCTTCGCCCGGCCGTCCACCAGCGCGACGGCCTCCTTCAGCTGGTCGACGGTGAAGTTGTCCAGCAGGATCAGGTCGGCCCCGGCCTCCAGCACCGGCGTGATCTGCTCCAGGGTGTCCACCTCGACCTCGACCGGGAGCTCCGGGTACGCGGCCCGGACGGCCCGGAAGGCCTCGGCCACGCCGCCGGCCGCGACCACGTGGTTGTCCTTCACCAGGGCGGCGTCGGACAGCGCCATCCGGTGGTTGGCGCCGCCGCCGCAGCGCACCGCGAACTTCTCCAGCGCGCGCAGGCCCGGGGTGGTCTTGCGGGTGTCCCGGACCACCGCGCCGGTGCCCTCCAGGGCGTCCGCCCAGGCACGGGTCGCGGTGGCGATGCCGGACAGGTGGCAGAGCAGGTTGAGCGCGCTGCGCTCGGCGGTCAGCAGGTCGCGGGTGCGGGAGCGGACCGAGAGCAGCACCTGGCCGGCCTCCACCCGGTCGCCGTCCTCGACGTGCCGCTCGACCTCGAACTCCTCCTCGCAGATCAGCGAGACGACCGCCTCGGCGATCCGCAGGCCGGCCACCACGCCGGCCTCGCGGGCGGTGAAGTCGGCGGTGGCGACGGCCTCGGCGGGCACGGTGGCCACCGAGGTGACGTCCTCGCCGCCCGCCAGGTCCTCGGCCAGTGCCAGGGTGGCGATGTCCTCGACCTCGACCGGGTCCAGCCCGGCCTGCTCCAGCAGCTCGGCCAACTGCGGGTCCAGGCCGGTCTCGTAGCCCTCGCCGTCCCCGCAGGCGCAGCCGTCGCCGCAGCCGCCCTGGTCGGCCAGCGGGAGTTCGTCGTGGGAGTGGGTCATGGTTCTACTGCTCCTCGGGAGTGCTGACGGGGCCGCCGGTGGCGGCGAGGGTGGTGATCAGGTGGCGCCGCCAGTGGGCGTCGTCGCGCTCGGGGAAGTCCTCGCGCCAGTGGCAGCCGCGGGTCTCCTCGCGCTGCGCGGCGGCCGCGACCAGCGCGGAGGCGACCAGCAGCAGGTTGGCGGCCTCCCAGGTCTCCACCCGGGGGTCGGCCGGCTTCTCCTCGGCGACGTGGGCGTAGGCCTGTTCGGCGAGGAGTGCGAGCCCGGCGGCGGTGTCGGCCATCGACGCGGCGGAGCGCACCACGCCCGCGCCGCGCGACATCAGCCGCTGGATCTCGGCGCGTGCCTCGGAGGCCGGCAGCGGCACCGCCCGGGCGGCCTGCGCGGCGGCGACGTCGACGGTGCGCTCGGGCAACTCGCCGGCCGCGTGCCGTTCGGCCAGGTCGGCGGCGATCCGTTCGGCGAAGACCAGGCCCTCCAGCAGGGAGTTGGAGGCCAGCCGGTTGGCGCCGTGCACCCCGGTGCAGGCGACCTCGCCGCAGGCGTACAGGCCCGGGACGCTGGTGCGGCCGTGCCGGTCGGTGCGGACGCCGCCGGAGGCGTGGTGCGCGGCCGGGGCGATCGGGATCGGCTCGGTGACCGGGTCGATGCCGTGGGCGCGGCAGGAGGCGAGGATGGTCGGGAAGCGCTGCTCCCACATCTCGGCGCCGAAGTGCCGCCCGTCCAGGAACATGTGGTCGGCGCCCTGCTCGTGCATGCGCCGGGTGATCGCCTTGGCGACGATGTCGCGCGGGGCCAGCTCGGCCAGCTCGTGCTGCCCGACCATGAAGCGGACGCCGTCCGCGTCCACCAGGTGGGCGCCCTCGCCGCGCACGGCCTCGGAGATCAGCGGCAGCTGGCCCTCGGCGTCCGGGCCGGTCCACAGCGGGGTCGGGTGGAACTGGACGAACTCCAGGTCGGTGACCTCGGCGCCGGCCCGCAGCGCGAGCGCCACGCCGTCGCCGGTGGAGACGGCCGGGTTGGTGGTGGCGGAGAAGACCTGGCCCATGCCGCCGGTGGCGAGCACCACCGCGCGGGCCCGGACGGCGCCGACGCCGTCGCGCGCGCCCTCGCCCATGACGTGCAGGGTCAGCCCGGCGGCGTGGCCCTCGGCGTCGGTCAGCAGGTCGAGGACGAGGGCGTGCTCGATCAGTTCGAGGCCGGGGTCGTTGCGGACGGCGGCGACCAGGGCGCGGGAGACCTCGGCGCCGGTGGCGTCCCCGCCCGCGTGCACGATCCGGCGGCGGTGGTGGCCGCCCTCGCGGGTGAGCAGGATCTCGCCGTCCTCGTCGCGGTCGAAGTCGGCGCCGACCGCGATCAGCCGGCGGACGGCGTCCGGGCCCTCGGTGACCAGGGTGCGCACGGCCTCCTCGTCGCAGAGCCCGGCACCGGCCACCAGGGTGTCGTCCAGGTGCTGTTCGGGGGTGTCCCCCTCGCCCAGGGCGGCGGCTATGCCGCCCTGGGCCCAGCGGGTGGAGCCGTCGTCCAGCACCGCCTTGGTGACCACCATGGCCCGCAGGCCGGCCTTGCGGACGTTGAGTGCGACGGTGAGCCCGGCGACGCCCGAGCCGACCACGACCACGTCGGTGGTGGCGGTCCAGCCCGGGGCCGGGGCGGTGAGGCGATGCGTAACGGACATGACTCAGTGGCTCCTTCAGCGCGAGGCGGCGGCGGCCGCGCCGTCGTCGCCACGGTACGCCGCGTCCCCGCGGAGCAGTCCGCTGCCCTCCGGGGCCTCGGCGGGGTCGCCGCCGAAGCCGGTGATCCGGTTCCGCTCGTCCACGAAGACGATCTTCGGCTCGTAGCCCTTGGCCTCGGCCGTGTCCATCTGCCCGTAGGCGATGAGTATGACCAGGTCGCCCGGGTGGACCAGGCGGGCGGCGGCGCCGTTGATGCCGATCACGCCGGTGCCGCGCGGGCCGGCGATGGTGTACGTCTCCAGCCGGGCGCCGTTGTTGATGTCGACGATGTGGACCAGCTCGCCGGGGAGCAGGTCGGCGGCGTCGAGCAGGTCCTCGTCCACCGTGACGGAACCGACGTAGTGCAGGTCGGCCTGGGTCACGGTGGCCCGGTGGATCTTGGACTTGAGCATGGTGCGGAGCATTGCGGGTCACGCCTCCTGTGAGTGCATGCCTGAAGGGGTTCTACTGCCGAATTACCGACGAACTACCGAACGATTCTGTGCTTGACGGTCATCTGCCTAGCGGCAGATGACGTGAACGTTGTCGATCAGGCGGGTCGAGCCCACCTTCGCGGCGACGGCCAGCACCGCCTCGCCCCGGAAGTCGTCCGCCGCCTCCGAGAAGTCGTGCGGGTCGATCAGGGCAAGGTAGTCCAGGGTGACACCCTCGGCACCGTCCAGGACGGCCGAGGCGGCCTCGCGCACGGCCTTCGGACCCTGCGCGGCGACGTCCCGGCCGGCGAACAGGGCCTTGGACAGGGCGAGGGCCCGGGGGCGCTCCTCCTCCGAGAGGTAGCGGTTGCGCGAGGACAGCGCCAGGCCGTCCTCCTCGCGCACGGTCGGCACACCGACGATCTCGACGTCGAAGTCCAGGTCGGCGACCATCCGCTGGATGATCGCCAGCTGCTGGGCGTCCTTCTCGCCGAAGAAGGCGAAGTCCGGGTCGGTGATGTGCAGCAGCTTGGCGACCACGGTCAGCACGCCGTCGAAGTGCCCGGGGCGGGTGGCGCCCTCGTAGCGCTCGCCCATCGGGCCGGCCGCCATGCGCACCTGCGGCTCGCCGTTCGGGTAGACCTCCTCGACGGACGGCGCGAAGACCACGTCGGCGCCGGCCTCCTCGGCCAGCTTCACGTCCTCGTCGAGGGTGCGCGGGTAGCGGTCCAGGTCCTCGGTCGGGCCGAACTGCAGCGGGTTGACGAAGACCGTCACCGCGACCCGGCCCTCCCGGCCGACCTGCTTGCGGGCGGCCCGGATCAGCGCGGCGTGGCCCTCGTGCAGCGCGCCCATGGTCATCACGACGGCGTTGTCCACCGGCTGCTCGTCCGGCCAGAACGCGGCCTCGAAGTCGTCCACGGTGCGGGTGACGACGGCCCGGTGGACCTTCGGCGTCCGCTGGGGCTTGCTCGCCTGCTTGCCGCGTGCCATCAGTTGTTCTCCTCGTTCAGTACGTCCAGCAGCGCCGCCGCCGACGCTTCGTCGATCGTCCCGTTCGCCACCGCCCGCTGCGCGGTGGCGCGGGCCATCGCGCGGTAGGCCGCCGGGATGTCGGGGGACACCGTACTGAGCTGCGCCAGGTGGCGCCGTACGGTGCCCGCGTCGCCCCGGGCGACCGGGCCGGTGAGGGCCGCGTCGCCGGAGCGCAGGGTGTTGTCCAGGGCGGCGCCCAGCAGCGGGCCGAGCAGCCGGCCGGGCTCGGCGACGCCGGCCGTGCGCAGCAGCTCCATCGCCTGGGCGACCAGGGTGACCAGGTGGTTCGCGCCGTGCGCGAGGGCGGTGTGGTAGAGCGGGCGGACCTCCTCGGGCACCCACTCGGGCTCGCCGCCCATCTCCACCACCAGCGCCTCGGCGACCGGCCGCAGCTCCTCGGGGGCGGTCACGCCGAACGGGCAGCCGGCCAGCCGGGCCAGGTCCACCGAGGTGCCGGTGAAGGTCATCGCCGGGTGCAGGGCCAGCGGCAGCGCCCCGGCCCGGGTGGCGGGCTCCAGCACGGCGACGCCGTGGGCGCCGGAGGTGTGCACGACCAGCTGGCCGGGCCGGACGGCGCCGGTGGCGGCCAGCCCGGCCACCAGGTCGGCCAGCGCGTCGTCCGGGACGGTCAGCAGTACGAGGTCGGCGGCGGCCAGCACCTGCGGCGGGGTGACGATCCGCACCCCCGGCAGCAGCGCCTCCGCGCGGCGGCGGGAGACGGTGGACACCCCGGAGGCGGCGACCACGGTGTGCCCGGCGAGCTGCAGTGCGGCGCCCAGCGCGGGGCCGACCCGGCCGGTGCCGACCACGCCGACGGCGAGCCGAGCCGGACGGTTGCCGGGATCGCTGGGGTCGCTGGGGTCGCTGGGATCACCGAAGTCGGCGAAGTCGGACGAACTCATGTCCACCCTTGTCCTGAATGACCGTTCCAGTCCGCTCAACGGGTACCGGACGTACCGCCCCAGTGTACGGGCGCGTCAGTCGGTGGCCCCGGCCCGGATCAGCCCGGCCTCGTAGGCCAGCACCACGGCCTGGACCCGGTCGCGCAGGTCGAGCTTGGCCAGGATCCGGCCGACGTGGGTCTTCACCGTCGCCTCGGAGAGCACCAGCCGGGCCGCGATCTCGCCGTTCGACAGGCCCTGGGCGACCAGCAGGAACACCTCCCGCTCCCGCTCGGTCAGCGGGTCGAGGACGTTCGAGCCGGGCGCGCTCTGCGGGGTGGGCAGCACCTCGGCGAAGCGGTCGATCATCCGGCGGGTGGTGGTCGGGGCGACCACCGCGTCCCCGCCGTGCACCGCGCGGATCGCGGCCACCAGCTCGGTCGGCGGGACGTCCTTGAGCAGGAAGCCGCTGGCGCCGGCCTTGAGCGCGGCGAAGGCGTACTCGTCCAGGTCGAAGGTGGTGAGGATCAGCACGTGCGGGGCGTTCGGCAGCGGGCTGCCGTCCTCGGCCAGGCAGATCCGGCGGGTCGCCTGCACGCCGTCCAGGCGCGGCATCCGGACGTCCATCAGGATCACGTCCACCGTGGTGTGCCGCAGCTGCTCCAGGGCCTGCGCGCCGTCGCCCGCCTCGGCGGCGATCTCGATGTCGCCCTGTGACTGCAGGATCATCCGGAAGCCGGTGCGCAGCAGCTCCTGGTCGTCTACGAGCATCACGCGGATGGTCAAGGTGGCTCCTATGGTGCGGCGATGGGTGCTGCGGTGTGGCCGGGGTTCAGTGTGCCGCCTTGAGCGGAAGGACGGCGCGGATCCGGAAGCCGCCGCCGGGGCGGGGGCCCACGTCGAGGCGCCCGCTGACCATGCCGACCCGCTCGCGCATGCCGATCAGGCCGTGGCCCAGACCGTCCGTGCCGCCGGCGGTCAGCTGTTCGTCGGTGCTGCCCCGCCCGTCGTCCTCCACCAGGACGGCCAGCTCGCGCTCGCCGAAGTCGACCGCGACCCGGGCGTGCACGTCGGGGCCGCCGTGCTTGCGGACGTTGGTGAGCGCCTCCTGGACGATCCGGTAGACGGTCAGCTCGACGCCGCGCGGCAGCTCGCGCGGGTGCCCGGAGGTCGCGTAGTCCACCTGCAGCCCGGCCGTGCGGACCTGCTCCAGCAGCTCCGGCAGCTCCTCGACGCCCGGCTGCGGCACGTACTCCTCGGCGGTGGTGTCGGAGGTGCGCAGCACGCCGAGCAGGCGGCGCATCTCGACCAGCGCCTGGCGGCCGGTGGAGGCGATCGTGCCGAGCGCCTCCTTCGCCTGCTGCGGTGAGTTGTCGAGCACGTACGCGGCGCCGTCGGCCTGGACGATCATCACCGAGACGTTGTGCGCGACCACGTCGTGCAGCTCGCGGGCGATCCGGGCGCGCTCGGCGGCGACCGCCACCTTGGCCTGGGCGTCCCGCTCGCGCTCCAGCCGGGCCGCGCGGTCCTCCAGCTCGGTCAGGTAGGCGCGGCGCACCCTGGTCAGCCGGCCCCAGGCCCAGCAGAGGATGAACGGCGTGCTCATCAGCAGCATGAGCGCCGCCGCCTCGCCGAGGTTGTACGAGCGGGAGACGTAGTGGTCGCCGCTCTCGCGGACCGTCTTCATCGGGTGCAGCTGCCAGAACACCAGCGGCCCGGCGGCCAGCCCGGCGGTCAGCGCCAGCCGGGAGGTCCACTTCTGGCCGAAGGCGGCGCCGGTGTAGGCGAACACCAGGTAGGCGATCGAGGAGCCGGCCGGTTCGATGTCGGCGAGCACCTGGCTGACGCCGAGGCCGACGGCGGCGGCCACGGTGACGTCGGGGTAGCGGCGGCGGAAGACCATCAGCGCGGGCAGCAGCAGCGCGATCAGGACGCTCGCGTTGAAGTGCCAGTCGTCGTCGGGGAAGTTCTCGTTCGGGAGCAGGCCGAGGAAGAGCACCATCGCCGCCCAGGCGGCGTCGACCACCATGGGGTGACGGCGGAGCCAGGCGTTGAGTCGATGCACGTGTCCAGCGTAGGCAGTCGCTCAGTGTGCCCAGGTCCGCCGGTAGGGCGATCCGTCCTACTCCGTAGGTCGGAGAAGCCCTGGCTCCGATGGGGAGGGGCTCCCCGCCGCCCGGTAGCGTCGGGCCCCATGACTTGGATGCGGTGGGCGCCCGCCATGGAACAGGCCCTGTACGACCCCGAGCGGGGCTTCTACCGCAGGCCGGAGGGCCCCGCCGGCCACTTCCGCACCTCCGTGCACGCCTCGCCGGGATTCGCCCGTGCGGTGGCCCGGCTGCTGCTGGAGGTTGACGAAGCCCTCGGCCGTCCGGAGGAGCTGGCCCTGGTCGACGTCGGGGCCGGGCGCGGGGAACTGCTCGCCGGCGTGCTGGCCGAGCTGCCCGCCGGGGTGCTGGCGCGGCTGCGCCCGTACGGCGTGGAGATCGCCGACCGCCCGGCCGGACTGACGTCCACAGCCCTGTGGACGGACGAGCTGCCGCGCGGCCTGACCGGGCTGCTGTTCGCCAACGAGTGGCTGGACAACGTGCCGCTGGACGCCGGCGAGGTCGACGGGGACGGCGTGCTGCGCTACGTCGAGGTGGACACCGCGACCGGCGGGCAGCGACTCGGCGGGCCGGTCTCGGCGGCCGACGCGGCCTGGGCCGAACGCTGGTGGCCGGTCGCGGAGCCCGGGGAGGCGGTGGAGTTCGGCGGCCCCCGGGACGCCGCCTGGGCCCGGGCCGTCGCCGGGCTGGAACGCGGGCTGGCCGTCGCCGTCGACTACGGGCACACCGCCGGCCGGCGGCCGCCCTTCGGCACGTACACCGGCTTCCGGGACGGCCGGGAAGTCGCCCCGGTGCCGGACGGCTCCTGCGACGTCACCGCGCACGTTGCCCTGGACTCCGCCGCAGTGCCCGGCCTCCACAGCCTGTGGACGACCCAGCGGGAGGCGCTGCGCGCGCTCGGCGTGAACGGCGGGCGCCCGCCGCTCGCCCTCGCCTCCACCGACCCGGCGGGCTACCTGCGGGCGCTCAGCGGCGCCGGGGAGGCCGCCGAGCTGACCGACCCGAGCGGGCTGGGCGGCTTCGGGTGGCTGGTGCAGAGCGTCCGCATGCCGCCCCTTGAGATTCTGGCCAGGGCGGAGAGCCTGTAGCGGCTGCCGGGATGGCAGACTCTGGGGTCATGAGGGAGACCACGGTCGGCATCGGGGCAGGAGCCGAGAACTTCACCGGCGCGGCGGGCACCACCGACATGGTGCTCAACATCGGCCCGCAGCACCCGGCCACCCACGGTGTGCTGCGGCTGCGCCTGCTGCTCGACGGCGAGCGCATCGTCACCGCCGAGCCGGTGATCGGCTACATGCACCGGGGCGCGGAGAAGCTGTTCGAGGCCCGGGACTACCGGCAGATCATCATGCTGGCCAACCGGCACGACTGGCTCTCCGCCTTCTCCAACGAACTCGGCGTCGTCCTCGCCGTCGAGCGGATGCTCGGCATGGAGGTCCCCGAGCGGGCCGTGTGGATCCGCACCCTCCTCGCCGAACTCAACCGGGTGCTCAACCACCTGATGTTCCTCGGCTCGTACCCGCTCGAACTCGGCGGGATCACCCCGGTCTTCCACGCCTTCACCAGCCGCGAGGACCTCCAGCACGTCATGGAGGAGGCCTCCGGCGGCCGGATGCACTACATGTTCAACCGCGTCGGCGGCCTCAAGGAGGACCTGCCGGCCGGCTGGCTCGGCCGGGTCCGCACCGCCGTCGCCACCGTCCGCGCACAGCTGCCCGTCTTCGAGGACCTCGTCCTCGGCAACGAGATCTTCCGCGCCCGCACCGCCGGCGTCGGCGTCCTCACCCGGGCCAAGGCCGAGGCCTACGGCGTCAGCGGCCCGATCGCCCGGGCCAGCGGCCTCGACCTCGACCTGCGCCGCGACGAGCCCTACCTCGCGTACGGCTCCGACGAACTGCGACAGGTCCTCACCGTCGTCACCCGCGAGGAGGGCGACTGCCTCGCCCGCTTCGAATGCCTGCTGGAGCAGACGGCCAACTCGCTGGACCTCGCCGACGCCTGCCTCGACAAGCTCGCCACCCTGCCGCCCGGGCCGGTCAACCAGCGGCTGCCCAAGGTGCTCAAGGCACCCGAGGGCAGCACCTACGCCTGGACCGAGAACCCGCTCGGGATCAACGGCTACTACCTGGTCTCGCGCGGCGACAAGACGCCCTGGCGGCTCAAGCTGCGCTCGGCGTCCTTCAACAACGTCCAGGCGCTGACCGAGCTGCTGCCGGGGACGCTGGTCGCGGACATGGTGGCGATCCTGGGGTCGATGTTCTTCGTGGTCGGGGACATCGACAAGTAGGTCGGGTGGGCTGGGCTGGGCTTGGCCCTGTCTCTTATACACATCTCCGAGCCCACGAGACAGGCAGAAATCTCGTATGCC
>NZ_JNWQ01000132.1 GCF_000716875.1 Streptomyces novaecaesareae | reverse complement strand
CGAGTGAACGTCCTGTGGGCTCTCATTCGTGACGGACAGTGCTTCCAACGCGGACTCCCGGTCACAGCGGCTGCTTGACAACAGCATTAGGAGGTGCGGGCCAGCCGGGGGTCGTACTTGTAGCCGATCTGGCGGACGGTGGCGATGGCCTCCCGGTGCCCGGGGCCGAGCTTGCGGCGTATCCGGGCGATGTGGGTGGCGACGGTGCGGCTGTCGCCGGTGTCCGGGCGGCCCCAGACGTTCTCCATCAGCTGGCGCCGGGAGTGCACCCGCAGCGGATTGCCGACCAGGTGCGCGAGGAGTTCGAACTCCAGGTACGGCAGCGCGAGTTGCCGGCCGTCGATGGTGGCGGTGCGCTGCTCGGTGTCCACCACGAGCCCGGTGGTGCCGACGGCGGAGGCCGCGGCGACGGTGCGGGTGCGGGTGCGGGTGCGGGTGCCGGTGGCGGACTTCGGGACGGCTGCGGTGTGGTCCGAGGTGTGGTCCGAGAAGATGGCGTCGAGCCTGGGGTAGCGCACGACCATGGCGGATGCTCCTTCGGGGAGTTCGGGCTGACGGGAATGCTGGGCCGGTCGGCGGGTCAGTGGTTGAGCGCGGCCGAACGCGGCGCGGGCGCCTGGGGGTCGAGGGTGGCGTGGGTGGTCATGAGTTCCTCCTGTGGGCCCCGGGCGAGCGGGGTGGTCGGAGGCGCGCGGCGGTGCTTCCCTGTGCGCGGGCACGACGCATCGGCGCGCGGCGGTGCGCGGCCCATGAGGGAGTCTCATGGGCTCACCCATGAGGGAGCCTCATCGGCGGGCTCATGAGGAAGTCTCATGAGCCGGGCCGAGAGCCGGCGCATGAGCGTTCCTCATGAGCCAGTCCATGAGGAGGTCTCATGAGCCCGCCCATGAGCGCGCCTCATGGCGCCTGTGGGCATGGTGAAGCCGCGTGCTGAGTCGATGTGTCGTCAGAGCGACGGACAGGGAAGGTCGTTACCGCGTGCCGGAGGTGTACGAGGACAAGCGTGGGCAGGGGCAACTGTGGCCCGGACTACTGCATTCCATGTCTCTCGCCTCCTCCCGGCCGGCGCACCCCGTGGTGCGAGTCATCGACACGGCAAGGAGTTCACCGGTCCGCGCGACGCGACCACCGGTTCACCCCAACTCGTCAGAGCTTAGTCCCGGCGAAGACCGATACTTGCGTACTTGGTAGAACCTTTACCTTCGTGGTTCGGGTGGCGACCGCCCGGGTGACGCGGGTTTGGCCCCCCGGCCGCCACGGAACGACTACCCGCCGTACCTGAAGCGGCACCAGGTTGTGCCCGAACCCGAGGGGTGGCATGGCGACCGCAGGCTCCCAGGAGGCTCCCCGGCAGGCACGGGCGCTGGCACTCGCCCGGCACCCGAAGCTGTGGCTCTTCCCCACCGTCCTGTGCGGCCTGCTGGCCGTCGTCCTCTCGCTGCTCTACATGGGCGGCATCGTGAACCCGACCGGCCATCTGCACCGGCTGCCGATCGCCCTGGTGAACGCCGACCGGGGCGCGCCGCCGCCCGGTCAGCCGGAGAACCTCGGCACCCGGCTGGCCAAGGCGATCGTGGCCGGCACGCCCGCCGGCACCGTCGACTGGCGGCAGGTGGACGAGGCCGGGCTCCGCGAGCAGCTCGCCTCGGGCAAGGTCTACGGCGCGCTGCTCGTCCCCAAGGACTTCACCGCCGCCGTCACCGCGCTGGTCACCGGCGGAGCCACCGAGCGCCCGACCGTGACCGTGCTGACCAACCCCAGCCTGGGCAGCCTCGGTTCCTCCATGGCCGCGCAGATCGCCCAGAACGCCGCCCACCAGGCCTCCCGGGCAGCGGGCCGCGAGCTGCTGGCCGCCCTGCCGGCCACCCCCGCCCCGGGCCCGGACACCGGAGCCACCGCCCGCCTGCTGCTCGCCGACCCGATCGCCGTCGCCACCCAGGTCGGCCACCCGATCGGCAGTCACAGCGGCCTCGGCCTGAGCGCCTTCTACTTCACCCTGCTGGCCGTCCTGACCGGCTTCATCGGCGGCAACATGATCCACAGCGGCGTCGACACCGCCCTCGGCTACACCGACAGCGAGATCGGCCCCTGGCACACCCGCCGCCCCACCGTCCCGATCGACCGCACCCAGACCCTGCTGCTCAAGATGGTCATGACGGCCGGGATCATGCTGCTCACCACCTCCCTGGTGCTGATCTGCACGGCCGGCATCCTCGGCATGGACGCCCCGCACCAGGCGATGCTCTGGCTGTTCGCCTACTGCGCCAGCCTCGCCGTCGGCCTCGGGGTGCAGGCGATCAACGCCGCGTTCGGCGGGATCGGGCAGCTGGTGTCGATGTTCGTCTTCATCGCGCTGGCCCTGCCCTCCTCCGGCGCGACCGTCCCGCTCCAGGCGGTGCCCGGCTTCTACCGCTTCCTGAGCGTCTTCGAGCCGATGCGCCAGCTCAGCGACGGCATCCGGGCGATCCTGTTCTTCGACGCCCGGGGGGACGCCGGGCTGGCCCGCGGCTGGATCATGATCGCCATCGGCGTGGCGCTGGCCCTCGCCTTCGGCTTCGGGATGACCCGCTACTACGACCGCAAGGGCCTACACCGCTGGACGCCCCAGCCGACCGACTGAGCGGTCGGAAAGCGGTATGAGGTCCGTTCATGCTTTCGCGCATGAGCGGACCTCATGCTTTCGCGCATGAGCGGACCTCATGCTTTCGCGCATGAGCGGACCTCATGCCTTCGCCATGAACAACTCTCATGCCGTGGTCATGAGCCGTTCTCAGGCCTTCGTCACGGTCACCTTGAGGTGCTTCATGATCGGCTGGTCGCTCTGGGTGCTGTAGTCGCCGATCGCGCACAGCACGTTCATCTCCGGCATGTACCCGGCCGCGCAGCCGCGCGGGATGTCGTACGGGACGGCCAGGTAGCCGGTCACCGAGCGGGTGCTGCCGTCCCGGGCGGTGCTGGTGACGTCCACCCGGTCGAACTCGGCGATGCCGCGCTCGCGCATGTCGTCCTTGTTCAGGAAGACCAGGGTGCGCAGGTTCTTCACGCCCCGGTAGCGGTCGTTGTCCGAGTAGATGGTGGTGTTCCACTGGTCGTGCGAGCGCATGGTGCCCAGCGTCAGGGTGCCGGGCTCGGGGACGACGTCGGGCAGCGGGGCGGTGGAGAACTCGGCCTTCCCGGAGCGGGTCAGGAAGACCAGCTCGCGGGCCGGCTGCTTGATCCGGAAGCCCAGCGGCAGCCGTACCCGGCGGTTGAAGTCCTCGAAGCCGTCCAGCACCTGTGCCATGGTGTCGCGGATCCGGTCGTAGTCCTCGATGTACCACTCCCACGGGGTGGGGCTGTCCGGCAGTGCCGCGCGGGCCATCCCGGCGATGATCGCGGGCTCGGAGAGCAGGTGCGATGAGGCCGGTTTCTTCATGCCGACCGAGAGATGAACCATGCTCATGGAGTCCTCGACCGAGGTGGCCTGCACACCGGCGCGCTGGTGGTCCTTCTCGGTGCGGCCCAGGCACGGCAGGATCAGCGCCTTGCGGCCGTGCACCAGGTGGCTGCGGTTCAGCTTGGTGCTCACCTGGACGGTCAGCTCGCACGAGCCGAGCGCCTCGTAGGTGTAGGGCGTGTCCGGCGCGGCGAGCGCGAAGTTGCCGCCCATGCCGACGAAGACCCTGACCGCGCCGCGCCGCATGGCCTCGATGGTGGCGACGGTGTCCAGCCCGTGCTCGCGCGGCGGCTCGATCCCGCACACCTCGGCGAGCCGGTCCAGGAACTCCCCGGCCGGCCGGTGGTCGATGCCGCAGGTCCGGTTGCCCTGGACGTTGCTGTGCCCGCGCACGGGGGAGGGCCCGGCGCCCTCGCGGCCCAGGTTGCCGCGCAGCAGCAGGAGGTTGACGATCTCCCGGACGGTGTCCACGCCGTGCTCGTGCTGGGTGATGCCCAGGCACCAGCTGAAGATCGAGCGGTCGGCGTCGCGGTAGATCCGCGCGGCCTTGAGGACGTCCGCCCGGGCCAGCCCGCTCTGGCGCTCGATCTCCTCCCAGGGCGTGGACGCGCAGACCTCCCGGTAGGCGTCGAAGCCGCTGGTGTGGCGGTCGATGAACAGCTGGTCCAGCGCCTTGTCGTCGGTCGCGGACTGCTCCAGGACGGCCTTCGCCATCCCGCGCAGCAGCGCCATGTCGCCGCCGATGCGCGGCTGCAGGTTCAGCGTGCCGGTGCGGGTGGACTTGTTCAGCGCCATGTCCGTGAAGTCGTGCGGGATGATCGTCCGGGTCGCCGCGGCCTCGACCAGCGGGTTGACGTGCACGATCTGCGCGCCGCGCTTGAACGCCTCGGCGAGCGCGGTCAGCATCCGGGGCGCGTTGGAGGCCGCGTTGACGCCCAGGATGAACAGCGCGTCGGTGACCTCCCAGTCCTTGAGGTCGACCGTCCCCTTCCCGGTGCCGAGCGAGGCCTGCAGGGCCCGCCCGCTGGCCTCGTGGCACATGTTGGAGCAGTCGGGCAGGTTGTTGGTGCCCAGCTCGCGGGCCATCAGCTGGTACAGGAAGGTCGCCTCGTTGCCGAGCCGGCCGGAGGTGTAGAACGCAGCCTGGTTCGGGTCGTCCAGTTCGCGCAGGGTCCGGCCGACGAGGTCGAAGGCCTCCTTCCAGCCGATCGGCACGTAGTGGTCGGTCGCGGCGTCGTACACCATCGGCTCGGTGAGCCGGCCCTGGTCCTCCAGGGCGAAGTCGCTCCACCCGGCCAGCTCGGTCACCGAGTGGGCGGCGAAGAACTCGCGGCCGACCCGCCTGCGGGTCATCTCCCAGGTGACGTGCTTGATGCCGTTCTCGCAGATGTCCAGGTGCAGGCCCTTGGTGTCGTCGGGCCAGGCACAGCCGGGGCAGTCGAACCCGGTGTTCTCGTGGTTCATCCGCATGACCGCCCGCGGCCCGTCCACGTACGCGCCCTCGCGCACCAGGAAGCGGGTCACGCTCTTGGCCGCACCCCAGCCCGCGGCGGGGTGGTGGTACGGCTCGAACCGCGGCGCCCCGTCGGGGGAGGGCCCCACCTCGGGCTCGGGCCGCTCCTGCGCGGGCGTGGTCTCGGCGCCGGTCGCGGCGTCATCGGAGGTGGTCACGGCACATCGCCTTCCGTCGCAGGGGTCGGGATCCGGCGGACACCCGGCGCTCGGGTCGAGGCTATGCCGGGCGGTCACCGCCCGCGACCCGGGCCGTCGAGATCAGGGCAGGCTGCCCAGGACGCCCGCGATCCCGGTGCGCCGGGCGACCTCCAGCAGCGCGCGGGCCATCACCGAGCCCGGCTCCCGCGCGGCGATCACCAGCCCGATCGGCGCGCTGTGCACCGGCTCCACCAGCGGGACGGCCTGCATCCCGTGCGGCACGCCGAACACGTGCAGCCAGGCGTACGGCACGACGCTCGCCCAGTGCCCGGTGCGCACGTGGGCGAAGAGCGAGGCCACCGAGTCCGTCTCGACCCGGGGCGTCGGCGCCAGCCCGAGGCCCGCGAACACCTCGTCCAGGACCCGTCGGCCCTGCATGCCCGGGTGCAGCAGGCACAGCGGCAGCCGGGACGCCTCCTCCCAGGTCGCCCGGGGGTGGCGGGCCGGCCCGTCGGCGAGGCTGGTCAGCAGGACGTACCGCTCCTCGTAGAGGGGGAGCGTGCGCAGGCCGTCGGCGCCGGGCTCGGGCAGGTAGGTGATGCCCGCGTCGATCTCGAAGTTCCGTACCTGGCGCAACAGTTCCTCGGAGCGCAGATCGGTGGACAGCTCCACGGTGACCAGCGGGTGGGCGGCGCAGAGCGGTCCGGTGAGCAGCGAGACGGCGCCGGAGGCGGTCGGCACCGAGCCGATCCGCAGCCGTCCGCTCAGACCGGTGCGCAGCGCGTCCACCTCGTCCCGCAGGGCGTCCCGGTCCGCCAGGATCCGCTGCGCCCACAGCACGATCCGCTCGCCCTCCGGGGTCAGGCCCTCGAAGGCGCGGCCGCGACGGACCAGCAGCACCTTCAGCTCGTCCTCCAGCTTGCGGACGGCCTCGGAGAGGGCGGGCTGGGAGACGTGGCAGGCCTGGGCGGCGCGGGCGAAGTGGCGCTCCCGGGCGAGGGCGACGAGGTATTCGAGCTGGCGGAAGAGCATCTACTCGGCTTCCTGGTGCTCAGTCTCCCATTGTCCGGCCCCCTGCTGTCCGGTCTCCCGCTGTCCGGTCTCCCGCCGTTCGGCCTCCCGGGCGGCGGCGTCGGCCGGCTCCGTGTCGATCCGGTCCGTGCGGGTGTAGACGTTCATCGACTCGCCGCGCAGGAAGCCGACCAGGGTCAGTCCGCTCTCCTCGGCGAGGTCCACGGCCAGCGAGGAGGGGGCGGAGACCGCGGCGAGCATCGGGATGCCCGCCATCACGGCCTTCTGCACCAGCTCGAAGGAGGCCCGGCCGCTGACCATCAGCACCGTGCCGCGGGCCGGCAGCAGGCCCTCCCGCAGGGCGTGGCCGACCACCTTGTCCACGGCGTTGTGCCGGCCGACGTCCTCGCGCAGGCAGAGCAGCCGCCCGTCCGCGTCGAACAGGCCGGCCGCGTGCAGGCCGCCGGTGCTGTCGAAGACCTTCTGGGCGGCGCGCAGCCGGTCGGGCAGGGCGGACAGCAGACCGGGGGTGACGCGCAGCCCGTCCCCGGCGACGCTCCAGGGCGCGGTGGTCCGCACCGCGTCCAGGCTGGCCTTGCCGCACAGGCCGCAGGAGGAGGTGGTGTAGAAGTTGCGCTCCAGCGAGGCGTCGGGGGCGGGCACGCCCGGGGCGAGCACGACGTCGACGATGTTGTAGGTGTTGGCGCCGTCGGCGGTGGCGCCCGCGCAGTAGCGGATCCCGGCCACCTGGTCGGCGGCGTGCAGCGCGCCCTCGCTGACCAGGAAGCCGGCCGCCAGGTCGAAGTCGTTGCCCGGGGTGCGCATGGTCACCGTCAGCGGGCGGCCGCCGACCCTGATCTCCATCGGCTCCTCGGCGGCCAGGGTGTCGGGGCGGTGCGAGGGCGTGCCCTGGCGCAGGCGCAGCACCCTGCGCGGTACGGTCACTCGGCCCATGGTCGGCGGCTCCTCGGTGGTGGTGTCGGTCCGGACGGTACGGATGAATCCTCGCTCCTTTCCGGTTCCGAGTGCGGCGGCTCCCCCGGCGCCGGTGCCGGCGCGGGCAGGTGGCGGCGGCTGTGCACGCCGGTGACGGCCAGACAGAGCACGCCCACGACGGCCATGCCCACCAGCAGGGCCGGGTAGGAGGCGTGGCCGGCCGTCCCGGCGAGCAGCAGCGGCGTGAGGAAGCCACTGGACGTGGTGCTCTGGTAGAGGGAGGCGGAGGTCGGGCCGGTCCCCCGCGGGGCCAGCCGTTCCACCTCGTGCAGCCCCGCGCCGAGCGTCAGCCCGTACCCGGTGCCGAGGACGACGGCGGCCGTGACCACCAGTCCCACCGAGTCGCGCTCGGCGGCGAGGGCGCCGATCAGCAGCCCGGCGATCACGGTGGCCACCGCGGTGAGGGTGGCCCGGGCGCTGCCGCGGTCGTCCAGACGGGCCGCGAAGGGCTGGGCGACCACGCCCATGGTGAGCGTCAGCGCCGCCACCAGGCCGCCGAACAGCGGCGCATAGCCGGGGACGCGGTCGGCGACGAGCGGGGGCAGCACGACGTACGCCACGGTGGCCGCGCCGAGGACGGCGGGGCTGGCGGGGAGCACGACATAGCGGAACCGGGGGTGGTGGACGGCCGTACGCTGCTCCTCCGCGGCGCCGACGTCGGCACGGGCACCGGCCCGGGCTGGAGTAGGCGGTTCGGCCGTCTCGGGGAGGCGGCGGGTGGCGCGCAGCACCAGCAGGCACCCCACGGTGTGGGCGAGCGCGGGCAGCACCGTCGGGCCGGGCAGCCACTCGGCGAGCACCCCGGTTGCCAGCGCGCCCGCCGCGAAACCGGCTCCGGTGGCGTACATCGCGCGGCGGGCCGCGGTCTCGGGCGGGACGGACGGCCCGGACAGCTCCCGGAGCCAGGCCGCCCCGGCCGCGAAGACCAACCCGGCCGCGAAGCCGGTGGCCGACCGGGCGGCGTACACGGCGGGCTCGTCCGCGACGGCCAGGACGGCGCTGGCGGCGGCCGACAGCGCCAGCGCGCCGCGGACCACCCGGCGGCGGCCGTACCGGTCGGCGGCGGCGTGGCCCAGCAGCAGGCCGGGGACCAGCCCGACCAGGTAGACCGAGAACATGGCGGCCAGCGACAGCGCCGTCCAGTCGGTGCGCGCCCGGTAGACGGTGGCCAGGGCGGTGAACTGGTTCGCGCCCCAGGCGGCGACGGCCACGGCGGCGGCCGCCGGGAGCCAGCGCCAGGCAGTGCGGGGCGTGGACGTGGACGTGGGCATCGGCGTGGGCATGGGAGTACTCATGCTCTGCGCTGCCCCATTTCCGGGTCTCGGATTTCCTGGATTCCTTTTGTCCAGTGTGTTGTCCGTGGTCGAGACCCGTCAAAGAGGACATTCCTCTGAGATGATAGGCAGCGATTATCAAGGGAATTTGCGTCGTGCGCGTCAAAGGCGTGACGGATATCGCCGACCGGGCGATCGGGAATTCCGCGAAGTGCCGGCCACCCCCGCCCGAGCGCGCTATTCCCCGCCCGAGGCCGCTATTCCCCGCCGCCGCGGCCCACCGACAGCACGACCGCGCTGGCCGCGCCGCCCGGCGTCTCGTAGTTCACCGTCTCCCCGGCGTGGCGGCCCAGCAGCGCCTTCCCGAGCGGGCTGTCGGCCGTCACCAGGGTCAGCTCCCGCTCCTCGGCGAGCTCGGAGACCTCGACGGTCTCCTCCTCGCCGTCCGCGAACCGCACGGTCACGGTGGACCCCACGCCCACCACCTCCGTGGACGGCTCCCCGGCGACCGACGCCTCCCGCAGTCGCTCCTCCAACTCGGCGATCCGCCGGTCCAGCCGCGTCACCTCCGACGCCCGCTGCAACTCGTCCGCCGCATCCGCCCGGTCGCCGGGCTCCACCTCCCGCAGCGTCGCGGCCACCTGCTCCCGCTCGGCCCGCAGCTGCGCCAACTCCTCCTGCACCGCGTGCAGGCCCTCAACACTGATGGGTTCGGGACCACCGGTCATTGCTGCTCCCGGGTCTCTCGCGGAACGCTCAAACACCGGCCGCCTCCCATTACCCCACCCCACCCGGCCCCGGGCAACTCCTCCCGGGCGGAACACCGGTCCGGCCGCCGCCAGTTCGATCCCATCGAGGGTTCCGGGGCCGCTCCTGAGGGTGGCGGTGATCACGCTCGGGAGGGTGGTGAGGGGCGGGTGTGGGCGGGAACGTGCAGGTCCGGGGGGTGGGGGTGGTGCGGGGTGCGGGGCTGTGAGGTGGGACCGGCCGTTGGGCCGCGGGTGGGCGAAGCTACCATGTGGGCAACACCCTCAGCTCGAAAGATGGACTTGTGACTGTCAACGACGACGTGTTCACGGACTGGAAGAACCGCGAGGAGATCGCGGAGTCGATGATCCCGATCATCGGGCGGCTGCACCGGGAGCGGGACGTCACCGTTCTGTGCCACAGCCGTTCCCTGGTGAACAAGTCGGTGGTCAGCATCCTCAAGACGCACCGCTTCGCCCGGCAGATAGCGGGCGAGGAGCTCTCGGTCACCGAGACGATGCCGTTCCTGAGCGCGCTGACCGCCCTGGACCTCGGCCCCTCGCAGATCGACCTCGGGATGCTCGCCGCGACCTACAAGGCGGACGACCGGGGCCTGTCGGTGGAGGAGTTCACCGCCCGGGCCGTCGCGGGCGCCACCGGTGAGAACAAGCTGGAGCGCCGGTCCGCCCAGGACGTCGTGCTGTACGGGTTCGGCCGCATCGGCCGGCTGGTCGCGCGGCTGCTGATCGAGAAGGCCTCGGGCAACGGTCTGCGGCTGAAGGCCATCGTCGTGCGCAACAGCGGCGGCGACGACCTGGTCAAGCGGGCCTCGCTGCTGCGCCGTGACTCCATCCACGGCCAGTTCCAGGGCACGATCACCGTCGACGAGGCGAACAGCAAGATCATCGCCAACGGCAACGAGATCGCCGTGATCTACTCCGACGACCCGGCCAAGGTCGACTACACGGAGTACGGGATCAACGACGCGATCCTGATCGACAACACCGGCCGGTGGCGTGACCGCGAGGGCCTGTCGAAGCACCTGCGCCCCGGCATCGCCAAGGTCGTGCTGACCGCGCCGGGCAAGGGCGACGTCCCGAACATCGTGCACGGCGTCAACCACGACACGATCAAGCCGGACGAGCAGATCCTGTCCTGCGCCTCCTGCACCACCAACGCCATCGTCCCGCCGCTGAAGGCGATGGAGGACGAGTACGGCGTGCTCCGCGGGCACGTGGAGACCGTCCACTCGTTCACCAACGACCAGAACCTGCTGGACAACTACCACAAGGCCGACCGCCGCGGCCGCTCGGCACCGCTGAACATGGTGATCACCGAGACCGGTGCCGCCTCGGCCGTCGCCAAGGCCCTGCCGGACCTCGACGCGAAGATCACCGGCAGCTCGATCCGCGTGCCGGTGCCGGACGTCTCCATCGCGATCCTCAACCTCCAGCTGAAGCGGGAGACCAACCGCGAGGACGTCCTGGAGTACCTGCGCAACGTCTCGCTGACCTCGCCGCTGAAGCGTCAGATCGACTTCATCGACTCGCCCGACGCCGTCTCCAGCGACTTCATCGGCTCGCGCCACGCCTCGATCGTGGACGCCGGCGCGACCAAGGTCGAGGGCGACAACGCGATCCTCTACCTGTGGTACGACAACGAGTTCGGCTACTCGTGCCAGGTCGTCCGGGTCGTGCAGTACATCTCGGGCGTCGAGTACCCGACGTACCCGGTTCCGGCGGTCTGATCCACCGGTTCGGATCGTGCGGCGGGGCGGTGACCGATCGGTCACCGCCCCGCCGGCGTTTCGGGGCGATACCGTGCCCGGGTGTCGTTCGGGCGGTGGGGTTCGGGCGGTGACCTCGGGCGGTGGGCTCCGGTGGTTGGGAGGGGTGGGGATGGCGGACGGGTGGCCGACGGTCGAGCTGGACCCGGTGCGGCGGCTGCGGGTGCTGGCGGCGGCCGGGGCGGGGCGGCCGCTGTTCGCCGAGCGGTGGCTCGCGGCCGGGTTCGACGACGTGTGGTCGGTCGCGAGTGACCTGTCCGGTGAACTGCCCGGGCTGATCGGCGGGTTGCGCTCCTTCGAGGTCAGGCCCGCCGGGAGCGGCGGCGCGGGCGGGGACCGGCTGGAGGGGACCGCGGTGAGTGCGATCGGGCACCGGGAGCGGTTCGAGATCGTGCTGCGCAGCGGGTGGTGCCTGATGCAGAGCCGGGTGCTGCTCGGCGGGATGGCCGCCGTGCCGGAGGGCGACGGGACGCGCTTCGCCCTGCTCGCGAGCCTGCGCGTACCCGGCGCGGGGCCGGTGCAGCGCTTCCTCGGCGGGCTCGCCGACCGGCGGGGCGAGGTGCTGCTGGACCGGCTGGAGCGGCGGATCGGGTCAGGGCCCGGCTCGGGGCCCGGCTCACGGGCCGACCCGGGGGCGGTGCCGCCAGGCGTACCAGTGCTGCGGGAAGCCGTGGAGCAGCAGCAGCGGGGTTCCGGTGCGCCGGCCGGCCTCGGCGAGGTGCAGTCGGACGCCGTCGGCGTCGAGGTGGTGGTGCCGCACACCGGGGCTGTCTCTTATACACATCTCCGAGCCCACGAGACAGGCAG
>NZ_JNWQ01000131.1 GCF_000716875.1 Streptomyces novaecaesareae | reverse complement strand
CAAGCAGAAGACGGCATACGAGATTTCTGCCTGTCTCGTGGGCTCGGAGATGTGTATAAGAGACAGCGCCTACACCGTCTCCCTCGCCCGGGACGAGGACGACGTCCGGGCCGCCCAGCGGCTGCGCCACCAGGTGTTCGCCGCCGAACTGGGCGCCGTCCTGCACAGCCCGGTCGCCGGCCTGGACATCGACGCCCTCGACGAGTACTGCGACCACCTCCTGGTCCGCGAGGGCGAGCACGGCACCGTCGTCGGCACCTACCGACTCCTGCGCCCCGAAGCCGCCCGGCGGGCCGGACGGCTGTACTCCGAGGGCGAGTTCGACCTCTCCGCCCTGGCGCCCCTCCGCCCCGGCCTGGTCGAGCTCGGCCGCTCCTGCATCCACCCGGACCACCGGGGCAACGGCGCCGTCATCAACCTGATGTGGGGCGGCATCGCCCGCTACCTGGCCGACACCGGCAACACCTGGGTCGGCGGCTGCTGCTCGATCGGCCTGGAGGACGGCGGCGCCACCGCCGCCCGCGTCTGGGACACCGTCAGCGCCAAACACCTCGCCCCCGCGGAGTACGGGGTCACCCCGCACCGCCGCTGGGACGCCACCGGCGTGGCACGCGCCGAGCGCGGCGCCCTGCCCGCCCTGCTCCGCGGCTACCTGCGGCTCGGCGCCTGGGTCTGCGGCGAGCCCGCGTACGACCCGGACTTCGACTGCGCCGACCTGTACGTGCTGCTGTCGCTGGAGCGCACCGACCCGCGCTACCTGCGGCACTTCCTCTCCGGGCTGCCCGGACTGGGCACCGCGTCGTGAGCGTCTGGCTGCCCACGGCGACCTGCCGGCCCGAGACCTGCCTGGCCGAACCGTCACCCGAGGTCTCCCACCCGCGACGGGTACTGCGGCTGACGGCCTGTCTGGCGGCCGTCGTGGCCGGCGTCGTGCTCACTCCGCCGGTCCGCCTGCTCCCATACGACACCCGGGACCGGCTGATCCGGCTCTGGGCGCGCGTCCTGCTCCGCACTCTCGGGGTGGCCGTCCACCTGACCGGGGCCGGCGGCGGCCCGGGTGGCGGCGGGGTACTCGTGGTGGCCAACCACGTGTCCTGGCTGGACATCCCGCTGCTCGCGGTCGGCCGGCCAGGCCGGTCGCTGGCCAAGACCGAGGTCCGGCAGTGGCCGGTGCTCGGGCGGCTGATCGCCGGGGGCGGCACCGTCTTCCTGGACCGCGACCGGCTGCGGACCTTGCCGGACACGGTGACGGCGGTGGCCGAGATGCTGCGCTCCGGGCAACCGGTGATCGTCTTCCCGGAGGGCTCGACCTGGTGCGGGCGGGAGAGCGGCCGGTTCCGGCCCGCGCTGTTCCAGGCGGCGGTGGAGGCGGGCGCCTTCGTCCAGCCGGTGACGATCCGCTACCGGCTGGCGGACGGGCGCCCCACCAGCGTCCCCGCCTTCGTCGGGGACGACGGACTGCTCACCTCCCTCGCCCGGGTGGTGGCGGCGCGCGGGCTGGTCGCCGAGGTGACGTTCCTGCCGCCGATCCCGCCGCCCGGACCGCAGCCCACCCGGGCCGGCGCCCGGCGCGACCTGGCCCGCAGGGCGCAGGCGGCGGTCGAAGGGATCCACTGACCGGCCGCCACGACGGCGGCCGGCCGGGCCTGCTGGGCCTCGGCCTCTGACGACCCGACGACCCGACGACCCGACTGCCTGACTGCCTGACTGCCCCGGACCGGCAACCGCGGCTGGACCGTTCGTACAAGTGGGCCCTTCCTACGAACCCCCTACGATACGAGGCGTGATCGCCTATGCCCCAGCAGCCCTGTTCTTCCTGTTGTTCGGAGTCGGGGTACTACGCGACCGTCGCCAGTTCAGCAACGCCGTCCTCCTCGGCATCGCCGTCTCGTTCCTCTCTCTCGCCCTGCTCGCCGAACTCCGCAAGGCGCCCACCCTGGTGGTGGAGATCGTGGCAGCGGCCATCATCCTGGTGCCGGCCGTCGGCACGCTGGCCCTGATCTGGTTCCTGCTCTCCAACGGCATGACCATGATCCGCAAGGAGGGCAGGCGCCCGGCCAACCTGCTGTCGCTGCTCGCCGGGCTGGGCATCATCGCCGTCAACGTGCTGCTGCTCGCCGCCCTCGTCACCGGCTCCCGGCGGCTGGCCATCCTGGCGGGCACCGCCGTCCTGGTGGTCCTCTACGTCTCCTTCCTGTTCGTCTGCTTCGTCGGCTACGCCTTCCTCTACGGCCGCCACCGGCCGCGCCGGGACGTGGACTTCGTGGTCGTGCTCGGCTCCGGGCTGATCGGCGGCGAGCGCGTCCCGCCGCTGCTGGCCAGTCGGCTCAACCGGGGCCGCGAGGTGTACGAGAAGCAGGCCGCGCGCGGCAACCCGCCGGTGCTGATCACCTCGGGCGGCCAGGGCCCGGACGAGAAGCTGCCGGAGTCCCACGCGATGGCCGACTACCTGGTCGAACGCGGCTTCCCGGCCGAGCACATCGAGCGGGAGGACCGCTCGCGCACCACCGAGGAGAACCTGCTCTTCAGCAAGGCGATCATGGAGCAGGCCAAGCCCGGCTACCGCTGCGTCGTGGTCACCAACAACTTCCACGCCTTCCGGGCCGCGCTGATGGCCCGCAAGACCGGCGTCGACGGGCACGTCTTCGGCTCGCCGACAGCCAGGTACTACTGGCCGAGCGCGACCATCCGCGAGTTCGCGGCGGTGTTCCTCTCCCACAAGCTCGTCAACTTCGGGATCTGTGGCCTCCTCGCGCTCTGCGGAGTGCTCGCGGCCCTCTGAACTCCCCTGTGCCTTCGGGTTCACCGCGTTCAACGGGATTCGGGCCCCGGTCGCCGTGGCGGCCGGGGCCCAGCCGTTCGACCGGCCGTTCCACCGGCCGTTTCCGTCGACCCCGTCGGATGATCCCGTCGGTCCGTCAGGCCGTCGGACCGTCAGACCGCCGGGCGGGGCGTCAGGATCGCGCAGGTGGTGGTGGCGTGCGCGTAGAGCTTGCCGTTCTCCGTGCCGACCACCCGGGCCTCGGCGGTCGCCATCGTCCGGCCGAGGTGCAGCACCTCGGCCTCGCAGCGCACCGGCGCCGAGTCGGCGAACAGCGGGCGCAGCATGTGGACGTTCAACTGCGTGGTCGTGTAGCCCAATCCGGCCGGCAACTTGCTCAGCACGGCACAGCCGAGCGCCGAGTCGAGCAGGGTGGCCAGGTATCCGCCGTGCACGGTGTTCATCGGGTTGTGGAGGTGGTCGCCGAAGTGGCCCTCGAACACCGCCGTTCCCGGCTTCACCTCGATGAGGTGGAAACCCATGGTGCTGCAGATCGGGGGCTCCGGGATGCGCCCGGCGATCCACTCCAGCAGGATCTCCTCCCCGGTCAAGTGGGCGTACTCGGCGATCGGCGGGCCGGCCGTCCAGGTGTGGGTCCGGGTGCGCCGCTCCAGGCCGGCCGGGGACTGCTGCTCGTCGGAGTCGATCTCGGAAGTCGTCATGGGATCAACCTGCCCGGTTCGACGCCGCGTCTCAAGTGCCTTCCGGTGTACGGCTGCACGAGCCCCGCCGGTGCGACCCGCGCCCGTACGACGCCCGCCGGTGCGACCCCCGCCCGACGGAACGCCCATGGCGGTCCGCGCCATGCCCGGGCGGTGGACCTCGGGTGACCACCACATGGCTCAGGGGTGCGCAGCGCGCCACGCTGCACGGGATCCCGCCCCCACTCCTCCCCCACCCAGGAGCCCCGATGCCTCTGCGCCCCGTCGCCGCCGCACTGCTGACGGCCGTCGCCCTGGCGGTCGCCACCGCCGCACCGGCCCCGGCCACCGCGGACCCCACAACCTCCGTTCCCGGCACCTCCGCTGTGAGCACCGCCGCCGTCACCGACTCCGCGGGCGGGACCTTCCAGCAGGTCACCGGCTTCGGCGCCAACCCGGGCAAGCTCGCGATGTACACCTACACCCCCGCTGGTCTGCCCGGCGGCGCTCCCCTGGTGGTCGCTCTGCACGGCTGCGTGCAGAGCGCCAACGACTACTACCGCAACTCCGGCTGGACCAAGTTCGCCGACCAGTACGGCTTCGCGGTGGTGTTCCCCCAGACCGGCAGCGCCAACAACAGCCTGTCCTGCTTCAGCTGGTTCGACGCGGGCAAGGACGCCCGGGGCGTCGGGGAGGCGGAGTCGGTCGCCGAGATGGTGGCCAAGGCCAAGGCCCTGTACGGTTCGGACGCCCAACGGGTGTTCGTCACCGGGCTCTCGGCCGGCGGTGGGATGGCCGCCGACCTGCTGGCCGACTACCCCGACGTGTTCGCCGGCGGGGCGATCGACTCCGGGCTGCCCGCCCACTGCGCCACCGCCCAGAGTGCCGCCTCCGGCTGTCAGAACACCGACCAGGGGCTCACCCCGGCGCAGTGGGGCGACAAGGTCCGAGCCGCGTACCCGGGCTACACCGGGCCGTGGCCCCGGGTGGCGATCTGGCAGGGCAGCGCCGACACCACCGTCCGGCCGGTGAACGCGACCGAGCTGCGCGACCAGTGGACGAACGTCCAGGGCATCGCCCCCCGGCCGACCGGCACCCGGAGCCTCCCGGGCGGCACCACCCAGGAGCTATACGCCGACGCGTCCGGACGGCCTGCCGTGGCGCTGTTCACGGTCAGCGGGATGGGCCACGGACTGGCTGTCCACCCGGGCCCCGGCGCCGACCAGTGCGGGGCGACCGGCGCCTACTTCCTCGACACGATCTGCTCCAGCTACTACACCGCACAGTTCTGGGGCCTGGACGGCGGCACCGGGCCCACCTCCCCCGGCCTGCCCGCCCCGAGCGGGCTGACCGCGACCCCGGCCGGTGCCACCTCGGTCGCGCTCGGCTGGCAGGCCGTCAGCGGTGCGGCCTCGTACCGGGTCTACCGCGACGGAACCCAGGTCGGCAGTGCCACCGGTGTGTCCTTCACCGACACCGGGCTCACCGCCGGCACGACCTACGGCTACACCGTGGCGGCGGTCGACGCATCCGGCACGGTCGGCGCCCGGTCCGCGACGGTCACGGCGACCACCCCGGGCGGCGCTGCCCAGTGCTTCACCGCCAGCAACTACGACCAGGTCCTGGCCGGCCGCGCCACCCAGAGCGGCGGACTGACCTACGCCCTCGGCTCGGGCCAGAACATGGGGCTCTGGAACACCTTCGTCACCCACACCCTGCAGCAGACCGGCCCCGGCTTCTACGTGCTTGCCGACGGCCAGTGCTGACCAGCGGCCGACCGGCCAACGGCTGTCGGGCCAACGGCCGTCGGGGCAACAGCCCACCGACCAACGGCCGTCGGGGCAACGGCCCACCGACGTAGCGGCACCCCGCCGACGGCTCAGCCCACCCCCTCCCCCGACCTGACCCCGACGAACAGGTCGTCCTCGAACGCCCCCGCGGCCGCCCCGCCGACCGCGGGCACCAGGCTCCGGGCCAGGTGGTAGTCCTCGGTCGGCCAGACCTCGCGCTCGATCTCCCGCGGGTGGGACATGAACGCGACGCCCGGCTGCACCTGGGTGGCGTGCGCCAGCATCGCCGCGTCCCGTACGGCGAAGTGCTCGGCGCACGCTATCCGGGTGGTGGTGGCCAGGGCAGGCGGGGTGTCGGGCCATTCGGCGAGCAGCTCGCCCATGTCGGACGGCACACCGTGCTCCGTCATGGCGTCGTGGAGGGTCTGGAACCAGGCCCGGGAGAGTGCCTGGTGGTAGTAGAGCTTGGACACCTGCCAGGGCTCGCCCGCCTCGGGGAAACGCTCCGGGTCGGCGGCGGCCTCGAAGGCCTCGACGGTGACCCGGTGGGTCATCACGTGGTCAGGGTGCGGGTACCCGCCGGTCTCGTCGTAGGTGACCACCACCTGCGGGCGGAACTCCCGGATCAGTGCGACCAGCGGCGCAGCGGCGGCCTCGACCGGCTGAGCGGCGAAGCAGCCCTCCGGCAGCGGTTCGTCCGGACCGGGCATGCCGGAGTCGACGAAGCCGAGGAACTGCTGGCGCACTCCGAGGATCTCGCGGGCGGCCGCCATCTCCTCGCGCCGGATCCGGGCGAGGTCGGCCCGGACCTCGGGCCGATCCATCGCCGGGTTGAGCACCGAGCCGCGCTCGCCGCCGGTGCAGGTGGCGACCAGGACCTCCACGCCCTCGGCGGCGTACCGGGCGAGCGTGGCCGCGCCCTTGCTGGACTCGTCGTCGGGGTGCGCGTGCACGGTGAGCAGGCGCAGGCCGCCGGGGTGCTTGGTGAACATTGGGTACCTCCGTGGTCGTCGGTCGTGGTGGTCGGTCGATGGTCCGATGGCTGGCTGCCGGCGGACCGATGGATTGTCAGAGAGCGTTCCTACGGGTGTTCGGGTAGAGCCAGGCGGGCGCGATCGCCAGCGCGGACAGGGCCAGCACCCACCAGAACGTCTCGCCGAAGGCCGCGCCCGGCTGGTCCGGCCGGCCGTGCTGCGCCTGCTGGAGGGCGAGCGTCAGCACCGCCGTTCCGAGCGCCCCGCCGACCCGGTTCAGCACGTTCACCGCACCGGCCGCCGCCGGCACCTGGGCCTTCTCGACGCTCCCGTACACAGCCGCCAGGCCAGGGATCGCGATGATCCCCATGCCTGCGCCGCGCAGTGCCAGCGAGCCGGCGATCAGCCAGTCGGCCGGGTCGGAGCCGCTGCCCAGCTGGGTGAACGCGAGCGTGCCGACCAGGGAGCAGGCGATGCCTATCATGATCAGCGGCCGCGGCGCGACGCGGTCGGTTATTCGCGCGGCCAGCATCGCGGTCACCGCCGTGCCGAGGGCCTGTGGCGCCAGCAGCAGGCCGGCCTCCACCGCCCCGGCGTGCTTCACCTGCTGGTAGTAGAGCGGTACCAGGAACATCGAGCTGTAGAGCGCGGCGCCCTGGAGGAAGCTGTTCGCCGTCGCCACGGTGAAGCCGCGCCGGGCGAAGAGCCGCAGGTCGATCAGCGGCGTCCGGACACCGCGGCGGCCCACCCGCAGCGCGTACCCGCCGTAGAGCGCCACCATCAGCGCGCCCGCCACGAGGGCGACCCAGCCGACCGTTCCACCGTCACCGACCGTCGAGAGCCCGTAGACCAGCCCGGTCAGACCGGGTGAGAGCAGCGCCAGGCCGATCACGTCCAGCCGTGGCCTCGGCGCGTCCGACGCCTCGTCGGCCGGCAGCCAGCGGGCCGCCAGCAGCAAGGTCAGCAGCCCGACCGGCACGTTCAACAGGAACATCCAGCGCCAGTCGAGGTGCTCCAGCACCAGCCCGCCGAGGATCGGCCCCAGGACGGGGGCCAGGCTGATCGGGAGCATCAGGGTGCCCATCACCCGCCCGATCCTGGACGGCCCGGCCGCTTGTACGATGATCGCCTGGCCGAGCGGCTGGATCATGCCGCCGCCGATCCCCTGCAGCACCCGGAAGGCGATCAGACTGCCCGTCGACCAGGCCAGGCCGCACAGCGCCGAGCCGAGCACGAACAGGACGACCGAGGCGAGCCACGCCCGCCGGGCCCCGAAGCGGCCGGCGGCCCAGCCCGAGAGCGGCATGGTCAGCGAGATCGCCAGCAGGTATCCCGTGGCCACCCACTGCACCGCCGCGATCGAGCTGTGCAGATCGCGGGTGACGGAGTCGATGCCGACGTTGACGATCGTGGTGTCGAGCAACGCGAGCACCGGGCCCAGCGCGAGCACCGCGCTCATCTTCCACAGACCCGGCGGAATCGGCTCCGGACTCCCCGCCCGGACTCCCCCTCGGCGGCTCTTCGCGGTGACGGATGTGGTCATGCGCCCTCCCCTGTGACGTCCCGTGAGCCGCCCGTCCGGCGGCTCCTCCGACGGCCTCCCCGGCCGCCTGGGAAGAACTTAGGACGGACCCAGTGATTAGGTCAAGCCTAATTCCTGTACTCGACCCAGTTAACTGCGCTAGGCTCCCGCCATGACCGAGACCGGGACACCACCGAACCTGCGCGAGCTCAACAAGCGCCGCACCCGCGAGGCGATCTCGCACGCCGCGACCAGGCTCTTCATCGAGCAGGGCTTCGACCGGACGACCATCGCCGAGGTCGCGGCCGCCGCGGGCGTCGCCAAGATGACCGTCACCAACCACTTCCCGCGCAAGGAGGACCTCTTCTTCGACCTGCACGAGGAGATCGTCGGCCGGCTCGCCCGGGCCGTCGCCGCCCGCGCCCCGGGCGAGTCCGCCCTGGCCGCACTGCGCCGCGACTGCCTGGCCGGGATCGACCGGCACGATCCCAGGCTCGGCTTCTCCGGCCCGGCCTTCGCCCGTACGGTCCTCGACAGCCCCGCGCTGACGGCCCGGCTGCGCGAGCTGCACGAGCAGGGCGAGACGGCCCTCGCCGCGGCCCTGGCCGAGGCCGTGCACGAGAGACCCGTCGGCTTCGAGTGCCGGGTCGCCGCAGCGCTGCTCGCCGCCGTCGACCGGGCCCTGGTCGCCGAGGTGTTCCGCCGCACCCTGGCCGACGAGGACCACGCCGCGATCGCCGCCGCGGTACGGCCCTCGGCGATCAGCGCCTACGACCGGCTGGAGGGCGCCCTGGGAGGCTTCGCCGTACGGGAGGCCTGACGGTCCGTCCGGCCCGGGCGCCTTGACGAAAGGTTGACCTGCTCACGGCAGAACGTTGGCGATCACCGCCCCTATGGTCAGCGCATGCCCTCACAGCCCATCAGGCCCACCACCCTGCCGGTCCTGCCGTACCGCAAGCCCACGCGGGGCCGGGACTACTGGGTGCTCAACGACGTCCTGCCCGATCCGGACGCCGTCCGCGAGCGCTGCCTGGCCCGCGGCGACTGGACCGAGGGCTACCCGTACCGCCCCGAGGCCTGGCCCGGCCTGCGCACCATGCCGGGCCTGGAGCCCGACGAACTGGCCCGCGTCGAGGCCCTGGTCCGCAAGGCCACCGGCGCCCCGCGGCTCTGGGTGCAGGGCACCCCGGACGGCGGCACCCTCAACCACAACTGCATCCAGGTCGTCGGCGACGGAGAGTCGGAGTCCCGCCCGCACACCGACTCCCGCGCGCTCTGCCGCTACGCCGCCGTGCTCTACCTCAGCCCGGGCGCGCCCAAGGACGCCGGCACCAGCTTCTACCGCCAGCAGTTCCCCGGCGGCCGCCTCGGCGGCAACCTGGTCAACGCCCCGCACAATAACCTGGTCGAGGCACTCGGCACCCGCCGCGTGCCCGCCGACCACTTCGTCGAGGACGTCCGCGTCCCCAACCGCTACAACCAACTGCTGCTCTACCACGCCAACCTGATCCACAGCGCCACCACCTACTACGGCGACGAGCTGGCGCAGCGCCGGATGACGGCCGTGTTCTTCTGGATGGCCTGACCCCCGCAGAAACGCGCCATGGGGATTCACACCTCCCCCGCCCGGGGACGCTCGCCCCATGCACAAGAGCCGCACCGACCTCCCCGACCACACCGACTGCACCGACTGCACCGACCGCACCGACCGCACCGACCACGACCACACCCCCGTGCCACCCACGGAGAAGATCCGCCCCGACTGGGCCGCGATCGACGAGCTGCCCACCCCCGAGTTGCTCGGCCTGATGAACGCCGAGGACCGCGCCGTGCCCGCCGCCGTCGCCGGGGAGCTGGAGCGGATCGCCGCGGTGGTGGACGCGGTGGCCGCCCGGATGGCGCGCGGCGGACGGCTGGTCTACGCCGGCGCGGGATCGGCCGGGCGGCTCGGTGTGCTGGACGCCGCGGAGTGCCCGCCGACCTTCGGCACCGATCCGGCGCTGGTCGTGGGCCTGATCGCGGGCGGCCGGGCGGCCGTCACGGAGGCCGTCGAGGGCGCCGAGGACCGCCCCGACCTCGCCGAGGCCGACGTGGCCGCGCTCGGCCTCACCGCCACCGACACCCTGGTCGGTGTCTCCGCGTCCGGCCGGACGCCGTACGCGGTGGCGGCCGTCCGGGCCGCGCGGGCCGCCGGCGCGCTGACGGTCGGCCTGGCGTGCAACCGCGGTTCGGCGCTGGCGGCCGCCGCCGAGCTGGGCATCGAGGTGGAGGTGGGCCCGGAGGTACTGGCCGGGTCGACCCGGCTGAAGGCGGGCACCGCGCAGAAGCTGGTGCTCAACATGCTGTCGACGGCTGTGATGGTCCGCCTCGGCCGGACGTACGGAAATCTGATGGTCGATGTCCGGGCCACCAACGCCAAGCTGCGCGAGCGCGCCCGCCGGATCGTCGCCGAGGCCACCGGCGCCGACGAGGACGCCGTCCGCCACGCCCTGGCCTCGACCGACGGCCGGGCGAAGGACGCGATCCTCGTCCTGCTCGCCGACGTGGACGCACCCACCGCCACCCGCCTCCTCACCGCCGCGAACGGCCACCTGCGTGAGGCCCTACGCGCGACGCCGCGCACGGCCGACGGCGGCTGAGCCGGGCCGAGACCGCGCCCGGCCCCCGTGGATCAGCCCCGACCCAGCCGCAGCTCCGCCGCCGCCACGACCTCGCCGAGGCGCGGGAAGTCCAGCTCCACCGAGGCCCGGTGCTCCTCCGCGGTGAGCGCCGTCATCGCGTCCTCGACGAACACCACCTCATAGCCGTGGTCGGAGGCCGCGCGGGCGCTCGACTCCACCCCGAGGTTGGTCGCGATCCCGGTGAACACCAGGGTCTGCACGCCCCGTGCCTGCAGCAGTTCGTGCAGACCGGTGCCCTGGAAGGCGCCGATGGTGCGCTTGACCACGACCTCGTCGGCCACCGCCTCGACCTCCGCGAGCAGTTCGCTCCCGGGCGGTTGCTCGGCGACGTTCGGCCGCTCGACCCGTACGGCGACGACGGGGGCACCGGCGGCACGGAAGGCCCGGGCGAGCTCCAGCGAGGTCGCCACCACCTCCGAACCGGCGCGTGGCGCAAGCGGGTTGGCGACGATCCGGTCCATCAGGTCGATCAGGACCAGGGCCGCACTGCGGCGATCAACGGTGGTCATGGGCCTCACGCTAGCCCACCCCCGCCTCCCGCCGCCGAAGGCTCTGCCCCCACCGAGTCCCCCAGCGAACCCCCCGCCTCCCGGGCGATCTCCGCCCGGAACCCCTCGATCAACACGCGCAGCCCGCCTTCGAAGTCGGCGTCGTGGTCGGTCATCCGCAGCACGTCGGCCGCCTCGCGCAGCAGCGGGAGGTCGCGCAGCGACTCGTCCGGGAACGGCGGCCGGTCACGGTCGGCGGCGCCCTGCCGCCAGGCCTGTTCCTCGGTGACCCAGCCCATGATGTACCGGTCGACGGTCAACAGCAGCCGCAGCGCCGTGCGCGGGCGTAGCCCGGCCCCGCAGAGCGCACTCAACTGGGCTTCGACGGCCGGGAGTTCGTCCTCGGTGGGCAGGGTTCCGGCGTGCACCCGGGCGCCGTCGCGGTAGGCGAGCAGGGCGTGGCGCTTGGCGCGGGCGTCGGCGGCGATCCACTCGGGCCAGTGCTCCGGGTCCGGTTGGCGGTCGGGCGGGAGGGCCTCGGCGAGCATCGCCTCGGCCATCAGGTCGAGCAGTTCCCGCTTGTTCTTGAAGTGCCAGTACAACGCCGGTGACTGGACGCCGAGTTCGCGGGCGAGCCGGCGGGTGGTCAGCCCGTCGATGCCCTCCTCGTTGAGCACGCGCAGCGCGGTGCGCACCACCTCGTCGCGTTGCAGCGCCATTCGATCAGCCTCCCGGGTAATGCACTTGCCGGACCCACCTTATCGCCGATAAGTTCCCGAGCTGGAATTTATCAGCGATAAGGAACGCGGCACGAAAACGCCGCCGACCACGAAGGGATCCGCCCCCGCATGCCCCCCGCCCCCGACCCCTCCCGACGCCGCCCCTCCCGGCCC
>NZ_JNWQ01000130.1 GCF_000716875.1 Streptomyces novaecaesareae | reverse complement strand
CAGAAGACGGCATACGAGATTTCTGCCTGTCTCGTGGGCTCGGAGATGTGTATAAGAGACAGGGGGTGGGGCGGGAGAGTAGGTTCGGGGTGTGATGACGAATGTGCCGGGTGCCAAGTTGATCCTGCTGACCACCACCCACCGGGTGGCTCCCGGGCTGCTCGCGTGGCCGGCGTGGGAGGCGTTGCGGTCGGCCGGGCGGGTGTTGGTGGGGGACGAGGGGCATCCGCAGGTGCCGGCGGTGCGGCAGGCCGGGGTGGCGGTGGAGGTGGTGGCGGCCGGGTCGGCGCCCGCGTTGGCGCGGCTGCTGACCGAGCAGCCGGCCGGGGCCGGGCCGACGGTGTGGCTGGGCAGCCCGGACGGGGATCCGGGGCTGACGGACGCGTTGGCGCGGCTGGCGGTGGAGCGGGCCGGTGAGGTGCCGGAGATCGAGGTGCTGCCGGGCTCGTACGACCTGCCGGGGGCGCGGCTGCTGGACCTGGTGACGGTGATGGACCGGCTCCGCTCGCCGGGCGGTTGCCCCTGGGACGCCGAGCAGACGCACGAGAGCCTGGTGAAGTACCTGGTCGAGGAGGCGTACGAGCTGGTCGAGGCGATCGAGGAGGGTGACCGGGGGACGCTGCGCGAGGAGTTGGGCGACGTGCTGCTCCAGGTGTTCTTCCACTCCCGGATCGCCGAGGAGCACCCGACGGAGCCGTTCACGGTGGACGACGTGGCCGGTGACATCGTCGAGAAGCTGATGTACCGGCACCCGCACGTGTTCGGGGACGTCGAGGCCGAGGGCGCCGCCGAGGTGGAGGCGAACTGGGAGCAGCTCAAGGCCGCGGAGAAGGCGGACCGGGAGTCGGTGCTGGACGGCGTGCCGGCCGGGCTGCCCTCGCTGGCGTACGCGGCGAAGCTGGTGTCGAGGGTGCGTCGGGCGGGCTTCACGCAGGTGCCGGACGAGCCGTACGCGCTGCCGGCGGAGCTGACCGCGGCGTCGGCGGGCCGGCTGCTGCTGGCGGTGGCGCAGCGGGCGCACGACGCCGGGGTGGACGTGGACGCCGCGCTGCGGTCGGCCGCGCGCGGCTACCGGGACGCGGTGCGCGCGGCCGAGGGCCTCAAGCCGGCCGAGGGCATCGAGCCGGAGTAGGCCTTCAAGCCGGAGTAGGCGCTCAAGCCGGAACAGGCCCTCGGGCCGGCCGAGGGCCGTACTCCGGAGCGGGCCGGTTCACGCCGCCGTGGCGGTGTTCTCGGCCGGGCGACGCTGTGGCGGGACGAGTTCCCCGATGGCCTCGCCGACGAGGACGACGAGTTCGGCGAGGCGCTCCAGGTCGAGGTGGGCGGGCAGGTCGGCGAGGGAGATGATGCGTTCGCCGTCCGGGCCGGCGACGGCGAACAGGTCGATCGGTCCGAGGTGCTTCTCCGCGGTGTCGACGAGGGCGGCGACGTCGCTGGGGCGGCGGATGTCGCCGGAGACGCCCACGACGGGGCAGCCCGGCCGGTCGAGTTCGGCGGCGAGGTCCTCGGCGATGCCGACGTGCTGGTCGGCGATCAGCATTCCGGCGGGGTCGGCCGCGGAGAACCGGCGGGCGAGGTCGGCGCCCGACCCGCCGTCGAGTACCGCGATGACGACGACTGACCCGCTGACCCGCATGGTCTGCTCCTCCCTGTGGGCGACACCGCACCGGCGCCCACGAATACTGCGGAGGATCGTAGGCAGGTCCTGATCCTCCGCAACAGGGATTACCCCTCAGGTGACCAGGCTCACGCCCGGCACCCGGCCAAGAGCTGTCCAAGAGCTGTCCACGGACCGTTCGTAAACCGGCCACGGGTCGTCCACGGAGCGTTGGCGCGCCGGTCGCGCGCCGCCGTCGCAAGGGCGCGCCCGGCCGGCCGGGAACGCACCGGATACGGTCGACCCATGCCAGCTCAGCCCGACTCCGCCCGGCCCGCCGCCGCTCCGCTCGACGCCTCCGCCCCGCAGCTGTTCACCTGGGAGTTCGCCGCCGATCCGTACCCCGCCTACGCCTGGCTGCGCGAGCACGCCCCGGTGCACCGGACCACGCTGCCGAGCGGGGTCGAGGCCTGGCTGGTGACCAGGTACGCGGACGCCCGGCAGGCGCTCGCGGACGGCCGGCTGTCGAAGAATCCGGCGCACCACAGCGAGCAGGCGCACCGCACCGGCCGGGTGGGCATCCCGGGGGAGCGGCAGGCGGATCTGATGACGCACCTGTTGAACATCGACCCGCCGGACCACACCCGGCTGCGTCGGCTGGTGTCGAAGGCGTTCACTCCGCGCCGGGTGGCCGAGTTCGAGCCGCGGGTGCAGCAGCTCACGGACCGGCTGATCGACGGCTTCGCGCAGCGCGGTTCGGCGGACCTGATCCACGAGTTCGCGTTCCCGCTCCCCATCTACGCGATCTGCGACATGCTGGGAGTGCCGGCGGAGGACCAGGACGACTTCCGCGACTGGGCCGGGATGATGCTGCGACACACAAAGCCGGGCCACGGCGGCAGCCAACGCGGCGGTGTGGGGCGGGCGGTGAAGCGGATGCGGGCGTACCTGCTGGAGCTGATCCACCGCAAGCGCGCGGACCTCGGGGACGATCTGATCTCGGGCCTGATCCGGGCGAGTGACCACGGCGAGCACCTGACGGAGAACGAGGCCGCGGCGATGGCCTTCATCCTCCTGTTCGCGGGCTTCGAGACGACGGTGAACCTGATCGGCAACGGGACGTACGCGTTGCTGCGCAATCCGGAGCAGCGCCGGCTGCTGCAGGAGTCGGTGGCGCGCGGCGAGACCGCGCTGCTGGAGACGGGGATCGAGGAACTCCTGCGCTACGACGGGCCGGTGGAGCTGGCGACCTGGCGGTTCGCGACCCGGCCGTTGACCATCGGCGGGGTGGACATCCCGGTGGGCGATCCGGTGCTGGTGGTGTTGGCGGCGGCGGACCGCGATCCGGCCCGGTTCGCGGACGAGAACACCCTTGACCTGGCCCGAACGGACAATCCCCATCTGGGGTTCGGGCACGGCATCCACTACTGCATCGGCGCCCCGCTGGCCCGCCTGGAGGGGCGTGCCGCGCTGGCCACGCTGCTTTCCCGACTGCCCGATCTGCGGCTCGCGGAAAGCCCGGAGAATCTGCGCTGGCGGGGTGGCCTGATCATGCGTGGACTGCGGGAACTTCCGGTCGAATTCAGTCCGGAGAGCCGGTCCCCGCACGCGCCTGCGGAGGCTTCGACGCGCTGACGGGGTGTCGCTCACGGGCTCTTTACGGCGGTATGAACACCCATCAAACCGGACATAGTGACGCCGTTGGTAGGCGATCGGACACGCGCCGTAATTTCTGTGTGATATCGGTGATATGAGCTTGTGATCGGTCTGAGGATCTGTCTACTCTCCCTGGAGTTCGCAGCTGCGGACCTCGTGCGCGGAACGCCGAATCCTGCCCGCCGCATCACGGGAAACCGACCAGAACCCTGGGCAGGGGCGGGGGAACCAGGTTTGTTGCCGTCCTCCCACGGCTTGGGGTGAAGCCGCCCGAGCGGAATCGTTTCCGCATACGGCGGCCGGGCCACCTCCCGGTCCGAACCCGACAGCTCACCTCGCAGGCGTGCGGAGAGGGACCTCTTCATGCTGTTCGTTGGAACTGGCCGCCACCGTCGTCGCACCCAGGCCGAGAAGGCCATCGCCGTCGCCGGTGTGGCCGGCGTCGGACTCGCGCTGCCGCTCCTCACCGCCACCGGCGCCTCCGCGGCCCCGGCCTCCAGCTGGGACTCCGTCGCCCAGTGCGAGAGCGGCGGCAACTGGAGCATCAACACCGGCAACGGCTTCTACGGCGGTCTGCAGTTCACCTCCAGCACCTGGAAGGCGTACGGCGGCACCGCGTACGCGCCGCAGGCCAACCAGGCCAGCAAGGGGCAGCAGATCGCGGTCGCCGAGAAGGTCCTCGCCTCGCAGGGCCCGGGCGCCTGGCCGGTCTGCTCGCAGAAGGCCGGTCTGAGCAAGGGCGGTGCCCCGGCCGCCGTCGACACCTTCTCGGACGCCACGCCGCAGTCCGCCCCCAAGCAGCAGACGCCCAAGCAGCAGGCCCAGAAGCCCGCCGCCAAGCCGGCCGAGAAGCCGGCCGCCCAGCAGCCGGTGCAGCAGTACGCCCCGAAGCACGCCGCTCCCAAGCAGGCCGAGAAGCCCGTCGAGCAGTCGGTGCAGCAGTACGCCCCGAAGCACGCCGCGCCGCAGCAGGCCCCGCAGGCCGCCCCGGCGTCCGGCCACGACTACACCGTCCGCTCCGGCGACACGCTGTCGACCATCGCCGCCGCCCAGGGCGTGTCCGGCGGCTGGCACGCGCTGTACGAGCAGAACCACGCCACCGTCGGCGGCGACCCGGACCTGATCCTGCCCGGCCAGGTGCTGCACCTCGGCTGAGCCCGCTCGCCCGGCCCGCCCCGGGCCGTTCCCGGCGCGACGCGCGGAGGGGGCCGGTACGACCGGTCCCCTTCGTCCGCGTTCGTCCGCTCCAGTAGGACAAGCTGGGACAAGCAGGTGAACTACCGGTGGGTAGTGGGGCCACACGCTGAGACGGGACCGAGGCCGACGTGGCCCCGGGAGCCCGGGCGGCTAGGCTCTGGTCCGTAACGACTCCGCAATCGTCCCGCCGACAGCACCAGCGTCAGCCGGACCTGCTTCCGCAAGGAGATGCCTCGTGCCGTCCATCGATGTCGTCGTAGCCCGTGAGATCCTCGACTCGCGCGGCAACCCCACGGTCGAGGTCGAGGTCGGCCTCGACGACGGCAGCACGGGTCGTGCCGCTGTCCCGTCGGGTGCCTCCACCGGTGCCTTCGAGGCGCTGGAGCTGCGCGACGGTGACAAGAACCGCTACTTCGGCAAGGGCGTCGAGAAGGCCGTCCTGGCCGTCATCGAGCAGATCGGCCCGGAGCTGGTCGGCTACGACGCCACCGAGCAGCGCCTGATCGACCAGGCCATGCTCGACCTGGACGCCACCCCGGACAAGTCCTCGCTCGGCGCCAACGCCATCCTGGGCGTCTCGCTGGCCGTCGCGCACGCCGCCTCCGAGGCCAGCGACCTGCCGCTGTTCCGCTACCTGGGCGGCCCGAACGCGCACGTCCTGCCGGTGCCGATGATGAACATCCTCAACGGCGGCTCGCACGCGGACTCCAACGTCGACATCCAGGAGTTCATGATCGCCCCGATCGGCGCGGAGTCCTTCTCCGAGGCCGTCCGCTGGGGCGTCGAGGTCTACCACACCCTCAAGGGCGTGCTGAAGGAGCGCGGCCTGTCCACCGGCCTCGGCGACGAGGGCGGCTTCGCGCCGAACCTGGACAGCAACCGCGAGGCCCTGGACCTGA
The DNA here is from genome assembly GCF_000716875.1 of Streptomyces novaecaesareae. Classification (GTDB taxonomy): domain Bacteria; phylum Actinomycetota; class Actinomycetes; order Streptomycetales; family Streptomycetaceae; genus Kitasatospora; species Kitasatospora novaecaesareae. Next base: position 7,542 of record NZ_JNWQ01000130.1, on the reverse strand, counting down.
TCACCGAGGCCATCCAGAAGGCCGGCTACGTGCCCGGCCGCGACATCGCGCTGGCCCTGGACGTCGCCGCCTCCGAGTTCTACGAGGACGGCGCCTACCAGTTCGAGGGCAAGGCGCTGACCGCCGACCAGCTCATCGAGTACTACGCCGAGCTGGTCGCCGCCTACCCGCTGGTCTCCATCGAGGACCCGCTGGACGAGTCGGACTGGGACGGCTGGAAGGCCATGACCGTCAAGCTGGGCGACAAGGTCCAGCTGGTCGGCGACGACCTGTTCGTCACCAACCCGCAGCGCCTGGCCAAGGGCATCGAGACCGGCACCGCCAACGCGCTGCTGGTGAAGGTGAACCAGATCGGCTCGCTGACCGAGACCCTGGACGCCGTCGAGCTGGCCCAGCGCAACGGCTACCGCTGCATGATGTCGCACCGCTCCGGCGAGACCGAGGACGTCACCATCGCCGACCTGGCCGTCGCCACCAACTGCGGCCAGATCAAGACCGGTGCCCCGGCCCGCTCCGAGCGCGTCGCCAAGTACAACCAGCTGCTGCGCATCGAGGAGATCCTCGACGACGCCGCCGAGTACGCCGGCCGCGGCGCCTTCCCGCGCTTCCGCTCCGCGGAATAACCAGCGCGGCAAGCACCGGGGCCGAGCAGCCCCGGTAGCGCACGCCTGACCGGTGCCCCGCCGTTCACCCCGTAGGGTGGACGGCGGGGCACCGTCGCGACCAGGAGGGGACACCGGAGATGGCAGGCTGGAGGATCCCGGGCTTGGCGGCCCGGCCTCGGTTCACGAGCCGGGCGACCGTCCTCGTCCTGGTGCTCTGCTCGCTGGTGGCGATCCTCGCCTACCCGACGCGGCAGTTCATCTCCCAGCGCGCCGAGATCTCCGCCCAGCGGGCGAAGGCCGACCACGCGCGCCAGCAGGTCGAACAACTGCGCCGGGACAAGGCCCGCTGGCAGGACCCGGAGTACGTCAAGGCGCAGGCACGCGCCCGGCTGCACTACGCGGTGCCGGGGGAGACCCCGTACATCGCCGTGGACCCGGCCGGCCAGGCCTCCGCCCGGCCCTCCTCGTCCGCGGCCGGCGCCGCCCCGCCCGGCGGTACGGCCGCCGCCCAGGCGAAGGCCGCCCCGCCCTGGTACGCCAGCATCTGGGACTCGGTGGACGCCGCCGACACCGTCGCGGCCGCCCCCGCCACCCCACGTCCGCTCCCACCGTCCTCCGTTGGAGACACCTCCCCCCATGACCACTGAGAACCACCCCGCCGTCTCCGACGCCGACGTCGCGGCCATCGCCGCCCAGCTCGGCCGGGTGCCGCGCGGCCTGCGCGGCGTGGCGCACCGCTGCCCCTGCGGCAACCCCGACGTCGTGGAGACGGCCCCCCGGCTGCCGGACGGCACGCCGTTCCCGACGCTGTACTACCTGACCTGCCCCAAGGCCGCCTCGCTGATCGGCACCCTGGAGGCGGACGGCGTGATGAAGGAGCAGAGCGCCCGGCTCGCCGAGGACCCGGAGCTGGCCGCCGCCTACCAGAAGGCGCACGAGGACTACATCGCCCGGCGCGACGCGATCGAGGTGCTGGAGGGCTTCCCGAGTGCCGGCGGCATGCCGGACCGGGTGAAGTGCCTGCACGTGCTGGTCGGCCACTCGCTGGCGGCCGGCGAGGGCGTCAACCCGCTCGGCGACGAGGCGATCGGCATGCTGGAGGACTGGTGGGCCAAGGGCCCGTGCGTCTCCCCGGCCGAGGTCCAGGCCGCCGGTGAGCGGGTGGCCCGCAACCGTGCCAAGGACCAGGACCACGAGGCCGTGATCGCCGCCAAGCAGCAGAAGGCCGCCGAGCGCGCCGCCAAGAAGCGGGCGGCGGAGGAGGAGCCGGCGCAGGACGCCGACGGGCAGCAGGAGTCGCCGTGACCATGACCCGCGTCGCCGCGATCGACTGCGGCACCAACTCGATCCGGCTGCTGGTCGCCGACCTGGACCCGGAGACCGGGGAGATCACCGACCTCGACCGCCGGATGATCGTCAACCGGCTGGGCCAGGGCGTGGACCAGACCGGCCGGCTGCACCCGGACGCGCTGGCCCGCACCTTCGCGGCCTGCCGGGAGTACCAGGAGGTCATCTCCGGCTTCGGCGTCGGCCCCGAGCGGGTCCGCTTCGTCGCCACCAGTGCCTCCCGGGACGCCGAGAACAGCGACGAGTACGTCAAGGGCGTGCGCGACGTCCTGGGCGTCGAGCCCGAGGTGGTGAGCGGCGAGGAGGAGGCGCGACTGTCCTTCCTGGGCGCCACCAAGGAGCTGACCGGCGGCCTGTTCCCGGCCCCGTACCTGGTGTTCGACCTCGGCGGCGGCTCGACCGAGTTCGTGCTCGGGACGGAGGACGTGCAGGCGGCGCGCTCGGTGGACATCGGCTGCGTGCGGCTGACCGAGCGGCACTTCGGCGGCGCCGAGCTGCCGTCCGCGGAGCAGATCGCCGAGGCGCGGGCGCACGTGCGGGCCGAGCTGGACAAGGCCGAGGAGGTCGTCCCGCTGACCGGCGCGGCCACCCTGGTGGGCCTGGCCGGGACGGTCACCACGGTGTCCGCGATCGCCCAGGGCCTGTCGGAGTACGACTCGGCGGCGATCCACCACTCGCGGGTCAGCCGGGAGCAGGTCGCCGACATCGCCCGCGAGCTGCTGGCCGCGACCCACGCCGAGCGCGCGGCGATCCCGTCGATGCACCCGGGCCGGGTGGACGTGATCGCGGCCGGCGCGCTGGAGCTGCTGGAGATCATGGAGCGGACCGGTGCCGCCGAGGTGGTCGTGAGCGAGCACGACATCCTGGACGGGATCGCCTGGGGTATTGCCCCCTGAGGCTCCGCAGGGCTTACCCGACCGGCCCCGGCGCCCCTTCGGGGGAGCCGGGGCCGGGGCGCGCCCGGGCCCGTGCGGAAAAGTTCGTGAATTTCTTCACATGGCAATCCGGTCATTCGTCGCACCGGCTCGCCCGCTACGTCCGAATTGTGGGACCGAAGGCCCCTCGGTCGAGAGGCCCATTGGATCGCAGGTCAGGGCTCGCCTGGGGTTTGAAAATCAAAATCACATGCGGGAACCCGGGCCCTGTGCGGATCGTTGCTGCTCAGCGGGGTGGTGCTCCGGCGCACGTTCACGAGGGGCCGTGCGGGGGTGTGAGCACCCACCCCGGGGCCGATTTTGTGGCCGCGCAGTGTAGCACGGGGTGTCCATGAGCTTGTGACCGGGCTCACGAAGGCTGCTCCGGACGGTGCTGGATACTTTCCGATATGAGCACCACGGAGCGTCCTCGCATCCTCATTGTCGGCGGTGGTTACGTCGGCCTGTATGCCGCGATGCGCATCCTCAAGAAGATGCGCTACGGCGAAGCGACCGTCACGGTCGTGGACCCGCGGTCGTACATGACGTACCTGCCCTTCCTCCCCGAGGCGGCCGGCGGCAACGTCGCGCCCCGCAACCTCGTCGCGCCGCTGCGCAGCGCCCTCAAGCAGGCGGAGGTGCTGACCGGGTCCGTCACCGGCATCGACCACGCCCGCAAGGTCGCCACCATCCAGCCCGCGGCCGGCGACAGCTACGAGCTGCCCTTCGAGTACCTGGTCGTCGCGACCGGCTCGGTCTCCCGCACCTTCCCGATCCCGGGTCTGGCGGAGAACGGCATCGGCATGAAGACGGTCGAGGAGGCCATCGGCCTCCGCAACCACGTCATGGCCCAGCTCGACAAGGCCGAGTCCACCTCGGACGAGGAGGTCCGCCGCAAGGCCCTGACCTTCGTCGTCATCGGCGGTGGCTTCGCCGGCATCGAGACGATCGCCGAGATCGAGGACATGGCCCGCGACGCGGCCAAGCTGTACAAGACCGTCAGCCGCGACGACATGCGCTTCGTCGTGGTCGAGGCGGCCAACCGCATCCTCCCCGAGATGGGCCCGGACCTCGGTCTGTGGACCAAGGAGAAGCTCGAGGAGCGCAACATCGAGGTCTACATCGAGACCTCGATGGACTCCTGCGTCGACGGCCACGTCATGCTGAAGAACGGCATGGAGATGGACGCCTCCACCATCGTGTGGACGGCCGGCGTGAAGCCGAACCCGGTGCTGTCCGAGTTCGGCCTGCCGCTGGGCCCGCGCGGCCACGTCGACACCGCGCCGACTCTCCAGGTCCAGGGCCTTGACTACGTCTGGGCCGCCGGCGACAACGCCCAGGTCCCGGACCTTGCCGCCGGCGAGGGCGCCTGGTGCCCGCCGAACGCGCAGCACGCCTGCCGTCAGGCCGTCGTCCTCGGTGACAACGTGATCTCCGGCATGCGGGGCTTCCCGCAGAAGGAGTACAAGCACAAGAACCTCGGTGCGGTTGCCGGTCTCGGCCTGCACAAGGGCGTCGCGATCCTCTTCGGCAAGTACAAGCTGAAGGGCCGTCCGGCCTGGTGGTTCCACCGCCTGTACCACGGCGCGATGGTCCCGACCTTCAACCGCAAGGTCCGCGTCTTCACCGACTGGACGCTCGCGATGTTCCTCAAGCGCGAGATGGTCGGCCTTTCGCAGATGGAGCGGCCGCAGCTGCCGATCCAGGAGGTCACCCCGCCCACCAAGCCCGTCGAGGCCGCCAAGCCGGCCGCCGACAAGGAACTCGCCAGCAAGTAAGCGACTGAGACCCCGGTGTGGGAGCACCGGGGTATGAGTCGGAGGCCCTCCGCCCGGCAGCGTTGCCGGACCACGACCTCCGTGGTGCTCAGCCGGCCGTGCGACCGGGCGGAGTACAGCAGTAGAAGAGCCCCTGCCGAAACCCTCCGGCAGGGGCTCTCGCTGTGTCCGGGACTCAGTCGGTCTTGATGCTCGACAGGATGTCCAGCTTGGACGCCCGGCGGGCCGGCCAGATCGCCGCCACCAGGCCGACCACCCCGGCCAGGGCCAGGAACAGTGCCAGCTGGCCGTACGGCAGCACGGTGGTCAGACCGGCCAGGCTGGACTTCAGGGTGCCGTTGATCGCCCAGGCGATGAAGCAGCCGAGCAGCAGGCCGATGCCGGCGCCGAACAGCGAGATCACCACGGACTCCAGACGGACCATCCGCTTGACGCCCCGGCGGTCCAGGCCGATCGCCCGCAGCATCCCGATCTCGCGCTTGCGCTCGAAGACCGACATCGCCAGCGTGTTGATCACCCCGAGGATCGCGATCAGGACCGCCATGCCCAGCAGGCCGTACATCAGGTTCAGCGCGAAGGTGATGGTCTGGCTGAAGTCGTCGCGGACGTCCTGCCTGGACTTCACCTCGATCACCGGGTTGGCGCCGGTGGCGTCCTTGAGCGACTGCTTGAGCGCGTCGGTGGCACCGTCCTTGCCCTTGACCAGGACGTCGGCGATGTACGGCTTCGGCTCGTGCTTGGCGATCTCGGTGTTGGCGAGGAGGACCGGGCCGAGCATGCCGCCCGTCCTGTAGACGCCGCCGACGGTGAGCCGGCCCGTGGAGTCGTCCGGGTAGGAGACCGTCATCGTCGAGCCGGCGGTGACGTTGAACTTCTTGGCGACGTCCTCGTCCACCAGCAGCTGGCCCTGGCCGAGCGCGGCCGCGGAGCCGCTGGTCAGCTTGATGTCGACGAGCTGCTCGAAGCTCGCCGCGTCCAGGCCGGTGATCGACTTGGTGGTGCCGTCGAGCTCCCAGTAGGCGGCGGTCATCGGCGAGGAGGCCGCCACGCCGGGGGCCTTGGCGATCTGCGCCGGCACCTGGTCGGAGAGGTTCATGCTGTTGGCGGCCGAGACGATGTAGTCGGCCTTCATCGAGCTGGTGACGGCCCGGTCGACCACGTCGCTCACCGAGGCGCCGATCACGGTGAGGCCGGTGACCAGGGTCAGGCCGATGGTGAGCGCGGCGGCGGTGGCCGCCGTCCGGCGCGGGTTGCGCACCGCGTTCTGCTGGGCGAGCTTGCCCGGGGTGCCGCCGAGACCGCGCAGCAGCGGGCCGACCAGCGCGACCACCGGACGGGAGAGCAGCGGCAGCAGGACGAACACGCCGATCAGGGCCAGGAAGGCGCCCAGGCCGACCGGCATCCGGCCGCTGGTGTCGCCGGTGGAGGCGCCGAAGCCGATCAGGGCCAGCCCGCCGGCGGCGAGCAGCGAGCCGATCGTGTTGCGGACCACCAGGCTCTTCTGGGAGCTGGGCTGGTCGCCGCTGCTCATCGCGGCCACCGGGGCGATCCGGGCCGCGCGCAGCGCCGGCAGCAGGGCCGACAGCACCGTCACCACGACGCCGACCACCAGGGTCACCGCGACCGTCAGCGGCTTGATCACCAGCGAACCGCTCGGCAGGTTCTCGTTCAGGCTGCCGATCAGGGACTGCATCCCGGCGCCGATCCCGACACCGGCGGCCAGGCCCGCCACCGCCGAGACGGTGCCGATCAGCAGGGCCTCGACCAGTACCGAGCGGGTGACCTGCTTGCGGCTGGCGCCGATGGCGCGCAGCAGGGCCAGCTCCTTGGTGCGCTGGGCGACCAGCATGGTGAAGGTGTTGGCGATGATGAAGATGCCGACGAAGAGCGAGATGAAGGCGAAGACCAGCAGCATGGTGCGCATGCTGTCGGTGCCCCTGGTGATCATCGCCTGCTCGTCCGCCTTCAGCTTGGCGCCGGTCTCGACGTCGAACTGGTGGCCGGACGGCACCTTGGGCTGGACCTGGGCGAGCAGCGCGTCCTCGGAGGAGCCGGGCTTGGCGGTGAGCACGACGCTGCTGTAGCGGCCGGGCTCCAGGAGCAACTGCTGGGCGGTGGCCCGGTCGAACAGGGTGAGCGTGCCGCCGGTGTTCACCACCGGGTCGTCGGTGGTGAAGATGCCGGTGAGCTTCGCCTCGACCACCGGGCCGTTGGCGGCGACCCGCACGGTGTCGCCGACCTGGTAGCCCGCCTTGTCGGCGGTCCTGCGGTCGAGGGCGATCTGCTTGCCGTCCTTCGGGCCCTGGCCCTCGGCCATCGGGTAGCGCGGGTCCCTGCCGTCCTGGCCCGGCGCGAAGTTGGCGCCCTTGGCGGCCCAGAACTGGCCGATCAGGTTGCCCTTGCGGTCGGCGACGCCGGTGAAGCCGCTGACCACGCCGCGCGCGGTGGCGGTGCCCGGCAGGGCGGCCAGCTGCTGGACGGTGGCGTCGGTGAGCGCGGCGGAGCCGCTCTCGCTCTTCTGCCTGGCGCTGGCGCCGGAGCCGGCCGCGCGGTCCACCACCTGGACCGAGACGTCCGAGTAGCTCTTGGAGTTGCTGTCCCGCATGGCCTTGCCGAAGGTGTCGGAGAAGACCATGGTGCCCGCCACGAAGGCGGTGCCGAGCATGACGGCGAGCGCCGTCATCAGCAGTCGGCCCTTGTGGGCCAGCACGTTGCGCAGTGCGGTGCGATACATGGGGTGTCCTGGGAAGGGTCGGTGGGCGGGCTGCGGGCTGTCGCCCCCTGGCTGGATGTGGCTCTAGCTGGTGCGGCCCTTGGCGTCGAAGCGGCGCATGCGGTCCAGGACGGTGTCGGCGGTGGGGGTGTGGAGTTCGTCGACGATGCGGCCGTCGGCGAGGA
>NZ_JNWQ01000129.1 GCF_000716875.1 Streptomyces novaecaesareae | reverse complement strand
CGCGGCCGGCTGATCGCCGACGAGAGCCTGGCCGAGTTCTCGGCCCGCAACGCGGTGGCCTCGGTGACCGTACGGACGCCCGAACTCGACGCGTTCGCCCGCCTGTTGCAGGCCGAGGGAGCCGAAGTGCAGCGGCCAGAGTCGCAGTTCGGGATCGTCACCGGGCTGCCCGCCGAACGGATCAGCCAACTCGCCCTGCGGCACGGCGTGGTGCTGCACGAGCTGGCCACCCGGACGCCGTCCCTGGAGTCCGCGTTCATGGCCCTGACCGCCGACAGCGTCGAATACCTTGCCGGAGAGGCCCGATGAGCACCATGACCCTCGCCCCCACCGACCCCACCTCCCCCGCCGCCCGCACCGAGCCGCGCGCCCGCTTCGTCGACCTGCTCGCCGCCGAGTGGATCAAGTTCTGGTCGCTGCGGTCGATCCCCTGGGTGCTCGGCCTGAGCGCCCTGGTCATCGTCGCCGCCAACCTCAAGTCCGCGCTGTACACCCACGACCACTACACGCCGGGCGACGACGATCCGGCGACCATGGCCCAAGTGGCGCTGGACAACGCCTACATCAACGCCTCTGCCACCATCCTGTTGCTCGTCGCGGGCGCCGTCGGCGTGATCGTCATCACCGGCGAGTACGCGACCGGGCTGATCCGCACGACGCTCGCGGCCGTCCCCGACCGCCGTGCGGTGCTGCTTGCCAAGGCGTGCGTACTGGCGTCGGTCATGCTCGGTTTCGGCGTCCTCACCGCGGGCGTCTCCTTCGGCGCCAGCCAGGCGATCCTGTCCGGGCTCGGCATCGGGCAGTCCATCGCCGACCCGCAGGCCCTCCGGTACGTGACCGCCGCCGCGCTGTTCGGCCCGGTCTGCGCGCTGATCGGGCTCGGCCTGGGCGTCGTGGTCCGGCACACCGCCGCCGCCGTGGTGGGTGTGGTGCTGGTCCTCTTCGTCCTCCCGTCGTTCTTCACCGAGACCTACCGCTGGAGCGCCGACCTGCTGCACGCCATGCCGCTCCCCGCTTGGAAGCGGCTGGCCCTGATCTCCCTGACGCACCAGCGTCCGACGGAGTACCCGGCCACGGTCGCGGGCGCGTGGACCACCTACGCCGTCTGGCCGCTCGTCTCACTGGCGGTCGCGGCCGTCGTCATCCGCCGCCGGGACCACTGACCCCCGGCGCCGCGCGGCCAGGGCCTAGGTGTATTGACCCGCGTGAACAACCCTGCGGGTCAATACACCTAAAACGCCGCAACGCTCCCCGGCGCCCGCTCGGCCCGGCTGAGCGCCCGCAGCACGCCCACCCAACCGTGCCGCCGGACGGCCAGCCGGGCCAGCAGGCCGACCACGAAGTCGGCCGTGTCGGGCGGGAGTTCGGGACTCGGGACGCCCGCGCCGACGACCCGGCGGTACAACCCGTCCGGCCCGTCCGCCCCGGTCTGGTCCACCGCCGTCTGGTCCACCCCGGTCCCGTCCGCCCCGGTCCCGTCCGTCATGACCCGCCCCCCACCGCGTCCCGCCGGCCCGACAGCCGCCCCGCCACCGTGTCCGCGACCGCCACCAGCAGCGCCGCCAGCACCAGGCCGGCCGCGACCGTCACGCCCAGTTGGAAGGCCAGCGCCCAGTCCGGGCTGCGGCCGCCGGCGTGGGCGAAGAACACCGAGCCGACCACCGCGATGCCCACCGCCGAGCCGACCCGCTGGGCGGTCTGCAGTACACCGCCCGCGCTGCCCGCCCGGGCGACCGGCACGTAGTGGAGGGTCAGCGTCTGGTTCGGGGAGATCACCAGCCCGCTGCCCACCCCGGCGACCAGCAGCGGCAGCGCCGTCGTCCAGCCCACCTGGGGCCCCGACCACAACTGCACCGCCAGCGCCGAGGCCAGCAGGCCGCCCAGCACCAGCAGCAGCCCGGCCACCACCAGCCGCCGGCCGAGCCGGCCCACCAGCCGCCCGCCCACCGCCGCGGCCACGCCCGAGCCGACCGCGAACGGGGTGATCGCCACGCCCGCCGCCAGCGCCGAGTAGTGCAGCCCCGCCTGCAGGTACAGCGTGAAGATGAAGAAGATCGCGGTGAACCCGGCGAAGTACACCAGCGACAACAGCACCCCCGCCGCGTACGGGCGCACCGCGAACAGCGCCATGTTCACCAGCGGCTCCCGCCGCCGCGCGTAGTGCCTCTCCCAGCCGACGAAGGCCGCCAGCAGCAGCACCGCTGCCGGCAGCAGCAACCAGCGGGCCGGGCTGTGCCACTGCTTCTCCTGGACGAACGGCAGCAGCAGCGCGACCGTGCCGGCGCCGAGCAGCAGCACACCGACCGGGTCGAAGTCGCGGTGCCCGGCCCGCTCGGCGGCGGGCGGGGGCGGCGGGAGCAGCCGGTAGGCGATCGGCAGGGCGACGACGCCGATCGGCAGGTTCACCAGGAACACCCAGCGCCAGCCGTCCTCCGGGCCGAACAGGTGGATCAGCAGCCCGCCGAGCAGCGGGCCGACGGCGGTGGACAGGCCGATGGTCGCGCCGAGCGCGCCGAAGGCCCGGCCGCGGTCGGCGCCCTGGAAGAGGGTCTGGATGAAGCCGGAGACCTGCGGGACGAGCACGCCGCCCGCCGCGCCCTGGAACAGCCGGGCCAGCACCAGCCACTCCTGGTCCTGTGCCGCGCCGGCCAGCGCGCTGGCCACCGTGAACAGGGCGAGCCCGGCGAGGAAGACGGCCCGCCTGCTGCGCGCGTCGCCGAGCCGCCCGGCCGGGACGAGCACCAGGCCGAAGGCCAGCGCGTAGCCGCTGAGCACCCACTGCAGGCCGCTCTCCGACATGTGCAGCCCGGCCCGTACGGTCGGCAGGGCGACGTTGACGATGCTGACGTCCAGCAGGGTCATGAACCCGGCGACCAGGCAGACCGCGAGCGCCCGCCAGCGCCGTGCAGCGGCCCGCCCGCCGACGGCGGAGGCGCCGGGCGGGTCCGGATTCGGGTGCGCGATGCAGCGCGGGGGTTGGACGGTCATGGGAGCCTCATCGTCACCCGGCCCACCGGGCACCGCCACCCGGGCCGGACGCCGCGGCGCGCCCCGCGCCACACCCTGTGCCACGCCCCGCGGCGCCCCCTGCGGGCCCCTCACCCGAACGGCCGAACCGGATCGCGGCCGGGACCGGCACGCCAGAGGTTATCGCCCTGGTCGCGGTCGCCGCCGGCGCGCTGATCCTGGCGACCAGCTGGGGCGGCAACCAGTACGCCTGGGGCTCCGGGGTGATCATCGGCCTGTTCGTCGGCGGCGCGGTGGCACTCGGACTGTTCTGCTGGGCCGAGACCCGGGCCGTCGAAGCCATGCTCCCGATGCGGCTGTTCCGCAACCCGGTGTTCACTGTCTGCTCGATGCTCAGCTTCATCGTCGGCTTCGCCATGCTCGGCGCGCTCACCTTCCTGCCGACTTTCCTGCAGTACCTGGACGGCGACTCGGCGACCGTCTCCGGCGTCCAAATGCTGCCGATGGTGACCGCACCCCCGCCCGCGCCTGGTCCGACCGGCTCAACGCCCGCCTCGACGCCGACGCCGGCCGCCCGCGCAGCCCCCGACTGCGCACCGCCGCAGACGCCATCGCCTGGCGCCCGCTGACCGAAGAACTCGCCAACGGCCTCCCGACCCACGACCGTTCGAGGAACAGCGCGAAGGTGTAGGCAGCTCACCGGCTACAGACGGGTGGTGTCGAGGTCGAGGTCGAAGGGCGCCGGGAGGTGCACAGGCGTACCGAAGGGGTGCGGGCCGCTCTCGGCGGCGTAACCGAGGCGGGTCGGCTCGCTGTACAGCGTGCAGCTGCGGTCCTGCTGGTCGACGAGGAGGTAGAGCGGAGCACCGTACTGGCCGTAACGACGGCGCTTGACGACACAGTCCGTCTCCGCGTTCGAGGGGGAACTGACCTCGACGATCAGGAGGGTCTGATCGGGCAGCAGCGCGCCCTCGGTCTTCGCGGCGAGCTCGGCGGGCACGACGGCCAGATCCGGGATGTACCAGTTCTCGCTGCCGGGCAGATCGAGGGTGCCGGAGCCGGACACCAGGTCGAGCTGCTCCAGACGGGGGCCGAGCTGGCGACGGACGACCTCGGCGGCGGACTCATGCGCCCAGGACGGCGACATGGGGGTGATCACTCCCTCGATGATCTCGGTGCGGTTGCCCGCGATGTGCCGGATCGCGTACTTCAATGCCCTCTCAGGGTCACTGACGGTGCTGTAGTCCTCAGGGACGTGGGGTGCCGTGCTCACAAGGCGTCTCCTTCCCATCGGCGATTCTCCCCCAGACCACACCGCCGTTCGGCCACCCGACCAGCCTTGACGGCTCCTGGCCATTCAGGGGCCATGCCATGACCAGCTCGTGCCGTTCTCCGTTCAGCATCCGCTCGCCGGGTCCTCCGATGTCGGCGGAACCGTTGCCTCCACATCCACGGGCCGGCGTCCGATGGCCGGGGGTGGGATCGGGCGGGAGACTGGCCGTGGGGGTCCAGGCACGGTTGGAGCGGAACCATGGGCGCTGGGCGGAGCCTCGCCGAAGTGATCGCCGCCGACGGTCCGTTGGCGCCGCGGGAGGCGGCCCGGGTCGGCGCGCAGGTGTTGGCCGCGCTCGTCCGGGGGCATCGGGAGGGGCTGGTGCACGGTGGTGTCGAGCCGGCCCGGGTCCGGCTGGAGGCCGGGCGGGCCGTCCTCGCCGAGTTCGCGGACGGGCCGTACGACGGGGATCCCGAATACCTGGCCCCGGAACGGACCGCGGGCCGCGCGCCCGGCCCCGAGGCGGATCTGTGGTCGCTGGGTGCCACGCTGTACACGGCCGTCGAGGGCCGGGCGCCGTTCCCCGGCAGGCGGCCGGGCGCGGCGGAGCGGCCGCCGGAGCCGCGGCGGGCCGGGCCGCTCGCGCCGGTCGTCGAGTCGCTGCTGCGCCCCGACCCGGCGCAGCGGCCGGGGGCGGAGTGGACCGGGCACATGCTCGACCGGGTGGCCGCGGGCCTGACCGTCGGCCCGGCGACGGCCGAGGCGTTGCCGGCCCGGGAGACGGCCGCGGTTGCGGCGCCACCCGGACCACCGTCCGGACCACCAGCCACGGGGACAGCGGCGGCGCGGCGGCGGCCCGGGGTGCTGGTGGCGGCGGTGGTCCTCGCGCTGGCCGTGATCGGCGGGGTGGTCTTCCTGCTGGTCGGCCGCGGAACGCACCACCAGGCGGGTACGGCGACACCGTCCGTGCCGCCGTCGGCGACCGGGCCGCAGTTGGGCGTCCAGCCGCCGAGCACCGAACCGTCGGCTCCCCAGACAAAACCCGAGACGCCCACGACCCCGCCGCCGGCCTCCGGGTCGCCGTCCCCGGCGGCGCCGAGCACCCCGGCGCAGACCCCCGGGGCCGAGGTGCCGCCCGGCTACGTCCGGACCACCGACCCGGCGGGCTTCAGTTTCGCGGCCCCCGTCGGCTGGGTCCGGACCGACAACGGCAGCGGGGGCGACTACTCGCCGGACGGCGGCAACCACGCGCTGCGGTTCACCGTCACCACCAGCGCCAACCAGGCCCCCGTCACCGGCTTCACCCAGACCGAGCAGACGCTCGCCCAGCAGGGCGGGTACAGCCGGATCGACCTGCGCGAGAACACCTTCCAGGGCAACCCGGGCGCCTACTGGGAGTTCACCCTCGGCCCCGCCCGCGTGGGCGCGCAGTCCTTCCTCACCCCGAACGGCACCCTGTACACCGTCTACCTCGGCGTCCCCTCCGCCGACTGGACCGCCTACCAGCCCGTGCTCGCCACCGCGCTGAGCACCTTCACGATCCCGTGAGCCTCCGGTCACGGCCTCCCGTCACGGCCGCCCGTCAGCGCCCGATCTCCTCGATCCGCCGGCCGTCCACCCAGGCCGACCAGCCGTTGGAGCAGAGGATGTGCGCCCAGTCGCCGGCCCGTTCGAGCAGTTGCAGCTCGACTCTCCCGTCGATCCTGGTCACGGCCGTGAGGGCCGGGTCCGGTGCGGCCCAGGCGGACATGCCGCCGGACGGGACGCGGTGCGTGGGGAGGAAGACGGGGGTGATGGTGGTGGGGGGCGGTCCGGGCGGCGGCGCGGGGGGCCGGCTGAGCTGCTCGGTCGCTTCCACCGCCGCCTTCGGGCGGTAGACCTCGTCGGGCAGCGAGAGCCCCGGAATCGGCCGCAGGAAGTCGGCGGCCAGGTTGCACGCCTCCACGACGCCGAGCGCCCGGAGTCCGAACCGGACGGCCGACCAGTCCTGTCCGGCCCGGGTGAGGCCCTGGCTGGCCAGGGCCCAGACGGTCGGCTCGGTCACGACGAACAGCACCAGGTCCTCCTGCGCGACGGGCCGGCCCGCTTCGTGGCCGACCACCTGGACGTCGTGCAGCGAGAGCAGGCTGATCCAGGTGAACAGGGTGCCGGCGAAGGTCGCCAGGGTGAGCCCGAGTTCGTAGGCCGGCGGATCGCCGCTCCCGGCCGGTTCGAGGTCCCCGGCGGCCGCGTACCGGCGCAGTTCGCGCTCGGCGACGGCGGCGGTGACCGTGGGCAGGGCCGCGCCGGTCCGCCCGCCGGGGTGCACCTGGGCGGCGAACAGTTCCGCGACGCAGTGGCTGATCCAGCGCCGGTCGGCGACCCGGAGGGCGTCCTGCTGGGCCTCCAGGAGGTCCGTCAGGGTGACGGTGACGGGCGCGGGCTGCTGCCGCCGCCCGGCGAAGGAGCGGAAGAAGGCGGTCTTGTACGCGTCGACCAGGACCAGCAGGAAGGCCAGTTGTTCGGCCGTCAGCTCCTCCATCGCCGTCGGCAGCGGCATCGGCTGCCCGCTGGAGAACTGCACCTGGAGCTGCACCCACCAGGCGAGGTCCTGGGGGGCGAACGGGGCCATCAGCTCGTACCCGCCGTCCAGCCGGGGCCGCAGGCCGACGAAGACGTCCTCGGCCTGGTGGGAGGCGTACAGCCGGCACTGGGTCGGCGCGCTGTCGAACAGGGCGCTGCGGGCGTCCACCACCCGGTCGGGTACGGCGAGCGGGAGCAGCGTGGCCCGCACGGTGGCGGTGGGCAGCCCGGTGAACTCGCTCAGCAGTTCACCGATTTCACGGACCGGTCCGGCCGCGGCGGCGCCGGGGTCGGGGGTGCTCAGGTCGGGCAGCGGTGACAGCACGCCCGGTTCGGGCAGCCCCAAGTGGCGTGCCAGCGGCCCGAATTCGGGCCGACCGAGGTGGATGGTGCGGGCCAGGCCGCCGGGCGAGGAGGTGTCCGGTATCCCGGTGCCGGTGGTGCCGGTGGTGCCAGCGGCTTCGGTGTCCATGGCTCACGTCCCTTCCGGCGGGGTGGTCCCCGGTCCGGCGCCGGCCACGATGCCCCTGGCCGCGGGCGCCGCCGCAGCACCGGCCGCCTGGGCGACGTGGGCGCCCGCGTCGCCCAGGCCGGGGCCGGGCAGGGCGTGGAAGGCGGGGGCCGCGGGCCCGGTCTGCTTGATGATGGCCGTCAGGTTCGAATCGACCTGCTGGGCCAGGCCGTTGATCGAGGTGCCGAACTTCTGCTGGGACAGCAGCTCCATCTGGGTCGGGGTGTAGATGCCCTTTCCGCAGTCGCCGAGGAAGACCTTCATGTCCATGACCCGCTGGTAGGCGGCGGGGTCGGCGCCCTTGTAGTGCATGAGCGGTTCGAGCTTGGTGCTGATGTCCTTGGCCACGCCCCGGGCGGTCTCCTGAAGGGCGCTGCCCGCGCTCAGCTCGTGCGGGTTCATGTACGACTTGAAGGTAGTCACCGACCCGGTCTGCGCGGCCCACTTGGGATCGGGCGGGTACCCGAGGGCGTCGTTCTTGAGCACCGGCAGGTCCTGGTACGCCTCCGGGTGCTTGCTCTGGGTGACGGCCTGCAGGGCCTTGCCCGCGTCCTGGCCACCGGTCGCTGCCTTGTACGCCTTGTTGTACGCCTGCTGGAAGGCGTCGTTGGCCTTGGGGGCGCTCACCGGCACGCCGTTGAGCTCCAGTTGGGACGTGCCCTTGAACTGTTTGAGCTCTTCCAGCAGGTCCTGCGCCCGCTGGGAGTTGGGGGCCGCGTTCTCCAGTTCCGCGAGGGTCCGGCGGTAGGCCATCTGGTTCAGGGCCAGGTCGCGGTCCATCCCGACGGTGCCCATGCTCTTGGCGTTGCGCAGGTCTATCAGGTCCCCGGTGGTCAGCTTCCGTCCGCCCCTGGTGAAGCCCTGCGCGTTGAGGGCGGCGACGGTGTCCTCCTGGGCCTTGTTCAGGACCGGGTTGATGGCGTTGGCGTACTCGCCCTGGACCTCCGTGCTCGCGGTCTTCAGGGTGGCCTTGGCCTGGTACTGGGAGTTGATCTCGATGGCCTTCTGCCGGAGCGCTTTCTGGGCGGCGCCGATCTCGTCCGCGCTCGCCCCCGACGCCTTCAGGGCGCGCAGGTCGTTCGCCGCCTGCTGGAACTCCTCCGCCGCCTTCTGCCCGGCGGCCTGCTCGGCCCGGTAGGCGGCGTCGTCGATGGCCTTGGCCTTCGGGACCGGGCCGGGCGGCGGCTGGCCGCCGTGCGCAGTGTTCAGCTTGTTCAGCGCGGAGGTCTCGGTGGCCGCTTCGGCGGCTGCCGGGCCGATGTTGTTCAGGCCGAGCGAGTGCAGCCCGACGGCGTTGCCGAGGTCCTGGACGAAGGCGAGCGCGATCGTGCCCCGACCGGCCTGCGGGGCCGGGCTGTTGGGGTCGATGACCTGGCCGATGGTGGCCTGGTAGGCGGCCTGCAGGGTGTTGATGGGGAGCACCGCGTTGGCGGCGCCGAGCAGGGCCTTGCCGATGCCGCCCTCCTCGTACCCGACGCCGAAGCCCTGGACGGCGTTGCGTCCGACCATGAACGCCCCGAGCTGGGCTGCTCCGGCGGCGGTCAGCGGCACCGCGAACGGGGCGAGCAGCATCTCCGCGGCGATGGCGGCGTGCTGCACCCTGGTAGCGCCCACCTCGTGCTCCTGGGCCGCGATCGCCTCCAGCTCGGCGGCCGCCGCCTCCGTCTCCGAGCGTCCCTGGGCCTGGGTGATCAGGGCGGTGGTGAGTTGCCGCAGTCCGCCCGCCGTGTCGGTGCCCGGGGCGCCGGTCTCGATCCGCTGCAGCACCCGGTTGGCCATTTCGAACTGGCCGGGCGGAAGGTGGTCGATCAGGTTGCTGAGGTAGTTCTCGCGGGCCTGGATCCCGTCCAGCTGGTGGAGGTAGTCGGTGTAGTCCCGTTCGGCCTGGCTGCCGTGTTGGACGGCGGCGGTGAGCTTCTCCAGCCCCGCCTTGCGGAACGTCTCCCGCGCCGCGTCCACGTTCGCGTCGGCCTTGGGGATCATCCCCTCCAGGTTCCGGATGGTCTGTAGCTGGTCGGCGGTGAGGCCCTGGGCGGGGTCGATGCCCTGCTTGAGGGTCTGCAGCTGCTGCCAGTACGAGGGGTCGTACATGTTGGCGTTGTCCAGGGCGCCCAGCCGGTCCCGGATCGCCTGGGCGGGGTCGGGCGCGGGCGGCGCAGGTGCGGGGGCCGGGGCCGGCGGCTGGTCGGGCTTGGGCGGGAGGTCCCCGGCGGGCGGTTCGTCGACGTGCTCGGGGCCGGGCGGCAGGTCGGGCAGGGGCAGCGGTTCGGGTTCCGCCGCGGGGAGCGGCGGGAGCGCTCCGGCGTCCAGCGGGAACGGCGCCTGCGTACTGGGCAGGGTCAGGGCCGGGTCCGCCATCCCCTGGGCCCGGCGCCAGTTGAGGTACTGGTTGAACTCGGCGTCGGTGGGCGGGTCGGTGAAGCCGGGGTGGGTGGCGCGCCAGCGCTGGAATGCCGGATCGTCCAACAGGTTCCGGATCCAGTCATTGATCGCCTTGCGGTCGCCGGGCGGCATGCCGGGCTGCGGCTGCCAGGGCGCGCCGCCCGCGTCCGGACCGTTGCCGGGCTCGCCCGCCAGGGAGCCGGCCAGGTGGCCGAGGAACGTGCCCAGCATCCCGCCCGCGGCAGCCGCGGCCGCCCCGGCCGCCGAGTACTTCAGCACGGTGGTGCTGCCGGTGCAGCTCAGCCAGGCCTTGCCGCCGCATTCCATCGAGCCGCCGTCGTCGGCGTGGGCCGGGAGGGCGTCGGTGAGTCCGTGCAGGAGCAGCACCGTGCCGATGATCAGCGCGAGGCAGGCGGTGGCGGGCGGTCGCGCGCCGGTGACGCCGATCAGGACGGCGGCCAGCGCGAGGGCGCCGGCCAGGCCCCACTTGGCCGCGGTGTCGGTGACGAACGAGGCGACGATCAGCGACACGGCGGAGCCGAGCAGGCCCACCGTCATGCCGGTGATCCCGGTGATCCGGTGGTGGCGGGTCGGCGCGACCTGTTTGACCACCGCCGACCAGATGCGGCGCAGGAACGTCGACACGATGCTCCCGAGCACGGTCGGCGCGCCCGCGAGCACCCCGACGGCGAGCACCGCCCCGGCCGCGGGCGGGACGACCTGGGCGGCGAGCAGCGCCACCGCCGCGCCCCACAGCAGGTGGACGGAGGCCGCGCGGTCGCCCCGGACCAGCGCGCCGAGGGTGTGCGGCAGGGCGCGCAGGTCGGCGAGGAAGCGGGCGGTGCCGACGGCGTGCCAGTAGCCGATCACGCCGAACAGCACGGTGGTGAGCAGGCCCCAGAACAGCGCGCCCTGGAAGAAGTTGTTGTGGCTGGTGGCCGGCGCTCCGTGCGGGACCTTGCGCCAGCCGTTGTAGCGGACGGCGATCAGGAAGACGTTCGTCGCGTAGCCGATCAGGCCGCCGACCACCGCGCCGGTCACGGCGGACCAGACGTGTTCGCGCAGCCACCCGGGCAGCCGCCGGGCGACCTCGCCGAGGGTGGGGACGGTCTGCGGGGCGGTCGCGGTGGTCATCTCGGCGCTCCGTCCGGTCCGTGCCGGCTCTCCGTCCGGTCCACGATGACGAACCCGCCGGCGTACGGCCGGTCGGTGGTGCGCACCCGCAGGACGGCGTTGCCCGCGGAGGCGAAGCAGGCGGTGGTGGTGCGCCCGGGCTCCAGCCGCGGCGATCCGACGGCGGCGGGCAGGGTGTACGGCACCGGGTCGCCGTTGTGCAGGGCCACGCAGCCGTGCGCGGGAACCCGCAGGTACTGCGGGTGGAACCGCCCGTCCAGCACCAGGGCGCTAGGGCCGGGCGCCACCCGCTCGCCGGCCCGGACGCCGGCGGGCGTGCCGAACGGCCGCTGCCAGACCACCAGGACCAGCAGGACGGCCAGCAGCGCGTAAGCGGTGGTGTGCGGGCCGACCTCGCGCAGCCGGCGGACGGTGCGCTCGGGGTCGGCGGCCAGCAGGCCCAGCGGTGTGCCGTAGGCGAGGTGCCCGGCGTAGGCGATGGCGATCAGCCCCGGGCCGCGCAGTGCGTAGACGCCCGCGACGGGCGAGGCCACGGCGAGGGTCTCGATCATCAGGCCCCAGGCCAGCGCCCACTGCCAGCGGCGGCCGGAGGCGAGGACGGCGTAGCTGATCCCGAAGCCGATGCCGTTGGAGAAGTGGAACGCCCAGCCGAGCAGCCCGGTGCGCGGGTCGGAGGAGTCCGCGCCCAGGGCGAGGACGCCGTAGGTGTCGATCGGCGCGAAGAGCCGGAGCCCGGCCAGTGCGAACGGCACCCGGAACAGGTCGTAGCCGAGGGTGCCGAGCAGGCCGCCGACCGTCCCGACCAGCAGCGCGCGGTGCAGCCGGTGCAGTTGCGGGGAACGGGCGGTGGCCACGCCGATGGCGGCGAGCAGCGCGAGGCTCGGCACGGTGACCGACCAGAACCAGACGGCGAACGGCGCCAGGCCGTACGACCAGGCCAGGACGGGGGTGACGGGGAGGAGCCCGAGAATCGCGCACAGGATCCCGGCACCTCGCCCACCGGGCCCGGGACGGGCCCGGACCACTGGGCCGTCCACGGTCGAGGTGCGCTGTTCTCCTCGTTCCCGCTCTGCCATTTCGGGGTCCGATCCGATCTTCTCCTGCCACGATTCCACCGGCGGGTGACCGGGGGCAACCGGTTCGGGCGACTACGCTCCGAGGTCCCACAGCCGGATCGTGCGGTCCGCGCTCGCCGAGACGGCGCGGCGGCCGTCCGGGGTGAAGGCGACGGCGTTGACGTTCCCGGTGTGGGCCTCGAACCGGGCCGCCTCCCGGCCGTCCGCCGGGTCCACCAGCCGGGCCCGGTTGTCGATGCCGAGGTCGGCGATGAGGTCCGCGTCGTAGTAGTCCGTCCCGCTTCCGATCAGCAGCCAGCGGCCGTCGGGGGACACCGCGAGGCAGAGCAGGTTGCCGGTGCCGACCTCGAAGCGGCCCGTCTCGGCGCCGGTGGCCACGTCCCACACGTGCAGCCGGTTGTCCATGGTGGTGGCGACGGCGAGGGCGCCGCGGGCGGCGAAGCCGACGGCGGTCACCACGAACAGCCCCTCGCCGAAGCGGCGCAGCTCCGTGCCGCTCGCCAGGTCCCACAGCCGTACCTGGTCGGCGCCGAACTCGGTCTGGGCGGCGCCGGAGAGCAGCAGCCGGCGGTCCGGGGAGAACGCGACGGCGGTGACGTCCGCGGTGTGCCCGGGGAAGCGGCGCAGTTCCTGACCGGTCGCCGGGTCCCAGCAGCGGACGGTGTGGTCCCCGCAGCCGGTCGCCACCAGCCGGCCCTCCGGGGAGAAGACCGCGGACAGACAGCCCTGCTCCTGGCCCTGGAAACGGCGGAGTCCGGTGCCGGTGGCGGTGTCCCACAGGCGTGCGGGCCCCCAGACGCCGCCGGACACCGCGGAGCGGCCGTCCGGGGAGAGGGCGGCGCACTCCACCCCGTCGTCGTGCGCGACCCAGCGCCGGACCTCGGCCCCGGCTTCGAGGTCCCACAGCCTGAGCGTGCCGTCCGCGCTGCCGGACAGGATCCGGCGGCCGTCGGCGGAGACGGCGACGCAGGTCACCGGGGCGGTGTGGCCGGTGAGGACGGATTCCCCCGACGGGTGGCCTGGCGGCGGGGCGGGTGGCGGCGGGCCGGGTGGCGGACCCGGCGGCGGGCCGGGCGGGGGG
>NZ_JNWQ01000128.1 GCF_000716875.1 Streptomyces novaecaesareae | reverse complement strand
ACACCAACGGCTCCAACGCAGGACCACGACGACGCACCGGCACATCCGAAGAATCACTCATGCAAGATCTAACGACGAATCTCCGGCGCAGGACACTAGGGCCAGGCCAAAGGTCCCATCACAGCCTTGTCCTGCCGCCCGACCGGCACGTGCTGGGCCAGGCTGGGGCGCTTGCGGCGGCGCTTTCGACCAAGACTGGACGGGGCCGCCGTGAAGGTGACCGGGGAAGCCTGGGTTGTGGGCGGGCATGCCGCCCGGCTCACCACGTGAGGAACTTCATTGTGAGGAATGCCGACCTTCCCGCCGCAGGCCTCGGCGGTGTGCAGACCGTGCTGTCAGAAACAGGGGGTTCACTCACCGCCTGCGCCCTCGCTGACACCACCGGGGCGCTCGGACGCTTCCTGAAGGTCCTGCACCCGGGACCGAACCCGCCGCCCCCGCGCTCGGAAGCCGAACCGGCGAGCGGGTGTGCCGCCTCAGCTTCGGGCTGAGGGGCCGGTGGACGGCCAGCGGGATGAACAGGGCCAGTGCCGCGGCCTGGGTGGCGACGGTGAACACGATGACGGCGGTGATGGAGTGGCCGTACAGGGCGCTGATGAGGGTGAAGTCGGCGAGCCAGGCCAGGCCGTGGACGGCGGCGAAGACGCCGTAGCCCGTGCCACGGCGGGCGGCCGGAACGAAGTCGGCGATGGGCTTCCACCTCCAACCGGGGCACTACGCCTGGTTCCAGCACACCCTCGCCCACACCGGCGCAGCCAGCCTGACCGCCTTCGCCGGCGATGCGGACGCCACCGTCCCCTACCTCACCAACCGGCAGGGCCGGAAGCGATACGAGGGCGTCTCGCACGCCGCGATCGGCAGCCTCCAGGACGCGGAGCACGAACTCCTCGGCATCCGTTCGTCGGCACCGAGCACGTGTTCCGCCTCAACCGCACCCGGGTGGAGGCCTTCTCGGGCGTCGCCCAAGACCTCTTCGACCACCCGGCACCACGTTTCGGCAGTTCCTGAGCCAGGGGCAGAGCGATCCGCGCTTCCAACTGCCCGCCGGAGTCACGGTGCACCCAGGCGTGTCCGACAAATGTTCCTCTGGCTGCAGACTTCAGGAGCGCCGGCCGACCCGGGGCGGGGAGGCCGCCGAGCCCGCCCGGCTCGAGGAAGCCCGGGCCGGGCGGGCTCCCGGTGTCAGTGCGACCAGTAGGGGTCGTCGACCGTCGCGCACTCCGCCTTGATGGACTCCGGTGGCCCCTGCGCGAATCCGCCTGAGCCGTCGGGCTCGGTGGAGTCGGCGACATCGACCACGGAGACATGCAGCTCGGCGCAGCCGTCCGCGCCCATCAGGAACTGGAGGTGCTGCTGCGAATCCTTCACCTCCAGCAGCCGCTGCTCACGTCGAACCACGTACCCCTTCGCGGTCCAGCGTTTCTGCACCTGGTCGAGCCGCTCATTCTGCTTCCCCGGCCCGATCCGGACCCGGCCCCATTGCTCGGCCAGCAGTTCCGCGCGGCCGGTCTTCTTGCATCCCTGGGTACCGCAGAACCCAGTGGTGTCGGCCAGGCTGTAGTACCTCGCTTCGGTCCACTGGAGCCCGGGGTGGAAGGCCCCCGCGACGTCGGCGAGCTCGGCTTCGATCCGGTGCTGCGCCTGCTCGACCGGCACGGTGGGTTCCTCGGGCTCCGGCCAGGCGTACCAGCCGATCAGGAGTGCCAGCAGTACCCCCGGCACGGTCATGCGCCATACCGCGGCCTTCACCTCGGGTCCTCTCTGGTGATCGTGTTCCCGTGGCCGCTCACGATCTTCCCGATGTTGGGGAGCGAGTCGCCGCCCTTGTCGTGCTTCCCGAAGTAGTTGTCGTGGGAGTCGGTCACGGTCCCGTCCGCGACTGAGAAGCGCTGCCCGCCGAAGCTCTCGCTCGCCGGGTCCGTGCCGTGCCACGACCCGTCGGGATTCGTGATCGCCTCGACCGCGGCCCAGCCGGGAATGAGCATCCCGGGAGCCGGCGCGTCCGCGACGGGATCGTACTTGGCCGTGCCGACGTACACGTGGTCCGCACCGATCCCGAGCTGCGTCGCCTTGTCCACCCCGACACCCGGGCTGCCGACCAGGACGATGTCGTCGACGGGCAGGCCAACGGGCTGCTGGGTCGCTTTCCCGACCACCAGGGAGCCGTAGCTGTGCCCCTGCGCGGTCATGTGCGCCGGTGCACCCTCGTGGGTGGCCCGGAGTCCGTGGAGGAACTTGTTGTACGCGGCCCCGCCCTCCTCCGCCCGGTCCTGCATGAGCACCGAGGAGCCGGAGCCTTCCAGCTGCGGGGCGTCGTACCCCAGCCAGAACACGGACGCGACGCTCGGGGGAACGTCACCGTTGGCCGTCGCAGCGGTCGTGGCTGACTGGTAGATGCGCTTCGCTGTGGAGGCGTCGCCCGCTCCGACGCCTGCCAGAGTGCTGTTCAGCCCGGGCACCAACGACGAGACGTTCTTGGCCTTGTCCGGGTCGCCCCAGGACAGGATCGCGCGGCCCTGCCCCTGATCGCCGATGCCCAGCAACAGCAGCGGCGGGTCGGAGTTCGGCCCGCCACCGTCGTCGAACTTGCCGTCGAGTCGCTTCTGAATGGACTGGAAGCCGGTGAGCTTCTCCTGCAGGGCGTCGTGCTTGCGCTTCCACTCCGTGTAGTCGGGGTTCTCCACTGGCCCGCCGTTGGTCTCGGCGACGCTCAGGTACCTCGTCGGCTCGGGGCCGAGGTTGGCGAGTTGGGTCTCGCGGTCCTTGATCAGGTTCCTCAGGTTGACCCGGTTGGCCTGGTCGCGGACGGCCGCGGGCACGCCGTCGAGGTTGCCGATCTGATCGGGGTGCTCGTGGATGAACTTCTGCCGCTCGGTGTCGGTGAGGCCGTCCCACCACTTCTTGACGCTGGCCGGCTCGGTGCCTGCGGGCGGTATCTGCTCCCGCCCGGTCTGGGCGGCCAGGTCCTGGGCCACGGTGGCGGCGTCCAGGCCGGTGCCATTGCTGGCGTTGGTTGCGAAGTGGCTCAGCCGCGCGCTGAGCTCCTGGTCCGCGTGGGCGGCCTCGTTGAGCGCGGCGGTGATGGGGTTGCTGATCGCGATGGCCGTCGTCTCGGCGCCGGCTCCCGCGTAGTTCGCGGACGTGGGCTCCTTGTCCCAGGTGATGGTGCCGTCGGGAGCGACGTTGAGCTTGGCGGCCTTGGCGTCGTCGAGGGCGTAGACCAGGTGGGACTGGGCCAGCGCGAACTGCTCGGCAGCCTTGGCGAGGGCCTTGCCGACGAGGTCCAGCTCACTGTGGGCGGACTGGAGTTCGGTGCCCAGGAAGCGGATCCGGGCCTGGGCGTGGTCGGATGCGGTGCCGGTCCAGTGCGAGTTGGTGAGCCGGTCGGCGACCTCGTGCTGCCAGGACTCGATGTGCCGGCCGAAGGCCGAGTAGAGCGTGTCGAAGGCGTTTTTCGCGATGGTGATGTTGATGACGTTGGCGTCGTACAGCGTCTTGATGTCCATCGGGCTACTCGGCCGCCTTCGCCCTGGAGGGCTTCACGGGGCCCGGGACGACCGTCGTGCCGAACGGGTCCGGCTCGTCCGGGACGGGGGCGGCCGGGTTGCGCATGCTGTTGTGGGCGTTCTGCTCGGCCTGACGGTAGTAGGTGGCCGTGGTGGCGAGCTTGGTGCCGACGTTGCCCATGTCACCGGCGAGCTTGTCCAGCAACGTTTTCCAGTTGGCCCCGCAGTCGCGCACCGCCGCGGCCGTCAGCCACCCCTGCAGGGTACCGGCGGCCTGGTTGCACGGCTCCGCGAGCTTCGACGTCTCGCCCGGTATCAGGCCCCCGATGTGCTGCGCGCTCTGTCCGCAGCCGTCCAGTTCGGCAGGATTGACTTTGAATTGCAAGCCCGCGTCAGGATCTGCCATGCATGCCCCCCATGCGTTCGGACCGACGACCGGCCAGCCCGTGTGTTCGAAAACTAACGACGCATGCTAACGGATCCGATACCGAGGAAGATCGACTGACGTGCGGGGAGCGGTGAGCATCCCACCGGCCTCGCCGCGCCCTGAGTAGGGTGCCGCTGCCTCCGGGGTCTGCTCAACTGTGGCTGCCCGAGGGTTGATTGTGGCCGAAAGCGAATTCGGCGGTGACGGCGACAGGGCGCGACTGGGGTCGAGCTGTCGGCGGCGACGCGGACCGACGAGTGGCCGCGCATGTGAGCTACCGGCGGACGGTCAACCCGCCAGCGGGAATTCGCACCAGACGTTCTTGCCGCTGCCGAGCGGCTCCACGCCCCAGTTCCCGGTGAGGGCGTTCACCAGCAGCAGACCGCGGCCGGAGGTGGCGGTCTCGCCGGGGGGCCCGACGGCGCGGCAGGACGCTGGAGTGGTCCCGGATCTCCAGGCGGATGCAGGGGCCGGTCCCGGCCCGCAGTCTTGCGGTGAGCAGTGCGCCCCCGTCGGTGTGGACCAAGGCGTTGGTGATCAGTTCGTCCGCAGTGAGTTCGACGTCCGGCAGAAGGTCGGTTGCACCTCACGCGGCCAGGTCCTGGCGGATCATGGCCTGGGTCTCCGCCGACTCTTCCGGATCGGCCTGGTGGACGTGCTGGGTCATCTGCCGGGTGGCGTGGGTGCCGGGTACGGCTGCGCGGTGCAGCAGCAGGAGTCCCACGTCGTCGCTGCTGCCGAGGCGGCTCGGATGGCCGCCGCAGAGGTGGTTGGCGAGCGCCTCGGTGTCCCGCGGGCCGGTGCGCATGGCGGCGGCGAGGGCTTCGATGCCGTCCGCGATGTCCCGACCGGGGTGTTTGACCATTCCGTCGGTGCACAGCAGCAGGGTGTCCACGGGGTTGAGGTCGAGACGGGTCTCGGGGTAGCCGTCCTGGCCGAACACCGTGGCCACGCCGAGCGGCAGGCCACCGCGGACGCTGGCCCAGCCGGTGAGGTCGGTACTGTGCCGCACGAGTGGTTCGAGGCGGCCGGCCCGCACCAGGCGAAGTGTTCTGGTCTCCACGTCGGCGTCGACGTAGATGCAGGTCGCGGACCGCTCGGTGTCGAGATCGGTGAGGAACCTGGACGCGCGGGCCATGACCGTGGCGGGGGTGTCTCCTTCGGTGGCGTAGACCCGCAGGGCGATCCTTAACTGACCCATGAAGCTTCGCCATCTTCGAACGTGCTGGTCGGAGGGGCTGGTGTAACAGGGCTGCGCGGTGCTCGTGCCGGTCGCGGGCAGGAGTCTGCGGTCTTGATCGTCTGACGGGGCGGCCGAAGTGGTTTCGCCGATTTCTCCGCGTCGCGGGCGAGGTGCCACCTAAGATCCGGTTCATGGCGGAGTCCC
Organism: Streptomyces novaecaesareae; assembly: GCF_000716875.1. GTDB lineage: Bacteria > Actinomycetota > Actinomycetes > Streptomycetales > Streptomycetaceae > Kitasatospora > Kitasatospora novaecaesareae. Next base: position 7,790 of record NZ_JNWQ01000128.1, on the reverse strand, counting down.
AGATCGCGGAACGGGTCGCGGCACGGCGCGCGGAGCTGGACGAACTCGAAGACCAGCTGGTCAAGCAGCTGGAGCAGGTGCGGGCCGAGCGGGACGAACTCGCTGTCGCCGAGCGGGTCTGGAAGCGGATGGCCGAGCAGTTCGCCGCGGAGACAGCGGTAGCCGCACCGGCTTCGGTGCAGGTCGCGGGCCACGCGGTGCTGCTGGTTCCGCACCGCGGACCCGGCGTTGGAGTGGACGCGCTGCCGCCGGATTACCAGCGGATCCTGGCCATCGTCCGCGGTGCCGGCGGGCCGGTTGCGACCAAGCAGGTCGGCGAGGAGCTGGGGCTGGAGGTGGCGGTGCGCGGCAAGCTGGAGCCGCTGCGCGGGAAGCTGTCCAAGCTCGCCGGGCGGGGGTGGCTGCGCAAGCTGCCCGACGGCAAGTTCACCACGCGCCTGTGACCTGCGGCGCCGTGGGGCTTGAGGGGTAACCGCTGCGCCCCCGGCGACCGTTGACGTTGTGTGACGAACACCAACAAGCCCGCCGAGGGCGTCTCCCTTGTCTACCAGTGCCGCCTGGACCTGTCCACGAGCACCATCGACTACCTTCGTGACCTGCTGCGATCCCGCCTGAAGGCGATCCGCTCCCCATATCGGTCGCTACCAGTCGGTCGGATCGCGGTGCTCGTGCTGGCGATGCTGCGGCACGACCAGCGGCTGCTGGACCTGGCCGGCGGCAACGGCGTCCCGGAGTCCACCCTGCGGCGCTGGCGCGACGAGATGATCGACCTGCTCGCCGCGAAGGCCCCGCGCCTGGACCGGGCGCTTCGCAAGATAGCCGCGCGGGGCGGGGAGGTCGTCCTGATCGACGGCACCTTGATCCCCACCCAGCGCCGCACCGGGAAGGCGAACCGGCCCAACTACTCGGGCAAGCACCACCGCCACGGCCTGCACTTCCTCGCCCTGACCGACGAGAAGGGCAAGCTGATCTGGATCTCCGCCGCCCGGCCCGGCCGCACGCACGACGCCACCGCCGCCCGCCGCGACAAGATCGTCGAACACCTGAAGACAGCCGGCCTCGGCGCCCTGGCCGACCTCGGCTTCCTCGGCGTGGACAAGCCCAAGAACGCCGACGACCAGGTCATCGTCACCGGCTACAAGGCCACCCGCGCCCGCAAGCTCACCCCGGGCCAGAAGCAGGCCAACCGGATCCTGGCCGCCGGACGCGCCCCCGTCGAACACGACTTCGCCCACCTGAAGGCATGGCGGATCCTCACCAAGCTCCGCACCGACCCCACCCGCGCCACCGCCCTCCTGCGCGCCCTGCTCGTCCTGACCAACCTCGAAGCCAGCCGATGACAGTGCCGTGAAGGACGATCAAGACCCCAGACTCCCGCGATCAACCAGCTCGAGCACCCCGGAGAGCCCGCACGCCAGCACCGCCGAGCAGCACGTTCGAAAGATGGCGAAGCTTCACTGAAGCTCGCAGCCACGGAGCGTCACGGAGTCCACGTAGGTTCCGAAGCTCGATCGCCGGTTACCGGAAAGTCATGGTCGGCGCGGTACGGCTCCGTCCCTGCCAGCGATAGAGGTCGCGCAGCAGGGAAATCTCAGCGCCGTGATGGATCAACTCCCTATTGACGTGCAGGACCCTGTTCTCCATGGGAAACCGCTCGGGACCCACCGTGGGCAGATTCTCCAGGTCAGCGTCCGAGAGCGCGCGGACCCCCGCATTCCATCTCCCGTACATCTCATCGAGCTGTTTCAGCGCCTCGTCAGCGGTCCCCGCGTAGGCGAATGTCTCGGAGGCGACGTCCTGGCCGCCGAAGTACCATCCGACCCGATAGCCCAGGCACGAGACGATGATGTGCGCCAGCCGCCAGGCAATCGTGGTCACCGGCGCCGGCTCCGGCACCCGATCTGGGGACGCGAAGTCCATCGTCCACTCCCCCGAACCTTCCGACATCGGTGCGGCCGACGTGCCACGTGGGCGGATGCTCCAGCAGCCGCCCACCGGCTCCCAGAAGTACTCCTCATCGGTAAGTCCGTCCAGCCGCGGCCGCAGGTTCATGCGCCAGTGCCAGTCCAACTGCTCCGCGAGCCGCTCGCTTTTCGTCATTCCCGCACACTACATACAACGGAGATCTGGCTGCGACGCTCGCGAACGCCATCGCCGGCCGTGGGCCGCGAGACCGTGCCGCACCGGGAGATGACGCTGGGGGCCGATGTGCCGTGCGGGCCGCGCCGCCGCGAGCGGCTGCTTGACATCAACAATCCGGCTGGCTGGGTTGGGCTCAATGACCCAAATGCGACAGCATCGACCGATGACATGACGGATGATCAAGACCGCAGACTTCCGCCCGAGATCAGCATGAGTATCCCGAGCGAGCACCACACCAGAGCCTCCAACCTGCATGTTCGAAGATGGCGAAGACTCACGGTAGTTGGCATCCAGCCGCTGCGGAAGGGATGGCCGCTTTGGCAGCAGCCGAGAGGCCATCTGGATGGCGCGGCCCGCAGCAGCTGAGCCCCGGTCTCAGGCAGAAGACAGGGTGTTCGACGAGTCCGTAACCCGTCCCCAGCGGTTCAGCTGCGGGTCGGTTGCGCAGGGAAGGCGGCTTTAAGACTTCAGGACCTCACCTCGCGTGTCCAGCCGGAAGGATCCCGGTGCCAGAAGGCTCCTTGCCCTAGCCCGACGCGGCCACCCGGGCCCGTGCTGCCCTGAGGATGCGAGATCCGCCCGTGCAATCCCGGAAGCCCGGCGGGGAGGGGCGCCTGGCCGTGGTGCCGCGTTGTACGGCAAGGTGGGGTCCATGGCAAGTGTGGCGAATCCTGCGGCTTGGCGCTCTGTCCGCGAGGCGGCCCTCTCACAGGTGTCCTCGGAGAGTGAAGGGATCACGCTCTCGGTCCTGGGCACCCGTGCCCTTCTGCTGTACCGGATTGATGAAGGTGAGCATCGCAGGCGGGAAGCGGTTGGCGCTGAGCGGTTGGACAGCATCCCCGTGTTGGAGTGCCTGCTCGGCCTTCCGGTCGACCTTCCCGTTCCGGTGGGCTCGCTCCCGCAGCGAGTAGAGGTTCGTGGTTTCCCTCACGGAGCGGTCGAGTCGGACACGGAGCTGGTGACACGTCGAGCGGTCCGGCCGCTCGCCGTTGACCTCGCGGTTGTGCCGGCCACCGACTGGCGGCGGGGTCTCGAGCGTGCAGGCCGATTCGCACCGTTCTGCCGCCGAGCCGTCCTGCTCCGCCGGACCCCGTGCGCGGGGCTGGACGAGATCTTGACGGAGGCCGCCTTCTACGGCATCGGCGTCTTCGTCCATGAGCAGGACGGGATCCGGATAGCCCTGCAACCCGAGGCGTACAGGCCTCTGCGGCACACCGCAGCGGCCTGGCACTTCGTCGAGGAGCTGTACGGACGACTTGGTTGAACCGCCCGCCTCTCAGTCCGCTCCTGCGCCTGTCGATGTCGAAGGTGCCGTCGCATTCAGGAGGGACCACCGCAGCAGTTGCGGCTGGACCCTGAATCCGTTCGGCTGCTGGATGGCGGCGTTGACGAGCGGATAGCGGTTCACGGCGGCACGGCAGCGTTCCTGCCACCACCGTTGGCGGTCGGGCCCGGGTGCCAGGGTCTGCAACGTCTGCTGCCAGGACAACAGCACGGATGTGTTGTGCTGGGCTGCCGTTTTGGCGTCACGATTGCTCGGGAAGCTGTCCAGCGGCCGTCGTCCGCAGGCCGTGCACTCACAAACGGGTGCGTGCGTCGCGGCGAAGCGGCGTGCGAGGGTCTTTCCGAAGAACAGGGCCATCAACTCGGGGAACAGAACGGACGGGGAATCGGCGAACCCCGAGCTCTTCGTCGGCTCGCCGGGCGGCACGATGTGCCGGAGGCGCCCTGAAAGCCCGTAGCCGGCGAATGCCGCGCCCCTGGCGAGCGCGCCGAACGCCGCGAGATCGGCCCGCAGCAGGGCGGTGCCCGGTACCTGAGCCAGGACCCGGGCCAGGCCGGTGAGAGCGTCGGGGAAACTCGCCAGCGGGTCCAACTGGCCGCCGAGCATGATGGCCTTGGATCCCGGTGCTGTGCTCAGTTCATCGATGAGACTGTCGACCAGGTCGATCTGCAGCCAGCCGACGTCGATCGGTAGCGCGAGCACGATTCGAGGATCCTCGCGCACGACCACCTCGCGCACAGCAGCTCGCACAGCGGCCGTGTCCCCGGCTCGGAGGTACCCGGTTGGCGTGAGCGCCGCCGTCGCTCCGACGGCGAGCTGCTCCTGGACTGCCTGACCGAGCGGGTCGGTGGCGGGGAACTCACCGGTCCGCTGCAGGTAGGGCAGGTCTGCCGTCGCGATGCCGACCTCGTAGAACGCCGGGTCGGCGAGGAGCACGTCCTCATAGCCCTCCTCCCGTAGGTCCAGTGCCTTCCTGAGGGCCTTCGGCCCACCGATCACGAGCCCGCTCCGGCCTGTGTTGAGCTGGTCTCGCACCCACCCCACTCGCGTGGCGTCCACATGGATGAGCAGTCGTTCGGCGAGCAACTCCGGTTGGGCGAAACGAGCTTGGTCGATGAAGCGGAACCTCCGCCGTCGGGAGGATCCACGGGAACGGGAGCGCGGGACGGAGGAGTCGGACATGGCCTCGCCTTCGAATCGGCGGAAACACTCGACGACGTACTCGTGACTTCAGTGTACGGACTGGAGCGACACCGGGCGGACAGAGGCGTTCGGCTGGTGGATCGCTCCATATGACGTCAACTGCCGAACGCGGAAGTGAAAATCCAGGATCCCATGTCGAAGAACTGGTACCTGATCGCGGCTCAGTGGGCTTGGCAGGAGGAGTAGCGGCGAGCTGCGACCCGAACGCTGGGCGGCGGCGACCACGGACGATTCACCGTGGATCGCCGCCGACCAGTGCGTCGGTGCCCGAGGGGTATCTGCATGCTCAACTGGTGAGACCTGGCACGCCTGTTCCGGCCAAGATACGCCATGCCGGGATGCGGATGCTCCGGGTGACCGGTGCCGATTTCGCCCCGACTCCACCCGAAGGCAGCCCCACGAGAAGCTCGCAGCGAGCCTGTGTGAGTCGCAGGTGGCGCGCCGGCTCCTCGTCGTTCCGCGGGCCTTCGTCGATGATCAGCACGACGTTCTCGTCATTCCCCGAGACCTGGCCGCGTGTCGTGACCACGAAGTCGACGGTCGTCCCCCCGACAGGAACAGAGCGCTCCAGGGCATGGATGCCGTGGTCGTCGAGGTGGGCCTGGAGCCGGTCGGCGAGTTCAGTGTGTCGTGCGGACACCGGAACCGGGGTAATGGGCACGTGATCGAGCGCAGCCGGTCTGGTGGTCCGGTCGCGGTTGACCGGGACCGACCGGCTCGCCAGCTCGGCCGGAAGCCCGGCGTGCTTTTGCCAGAAGGCACGGTGGCCAACCGTGATCAGCTGAGACCTGGCTCGGGTGACGGCAACGTTCCAGAGGTTCATCTGGCCCGCCACCCAGTGGATCGTGTTCTGCGGCGCGTTGTCGGTGGCGACGAGGGTGAGCACCATGACGTCGCGCTGGCCGCCCTGGAAGGCGTGCACCGTTCCGACCAGGACGCGGTCGTCGCGCAGTCTCCGCTCCAGGAGTTCCTTCTGTGCCCGGAAGGGAGTCACAACGCCGACGGTCGCATCGACAGGCAGGTGGCTCAGCAACTCGGACACCACCCGCTCGACAGCCGACACCTCCATGGTGTTGCACCAGGATCCCCCGCGCTGGCCGCGGGCGGACTCCCCGGTGGGCACATCGACCCACGACAGCACGGCCCCGGGACCGGGGCCCCCGGTCAGGTCCACAGCCGGTACCTGTTCGCGGATGTCGGTCAGCACCTTCAGCCGCCCCGCGTAGCAGTAGCCGTTCACGACATCCGCGATCTCGGGGTGGCAGCGGTAGTGCTCATCGAGTAGCAGTGCTGACGACGCACCTGAGCGGGCGGCGTCGTAAGAGGAATGCGTCCGGTAGGAGAGCCGGTGCTCCTCCAACCAGGCGGCGCTCAACCCAGCGCGCTCCCTGGCGGTTCTCTCCTGCTGGGGGGAGATCGAGGCGATGTGCCCCAGCTGCATCGGGTCGCCGATGATCAGCGCCCGCTTGGCGCGGAGCAGCAACGGGAAGATCGACGGGACGGAACACTGGCTGGCCTCGTCGATGATCACGAGGTCGAACAACTTGGGTGACCGCTCCAACTGGCGCACCGAGTGGGTACTGATGGCCCAACCCTTAAGGTGCCTCAGTAGTTGCCGCTGGCTCTTCTGGAAGGACTTCCGCTGGCGAAGTGCCTGGAGTCGCTCGTTCATTGCCTCCCTCGCTGTACGGAGAGCTTCTGCGGACCTGGACTGTGAAGCCTCGGCCGACAGCGCGGAGATCCGGCCGGCGAGTGTCGGCAAACCCGCTCCAGTGGTCTGGTCGTCCGTAGCCTTCAGTTCGGACAGAAGTCTCCTGAGCTCGACTTCAGTCATGGCGAAGTCGGCCAGCTGGCCGAGGTCTTCAGGCCCTCCGGGGCCAGGGGGAAGTATCGTCCCCGCAGGCTCCGGATGCCGGTCACCAGCGGCTGATCTGCACCGTGTCGCCGTACGGGCCGCCGCTGCGGACGGAGATCTGGACCCGGGCGGACCAGTCGGTGAAGCTTTGGCCGGGGCGGTGGGCGGCCATGTCGAGCGGAGTACAGCCAGCCGGCGGGGTGTCGGCGGGGTTGCCGTTGACCACCTGGACCGGGCCGTAGCCCGTTTGGACGGAGGTGTCGATGCGGTAGATCAGCACGCCGGTGGAGCAGGGGTGCTGGTCGGTGTACGCCGCGCGGCGGGACTCGGCGACGTAGGCGGTGGTGTCGCCGGTGCGGATCACCGCGATCTTGGTGCCGCCGGTGTACTCGACCGCGTTGAGCTGGACGGTGGTCCAGCCCGGGGAGGGCAGGCAGGCGACCTGGTCGTCGTCGATCCAGCCCAGCTTCCAGGACTCCCAGCCGGTGTACTGCGGGGCCGGCCCGCCGATCCGCCCCATCAGGTCCCAGCCGCCGACGTACCGGTGCTGGTCGGTGCCGGTGAAGGCGTACAGGTCGGGCAGGCCGAAGGTGTGGCCGGTCTCGTGGTCGGCGATCTTCGGGCCCCAGTACCACATGTCCTGGCCGAAGGTGACGGCCCATTTGATCCGGGTGCCGTTCGCGGTGACACCGCTCGTGGTGGGGTCGTAGACGTAGGTCGGCGTGAAGCTGATGGCGGCCGCCGTCCGGGGCGGGACGACGTAGATCAGGTCGTACCGGGAGAAGTCCGCGTAGGGGGCGGCGGCTGCGACAGCGTCGCGGACGTAGGCCTCGTGCTGTTCGAAGCCGATGCCGCGCTGGAAGCCGTACGTGGTGGAGGCTTGCGGCATGCGCAGCCAGCGGTCAAGCGGGGTGACGGCGAGCCAGGTGCGGCCGTAGGAGGCCTGCCACATCCAGTCGGCCGCGGGGGCGAGTTGGGCGCTGTAGGCGGAGGTGGGGCCGTCGGCCGGGGCGTCGGGGAAGTCGACGAAGAGGGTGAGCACGCGTTTGGTGCCGAGCGGTTGCTGGAAGCGGGTTCGGTCGGTGTCGTGGCCCTCGTCGGTCCAGCCGGTGGTGCCGGACAGGGCACAGGCCGAGGCCGGGGAGCCGGCTGCCGCTCCGGCGTCCGGGGCGAGGGCGAGGGTGAGGAGCAGGACGAGGGTGCCGAGGAGGGCCGGCAGGGCGGGGGTTCTCGGAGATCGCACGGGTGTACCTCTGTCTCTTATACACATCTGACGCTGCCGACGAGCGGTCTAGTGTAGATCTC
>NZ_JNWQ01000127.1 GCF_000716875.1 Streptomyces novaecaesareae | reverse complement strand
ATACGGCGACCACCGAGATCTACACTAGATCGCTCGTCGGCAGCGTCAGATGTGTATAAGAGACAGGAGCATGAGGTTGTCGTCCCGATGTCCGCCGAGCTGGTGCGGCAGGCCTTGCAGGATCCGGCGCTGCTGGCGCGGAGTGTGCCGGGCCTGAGCACCGAGCCGGCCGCGGTCGGGGGCGGACCTGCCGAGGAGATCGGCGGTCGGCTGAAACTGCGGATCGGCGGCTCCACCATCACGTACAAGGGCGTGCTGTCGCTGATCGAGGGCCGGGAAGGCGTGCTGACCGTGCTGGCCGAGGGCGAGGAGGCCCGGGGCAGCGGTGAGGCGACCGCCACCGTCCGGGTCAGCGTCGCGGACGGCGCCGAGGACGGCACCGCCGTCATCCGCTTCACCGGCGACCTCAGCGCGACCGGCCGGCTGACCGAGTTCGACGAGGAGACCCTCGCCGCCACCGGCCGCCGCCTCCTGGACAGGTTCGCCGCCGCCCTGGTCGCCCCCGAGGGCGAGCCGGAGCAGGACGAGGACGCCGAGGCCGGGGCGGAGACCGGGACGGACGCCGGGGTGATCTTCATCGAGGAGCGCCAGGACCAGCCCGGCGACGACCTGGACGACGATCTCTCCGACCTGATCGCCTTCTCCGACGCCGACGCCGAACGCTTCGGCCTCCCCACCGGCTCCGCCGCCGATGACGAGGAGGAGGACGAGGCCGCCGAGGGCGAGGACCAGGACGAGGCGGCGAAGGCCGACGAGCAGGCGGCCGTCGCCGAGGAGCTCCCCACCGAGTCGTTCTTCGCGTACGAGGAGGAGCCGGTGCTCACCGGCCCGGTGCGCCGCAGCATCGTCGGCCGCTCCGCCGAGGAGGTGGACCACGCCCCGCCGCGCGGCCCGTACGCCCCGGCGCTGCCGGCCCGTAGCGCGCGGGCCCGGGCGGCGTCCCGCTGGGGCGGCGAGGCGGGCGGGATCGTGGTGCCGGGCACCGGCGGCCGCAGCGCGGTGCCGTGGGTGATCGGCGGCTCGGTGGCCCTGCTGGGCGGGGCCGTGGTACTCGTCAGGGCCCTGCGCCGCCGTTAGCCGGGAACGGCGTCCGGGAGCGCCGTCCGGGAGCGCCCTACGAACCGCCAGGGCCTAGACTGAACGCTCATGAGCAACGACCGCGACGCCCTGCTGGCACAGATCAAGGACAAGGCCGTCGTGCACGGCAAGGTCACCCTTTCCTCCGGTAAGGAGGCCGACTACTACATCGACCTGCGCCGGATCACGCTGGACGGCGAGGCCGCCCCGCTGGTGGGCCGGGTGATGCTGGACGCGACCTCGCACCTGGAGTACGACGCCGTCGGCGGTCTGACCCTGGGCGCCGACCCGGTGGCCGCCTCGATGCTGCACGCCGCCGCCGCGCGCGGGCAGAAGCTGGACGCCTTCGTGGTCCGCAAGGCCGGCAAGGCGCACGGCCTGCAGCGCCGGATCGAGGGCCCGGAGGTGAAGGGCCGCCGGGTGCTGGCCGTCGAGGACACCTCCACCACCGGCGGCTCGGTGCTGACCGCCGTCGAGGCGCTGCGCGAGGCGGGCGCCGAGGTGGTCGGCGTCGCGGTGATCGTGGAGCGCGGTGGCGCGGACGCCGTGCAGGAGCAGGGCCTGGAGTACGTGACCGCGTACACCCTGGACGACCTGAGCCTCTGACCCCAGGGGCGGCACCGGACGACGCCGGACAACGGCAGACGACGGCAGACGACGAAGGGCCGGGTCCGTTTCACGTGAAACACGTGGAACGGGCCCGGCCCTTCGGCACGGTCGGGCTCAGCCCCGGCGGTGCCGGCCGCCGCCGGCCTGCGCCGGGGCCTCCTCGACGTCCCCGGCGCCGCCCGCCTTCTTCTTCTTCCGCTCGCGCAGGACCTCGATCAGGACCGGCGCGATCGACAGCAGCACGATCAGCAGCACGGCCGGGATCAGGTACTTGTCGATCACCGGGGCGAGCGCGTCGCCGAAGAAGTAGCCGATCAGCAGCATGGACTCGGTCCAGAGCACGCCGCCGATGACGTTCCACAGGAAGAACGTCTTGGCGGGCATCTCCAGGGTGCCGGCCACCGGGTTCAGGAAGGTCCGGATGATCGGCATGAAGCGGGCCAGCACCACGGCCTTGCCGGAGCCGAACTTGTTGAAGTACTCCTCCGCCTTCACCACGTAGTCGCGGCGGAAGATCTTCGAATCGGGCTTGTCGAACATCTTCGGTCCGACCTTGACACCGATCAGGTGCCCCAGCTGGGCACCGGCGATCGCCGCGATCGGGCAGCCCACGAGCAGCACGGCGATCGGCAGCTTCGCGCCGTCGCCGAGCACCGAGGAGGCCGCGTTCGAGGCGGCGACGCCCGCCAGGATCAGCAGCGAGTCGCCCGGGAAGAAGAAGCCGACCAGCAGGCCGGTCTCCGCGAAGATGATCGCGATCAGCCCGATGGCGCCGAGGGACGAGATCAGGGATTTGGCGTCGAGCAGGTTGACGGCCAGCTGGTTGTAGTCCACGGGCGCAGGATAGCGGGCGTACCTTGCGGGCGGGCGGGCGTACCGCGTCGACGGCCCGTGGCCGGAACCCGTCGGAGGCGACCGACGGGCCGTGCCGTGCGGCGTTCCGACAGGCGGGCTCCTGCTGACCTGCGGGCACGAGTCTGGGAGGATGACACCGGCGTCCGGTCCGCAGCGGCCCACCACCCTCATGGCCGTCCCGCGGAGGTCGCCTCGAACCTTGGTGCCGGAGAGCCACACCGCAACGCCGCGCGTCGGCGGGCCGGCCCGGAGTCGTCACGAAGGCGTACACAGCGTCGGACAGCACCGTCCGTACGCCGCAACCCGACAGGAGCGGATCGCATGCCCATCGCAACTCCCGAGGTCTACAACGAGATGCTGGACCGGGCCAAGGCGGGCAAGTTCGCCTACCCGGCCATCAACGTCACCTCGTCGCAGACCCTGCACGCCGCGCTGCGTGGTTTCGCCGAGGCCGAGAGCGACGGCATCATCCAGATCTCGACCGGTGGCGCGGAGTTCCTGGGCGGCCAGCACAACAAGGACATGGTGACCGGCGCGGTCGCGCTCGCCGAGTTCGCCCACATCGTCGCCGCCAAGTACGACGTCACCGTCGCGCTGCACACCGACCACTGCCCGAAGGACAAGCTGGACGGCTACGTCCGCCCGCTGCTGGCGGTCTCCGCCGAGCGCGTGGCCAAGGGCCAGAACCCGCTCTTCCAGTCGCACATGTGGGACGGCTCCGCCGAGACCCTGTCGGACAACCTGGCCATCGCCCAGGAGCTGCTGGCCCAGGCCGCCGCCGCCAAGATCATCCTTGAGGTCGAGATCACCCCGACCGGCGGCGAGGAGGACGGCGTCACCCACGAGATCAACGACGAGCTGTACACCACCGTCAACGACGCCGTGCGCACCGCCGAGGCGCTGGGCCTGGGCGAGAAGGGCCGCTACCTGCTGGCCGCCTCGTTCGGCAACGTGCACGGCGTGTACAAGCCGGGCAACGTCGTGCTGAAGCCGGAGCTGCTGCGCGAGCTGCAGGACGCGATCGGCAAGCAGTACGGCAAGACCGACCCGTTCGACTTCGTCTTCCACGGCGGCTCGGGCTCGTCCGCCGAGGAGATCGCCACCGCGCTGGAGAACGGCGTCGTGAAGATGAACCTGGACACCGACACCCAGTACGCCTTCACCCGCCCGGTCGCCGGCCACATGTTCGCCAACTACGACGGCGTGCTGAAGGTCGACGGCGAGGTCGGCAAGAAGAACACCTACGACCCCCGCACCTGGGGCAAGCTCGCCGAGGCCGGCATGGCCGCCCGCGTGGTCGAGGCCGCCGAGCAGCTGCGCTCCGCGGGCAAGCGCCTGAAGTGAGCCCGGTGACCGGGCCACGGGCCCGGTAACCGCCTGAACGCACGGGTGCCCCCGGTGGAGGTCCACCGGGGGCACCCGTGTTTCGGCGTTCCTACTGTTTGAGCACGCCCTACTGCTCGGACACGCCCTACTGCTTGAGCTCTGCGTACGCCTCCGCGCTGCTGTCCTTCAGGAACTGCCAGCAGCGGTCCTCCTCCTCGGTCTCCTTGATCGCGCCGGCCGCCCGGGCGAGCGCCGCCAGGCAGCGCAGGAAGCCGCGGTTGCCGCGGTGCTCCCACGGCACCGGGCCGTGGCCCTTCCAGCCGTTGCGCCGCAGCGCGTCCAGGCCGCGGTGGTAGCCGGTGCGGGCGTAGGCGTACGACTCGACGTACCGGCCGGCCGCGTAGGCGTCGTCGGCGAGCATGGCCCAGGCCAGGCAGAAGGTCGGGAACTCGGCCGCCACCTGGGTCGGTGAGGCCGACTCCTCCGCCAGCATCCGGTAGGGCCGCTCCTCCTCGGGCAGGAGCGTCGGATCGGGACCGTCAAGAAGGTTCCTGTGAATCGCCATGCCCTGCAGTCTGCCACCCGAGACGCACGGGTCAACCGTCGCGCCGTGGTCGGTGCCCACCGGAGGCGCTCAGTGCCGGACGGTCACCACGATCTTCCCGACCTGCCCGTTGGCCTCCATGTGCCGGTGCGCCTCGACGATCTCCTCCAGGTCGAAGGTGCGGTCGATCAGCGGCGCGAGGGTGCCGTCGCGCAGCCCGGCGTGGACGAAGGCCTGCCCACGGCGCAGCGCCTCCGGGTCCTCGACGAGGGCGTACAGGGCGTAGCCCCAGATGTTCAGCGGCCAGTTCCGGGGCAGCGGCGCGGGCCGGGGGTCGAGCCAGCCGTAGACGATCAGGGTGCCGCCCCGGGCGACCAGCGTGGCGAGGTCGGCGAGGCCAGGCCCTGCCACGGAGTCGAGGACGATCCGCGCGCCCGCGTCACCGGTCACCTCCCGGACCTTCGCCGCCACGTCGGGGCCGCCGTCCGCGACCAGCACGTGCGCCGCGCCAGCCGCCCGCAGCTGGGCCTCCTTGTCCGCCGAGCGGGTGACGGCGACCGGGACGCCGCCGAGGGCCGCGACGATCTGGATCGCGGCGACGCCGACGCTGCTGGACGCCGCGGTGACGACCACGTGGTCGCCGGGCGCGACCTTGCCGACCTCGACCAGCGCGCCGTACGCGGTCAGGTAGGACAGCCAGACGGCCGCGCCGGTGAGGGCGTCCATGTCCGCGGGCCGGGGCAGCAGGGTGCTCGCGGGCACCACCGCGTGGTCGCCGTACACACCGGAACCGGACATCGTGGTGCCGACCGCCAGGACGCTGACCGCGTCACCGGGCGCGACCTCCGCCACGCCGGGGCCGACGGCGACCACCTCGCCGGCCGCCTCCCCGCCGAGCCGGGAGCCCGGGAGGGTCGCCTCGTACCAGTAGCCGCCGGAGCGGAAGAGGGCCTCCCCGCGGTTCAGGCCGATCGCGTCGATCCGGACCAGCACCTCCCCCGGGCCCGGTTCCGCAAGCGTGACCTTCTCCAGCCGCAGTACCTCCGGCCCGCCGGTCCGGTCGAACAGCACGGCCCTGCTCTCCATGTCCGTCACCCTCCCTGGGCGGCACACGTTTTCCGTGCACCGTTCTGTTTTCGTGCACCGCACTCTAATTCAGCTCTGTACGATGTCAAGCGTGGAAGATCGGAAGCCGGGCCGGCGCGCCCGCCTGCGGGCCCAGACCACCGCCGAGATCAAGCGGATCGCCCTGGAACACATGGCCGAGCAGGGGGCGGACGCCATCTCGCTGCGCGCCATCGCCCGCGAGATGGACATGAGCGGCAGCGCCATCTACAGCTACTTCGACACCCGCGACGACCTGATCTCCGAGCTGATCAGCGACGTCTACACCGACCTGGTGACGGCCGCGGAGACCGCCCGGGACACCGTCCCCGAGGACGACCCGGGCGGCCGGATCACCGCCTGGGGCGAGGCGCTGCGCACCTGGTCACTGGCCAACCCGCAGGGCTTCCGGCTCATCTACGGGGACCCGGTGGCCGGCTACCGGGCGCCCGCCGAAGGACCCGCCCCGGAGGCCGCGAAGCGCGCCTGCCTCGGGCTGACCGGCCTGGTCGCGGCGGTCTGGCCGTCCGCCCGGGCGCTGCAGGACGACCCCACGGTGCAGTGGAGCGACTTCTCCGCGGACTTCATGGCCAAGGTCCGCGAGCAGTACCCCGACCTTCCGCCCGCCGCGGTCGCCCTCGCCCTGCGGGTGTGGGGGCGGATGCACGGGCTGGTCGCCCTGGAGATGCACGGCCACCTGGGGCCGCAGGCGCACGACCCGGCCCGGCTGTACCGGCGCGAGCTGCTCGACCTGGTCCGCTCCCTGGGGTTGCCGGGCAGCTGAGGCCCGCACAGGAGGCGCATGGACATTCACCCGTTCGCCATGCCAGGGTGACGACCGTGCCAGCTGTCCGACCCGCCCGTGGGCGAGCCGCCCCGAAGCGCAACGGGGGCCGCAGACGCCGCAAGCCGCGTCGGAGAATCGGGCCTGGCATGCTCACGGCATTGGTGGCGTCCGTCCTGGTGGTGGGCGCCACGGCCGTCCTACTGAACCGCCCCCCGGACAGCCCGGCCCCCGCTCCGACCACCCAGGCGCGGGTCCTTCCGCCCGCCGACGGCACCCCGACGGCGGCACCGCCGGCCCCGGCCCCCGTCGTCACCCCGACGCCCACACCGCCCCCGGCCCCGCCGCCGGCCGTCGCCCCCGCCGGCCCGGACCCCGGCCCCGGCCAGGGCGCGGGCACCTTCACCACCGCCCCGGCCAGCGCCAAGGCGGTCGGCCGCGGCACCGTGCGCCGCTACCGGGTCGAGGTCGAGGACGGCATCGGCATCGACCCCGCGGCCGCCGCCGCGCAGATCCACGGCATCCTCGGCGACCCGCGCGGCTGGACCAACGACCGCAAGAACGGCTTCCAGCTGGTCGCGAGCGGCTCGTACGACTTCACCGTGAAGATCGCCTCGCCCGCCACCGTGGACCGGATCTGCGGCGCCTCCGGCCTGGACACCCACGGCGAGGTCAACTGCAACGTCGGCAACCAGGTGCTCGTCAACTCCAAGCGCTGGAACACCGGTTCACCCCAGTTCAGCGGTCCGATCGAGGAGTACCGGGCGCTGATCGTCAACCACGAGGTCGGCCACCGGATCGGCCACGGGCACGAGGGCTGCCCGGGCGAGGGCAAGCCCGCGCCCGCGATGATGCAGCAGATCTACGGCCTCAAGGGCTGCACGCCCAACGCCTGGCCGTACTCGGCGGAGGGCACCTACCTCAGCGGGCCGTCCGTCCCCTGACCGGCAGGGGACGGACGGCCGACGACACGCCCTGGCTAGCAGAGCACCGGCAGGTACGCCCGAAGGTCGCTGCGCTCCCCCGAGGCGGAGACCTCGGCCGCCTCCACCGCCGCCGCCCAGTCGGCCCGGCCGGTGGCCAGCCGGATCCAGGTCAGCGGGTCGGTCTCCACCACGTTGGGCGGGGTGCCCCGGGTGTGCTTGGGGCCCGGCACCGCCTGGACGACCGCGTACGGCGGGATCCGCAGCTCGACCGCGCCGCCGGGCACCTGCCCGGCGAGGGCGTCGGCCAGCATCCGGGAGACGGCGGCAAGGGCCTGGCGGTCGTGCGGGAAGGCGTCCAGGCCGAGCGCGTCGGCCAGGTCGTCGGCGTGCACCACGGCCTCGACCAGCCGGGTCACCAGGTACTCGGTCAGGAGCATCGGATGACCGCTCAGGAAGGTGACCCGCCGCTCCGGCTCCACCGTGGCCAGCTTGTCCAGCACGACCTGCACGGCGTCGAGCGAGCGGTCGAACTCGGCGGCCACCTCCTCGGGCGGGCCGGCGAACCCGGTCGCCACGTGCGCCGTGGTCGCGGTGTCGACGAACTCGGCCATCGTCCCGGCCAGCGCCGCGTAGTCGGCCAGCGGCAGCGGCGGCCCGGCCTTCTCCGGCGCGTCCAGCACGGCCAGCAGCTGGCTCAGCGCCAGGCTCAGGTGGGTCACCAGCTCCCGCACCCGCCAGGAGCCGAGCCGGGTCGGCCGGTCCAGATCGGACTCCGTCAGCCGGTGCACGACATCGCGCACCGCCTCGCTCTGCGCCATCAGCGCGGCGCTCACCTTTTGCGGCTGATACGTACGGGACTTGGCAGGCATGGGCCTCAACATACGCCGAGGGGCGGGCGGTTCACCAGAGAACCGACCGCCCCTCCGCTACTCGCCCGCTCGCCTCCGGGTCGGGCCGGGCGGGCCGCCGTGCGTCAGCCCAGCAGGGCCTCGATGACGCCGGTGTGGGCGTCCTTCAGCTCCGCCAGCGAGACGCTGAACTGGCCCTGGACGTCCAGGGATTCGCCGTCCACGACACCGATCCGGGTGGCCGGCAGGCCGCGCGCGGTGCACATGTCGTTGAACCGGAGCTCCTCGCTGCGCGGCACCGCCACGACGGCGCGGCCGGCCGACTCCGAGAACAGCAGGACGAACGGGTCGGTGCCCTCGGGCACGATGATCCGCGCGCCGTGGCCGCCCTTGAGGCAGCTCTCCACGAGCGCCTGGCCGAGGCCGCCGTCGGAGAGGTCGTGCGCGGCGTCGATCATGCCGTCGCGCGAGGCGGCGATCAGGATGTCGCCGAGCAGCCGCTCGCGCTCCAGGTCCACCTTGGGCGGCAGGCCGCCGAGGTGGTCGTGGACCGCCTGCGACCAGGCCGAGCCGCCGAGCTCGTCCGCCGTGTCGCCGAGCAGGTAGAGCAGCTGCCCCTCCTCGGCGAAGGCGACCGGGGTGCGCCGGGTGACGTCGTCGATGACGCCGAGCACCGCGACCACCGGGGTCGGGTGGATGGCGACCTCGCCGGTCTGGTTGTAGAGCGAGACGTTGCCGCCGGTGACCGGGGTGCCGAGCACCAGGCACGCGTCGGCCAGGCCGCGGGTGGCCTCGGCGAACTGCCACATCACGTCCGGGTCCTCGGGGGAGCCGAAGTTGAGGCAGTCGGAGACGGCGAGCGGCTTGGCGCCGCCGGCCGCGACGTTGCGGTACGCCTCGGCCAGGGCCAGCTGGGCGCCGGTGTACGGGTCCAGCTTGGCGAAGCGGCCGTTGCCGTCGGTGGCGACCGAGACGCCGAGGTTGGTCTCGTCGTCGATCCGGATCATGCCCGAGTCCTCGCCGGAGGCGAGCACGGTGTTGCCGAGCACGTAGCGGTCGTACTGGTCGGTGATCCAGGACTTGGAGGCCTGGTTCGGGTGGCTCGCGACCTTCAGCAGGTCGGCCTTGAGGTCCTCGCCGGTGGTCGGGCGGGCCAGCCGCTCGGCGGTGGGGGCGTCGGCCTGCAGCGCGTCCTGCCAGCTCGGGCGGGCGTAGGGGCGCTGGTAGGTCGGGCCCTCGTGGGCGACGGTGCGCGGCGGGACGTCCACCACGAGCTCGCCGTGCCAGAAGATCTCCAGGCGCTCGCCGTCGGTCACCTCACCGATGACGTTGGCGATGACGTCCCACTTCTCGCAGATCTCCAGGAAGCGGTCGACCTTGTCGGGCTCCACGATGGCGCACATGCGCTCCTGCGACTCGCTCATGAGGATCTCCTCCGGCGAGAGCGTGTGGTCGCGCAGGTGCACGGTGTCGAGCTCGATCCGCATGCCGCCGGAACCGGCCGAGGCCAGCTCGCTGGTGGCGCAGGAGAGGCCGGCGCCGCCGAGGTCCTGGATGCCCTTGACGAGCTTCTCGCGGAAGATCTCCAGGGTGCACTCGATCAGGAGCTTCTCCTGGAACGGGTCGCCGACCTGGACGGCCGGGCGCTTGGCCGGCTTGGTGTCGTCGAAGGTCTCGGAGGCCAGCACCGAGACGCCGCCGATGCCGTCGCCGCCGGTGCGGGCGCCGTACAGGATGACCTTGTTGCCGGCGCCGGAGGCCTGCGCGAGGTGGATGTCCTCGTGCTTCATGACGCCCACGCACAGCGCGTTGACCAGCGGGTTGCCCTGGTAGCAGGAGTCGAAGACGACCTCGCCGCCGATGTTCGGCAGGCCCAGGCAGTTGCCGTAGCCGCCGATGCCCGCGACGATCCCGGGCAGCACGCGCCGGGTGTCCGGGTGGTCGGCCGCGCCGAAGCGCAGCGGGTCCATCACGGCGACCGGGCGGGCGCCCATCGCCAGGATGTCGCGCACGATGCCGCCGATGCCGGTGGCCGCGCCCTGGTAGGGCTCGATGTACGACGGGTGGTTGTGCGACTCGACCTTGAAGGTGACGGCGTAGCCCTGGCCGACGTCGACCACACCGGCGTTCTCGCCGATGCCGACGAGCATCGCGTCCGAATCGGGCTTCTTCTCGCCGAACTGCTTCAGGTGGACCTTGCTGCTCTTGTACGAACAGTGCTCCGACCACATGACCGAGTACATCGCGAGTTCGGCGCCGGTCGGGCGGCGGCCGAGGATCTCCCGGATGCGCGCGTACTCGTCCTCCTTGAGGCCGAGTTCGGCCCAGGGCTGGGCCGCGTCCGGGGTCTGCTCGGCGTTCTTGACGGTGTCGAGGCTCATCAGGCGTTCACCAGCTGCTTCAGGACGGAAGTGAAGAAGCCCAGGCCCTCGGTGGTCGGGCCGGTGAGCGCCTCCACGGCGTGCTCCGGGTGCGGCATCAGGCCGACGACATTGCCGGCGGCGTTGGTGATGCCGGCGATGTCGCGGTACGAACCGTTCGGGTTGACGTCCAGGTAACGGGCGACGACCCGGCCCTCCGCCTCCAGTTCGTCCAGGACGCGCTGGTCCGCGACGAAGCGGCCCTCGCCGTTCTTCAGCGGGACGACGATTTCCTGGCCCGCCGAGTAATCGCGGGTCCAGGCGGTGCCGGCGTTCTCGATCCGCAGCTTCTGGTCGCGGCAGACGAAGTGCAGCGAGTCGTTGCGGGTGAGCGCACCGGGCAGCAGGTGGGATTCGCAGAGCACCTGGAAGCCGTTGCAGATACCGAGGACGGGCATTCCGAGCTTCGCCTGCTCGATGACGGTCTCCATCACCGGCGAGAAGCGGGAGATGGCACCGCAGCGCAGATAGTCGCCGTAACTGAATCCGCCCGGCAGGACGACGGCGTCGACCTGGTGGAGATCCTTGTCACGGTGCCAGAGGGCAACCGGCTCGGCGCCGGCCAGGCGGACCGCCCGCTGGGCGTCGCGGTCGTCGAGGGAGCCGGGGAAAGTGACGACGCCGACGCGGGTGGTCACTTCGCCTCCTCCTCGACCCGGACGGTGAAGTCCTCGATCACGGTGTTGGCGAGAAAGGTCTCGGCGGCTTCGCGGATACGGGCGAGCGCCGCGTCGTCGACCGGGCCCTCCACATCCAGCTCGAAACGCTTGCCCTGGCGGACGTCGGCGATCCCGGTGAATCCGAGACGGGGCAGTGCACGCTGCACCGCCTGTCCCTGGGGGTCGAGGATCTCCGGCTTGAGCATGACGTCGACTACGACGCGTGCCACTGGCACTCCCGGTGGTGTCTTCGGTGAGGCGGGGGAACTCCAGACTACCGGTGGTTTCGGGCAGGATTGCTGGCCGGGGATAGCGACGCGCGTAGACCCAGGACCCTTACGCCACAAGGGATCCGGCCGCCCCACCCCTGCCCCGGCCGTCCGGTTTCCACGGATTCGGCGCCCGGAACGCCCGCCCCCGAAGAACACCCGAATACGGCACTTGGGGACAGAACCGCCCGTCCCGCGCATCGGTATCCGGCGGCCCCACGAAGAGACGTGAATATACGGAAAAGAATGCGGGACTCTTCGATTTCGACCCCCTTCGGGTGCAGAATAGGGCCACCTGTCGCGGCAAGTGCTGCGTATCAGGCGGGCCACCGGGCCTGCCCGTATGCGCTTGCGCGAGTTGGTGCACATCAGGCCCCGGGCGTACCCCCGCGGACCGGTGGCCGAATTGCCCGAGAGGATTGACACCCATGGCTCAGCGTGTAGTTGTCACGCTCTCCGACGACCTGGACGGCGGCGCCGCCGCGGAAACCGTCCACTTCGGCGTCGACGGGAAGTCGTACGAGATCGACCTGTCCGTGGACAACGCGGAAAAGCTGCGGGAGGCCCTCGCCCCGTTCGTCGCGGCCGGCCGCCGCCAGAGCCGTACCGGAAAGTCCTTCCGCCGTACCGCCCTCACCCCGGACCCGGCCGCCGTCCGCGCCTGGGCCCTGTCCCGCGGCATGGAACTGCCCGCCCGCGGCCGCATCCCCAAGCACGTGTACGAGGCGTTCGCCGAGGCGAACTGACCTCGACCCCCGGGAGCACCCGCTCCCCGGTCGCCCTGCCCGCCCGAACCGAAAGGGTGGGGCGACCACCCCGAACGATGCTGTAGAGTATTCCTCGTCGCCGCAACGGAGAGATCCGAAGAGGCGGCGGGTGCCCCACCAGGCACCATGCGGACGTGGCTCAGTTGGTAGAGCATCACCTTGCCAAGGTGAGGGTCGCGAGTTCGAATCTCGTCGTCCGCTCGCAGTGCGCGAGCACAGCACAACTCAATAGTTTGACCTGCGGACGTGGCTCAGTTGGTAGAGCATCACCTTGCCAAGGTGAGGGTCGCGAGTTCGAATCTCGTCGTCCGCTCAGATACGAAGGGCCCCCTCACCCGAGGGGGCCCTTCGGCATTACCCCGCCGGCACCTCCCAATTCGGCCGGAGCCTGCGTCCATGACATTTGTCATCGCCGACCCGTGGATCCGCACCGCGATGTCATGACGGCGCGCACTGCCCGCGCCGCCGGGGCGGCGGAAGGCTTGGGGCATGGAAACGAGCCGGCCCTCCCGCCCCAGCGACCACGTGATCGAGGTCACCGACCTGCACCGCCACTACGGCAGCGGTGCCACCGGCTACCACGCCGTGCGCGGCGTCGACCTGACCGTCGGCCGCGGTGAGCTGTTCGCCCTGCTCGGCACCAACGGGGCCGGCAAGACCTCCACCATGGAACTCATCGAGGGCCTGGCCGCCCCCAGCGGCGGCACCGTCCGGGTGCTCGGCCACGACCCCCACCGGGAACGCGCCGCCGTCCGCCCGCGGATCGGCATCATGCTCCAGGAGGGCGGCTTCCCCGGCGACCTCACCGCCGCCGAGACCGGCCGCGCCTGGGCCGGGCTGACCAGCGGCGCCCGCCCGGTCGCGGAGGCGCTGGAGCTGGTCGGCCTCGCCCACCGCCGCGACGTCCGGGTCAAGCAGCTGTCCGGCGGCGAACGGCGCCGGCTCGACCTCGCGATGGCCCTGCTCGGCCGCCCCGAGGTGCTGTTCCTGGACGAGCCCAGCACCGGCCTCGACCCCGAGGCCCGCGCCGCCGTCTGGCGGCTGGTCCGCGAACTGCGCGCCCAGGGCACCACGGTGCTCCTCACCACGCACTACCTGGAGGAGGCCGAGGAGCTGGCCGACCGGCTGGCCATCATGCACGGCGGCCAGGTCGTCACCAGCGGCACCGTCGCCGAGGTGATCGCCGGACGGCCGTCCCGGATCAGCTTCGAGCTGCCCGGGTTCACCGGGGCCTCGCTCCCGCTGCCGGCCCGGGCCGAGGTCACCGCCGACGGCCACAAGGTCACCGTGCAGACCACCGACCTCCAGCAGACCCTCTACGACCTGCTCGGCTGGGCCCACCGGCACGGCGTCGCGCTCGGCGCCCTGGACGCCCGCAGCGCCTCGCTGGAGGAGGCCTTCCTCGCCATCGCCTCCGAGGCAGCCCACCAGGCCCCGCCGCACACCACACCTGTCTCTTATACACATCTCCGAGCCCACGAGAC
>NZ_JNWQ01000126.1 GCF_000716875.1 Streptomyces novaecaesareae | reverse complement strand
GTTGCCCAGCAGCTGCGCCGGGGTGCAGCTGCCGCCGCCACCGGTGGTCACCGTCCAGGTGAAGCTGGTGGTGCCCGACTTGCCGGCCGAGTCCTTCACCGTGACGGTCACATTGGAGGTGCCGGCTGCGGTCGGGGTGCCGGTGATCGCGCCGGTGGAGGCGTTGATCGCCAGCCCGGCCGGCAGGCCGGAGGCCGAGTACGACAGCGGAGCGGTGCCGCCCGAGGCGTTGATCTGCACGCTGACCGCGGTGCCGACGGCGGTGGACTGGTCACCGGGGCTGGTCACCGAGACGGCACCGCTGCCGGCCGGCTTGGTGAGCAGGCAGCCGGCCACGTTGAGGTCGATGGCCCGGCTGGAGTTCAGGCAGGTGGTGAACCAGTAGGTCTCCTCGCCGTAACTCTGGCCCTTGTAGGCCTTGGTGGTGCCGTCGGCGGCCACCTCGCACGGGTTGTTGAGGGTGCACATGGCGCCGTCGTCGTTGCCGGTGTTGTTGATGCCGACGATCCGCCCGCTGGCGGAGTCGACGATCGGCGAACCGGAGGTGCCGTGCGTGGTGTTGCACCCGGAGCTGTAGCGCAGCGAGTCGTGCCAGGTCCACTCGTCCTCGCGCAGGGTGGACACGAAGCCGTTGACGGAGCAGTTCCAGACCTGCTTCCAGTACGACGAGGGGATGTACATCGCGGCGCCGTCGACCGGGTGCGCGTCGTTGACGGTCAGCGCGGTGATGCCGTACTTGGAGCTGATCGACCCGTAGGTGTCGGTGAGTTGGTAGAGCGCGACGTCGGTGCCGGTCATCGTCGCGTAGAGCAGCTTGTCGGCCTGGACGGTGCCGAGGTCGTTGCCGGCACCGTCGAGCAGGGTGCCGCTGCGGCTGGCGCTGACGTTCTGGATGACCTGGCCGGCCGAGGGCATGGTCGGCAGGCAGTGCCCGTTGGTGAGCATCAGCGCCCGGTCGCCGGCCGCCGAGGTGGGGTAACGGACCAGCGAGGCCGAGCAGTTGCTCAGGGCGATGGTGGCCGTCAGATCGGCCGCCTGGACGGCGTGCGCGGGGGCGGCCGCGAAGACCACCCCGCCGGCGACGACGGCACCGGTGCCGGCCATCGCGACAAGTCTCTTGAACATGGCTCTCCTTGTGGGGGATCGCGGGGTGTACGACTGGTCGCCGACGTCCGCGCCGCACGAAAGTGCCATGCCCACTTCAAGGGGTCAACCGTTATGGAAGAACTCGCCACTGCCCGGCGCGATCCGTGCCATCCGGCGGCAACCACCTGTCCCGGTATGCCCGTTACGGGCGTGTCGCAGCGAACGCTACGGCTGCGGGAAGGAGTTCGGGTCCACGTCGCTGGTCTTGGCGTTGCCGTCGGCCACCGGCTGCAGGGTGATCTGCCAGGTGGTCGCGGTCCGGCCGGTCTCGAACGCCAGGGTGTCCTCGAACTTGCTGAACCGGCAGTCCAGGGTGAACCCCTTGGCGTCCGCGTCCCAGTCCGTCCCGCCGGAGAAGTAGACCTCGTACGTCCCGTCCTCGACGCCCTCGACGGTGGCCTTCTGCCCCTTGGCCACGTACACCGAGTGCACTGCCTTGCCGTTCAGCGCGAGCGAGACCACGGCGTCCGCCGAGCCCCCGTTGTCGACCTTGAACTCGCCCTCGCCGCGCAGCTTTCCGCGGCGGACCATGGTGCCGTTGTCCAGCGAGCGGGACTGCTGCTTGGGCAGCTCAGGGACGGCGAAGGTGGTCGGGTAGCCGGCCGTGGTCATCTTGGTGAGCGCCGCCGACACCCCCGTCAGCCCCTGGGAGGCACCCAGCGCGGCCTCGGCCGAGCCCAGGGCGCAGACGTCGTGGAACTTGATGTCACTGCGGACCTTGGCCGCGTCGGCGGCGAGCGAGGTCAGCGCCGTCACCAGCTCGGTCTGCGCCGTCGTGACGGTGGCCGGCTCGTCCGCCTTGCTGAGGGACTTGGCAGCCGTCTGCGCGCTGGTGCCGACGGTGCCGAGCACGGTGTCGAGCTCGGTCAGGCTCTTGGCGGCGGCCACCTGGGAGAGCGCGGCGGTGACCGGGTCGATGCTCGTGCTGAGCACCGGACCGTACGGCGGCCGGGTCGGCGTCGGCGTCGGGCTGGGTGTCGCGGAGGCGGCCGAACCCGCCGAACCCGCAGCTCCCCCCGCCGATCCGCCCGATCCGGCCGAGGACGAGCCGCCCCCGCCGCCGGAGCAGGCCGCCAGCACCAGCGCCGTACCGACCGCCAGGCCGGCCTTCCCCACGAACCGCTCGGACCGCTCGGACCACACGGACCACACAGACCTCATGACCCCACCCCCGGAACCCGGACTACCCACCCACCGCGCCCTTACGCGGCGACACATGGTCCCGGGCACGAACGACCCCGGTCAAGCGGATTCACAGCAGCCACCGAAAGGGGCCGTCCCGGGGCGTCCCAGGAGGTCAACTACGATCGGCACGTGCTCAGTCTCACCGGACTCCCCCTCCAGCTCATCGCCTCGGTCATCGCGATCGTGGTCTTCGCCGCCACCATGTGGCTCTGGCCGCGGTTCGGCGGGAAGGGCTGGAAGTCCTGGCTGGGGCGGCTCGGCGCCTTCCTGGCCGCCCAGCTGGCGGTGCTGGTCGCGATGGGCCTGATCGCCAACAGCTACTTCGGCTTCTACAGCTCCTGGACCGACCTGCTGGGCACCAGCGGCGGGCTCGGCACGGTGGTCGACCACACGCCCAACGCCTCCGGCGTGGCCGTCACCGGTGAGCAGAAGTTCTACTCCTCCCAGGGCTCGGACCCGGAGCGCTCCGGCCTGATCCAGAAGGTCGACGTCAAAGGGGCCGGCAGCGGCCTGAGCACCGAGGCGTACGTCTACCTGCCGCCGCAGTACTTCCAGCCGGACTACACCAAGCAGCGCTTCCCGATGGCCCTGGTGCTCACCGGCTACCCGGGCACCCCGGAGAAGCTGATCTCGCTGATGCAGTACCCGGCCTCCACCCTGGCGGCGATCGAGCAGAAGAAGCTGCCGCCGACCGTGCTGGTGATGGCCCGCCCCACCCTCGCCGGCAACCGGGACACCGAGTGCGTCGACGTGCCGAACGGCCCGCAGGTGGAGACCTTCTTCACCAGCGACCTGCCGAAGGCCCTCGCCACCACCTACCGGATCGGCACCGACCCGGCCAACCGGGCCGTGATCGGCAACTCCACCGGCGGCTACTGCGCGCTCAAGTTCGCGCTGCGCAAGCCCGACTCCTACCCCGCGGCGATCGCCCTCTCCGGCTACTACAGCGCGGCCCACGACGAGACCACCGGCGACCTGTTCGGCGGCAGCGACAAGCTCAAGCAGGAGAACGACCTGCTGTGGCGGCTGAAGAACCAGCCGCCCGCCCCGGTCTCGCTGCTGCTGACCACCGCCAACGACGAGAACAACTACGACGAGACCAAGGCCATGATCGCGGCGTTCAAGGCCCCCACCAAGATGTCCACGATCACCCTGGACACCGCCGGCCACAACTTCCACACCTGGACCCGGGAGATCCCGCCGGCGCTGGAGTGGCTGGGCAAGCACATCACCATGCCCGCCGCCGCCTGACCTGGTCACCCTGACCTGGTCATCTGACCTGGTCGCCTGACCGAGCCGCCTGACCATGCCGCCGTCCGGGTGACACCCGGCAGATCACACCCGCCTCACACCCCCGTCTCACGGTTCTCTCAGCCTCGCCACGCACCGTATGGCGCATGACCACGAGCAGCTACTCCCCTCCGGCCGGTGACCCGTGGCCCGAGGCCGCGAACCACCCGCCGCCGGAGGTGCCGCAACCGGGCCCCGCCCGACCGGACCCGGCGCCGCTCTTCCCCGAGCAGCCCCTGCCGCCCGCCGGCCCCAAGGGCCCCGCCTCCTGGTCCGGCCGGCTGCGCAGTCTCCCCGCCCGGGCCTGGCGCGGGCGGGAGGACGACCCGCGCTGGGTGCGCCCGGCCCTGCTGGCGCTGCTGGCCGCGACCGTCGTCCTCTACCTGTGGGGCCTGAGCGCCTCGGGCTGGGCCAACTCCTTCTACTCGGCCGCCGTCCAGGCCGGCACCCGGAGCTGGAAGGCCTTCTTCTTCGGCTCCTCCGACGCCGGGAACTTCATCACCGTCGACAAGCCCCCGGCCTCGCTGTGGCCGATGGTGCTCTCGGCGCGGATCTTCGGCCTCTCCTCCTGGTCGGTCCTGGCCCCGCAGGCGCTGATGGGCGCGGCGACCGTCGGCGTGCTGTACGCGACGGTGCGCCGCCGCTTCTCCCCGCTGGGCGGCCTGCTGGCGGGCGCGGCGCTGGCGCTCACCCCGGTGGCGGCGCTGATGTTCCGCTTCAACAACCCGGACGCCCTGCTGGTGCTGCTGCTGACGCTGTCCGCGTACGGGATGGTGCGGGCGGTCGAGGCGGCGGGCACCCGCTGGCTGCTGTTCACCGGGGTGATGTTCGGCTTCGCGTTCCTCACCAAGACGCTGGCGGCCTTCCTGATCCTGCCCGCCTTCGCGGTGATCTACCTGGTCGTGGCGCCCACCGGGTTCTGGCGGCGGGTGCGGCAGATGCTGCTCGCGGGCGTGGCGCTGCTGGTCTCGGGCGGCTGGTGGGTCGCGATCGTCGAGCTGATGCCCGCCTCGGCCCGCCCGTACATCGGCGGCTCGCAGGACAACAGCTTCCTCTCGCTCACCTTCGGCTACAACGGCCTCGGCCGGGTGGACGGCAACGAGCGCGGCAGCGTGGGCGGCGGCGGACGGCTCCCGGCCGGGATCGACCTGCCGGGCGGCGCGATGCCCGGTGGCCGTGGCTGGGGGCAGACCGGCCTGACCCGGATGTTCGGCACCGACATCGGCGGGCAGATCGCCTGGCTGCTGCCCGCCGCACTGATCCTGCTGGTGGTCGGTCTCTGGGCGACCCGCCGCTACGCCCGCACCGACACCGCCCGCGCGGCGTTCCTGGTCTGGGGCGGCTGGCTGCTCTCCACCGCGCTGATCTTCAGCTTCATGTCCGGGATCTTCCACCAGTACTACACGGTGGCGCTGGCCCCGGCCGTCGCGGCGCTGGTCGGCATGGGCGTGGACGGCCTGTGGCGGGCGCGGCACCGGCTGCCGTGGGCGCTGGTGCTGGCCGGGACGCTCGCGGTGACGGCGGTCTGGGCGTTCGTACTGCTCGGGCGCAGCTCGGACTTCCTGCCGTGGCTGCGCTGGGCGGTGCTGGTCAGCGGGCTGGCGGCGGCGGCCGCGCTGGTCGGCGGACAGGTCGCCGGGCGGGCCCCGAGCCGGGCGGGCGCGCGGATCGCCTCGGTGGCGGGCCTGGTGGGTCTGGCGGCGGCGCTGGGCGGTCCGGCGGCGTACGCGGTGGACACCGTCAACACGGCGCACACCGGCTCGATCGTGACCGCCGGGCCGGGCGTGCAGGGCGCGTTCGGGCCGGGCGGCATGGGGCGCAAGGGCGGCAAGGGCTTCCCGGGCGGCGGCACCGGCAAGGGGCGCGGGTTCGGCCAGGGCTTCCCCGGCGGCCAGGCCCCGCGCGGGCAGAACGGCCAGGGCTTCCCCGGCGGGCCGGGCTTCCCGGGCGGGCAGGCCTTCCCGGGCGGCGGCACCGGCAACGACACCGGCAACGGCACCGACCACGCCAACGGCCGCCACGAGCGCGGCACCGGTGGCGGCAACGGCCTCCCCGGCACCCAGGACCCCGAGGGCACCGGCACCGGCACCGGCGGCACGGCCGGCGGCCCTCCCCCCGGCGGCATGGGCGGCCTGCTCGACGGCCCCAAGGTGACGGACGAGGTCGCCGCGATGCTCAAGCAGAACGCCGACCACTACACCTGGGCGGCCGCCGCGATCGGCTCGCAGACCGCCGCCGGCTACCAACTCGCCACCGGCAAGCCGGTGATGGCCCTCGGCGGCTTCAACGGCACCGACCCCTCGCTGACCCTGGCCGGCTTCCAGAAGTACGTCCAGGAGGGCAAGGTGCACTGGTTCATCGGCGCGGGCGGCTCGCACCGCGGCTTCGGCGGCGGCGCGGGCGGCGGCGAAGGTGGGCAGCAGAGCGAGTCCGCCCAGATCGAGTCCTGGGTGACCGCCCACTTCACCGCGAAGACGATCGGCTCGACCACCTTCTACGACCTGACGGCCCCGACCTCCTGACCTCGACCCCGAAGGGGGCGTGCCGCGTTCGCGCGGCCCGCCCCCTTCGCCGTGCCCGGGCCCTTCCCCGCGCCCGGACGCCAGACTCAGTCGGACGCGCAGCGCGTCCCCGCCGCCGGCATCCGCCCGTCCACCAGGAAGGCGGTGACGGCGGCCCGGACGCACTCGCTCTTGTCGTAGGCGGTGTGCCCGTCGCCGTCCCGGGTGAGCAGCACGCCGTGCTCCAGCCCGGCGGCCAGCCGCTGCGCCCACGGGTACGGGGTGACCGGGTCCCCGGTGGAGCCGACCACCAGGATCGGGGCGCTGCCGGGCGCCCGTACGGTGTGCGGGCGTTCGGGCGAGCGGTACGACCAGGAGCGGCAGTCCGGGTCGAGCAGGGTGGTCAGCGGGGCGTGCCGGCTGGTCAGCGGGGCCCGGGTGGCGAGGTCGGCGAGGGCCGTGCGCAGTTCGGCCTCGGTGGGCGTCTGCGGGAGGTCCGCGCAGGAGATGGCGGCGAAGGCGTCGGCCGGGGTGTCGTACCGGCCGTCCTGCGTACGGCCGTTGGCGCTGTCGGCGAGTTCGAGCAGCGGTTGGGCGTCGCCCCGGGTGATGGCGGGTGTGAGGACGTCGCGCACCTGGGGCCAGGAGCGGTGGCCGTCGGCGAGGGCGTCGAAGACGGCGGACCAGGCGAGGGCGGCGGTGACGGTGCGGCCGTCGGCGGTGTGCAGGGGGTGGTCGCGCAGGCCGTCGAGGAAGTCGGCGAGGAGGCCCGGGGCGGCGTCCGGGTCGGTGCCGAGCGGGCAGTCGTCGCCCTCGTCGGTGGCGCACGCGGCGGCGAAGGCGCGGAGTCCGGTTTCGGCGGCGGCGGCCTGTTCGGTGCCGAGCCGCAGTGGGTCGCGGCTGTGCTCGACGGCGCCGTCGAGGACGAGCCGGCCGGTGCGGTCGGGGAACTCCTCGGCGTAGAGCGCACCGAGGTGGGTGCCGTAGGAGAAGCCGAGGAAGTCGAGTTTGCGCTCGCCGAGGGCGCCGCGCAGCACGTCGAGGTCGCGGGCGGTGTCACGGGTGCCGACGTGCGGGAGCAGGTCGGCGTGCTTCGCCTGGCAGGCGTCGGCGAGGGTCCGGGCGTGGTCGTAGGCCGGGTCGTCGGTGGCGTTCCACTCGTCGCGGGTGTGGTCGTCCAGGCAGTTGACGGGGGTGGTCTCCCCGGCGCCGCGCGGGTCGAAGCCGACCAGGTCGTAGTGGTCGTGCAGCGGCCCCTGGTAGTTCTTCCAGCCCCAACGGACCATTCTGACACCGGAGTTGCCGGGGCCTCCGGGGTTGAGCAGGAGAGCGCCGAGGCGCTGGTCCGGGTCGGCGGCGGGCACCCGGGAGAGGGCGACGCCGACGGTGCGGCCGCCGGGGTCGGCGTAGTCCAGCGGGACTTCGAGGGTGGCGCACTGGACGACGGTGGCGTCCGGGTCGGCGTCCGCATCGCCGGGGCAGGGCTGCCAGTCGATCCGCTGGTCGTAGAGCGCGCGCAGGGCCGGGGCGGTGGCGGCGGCGACCCTTTCGTCGAGCGGGGGCGGGGTGCCTGTTCTGCCCACGCCGTGGGGGCCGCTGCAGCCGCCCACCAGGGTGAGGGCGACGGCGACGACGGGCAGGGCGTGCCTGGGACTGGGGAACCGGGGGAGCCGGGGGATCATCGGGGCCACCGCCCACGAATACCACCTGATCCGGGCCCGGGGCACATCGCGTCCGACTTCCACCGCCGCGACGGATCGTTTCGTCAGCCGTCACACTGCTGTAGCAGGGCCTTCCCGGGTCAGCCGCCGATGGCGGACATCGGGCGCTCGGGCCGGACGAACTCCGCGCTGCCGATGGCGTGCCCGGGCCCCTTGCCCGCCACCGAGAGCCGCCACGCCGCCTCGATCGCCGCATCGTCCGCACCGCCGCGCAGCAGCGCCCGCAGATCCGATTCCTCCGTCGCGAACAGGCAGTTGCGCAGCTGCCCGTCCGCCGTCAGCCGCACCCGGTCGCAGCCCCCGCAGAACGGCCGCGTCACCGAGGCGATCACCCCGACCACCGCCTCCGTCCCCGCGATCCGCCACTCCTCCGCCGGAGCGCTCGGCGCACTTCCGTGCCGCCCGAGCGGCACCAGCTCGAACCGTTCCCCCAACGCGGCCAGGATCTCCTGCGCCGTCACCATCGCCGTACGGTCCCACGCGCCCTGCGCGTCCAGCGGCATCGACTCGATGAACCGCATCCGGTACCCGTGCTCCACCGCGAACTCGGCCAGCGCGACGATCTCGTCCTCGTTCACCCCCCGCACCGGCACCGCGTTCACCTTCACCGGCCCCAGCCCCGCCGCCTGCGCCGCCGCCAGCCCCGCCAGCACGTCGGCCAGCCGGTCCCGCCGGGTGATCGCCGCGAACCGCTCCGGCCGCAGGGTGTCCAGGCTGACGTTCACCCGCCCCAGGCCCGCCTCCCGCAGCGCAACGGCCGTACGCGCCAGGCCGATCCCGTTGGTCGTCAGCGACAGCTCCGCCCCGAGCGCGGCCAGCCGCCCGACCAACCCCACCAGCCCCCGCCGCAGCAGCGGCTCCCCGCCCGTCAGCCGCACCGAGGCGACCCCGAGCCGCTCCACGGCGACCCGCACCAGCCGCACCACCTCGTCGTCGCCGAGTACCTCGGCGCGGGCCAGCCAGTCCAGGCCCTCCGCCGGCATGCAGTACGTGCAGCGCAGGTTGCAGCGATCGGTCAACGAGACCCGCAGATCGGTGTGGACCCGGCCGAAGCGGTCCACCAGCGGGCGCGGTGCGGTGTTCATCGCCCCAGTACAGGCGGCGGCCGCCCGCAGGGCCAGCGGCCGAACCGCCGGGGAGCGGCCGCCACCTGCGGCTTCCCCTTGTGCGTTCACACAATGCGCGACCTGGTCCGGTAGCGGCAGGCTGGGCCCATGCAGAACACTCAGGCCGTCGCCGCCCTGGTGCTCGCCGCCGGGGGCGGCCGGCGCCTCGGCGGGCGGCCCAAGGCACTGATCCGGTACGGGGGCCGGCCGCTGGTGGAGCACGCGGTGGCGGTGGTCCGGGCCGGCGGCTGCCGGGACGTCACGGTGGTGCTGGGCGCGGAGGGCGAGCGGGTGCGGGCCACCGCGCACCTGCCGGGCTGCCGTCTGGTGACCAATCCGGACTGGGCGGGCGGCATGGGCTCCTCGCTGCGGGCCGGCCTGGCCGCCCTGCCGCCGGACGCCCCGGCGGTGCTGGTGATGCTGGTGGACACCCCGGGCGTCACCCCGGCCGCGGTGGCCCGGCTGCTGGCCGCGCACCGGGCGGGCGCCGAGCTGGCCGCGGCGGCCTACGACGGGCGGCGCGGCCACCCGGTGCTGATCGGCGCCCGGCACCTCGCCGAGGCGGCGGCGGGGGCCTCCGGCGACGCCGGCGCCCGCGCCCTGCTGACGGCGCACGGGGCGGAGGTCGTCCTGGTCGAGTGCGCCGACGTCGCCGTCCCGGACGACCTCGACACCCCCGCCGACCTGGCCCGCTGGTCCGCCGGCTGACCTCCTCCCCACGGGGGAGGCCGTCTCACCCCCCGCGGCCGACGGCCCCTGATCCATCCCTGAGGATTGCCCCATTCCGCGCCCATCGCCGGACATTTCGGGGAGCATGGGAATCGTCCCATCCACCCGACACCGACGGACGGAGCCCGCGATGGCCGGACTGCCCGACGACTTCACCGGACACGACCCCACGCGGCCGGGGGCAGGCGGTGGCGCCCGGGCGATCCGCTGCCCCGCCTGCCGCCGCGAGCACCTGTACGAACCACCGTCGCTCCCCTGCCCCTGCGGCGCCTCGCTCAAGGTGCCGCTGCTGCGCGGCGGGGTGCCGGTCCAGGTGCGCTTCCGCTCCTGGGAGGACTCCTGGCTGAGCATGCGCTGCCCGCACTGCGGCCGCTCCGACCAGTGGCCGCAGCCCGAGTTCACCTGCAACTGCGGCGCCACCGTCCGGCTGCCGGTGGACCGCGCCACCCGGCTGGGCAGCGGTACGGCCGCCCCGATCGCCGCCCCCGGCCCGCAGTCCTCCCGCCCCCACCCGGCGCACCCGATGGGCGCACCGGTGCCCGCCCCGCCCGCGCCGCCCGGCGCCACCGGCGGCCGCTCCCGCCCGTTCCGCCACCGCACGCCGTTCCGCCCGCACCCGGTGCGCACCTCGCAGGACGCGGTGTTCACCGCCGCCCGCTACCTGGAGTGGCTGGGCTTCGACGACCTGGAGCTGACCGAGGCCCAGGAACGCGACGGGGTCACCCTGTTGGGCAGCCGGATGGTCGCCCAGGTGGACACCTGGACCGAGCCGGCCGACGTGAAGTCGGTCGAGTGCCTGTGGCTGCAGACCCTGCACGCCGAGGAGATGGCCGCCGCGATGTTCACCCTCGCGGGCTATTCGCACCAGGCCACCGTGCGCGGCGAACAGCTGCTGGTCGCCCTGTTCAGCCTGGACCTGGCCGGCGTGCCGCAGCCCGCGAACGGCGCAGCCGAGGCCCTGATGGAGACCGGCTGGACGTCCTGACCGCCGGGACGCCCCACTAGATCATTTCTTCCGCAAAAGCAACAACCTCCGCTCGTGATCTGGTGCACAAGCTCACCCCCGTGTTGAATTGCCGCCACAGCGCGGGCCTTTCGCCCTGCCGTTGCCATGCGCACGGTCGTGGCGGCAGGGCCCCAGGGGCAGGTCCGTGCCCTGCTGGATGGCGCACACAAGGAGGTGGCGTTGTCGGAGCACGGATGGGGCCCGAGCGGCCAGAGCGGCCCGGACGGACGGGGGCGGGCGGCAGCGGAGGAACCGGGCGACACCGTGTGGCGGCTGAGGTCCCGGGGGTGCTGGCAGGAGGCCGCCGAGCTGTTGCGTCCGGCTGCCGAGCAGGACCCGGCCGCGGCCCTCGGGCGGGCCGAACTCCTCATCGAGCAGTGCCTGTTCACCGCAGCGCACTGGACCCAGGCGGAGCAGGCGCTGCGCCTGGCGGAGGCGCAGGCGGCCGGCACCGAGCAGCGCGCGGCCGCCGCCTGCGCCCGCGGCTTCCTCGCGTACGTGGCGAGCGTGCTCGGCCCGCGGGACCGGCTGGACGAGGCGCAGGCCGCGCTCGGCCGGACCTCGGCCCTGCTGCCGCCGGACGCGCCGGGCCGCCCGCTGCTGGACTTCCGGCGCGGGCTGGTCGCCGAGAACCTGCTGCGCGACCGCAGCGCCGCCTGGATCGCGTACCGGCGGGCGCACGACGGGGCCGGTGAGCGCGGCGACGAACTGCTGCGCTCGTACACCTGGCGCCATCTGGCGGCCCTGGCGCTCTCCCGGGGGGATCGCGGGCACGCCCGGGAGGGCTTCGACGCCTCGCTGCGGCTGCGCGAGCAACTCGGCTTCACGGTGGGGGTGGCGCCGGCGCTCGCGGCGCTCGCCGAGGTGTCCGAGCCGGCCGAGGCGGCACGGCTGCGCGCCGAGGCGGCCCGGCTGGTGCACGCCCTCGGCGGAGTGCCGGTCTGGCTCGCGCGCCAACTGGCTGCTGGGCGCGCGCCGGTGGCTCCCCCGGACGGGCGCATCATCAGCGAGACCGGGGGAACAATCAGCTAAGGTGAGCCTAACCTGGCCGGGGCCAGCAGTGCCCCGGCCGGGTCGCCTTGCCGTTCCCCGGGCACCGCCATGCCCCGGTCCGGCCGGGCCCGGCGCGCCACCCCGGCCCGGGTCCGGCCGGGCGGTCATGGCCGGCCCCGGTCGACCCGATGGGGCCTTCCATGACCGCGAGCAGCACCAGGCCCGGCCCCGCGCCGTGCGCCCCCCGCAGCACGGGGGCGCCCGCCCCCGCCCCCGCGCCGGCCTCCACGGCCCCGGGCGCCCCCTCGTACCACCGGCTGACCGGGCTCACCCCCGTCCTCGGCGTGCGCTGCGCCCCGCCCCGACGCGGCGGCGGCTGGCTGCCCGCGGCCGACCTCACCGCCCGCCCCGAGGCGGTGCGCGAGCTGATCGCGCACGACGCCCGGACGGGCCTCGCCCGCTACGGACAGCCGCTGCGCCGGGACGTCGCGGCCGGTTTCGGGCTGCACCGCTTCGTCTGGCCGGTGTCCCTGCTGTTCACGCTGCCGTGGTTCCTGGAGCGGCGCGTCCCGCTGCTCGCCCTCGGGGACGTCTCGCTGCGCCGGCGCAGCGACGCGGTGGAGCTGACGGTCCGTCCGACGGGCTTCGCCTGCCTGCCGGACGACCCGGCGGCCGGCTCGCCGCAGGCCCGTACGGCACCGGACGAGCCGGCGCTGGCCGCCGAACTGCGGTGCGCGCTGGGCGGGTTCCTGGCGCCGGTGCTGGCCGCCTTCGGTCCGCAGGTGCGGCGCGGGCCCCGGGTGCTGTGGGCGATGGCCACGGACGCCGTGGTGGAGGGGCTCTGGTTCGCGGGCGGGCTGCTCGGGGAGCAGGACCGGGCGCGCGTCGAGCTGTCCGCGCTGCTGGCGCCCGGCGAGCCCGCGCACGCGCCGGTCCGGCCCGGCGCGCGGACGGGCCCCGCCCCTGCCCCGGCCCCTTTCACCCCGGGCGCCGGCTTCGCACCCCCGGCGCCCGGCCGCGGCGGCGCTTCGACTGCCCGGGGAGCCGAGGACGACGCTTCGGGCGCGGAGCGGGCCCGGGCCAGCTGTTGCCTCGTGTACACCGTGGAGCCGCAGGACATGTGCGGTGGCTGCCCGCGCGTCATGCGGCGTTGACGAACGTCCGTGCGATGACAGATCCGGAAAGCCCGGAATTCCAGGAACAATCCACACCAGATCCATAAGAAAATAGGATTGTTGCTGAGTCAGAAATCCCTCTCCCCAGCGCATTGACGGCGAATCGGCCATTCGCCTGCCGAGCATCCGCCATGATGGTCCCCGCCATCACGACGCAGCAAAGCGACGCAGGAAAGCGAGGCTGGTTCCGGCGATGAAATTGTCCGACATACCGCTCGGGTGGGCCGTCACCGGAATCGCGGGGCTGCTGGTCAGCGCGCTCCTGGTGGCCCTGCTCCGCAGCCGGGGATCCGCCCCCGCCGGCGGCACGGATTCCTGGGAGCGCTCCGAGGAACGGCGCCACCGCAAGGAATCCCTGTACGGCGCCGCCTCGTACACGCTGCTGTTCTGCTGTGCCGGTGTCGCCGCCGCGCTCTCCTTCCACGGGCTGGTCGGCTTCGGCGTGCAGAACCTGGGCCTGTCCGGCGGCTGGGAGTACCTCGTCCCGTTCGGCCTGGACGGCGCCGCGATGTTCTGCTCGGTGCTCGCCGTCCGCGAGGCCAGCCACGGCGACGCCGCACTCGGCTCCCGGCTGCTGGTCTGGCTCTTCGCCGGTGGCAGATCCGCATCGTCCGCTGGCTGCGCGCCCCGCGCGAGACCTACGCGGCCTGGTCGCTGATGCTCCTGGAGAACGTCCGCAGCCTGGACGAGGCGGTGGACGAGGTCCGCGAGGAGAAGCGGGATCGCGTCCTGGAGAAGGAGCGCCGCAAGCTGGCCGGGCGCCGCGAGCGGGCCGAGATCCGGGCGATCAACCGCTCCAACAGCGGCTGGCGGCGCAGCGGCGGCGCCCGGCAGCTGGAGTCCGGCTCGGAGCCTGCCATAGCCGGCGGGCCCGGGGCCGAACGGCCCGCCGCGGCCGAGCTGCCCGGGGCGGAGCGGCCCGAGGCCGAACGGCCCGGCGTCGAGCGTGCGCCCGCACCGCGCAAGGTCGAGGCCGCCGAGGGCACGGTCGTCCAGGCCGGTCTGCCGGCCCGTCCGGAGCGGCGCACCATCGACCTCACGGTGGAGGAGGACACCGTCACACTGCCCCGGCTCGACTCGCTGGAGCGCAAGCTGAAGGACCTGGAGCAGCAGTTCGGCTGACGCCGTCCCGTGCCTGTCCTGTCCTCCCGGGGACTCGCCGGCCGGCGAGGTCGGCAAGGCCGGCGCGGCCGACGAGCCCCCGGGAGGCCCCGGCTGCCGGGGGCTCGTCGGCCGCCCGGTCACTCCCAGACCGCGGGCTTGAGGACGAGCGCCGTGTCGGTTCCCAGGAGCCGGCCCGCACTCGGCGGGAGGGGCACGGTCACCGCGTCCCGGTCCAGGCCGAGCGGGCTGGTGCCCTCGGGATCGCGGTCGGCGATCGCGACCGGGAGCTGGGAGTTCCAGACCGCCCAGATCCGCAGCTCGCCCTTGGGATCGTCGCTCTCGTGCCCCACGTCGACGATCAGGGTGTCGTCCCAGTCCGCGGTCTGGGCGAGGTGGTCGCGCCAGAACAGCAGCCCGTGCTCCTCCGTCAGCCGGGAGACCTTCAGGTGCAGCGCGTAGCGGGACGGCGGCGAGACCGGCCCGTTCGTGCCGTCGGCGGGCGACAGCAGCGGGTCGAGGAGGAAGACGGTGGTCAGCGGGACGGCGGCGCCGTCGGGCTGCGGCTCCAGCAGGACGGGGCAGTAGTGCGCCGCCACCTGCTGGTGCAGCACGACGGGCAGCCCACGGACCGACAGCTGGAGCTCGCCCTGCCAGAAGGACCGGCGGCCGTCGACCTCGGACGGGCCGGGATCCAGGCCCGCGAGCTCGATCGCCACCCGCTTGCGGCCGAACAGGAAGCGGCGCAGATTCTGGTACCCCTCCTCGGAGTTGACCAGACCGTAGCGACCGGAGTGCGAGCGGTGAACGTACGCGCGGTGCGCGCCTTCGACCCAGGCGTTCCGGATCGTCACCAGGCCGTCACTCTGCGGGCCGACGACCTTGTGGGCCGGGCCGTAGTCGCCGGGGTCGGTGCCGATGACGCAGAAGACGCGGTCGACGTCGAAGGCCTCGGGCGGGATCCGGTTCGCCTGCCAGTCCTTCGGGGCCTCGGCGCCGTACTCGACGCCCGGCACCAGGTAGCCGTACATCTTCTCGGGCGAGAAGATGTCGGATCCGACCGGGCCGAGGTCCTCCATGAACTCGTCGAGCAGGCCCCCGCCGACGGCGAAGGTGATCCCGCCGTGCGGCGTGCCGTAGGTGAACAGCCGGTCGACCAGGTCCTTTCCGGGGGCGGTCGGCCGGAAGTCCCCGACGCTGTCGTACGACCACTTCTGGAGCATGCTGCGGCAGACCAGGCCGCCCATCGAGTGGGCGATCAGGTCGACCTTGTCCGCGCCCGTCTTCTCGCGGACCAGTTGGACGAGTTCGTACAGGTCCCTGGCCGCCGCCTCGATGTCGAAGTCGCCGGCCCGGGTGCCGAAGGTGTCCGCGGCGGCGTCGTAGAAGCGGTGGATCCAGACGGTCGCCGGATCCACCGACCCGGCCTCGCAGGAGCGCAGGTAGGCCTTGGGATCCCCGGCCACCAGCGGGTGGTAGCCGTCCTCGGCGAACAGCCGGAGCAGCGGGCTCTCGAACTGGTAGTACTGGGCGTTGCCGTCGCCGCCGACCCGGATGTGGGTCGAGCCGTCGTTGAAACCGTAGAACGGGTCGTCGACCTGCTTGTCGATGCCGCTGGTGCCGCCGGCGAAGCCGCGGACGTAGATCAGTGGGAGGCGGGCGACGCCGTCGAGGGCGTAGCGGGCCTCGGCCGGCTGCCGTTGCGGAGGCGGCAGCGGGATCGTGGGGGACTCGACGGCTTCGCCGTCGGTGTGGTGATGGAAGATCGACACCATGGCGTGATCCTCGCCGGCAGTGGTCGCGGCTGCCCGCCTCGGACCGGCGGGCCCGAGCCACACACCCTCGCCGGCTGCCGGGACGCGCCGGGGCGCGTGACCTGTCTTCAGGTTCGCAGACGCGAGCGCGTTTCGTCCAGGGCCGCACCCCACCGGGACGGTCCCTAGGCGGCGGCCCCGCTGAGCTCGAACCACATCCGCTTGCCGGATCCGCGCGGTTCCACGCCCCAGGCGTCCGCCAGCGCCTCAACCAGCATCAGGCCGCGCCCGGAGGAGGCCTGTTCGCCCGGCGTACGGCGGGTCGGCCACAGGTCCGACTCGTCCTCCACCTCGACCCGCAGCCGGGCCCGCCCGCCGTCGGCCTCCGGCTCCCGGTAGAGGCGCGCAGTGAACATGGCGTCACGGTCCGTGTGCCGGATGGCGTTGGTGACGAGCTCCGAGGAGAGCAGTTCGGCCGTGTCGATGAACTCGGCGACGCCCCAGCGGCGCAGCGCGTCGCGCAGCTCGGCCCGCACCTCGGCGACCCGTGCCAGGTCGGCCTGGCCGATCCGGCGGCGCAGCTGCTGGGCGGCGAGGCCGCCCGCCGGGCCGTCCCAGCGCAGGAGCAGCAGCGCTATGTCGTCCTCGCGCTCGCTGGAGTCGGCGGCCTGGGAGGCGATCCGGTCGGCCAGCTCCTCCAGCGGGTCGCGGGCCGCCTCCGCGGCGGACGGCAGCGGGCGGGCGAGCGCCCGGGTCAACCGGGCCACGCCCTCGTCCAGGTCCATGCCGCGCGCCTCGACCAGGCCGTCGGTGCAGAGCAGCACGGTCTCGCCCGGGTCCAGGCTGAACCGGGTGACCCGGTACTCCTGGTCCGGGTCGATGCCCAGCGGCAGCCCGCCCGCGACCGGCACCACGGCGGCGGTGCCGTCGGCTCGGCGCACCACCGGGTCGAGGTGGCCGGCCCGGACGGCGTACACCACGCCGTAGTCGACGTTGACCTCGGCGTAGGTGCAGGTCGCGAAGTGGTCGGTGTCGAGGTCGGCGAGGAAGCGGGAGGCGCGGGCCATCACGGCGGCGGGCGGGTGGCCCTCGGCCGCGTAGGCGCGCAGCGCGATCCGCAGCTGGCCCATGATCCCGGCGGCGTGCACGTCGTGGCCCTGGACGTCGCCGATCACCAGGCCGACGTGCCCGCCGGGCAGCGGCACCACGTCGTACCAGTCGCCGCCGATCTGCAGGCCGGAGCCGGCCGCGAGGTAGCGCACGGCGGTGGTCACACCCGACACGGACGGCACGGTGCGCGGCAGCATCACCCGCTGCAGGCCGGCCGCCAGCTCGTGCTCGGCGTCGTGCAGCCGGGCCCGGGCCAGCGACTGGGCGACCAGCCCGCCCAGGGTGGACAGCAGGGTGCGCTCGTCCGCGTCGAGCTCGCGCTCGTCGTCGAAGCTGACCACGCAGACGCCGATCGCCCGGCCGCTGGCCACCAGTGGCAGGTAGGCCCAGGAGCCGCGGCCGGAGCGGCTGGTCTGCTCCCAGACGTCGGGGTAGCGGCCGCGGAACTCCTCGCGGGTGGCGACGAACACCGGAGCGCGGTGCCGCAGCGCCTCGGCGGCCGGGTGGCCGGCCGGCAGCACGGTGCGGTCCCAGACGGCGAGCGTCTCGAAGTGGTAGCCGGAGGCGCCGAGGATCTGCGCCCGGCCGGCCTCGAAGGAGGCCAGCACGAGGCCGTCCGGCGGCAGCCCGGGCAGCGGCAGTTCGGTGAAGACCCGGGCCACGTCACGGACGGTGACGGCTTCGGAGAGGGCGCGCGCCGCCTCCTTGATGAACCGGGAGCGCTCCTCGCGCAGCAGGGCCATCCGGTCGGCGCGGTCGCGCTTGTGCAGTTCGACGGTGGCGTCCCAGACGAAGCCCACCATCCGGGAGGCGCGGCCGAAGGCGTCGGCGAGCACCCGGCCGCGGAAGCGCACCGCGCGCATGGAGCCGTTCGGCCCGACGGTGCGGTAGTACGCGCCGCACTGGCCCAGCTCGGCCACCGCGCGCTCGACCCGGCGGCGCACCACCGGCGCGTCCTCGGGGTGCAGCAGGGCCAGGAAGGAGTCGGCGGTGCGGTCGAAGCGGCCCAGCGCCGGGCCTTCCAGCCCGATGATCGTGCAGGCCCGCTGGTCGCCCTCCAGGACGTCGCGGCGGATGTCCCAGTCGAAGGAGCCGATGCCGTTGGCGGCCATCGCCGGCTCCAGCCAGTCCGGCATGGTGTCGGCGGAGGAGGGCGGCAGGCCGCCGGACAGCACGGGCGCCAGGCGGGCGGCGGCGAGGCTGGGGGACGGGCGCAGCGAGGAGGTCCGCCGGGTCGGCTGGGCGGGCGGCCGCGGCTCGACGGTGCGCGGGCCTGCGGTGCGGGGCTCGGCGGTGCGGGGGCTGTCTCTTATACACATCT
>NZ_JNWQ01000125.1 GCF_000716875.1 Streptomyces novaecaesareae | reverse complement strand
GCCACCCAAGCGAATCACGAACGCTTGACCGGCAACGATGCCCCAATGTCACCCCATCGAGCGATGACAAGCCAGACATAAGGTCGCGTACTGCACTCTGATAGGGCACACGAGCGACTACAGCATCGACATGGTGGGCGACGGCTCGGAGGTGAGCTTCAGCCGCGGCGTGGTGGAGGTCGGCGTCAGCGGAAATCTGGCCAGCGCCCAGGCAGACCTGCGCGGCCGCTTCGGTGACCGGGTCACTGTCTCAGTCGCCCAACCGCTCTCGGGCTGACCGGACTCTCCGCCCCGCGTTCGGCTGTCAGAGCTGCACTCCTCGGCCCTCTGGTGATCACAAACCGGACGCCATCCGACTACGCCGAAGCCCTGTCCACCAGGGCGCCGGCCTCGGTCCACCGGAGAAATTAATAATGAGACTCCGCCCCCTCCCTGTGCCGGGCTCTCCTGGGAGGACCCGACACGGAGCAGGGATATTTGACTTATCTGAAATAACGAATAAAGATCTCCCCTTCGAAGGTGCCGGTCGCAATGGCGCTAAATTCACCAGAATTATAGGTGGCGACCGAAATTCCCGTCAGGGAATCATCTTCGAGGGTCCCGGATTCAAGATCCCACTGGATAATGGTCTCACTATCGGTGGTGGTGATAATCCGAGCGTTACCACCATGCTCAAAAAAGCCAAGCGATGGCGCTGCAGTTGGCAGCTGGATCGCGGATCCAACCTCCTCTCCAGTCGAGGCGTTCCAGCGCCGCAATAGTCCAGAAACCCCAGCTGCCGAAATTATCGAGCACCCGCCCTTGAGGGCGATTGATGACATACCCGTAATCGCCGCTCCAAGAATAATCGGGCGATTGAAGATAATGGGACTTCCGGATTCGTAGTCCCAGCAGAGAATGTCTCCGTTATCATCCC
Source organism: Streptomyces novaecaesareae (assembly GCF_000716875.1). Taxonomy (GTDB): domain Bacteria; phylum Actinomycetota; class Actinomycetes; order Streptomycetales; family Streptomycetaceae; genus Kitasatospora; species Kitasatospora novaecaesareae. Next base: position 13,311 of record NZ_JNWQ01000125.1, on the reverse strand, counting down.
CCGAGAAGATTACGCTCCTGCCACTTGGGAGGTTTACAACCTGCACTGCCTTGACGCTCGTTTGATGCCCTTTGAGTGGCTCCCCGATGAGTTCACCACTCACCGCCTCCCAGCGGCGAACCATGTGATCCTGACATGCCGCCACGAGGACTGTGCCGCGATTTCGGTCACGAATAGCTTTGACGTCCCAAGCAGTGGATTCCAGCAGATCTGGACGTCCTGGCAGCCGTTCCCCGGTATCGAGATTCCATCGATATACGCCATCTTCCGTTGCGGCCGCCAAGATTGGGCCCACGCCTTCAATATGCGCCGAAACCATACTGAAGGCACCCACGTCACTGTCCTGGAGAACCCGAATAAGGTTTCCATCCTGGGCGCTCCAGCAACGAATGCCGTCACCGCCAGCACCCTGTGATGAAATAACCATTATTTCCCGTTCGGTAAGTCCGGAAAAAATAATCGGCCAAACTGTCCCCGGATGGGCGTCGGAGATCTTAAAGCCATTTGAAAGGGGTGTCACAGTAGGCAATTTTTCTCCACGAATATTCTTCGTAAGGGTGCGCGATAGAATCGTTCGACACAGTGTGCAGAATGGGCCTTGCGCGCGACTTGTCCTCGCGCAAGGCCCACATCCTACTCAATGTTCACTGGAACCGCATTAACGGGTCCTGCCCCGGTCGCCTCCGGCGCGCCACATGGCGGCCATCGAGGAGGCGACCTCCAGCGCTCGCCCAGTCATGCTGTTCACGTTCTTGTACTCCTTGATCGCATCCTTGCTCAAGAGGTTCTTCCCATACACACCCAGCCCGCCCTCTTCAATCTTCACCGACGGGTCATTAACGAATTTTGTAAGATTTTCCGCACACTTGGAGCTGCAGGCGTACGTGTTCATGATGGCAGAGTTGACGCTCTTGATACGGCCTCCGAGGTCGCGCTGCTGAGCTTTCTCGTCATCGCGAAATCTTCTGGCTGCATTTTCGGCATGCCCTTCCGGGTTGCCCTTTTCGGATTTCGGTGGACCGATCTGATATACGGTGACTCCCAGCTCGGTCATCTTTTCGAGCAAAGCCTGGTCTGAGGCGAGGCCCCCTTGGCTCACAAAGGCCACAGTCCTCGGGATGCTCAAACCGTTTGGCCCCTCTACCTGAACCTCTGAGAGAATCATGGTAAACCGCACATTGGCGAAGAAGTTCTTCTTCATATATTTAGCATATTCCTCCAAGGCTTTATCGTAAGTCGACCCAGTGATGTCCACCATTTTCTGAGTGAAATTAGACGGTGGGTCGTAGAGTTTTGGCGAGTTGAGCTTTACCAAAGGCCGATCTACGTCGGGAGAACTTTCAGGCGTAGGCCTCCCGCGAGACTTGGCGGCCTCCTTGGCTGCCTCCTCTGGCGGCAACAGTCGAATATCTGGATCGTAAAGACCTGACGGATCAGACCTATTGACTGGATCATTGTGACTGTAGGCGTAACCATTCCATTGTTGAGGGTCGGCTTGGTCGAGAACAGGGTCGGGGTTGATGAAGCGTCCGCTGGTGGGGTCGTATTGGCGGGCGCCGAGGTTGGTGAGTCCGGTGGTGTCGTCCTTGGTGCCGCCGACGAAGCCCTTAGTGCCGGCCCAGGCGGAGCTGGCAGGCTGGGTGCCGCGGGGGTTGCCGAAGGGGTCGGTGGGGCGTCGGGTGACGCTCTGGGCCGTGTCGGTGTTGACCTGGATGCCGTTGGTGCCGTGCGGGTCGGCGGCCTGGATCAGAACGGTGCCTCCGCCGATGGCGGCGGTGACGCGGGTGTAGGTCAGGCCCCCGGGGGCGGCGATGGTGCGGACGTTGCTCACGGACCGGTTGGGACTGGAGGTGTCGAGCGTGAGTTCGTCGGTGGGCAGGTTGAGCGTGGTCTTGCCGGGGCTGCGGCGGATGAGCTGGTTGCCGTCGGCGTCGTAGAGGTAGGTGGTGGCGTCGGCCTGGCCGGTTTTGGTGAGGGTGTCGAGTTTGTCCTCGCTGTTCCAGGTCAGGGTGGTGGTGCCGCCGGTGTCGGTGATGGCGGTGGTGTTGCCCTTGGCGTCGTACTGGTAGGTGACGGCCTTGGTGCCCGCGGGTCCGCTGGTGGTGGAGGTGAGCAGAGCGTGGGGTCCGCCGGTTCCGCCGCCTGTGCTGGGGGCGTTGGTGGGGGTGTTGGTGGTCTTGGCGGCTCCGAAGGTCTGGGTGGCCGTGGTGTCGTTGGGGCTATCGCCGGTGATGCCGTGCTGGACGTATCCGGTGCGGTTGCCGGTGGCGTCGTAGGTGTAGGTGTTCCAGTACGGGGCGGGGCCGCCGACGGTGCGTCCGCCAGGGTTGACGGTTGCCGGGCCGGTCGCGTTCTTGCATCCGCCGATGCCGGGCACCGTGGTGGAGCTGCCGGTGCCGTGGACGGCTCCGGAGGAGTCGGTCCAGTCGGCCGTGGTAGTGGTGCCGCCGGTGTCGGTCCAGGCGCCGGTCAGGCGGCTCAGGTGGTCGTAGGTGAAGCACTGCGTGTCGGTCGCCGAGGCGTCCTGGATGTCGGTGATCGAAGTGATCTGACCGGACGGGGAGTAGGTGTAGCTGGTCTGGTCGACCGAGGCGGTGCCGACCTGGCGGTCAACAAAGTTGTTGATGACCCGTCCGGTGGCCCAGTCGTACTGCTGGGTGGAGACGACCTGCTTGCCGTACTCGCCAGCGGTCGTGCGCACGGGGCGTGCCAGGGCGTCGTATTCAACCTTGGCGACGACGGCCTTGCCGCGGCTGGCGGAGGAAGTCAGCAGACCGGTGATGGTCCGGCCGTAACTGACGGACTCGGCCGGCAGTCCACCAGCGGCGGGGATGTCGACCTTTTTCAGGGAGCCGATGACCGGGCTGTAGGTGTTGGTCGTGGTGTAGGTGCCGGCCAGCTCCTTCTCCACGGATGGGATGGTGATGGAGGTGCCGAGCGGCCGGTAGGCCGTGTCGTAGCCGGTGACAGCCGTGGTGTAGGCCGCGCCGCTTGCGCCGCCAACATAGCGAGTCGAGGACGTGGACTGGCCCTTGACAAAGGTGTCGTAGGTCCACGAGACAAGCTGGTTCGCGGGTACGACGCTTTCGTTGTATGCGCCGGTTTTGCGGCTGAGCAGGTCGTAGGTGTAGACGAGTGTGTTGTTCTTGGCGTCGACGGTGTGGTCGATGCGCGAGTTGACGTCGTAGAACGTCCGGGTGACGCCGGTGTCCGGGTCAGATAGCGTGATCTGGCGTCCGCGCAGGTCGTAGGTGTAGTTCCACGTGTTGCCGCTGCTGTCGGTTCGCGAAGATGTCAGGCCGTTCGGTGTGTAGCTATAGGTGGTGACGTTCGCATCGACGGGGTTGCCGGTCGCGGTGGGCGTGCGGTACTGCCACAGGGCGGTGGCACGGCCCTTGACGTCGGTTACGGTCGACGTCGGCGTCGCTCCTGAGGGCGGGGTGACGTCGGTGCGGTCGGCGCCGGGGTAGGCGGTGGTGGTGGCCCACTGGAGGTTTCCGTAGGAGCGGAACTCCGAACGCACGACGCGCCCGTTGCCGTCGTAGGCGCTCCATGTCTGGCCGGGGATCTGGCCGTCGGCCGCTGGGATGAAGACGGACTGCGTGGGGAAGGACCCCTGCTCGTAGTACGGGGCGGAGGTCTTGATCACCCAGCCGTGGCTGTCGTAGACGGTGTCGGTGATCAGGCGCCCGATGGGCTTGGCGTCGCTGGTGCTCTGCGTCTGCCGGGGTCGGCCCAGACCGTCGTAGATCTCGATGCTCGCCGAGTAGGAGACCGCGTCGTCGTTGATCCACTCGGTCGTGACCGCGGACGGGGCCTTGGAACCGTTGAGGGCGTAGGTGAACTTCCGGCTCGGCAGTTCCGTGGTCGGCCGGTCGGGCGCCCAGACCGCGGTGAGGCGGCCGAGGGCGTCGTACTGACTGGTGGTGACGCGGTCGTTGATGTCTGTACTGGTCAGCGGTGAGCCGCGGGCGGGATCCTGGGTGACGGTGGTGGTCCATCCCGCCCCCATCGGCCCGGTGGTGCGGACCTCGGTCGGCAGCCGACCCGAGGCCGGGGTAAGGGCCACAGTAGTGACAGCCGGGGTGACGGACGGGCCGGTGATCTGCTCGCCGTTGCGGTCGTAGGTCGACCCGTCGGTCGTCGCGGTCGTCAGACCCCGGCCAAAGGTGTCGAAGGTCGCGCTGCCGTTGTGGACGTAGACGGGGTCGCCGGACTGGTCGAAGTGGTCGAGGATCTGGATACTGGTCGGGTCTCCGACCGCACCGGCCTTTGTGAAGTCCTTGCCGTCGTAGAGCATCCGGTTGCCGGACAGCGCGTTCGTGGCCGTCGCCGTCCCCGAGCAGGACCCCTGGAAGGTAGTCGTCTGCGACGCCAAGGTCAGCATCTGAGGGTTGTCGCTGGCGGCATAGTCGACGGTGGTGCAGGTCTCGGGGGTCGCGGCCGTGCCGTCGCCCTTGTCGTCAACCTTGATGACGCGGTTGCCGTTGGCCGGATCGGTGGTGGTGACCGCCGTGGTCGTACGCCAGCTGCCGTCGGCGAGCCTGGCTTTGGTGATCGCGGTGGTCTCGGAATCCGGAAGCCAGGCATACACCTCCGGCGCTCCCGCGCTCTGGGCGTGGGTCGCGGACGTCCGCTGCCCGTTGTAGGTGGTCCCGCTCATCGAGGTGACCGTGCCTTCGCTGCCGGCCTTGTCGTAGACCTCGGTGGCCACGACGCGGCCGGCCAGCTGAGCGCTGTCGGGAACGGTACCTCCCAGCGGGCTGGCGACCTGAACGTTGCGCCGGCTGTTGTCGGCACGGTAGTCACCGTCCATGCCCCGCAGGTAGGTGACCTTCTGCTGCGTTTTGGGAGCCTCGGAGGCGTCACCGCTTCCGGTGGTGGTGATCACCCACTGGTAACCGCGGAACTGGTCCCAGGTGCGGGTCTTGGGGTCGGTGAACTCGGCGTCGTTGCGGTGCCAGGCGGCACCCTCTGTCGGGCTGATCGGGCCGTAGTTGTACTCGGTGGTCTTGGATATGGCCGGGGTACTGACGAGGTCTTGCTCGACGACGGACCTGACGAGGGGTTTGTCGAACCAGTCGTTTACTGGGTCCTTGGACGACTGGCCGGGCAGGTACCACTTGACGGGCATGCAGGCCATCGTGTTGCCGTCTTCGGAGGCTGGCATACGGTGGTTGACCCGCGAACACTCGGGATCCTTGAAGAGGACGTCGATCCGGCCACCGGTCTCGGTGGTGATCTCCTGGATGCGCGGGCGCATGAACATCAGTGATGCCACGTCGAGGCCGTCGACGCGGTTGGCGCGCATCTTGTACTGGAACTGGACGGGGGGCAGGTCGGTGATCGCTACCTGGCCGTTGCTCGGCACCCGCTGGACGGAGTCGAGCTGCAGGAGGCGCTTGCTGCCGTCGCCGGGGTCGGCGAGTTCCTGGTTGAGGTTCCAGGTGTCGACGGTGCGGTAGTCGGCGTCGACGAGTACCTGCGTGGTGATCGCGCTCAGGCGCTTGGTGGTGAAGAACGTGGGCGCCGAGACGGTGCAGGAGTTGCCGGTGCAGATCTGGTCGATCGGCGTATCCGGCCAGGCATCGGCATTGGCGGACGTGCGCTGATCCTCGGAGCAGGTGATCGACCCGCTGGGCAGGCAGCGTTCTGCGGGGGAGAAGGTGACCTTCGCCGCCGGGTTTGCGCCTCCCTTGGCCGACTTCTGGTCGTCCAGGCGCTGGCCGTAGGCGATCTCCTTGAGGTAGCCGGCCCGCTGGTAGTCGGTGGGAGTTCCGGTGCCGCCGTTCTGGGCGACACCCCGGTTGTACTTGTTGACCTCAGTGGCGTACTTGTACGTGGTCAGGTTTCCGTGCGGGTCGACGATGTAGTCGAGCTGCCAGCGCCACGCCATTTGGCACCACGAGTTCTTCCCGCTGCCGGAGCTGTAGCAGGCGTCTCCGTCGTTGGGCGAGTACACCGGTACGGTCAGCACGGAGCTTGCGGCCGGGTCGCTGCCGTCGCCGCCCGGCAGATGGTTGAGGCCGAAGTAGTACTGGATGCCGTCCGGCGTGGTGATCCGCCAGTACTCCATGTCGTGGTAGTCGACGTCACCTGCTGCCTTCGGGGCGCCGGTGAGCTGCTCGACCTTGGTCCCGTCGTCGCTCTCGAGGTGCCAGGTCTTGTCCTTGTCGTTGCGCACAATCCTGCCTGAGCGTCCGCCCAGCGAGAGGAAGGCGTTCTGCCCGCCCCAGCACTGGTCGGACGAGCCCGTGATCCCGGCTGTGTCGCAGTTACGGTAGGACCGCTCGATGTAGCCGGGCTCATAGCCCCAGCCGTCACCGATCCACGAGGGCTGCGCGTTCGTGGCGGAGGTCTTGCCGTCCACGTCCGCCGAGTTGTAGCCCAGCGCCACAGCGGGCGCGGATCCGCCGAGGGGCGGCGGTAGCTGGATCGGGTAGCTGTACGTGAAACTGCCCGTATTGGAGCCGGCCGTCCAGGCAGCAGACGAGGACAGCGATGTCGCGGTGTAGTTGCCCATGGCACCCGACGGCGATGGAGCGGCGGCGATGACCACCGGGCTCCCGCCGGTGCCGGTGCCGTCGGCGGCCGGCGTCAGGGCCGCGACCTGTCGGGTGGTGTAGGACGCCCTCACGGTGCCGGTGTGCACGCTGTCGGACGCTGCGGCGGCCGGGAGGGTGATGTCCGCGGTGACCGTGCCGAAGCCGTCGGTCTTCGCCGCGACCGGCGTCTGCGTGCGACACTCGGGGCGTTCCGGCGTCGTCAGGGAGCAGGCCGGCAGCGCGACGAGGCCTGCCCGGTCCGACCATCCGCCAGCCTGCAGGGCCTTCAGGTCCAGGGTGACGCGGGCCTCGCGACCGTTGCCTCCGGCCGGCGCCGCGGGGTCCTTGAGCGACACCAGCGGTCCATTGACGCCTGCGGCCTTGCCCTTGTCCTCTCCGGCCACCTCGACGGTGACGGTGTGTGCGCTCTCGCCGGCGCCGGTACCGGGCGCGACCCGGACGGCCAGGTTTCCGGCCTTGGTTCCGGTCAGGCCGCCGGAGGCCGGCGATGCACCGCCGGTAGCCTTGCGAGCGGCCTCGGCCTCCGGGCTGTCGGCCCCGACGACGACCGTCGCGCTGCCGGTGACGACGGGCGACGCGACCTCCGGCTTCCAGTCCGAGGCCTTGCCTGGCGCCGTGGCGCCCGCAGGCTTGGCGTCATGTCCCTTGACCGGCAGGCCCGTACTTCCCAGGGACGTGTTCGGTGGTGACCAGACCTCGCCCTCCGGCTCGGGGTAGGTCCATGCCACCGCCGGCGGCACGCTCACCCCGGTCAGTGCCAGCGCTACCACGGCTGCCACTGCTGGTGATCGCCATCGGCTGCCTATTCGTCTCCCGGCCCGTTTCCGGGCAGGCCAAACCACCACGTGGTCACTCCTCGTTCGATGTCGACACAGCGTCATATGGACATGGCTATTTCATGATCGAGGTGACGATATGTGAGCCCGCGAACACTCCGCCAGATCGTTCGGGTGCCGTGCATGAGATGTTTATGAAGTCTTGATCTCGCGATCCGCCACGTGTCAGGACATGTCCGTGCACACGGGCGTCGGGTTTGACCCAACCGCAGGTCAGGCCGCATCGTTCCGACCCGAACGCCCCCGTCGAGGGGCGGCCGACCGGGAGGGACCACACAACTACGCCATGTCCAGCACCCCGCGCACAGCCGCGCAGACACCACCAGCACTGTCCATACGCAAGCGCCTGCTCGCACTGACCGCGCTCGGCACCGGCTGCGCGCTCAGCCTGGCCCTACTCAGCGCAACGACCGCGCTCGCGGCCGAGACCGCCCCCACCCCGCCGACCCACGGCCCCGTCGGCGGAGTGAAGCCGATCGTGCCGTCCCAGCCGGCACCGGCCCGCACACCGGAACAGCAGGCGATGCTTGACGCGATCGCCAAGGCCAAGTCGACCGGCAAGCCGGTCGCCGTCGAGACACTGACCAACGAGCTCTCCAGGACGGTCGCCAACCCGAACGGCACGCTGACCACCACCGACAACGCCCAGGCTGTGCGGACCAAACGCAGCGGCGCCTGGACGGACATCGACCCGACACTGCGGGCCAACGGCAACGGCACGCTCAGCCCGGCGGTGGCCACGACCGGGCTGACGTTCTCCGGCGGCGGCGCGGGCCCCATGGCCACCGTGACCACCGGCGACGGCAAGAGCCTGGCAGTGAACGCCCCGTTCCCGCTTCCGAAGCCGTCCGTAGCCGGGGCCAACGCCACCTACTCCGACGTCCTTCCCGGCGTGGACCTGCAGCTGACCGCCCTGCCTCAGGGCGGCTGGCGGGATGTCATCATCGTGCGCACCAAGGAGGCCGCCCAGAGCGCGGCGCTCAAGTCGCTCACCTTCCCTGTCTCCGCGCAGGGCCTGTCGGTCGCGGCCGACCAGTCGGGGGCGATCACCGTCGTCGACGACAAGGGCGCCACCCGCTTCCGAGCCCCCGCACCCCTGCAGTGGGACTCCAGCAAGCCGGCCGACCCGGCCGTGGCCGCGGCCCGTGCTTCCAGGTCAGCGGAGCGTACGGTGCTGGCCGCGGCGCTCGCTCCCGCGCCCACGGACAGCGCGGTCGGGATCCCGTCGACCGCCGAGGAGCCGGGTGACGGCGCGAACGTCGCCGCCATCACCACCAAGGTCACCCCGCAGGCAATTGAGCTGACGCCCAACCAGGATGCCCTGGGCTCGGGTGACGGCCCGTGGTTCCTCGACCCCTCCTTCGTCGCAGCCACCAGCTACACCCAGGGCTCCGTCGAAGTCCAGGAGAACCACAAGGACGCCAAGAACTACAACCTGAAGTCCAACATCGCCACCGGCTACTGCGGCTACCACAGCAGCGACCCCAGCCTCGACTGCGGCAGCGGGGGACGCCAGCGCGCCTACTTCCAATTCGGCATCAACCCCGCCATCTACACCATCCCCCAGGGCGCCGAATCCGCCCCCACCATCCAGAACGCCACCTTCAACGGCCAAGTCACCGGCGCCTCAAGCCCCGGAACCAACACACCGTTCGTCATCTACTCCGCCCCCGCAGGCAAGACCATCGACACCAACACCAACTGGTACGCACAACCCTGCGGAGACAACGGCAACCTCGTCATGGACGGCTGCGCCCAGGTCAACGGCCAGTGGCTCACCGGCACCGGCCCGCTGGCCATCGACGTGACCGACACCATGAAGCGCGCCGCCGCGGAGAAGTGGCAGGAATGGACCATCGGCATCGCGCCGCAGGCCTCCGAATGGGAGAAGCTCTACCGCCACTACCTGGCGAACAACCCCTCCATCACCACCACCTACGACATCACGCCGACCATCTGGTGGCCGCGCACCACCCCCGCCCCGGGCTTCGCGAGTAACAACGGTACGGCCGCGTGCAACAGTGGTGGCGCGAATCCCTGGGACAACCCCGGATGGGTCGGCAACAACCAGAACATCTACCTCACCGCCAACAGCTGGTCGCCCGCCGGCCAGAACCTCTACACCGGCTACCACGTGTGGGACGACAACGATCCCAACTTCAGCGCGCTTCCTGGGGCGTGGGGCGGAAGCTACAACGACCCGGGGCCCACCGTGGGCCTCGGGTCGCTGTCGGACGGCCACCAGTACGGCTGGGTCGCCCGTGTCACCGACGAGACCCTGACTTCTCCGGATAGCGCCTGGTGCTACTTCCGCGTTGACAAGACCAACCCCCGCGTCAGCATCAGCTCGACCGACTTCCCGCCGTCGGGAACCCCCAACCCCACCCCGGCCAAGTACATGAACGACGAGGGCATCTTCACCGTCAACGCAGAGGACCCCGCCCCCGGTGCCGGCCTCCAGGCCTCCGGCGTCGCGTGCGTGCGGGTAACTGCTGACCCGACCCCGGTGGTCGGCTGGCAGTGCGACGCCAGCACCTGGAAGCCGGGAGACCCCCCCTACACCTACACGCCCAAGCAGTGGGGTACGAACACCCTGTACGCCTGGGCCATGGACAACGCCGGCAACTACAGCCAGCCCGCCGTCTACAACTTCTACGTCCCCTGGAAGCCCGACACCCAGCCCCTGTTCGGCGACGTCGACAACGACCAGAAGCCCGACATGGTCACCGTCGACAAGAACGGCGACCTGCGCGTCATCGGCGGCACCACCGATCCAACCACCTCCCTGGCCGCCCCCGCCGCCGCGGCCCCCAACAACCGCACCTCCGGCGCCACCTGGGCCGACTACCAGATCAGTCATCACGGCACCTTCGCCATCGGTCAGGCCGTGGACGCGATCCTCGCCCACTACAACAAGGACACCACCTCCAAGCTGCGTGAGGCCCTCTACCTGATCCCCAACAACGGCACCGGGCGCTTCGACACCCTCACCCCCGTCGCGCTCAACCGGCCCGCCTGCACCACCTACCAGACCGGCGCGGCATGCCCCGGCTACAACCAAGGCAACTGGAGCAACGCCTCGCAAGTCCTCGCAATCGGCACGCCCGAAGGCGAGGCCGTGGGCGGTGACCCCGGCAACGCGAACCGCAAGGTCATCATGACCCAGACCTCCGTCCTCTCCCTGGAGAACAACAACCTCTACCTCTTCCAACCCAACGGCCTCGACTCCGCCCTCGACACCGCTACCTACATCCCCACCGCCTCCGGCAGCTGGGCCGACCTGGAATTGATCAACCCGGGCGCGGCCAACGGACCGACCACCATCCCCGGCACCAGCGACCCCACCAACCAGGCCACCGTCTGGGCGCGCAACCGCGTCACCGGCGACCTCTACGCCTACACCCTCGGCTGGAAGGCCGACGGAACCGTCGACTACGCCGCCCTCACCAAGCCCGACCAGGGAATCAAGCTCGCCGTCGGCCAGCAGGTTGAGGCCGCCGACTACCCCCGCATCGGCGCTGGCGACCTCAACAACGACGGCACCCCCGACCTGTGGGTCATGGACAACACCAACGCGATCTCCGTCTTCCCTGGTAAGAGCAGCACCGGTATCAAGGGCAAGGTCGACAGCTTCGACCACTGGGCCTTCTCCGGCTACTCCGACTCCAGCGTCACTGTCCAATCCCAGCTCGTGGACTGGCTATGCATGGACTCCATCGGTGGGCCTAACGAAGGCACCGACATCGCCGTCTACGCCTGCTGGCAAACCATCAATCAGCGGTTCAACTTCGCCATCGACGGCACCATCCGCTCCGGCAGCTGGTGCGTGTCCACCAAGGGCAACGCCCTCGGTGACGGAACCGGCCTCATGCTCTCCCGCTGCGCGGGCAACACCGGCCAGAAGTGGGCCGTCCGGCCCGACGGCCGCATCTACCTGCCCGCCACCATCAGCACGGAAAACCCCGACGGCCGCTGCCTCGAACTACCCGAAGGACACACCGACCAAGGAACTCGCCTCAGCATCTCGAAATGCCCCACCCCGCAGACCAACCAGCAATGGATCCTCACCTACGAGAAGCACGCCCCCTGATCACACCGCGATCGAACAGATCGAACCGACCTGACTGACACCCGAGGGCGGGGCCCGGCGAACCAGCCGGGCCCCGCCCTCGGCGTACGAGTTCGCCGACCTGGCAGAAACGGCTTCCACCACTTCCAGACGAACCGGCACACGGATTGGTCAGCAGAGAACTCGTACACCTCATCGAGGAATCTCGGAAGGGACGTGATCGCTGGACCTGCTCCTCCCAAGCGCTGCGGATGGCGTCCCGTGGAGTGGTGTAGCAGCGATCTTGGGATGACCCCTGGTCACAAGGCGGCCATCGCGCAACTCTCTGAGTAGAACCGCGAGTTAACCAGGGAGCTGCACGATGGCCTTATCCCAGTCTGACCTATTCCGCCTGACGGAGTCACTGCGCACGGCGGACGGAATCGAGTTGATCAGGGTCCTCGCCCAGCGGATCCTGCAGGAGTTGATCGAGGCCGAGGCCACCGCGCGCATCGGCGCCGAACCCGGCGAGCAGACCGAGGCCCGCACCACCTGGCGCAACGGCCACCGGGACAAGACCCTGACCACGCAGGCCGGCGATCTGGAGCTGGCCATTCCCAAGGTCCGCACCGGCAGTTTCTTCCCCAGCCTGCTGGAGCGCCAGCGCCGGATCGACCAGGCGCTGTACGCGGTCATCATGGAGGCGTACGTGCTGGGCGTGTCCACCCGCTCGGTCGACGACCTGGTCAAGGCCCTGGGCGCGGATACCGGCATCTCCAAGAGCGAGGTCTCCCGGATCTGCGCGGACCTGGACGAACAGCTCACCGCCTTCCGGGACCGGCCCCTCGACCACACCCGCTTCCCCTACATCTACCTCGATGCCACCGACTGCAAGGCGCGGGTGAACCATCAGATCGTCTCGCGGGCCGTGGTCGTCGCGACGGGGATCACCGAGGACGGCGGCCGCGAGGTGCTGGGGCTGATGGTCGGCGACAGCGAGACCGAGGTGTTCTGGGTCGAGTTCCTGCGCTCCCTGCGCGAGCGGGGACTGTCGGGGGTCCGACTGGTCATCGGCGACCACCACAGCGGTCTGGTCAAGGCGATCCGCAAGGTCATGCTCGGCGCCGCCTACCAGCGCTGTCGTGTCCATTTCCTGCGCAATGTCTTTGCGGTGATCCCGAAGGATGCGGCCGAGATGGTCGCCGCGACCATCCGCACGATCTTCGCCCAGCCCACGCAGGCCGCGGTCCGGGCCCAGCTGGACACCGTCGCCGAGATGCTCGGCAAGCAGTTCCCCAAGGTCAAAGCGATGCTGCTGGAGGCCAAGGACGACCTGACCGCCTTCGCGGCCTTCCCGGAGCGACATTGGAAGAAGATTCAGTCGACCAACCCGCTGGAGCGGATCAAACGCGAGATCAAGCGCCGGACCGATGTCGTCCAGGTCTTCCCCAACGACGACGCGTTCCTGCGGCTGGTCACCGCCGTGCTGTTCGAGATGCACGACGAGTGGATCGCCTTCCCCCGCCGCTACCTGCCCGAGGGCAGCATGGACCGGATCTACCCCGCCGAGCACATCCGCGACGAACTCCCGCCCACCACATGATGGTTGGCGCACGACCACTCCACCACTTCAGGGGACGCGACCGGAAGCAAGGCTCTGGCCGCCGCGTCGCTGGCCGAGTGGCAAGAAGCCCAAAGTGCCGGTCAGCTGGCCGAATACGAGAGTGTCTACGGTCTGACTGCGGAGCCGCCCATCTCCGAATGAGCAATTGCCAACCTGAACGTGCAGGTCACGGGGCTGGTGTGGGCCGGAGGCGGGGTGCTCGGGCTGGTCGGGGACGTGATTGCTAGCAGGAGATCG
>NZ_JNWQ01000124.1 GCF_000716875.1 Streptomyces novaecaesareae | reverse complement strand
CCCACCCCCGACCCCACCGGAGGCCGCACCCGGATGCGGCCTCCACCCGGCGGGCGGGGGATTACCCCACCCCCGACCGGCCCGCTGCCCGGATGGGCCCAAGTCCCCTGTCGCAGCAGACTCTTGGGCATGCCGAAGAACATGATCGCCAGCACCGCCGCCGCGACCGCGGCCGCTGCCCTCGCCGTCACCGCGCTGACCGCTCTGCCTGCCGCCGCCGACGCACCGAACCAGGGCAAGGACCGCCTCGCCTGGTCGGCCTGCGGCGGGAAGACCGACCCTCGTCAGCAGTGCGCCACCGTCACCGTCCCACTCGACTACCGCGATCCGCAGGGCGAGCAGATCACCCTCGCGATCTCCCGCATCCCCGCCGCCAAGCCGGCCCTGCGCCACGGCGTTCTGCTCACCATCCCCGGCGGGCCGGGCGGCTCGGGCCTGGACATCCCCGGCAGCGCGGCCCAGCGCCTCCCGCAGTCCGTCCTGGACCGCTTCGACCTGGTCGGCTTCGACCCGCGCGGCGTCGGCCGCTCCACCCCGGTCAGCTGCGACCTCGACCGCTCCGACCTGGCGATGGTCAAGCTGCGCCCCTGGCCCGCCGCCGACGGCTCGATCGACGGGAACGTCGCCTACGAGCGCCGCGTCGCCGAGACCTGCGCCCGCAACGGCGGCCCGGTACTGCGCAGCATCTCCACCGCGAACGAGGCCCGCGACATCGACGGCATCCGCCGGGCCCTCGGCGAGCGCCGCCTCTCCGCCTGGGGCACCTCGTACGGCACCTACCCGGGCGCCGTCTACGCCACCATGTTCCCGCAGCGGACCGACCGGATCGTGCTGGACAGCAACGACAACCCGGACCCGACCCGGGTGGAGCGCGGCTGGCTCGCCGCCTTCGGCCGGGGCGTCGAGGACCGCTTCCCGGACTTCGCCGCGTGGGCGGCGTCGCCCGGCAATCCGGACCGGGTCGCGGACACCCCCGAGGAGGTCCGTCCGCTCTTCCTCGACCTCGCCGCCCGCCTGGACCGGGCGCCGCTGCCCTGGCCCGGCGCCGACCCGGCGGAGCTGAACGGGAACGTGCTGCGCGAGACCATGCTGCAGAGCCTGTACGCGGACGCCAAGTTCCCCGACCTGGCCCGGCTGATGCTGGCCGGCCTCGGCCGCCGCCCGCTGCCCGCCCCGGCGGCGCTGCCCGAGCAGGCCGTGCAGGCCGTGCAGAACACCATCGCCGTCTCGGTCGGCACCCTGTGCAACGACGTCACGTGGCCGACCGACCCGGCCGGGTACGTCAAGGACGTCGCCGCCGAGCGGGCCGCCCATCCGCTCACCGCGGGCATGCCGGTGAACGTGATGCCCTGCGCCTTCTGGCCGTTCGCGCCCGCCGAGCCGCCGGTGACGGTGACCGACCGCGGCCCGGCGAACGTCCTGCTGGCCCAGAACCTGCGCGACGTCGCCACCCCGTACCAGGGCGCGCTCAAGCTGCGTGCGGCGTTCGGTGACCGGGCCCGGATGGTGACGGTGGACTCCGGCGGCCACGACGTCTACGTCGCCAACGGGAACGCCTGCGGCGACGCGGTGGTGACGGACTACCTGGTCACCGGCAGGCGCCCGGCCGAGGACGTCTTCTGCCCGGCGAGCTGAGCGCCCGCTGAGCGATTCCCCGGGCACGCGGGAGCAACAGGCCGTAGGCGAACGGTCCTTGCCCCTGCGTGCACGTCCGTTCGACCCTCGTGAATGAGTCGAATCTGTCGCGATTTTGTGACAATCCTTCGCCAACACCCGCCCCACGCAGGGTGTTCACGGCCGTAATGTTCGAACTATGTCACCGAAGAGCCGCATACCCGCCCCGGATCCGGGCGACACCTGGGTGCCCCGCCCGAGGCGCCGTGAGACCCCGCTCGGAATGCTGGGCCATGCGGCCAAGTTCCTCGGCGCCAGTGTGCTCGGCGGCGTGCTGCTGGCAGGGCTGGTCCTCCCGGCGGCCGGCGCCGTCGGGCTCGGTGCGAAGAGCGGCGCCGAGGGCTTCGAGAACATCCCCGACGACTTCAAGACCCCGCCGCTGACCCAGGCCACCCAGATCTTCGACGCCAAGGGCGGCCTGATCGCCAAGGTCTACGAGCGGGACCGCACCGTCCTCACGGCCGAGCAGATGTCCCCGCTGATCCGCCAGGCGCAGGTGGACATCGAGGACGCCCGCTTCTACGAGCACGGCGCGGTGGACCTCAAGGGCATCCTGCGGGCCGTCACCAAGAACGCCGAGAGCGGAGCGACCGTGCAGGGCGCCTCCACCCTGACCCAGCAGTACGTCAAGAACGTCAACGTGGAGAAGGCCGGCGACGACCCGGAGGCGGTGCGCGAGGCGCAGCGCAAGACGCTCGGCCGCAAGATCCAGGAACTCCGGTACGCCATCAAGCTGGAGGAGGACCTGACCAAGGAGCAGATCCTCACCAACTACCTCAACATCACCTTCTACGGCCACCAGGCGTACGGCATCCAGGCCGCCTCCCAGCGCTACTTCGGCAAGGACGCCAAGGACCTCACCCTGCCCGAGGCGGCGATGCTCGCCGGGCTGGTGCAGAACCCTTCGCAGTACGACCCGAAGCTGCACCCGGTGGCCGCGCAGAAGCGCCGCGACACCGTCATCGACAAGATGGTGGAGAGCAAGCACATCACCGCGGCGCAGGCCAAGGAGGCCAAGGCCGCCCCGCTCGGCCTCAACTACCGTGACCCGCAGAACGGTTGCATCACCGCCAAGGCCGGCATGGGCTTCTTCTGCGACTACGTGCGGCACGTCGTCAAGCAGGACCCGGCCTTCGGCAAGAGCGCGGCCGAGCGCACGAAGCTGTGGGACACCGGCGGCCTGAACATCTACACCACGCTGGACCCGGACAAGCAGGCCGCCGCCCAGAACGCCGTCTCCACCAAGGTGTACGTCACCGACCCGGTCTCCGCGGCGATGACGATGGTCCAGCCCGGCACCGGCGACATCCTGGCGATGGCGCAGACCCGCCCGTACGGCCTCGCCAAGGAGAAGAACGAGACCGTCGTCAACTACAACGTGGACGCGGCGATGGGCGGAGGCATCGGCTTCCAGCCCGGCTCCAACTTCAAGCCGATCGTGGCCGCCGCCGCCCTGGAGGCCGGTCTGTCGTCCACCCAGCGCTACGACTCGCCGAACCGCATGGACTGGCCGACCATGAAGACCTGCGACGGCACCTGGAAGAACCTCAGCAAGGGCAAGAAGGACGGGACGATCCCCAACGAGTCCGAGTCCGAGAAGGGCCCGTACGAGCTCAAGCAGGCGATGGCGCTCTCCGTGAACACCTACTTCGTGCAGATGGAGCAGGAGATCGGCCTCTGCGCGGTCAAGCAGATGGCCAACAAGCTGGGCGTGGCCGGCAAGGCGGACGGCTCGGCGCTCCAGGAGGTGCCCGCGCTCGGCCTCGGCACCCAGGAGGTCAGCCCGCTGACCATGGCCAACGTGTACGCGACCTTCGCCGCCCGCGGGACGTACTGCGCGCCGGTGGCGATCAGCCGGATCAGCACGGTGGACGGCAAGGACGTGCCGGTGCCGCCGGCCCGGTGCAGCCAGGCGATGTCCGAGGACACCGCCGACGTGATCAACACCGTGCTGCTCGGGGTGACGGAGAAGGGCGGCACCGCCCGGGACCTCGGCCTGGACGACGGCCGCCAGATCGCGGGCAAGACCGGTACCACGGACGAGAAGAAGTCGGCCTGGTTCACCGGCTACACGGGCAACCTGGCCGGTTCGGTCTGGCTCGGCAGCCCGGGCACCAAGGTGCCGATGCGCAACATCCGGATCGGCGGCAGGTACCAGGCCGAGGTGTTCGGCGCGACCGGCCCCGGGCCGATCTGGCAGCAGGCGATGAGCGATGCCGTCCGGGGCCTGCCGGAGAAGGACTTCACCACCGTCTACATCCCGGACCCGCCCAAGCGCGACCCGAACTGCACCACCTCCAGCGGCTCCCCGAGCCCGGTCACCTGCACCGGCGCCCCGGCCACGGGCGGCCCGGGCACGACCGGGAACACCGGCAAGCCGCGCGGCACCGACACGACCGGCCGCTCCGCCCCCTCCACCCCGGCGGCCCCCGAGGACCAGTGAGCCGGCTCCGAAGCCCGGCGCGGCCCGGCCGGCCCCGGTCCGCGGACGCCGCCGGTGGGCGGCCCTACCGTGCCTCGACCGGTTCGCCGCTGTCCTGGTCGAGGTTGAACACCCGCCGATAGGAGTCGGTCACCACGGTGATCTGCTCCCGGCCGGTCCAACTCGCCTCCACCAGCCGGGTGTCGTCCGGGCCCCCGCCGATGTCCGCCAGCGACCAGCGCCGCGCCTCCCAGCCCTCGCCGGACTCCAGCAGCACCTGCCAGTGCTCGCCCGGCGCCGGCCCGGTGGCGTACGAGCGGTGCACCACCACCAGGGCCCGCTCGGCCCCGGCCGGCGCCGTCTCCCGGCTGCGGGTCTCGGCCGCCGCGACCTTGTGCGCGGCCAGCACGCCGAGCACGAACACCACCCCGGCGGTCACCGTGACCGCCCGGGTGGCCGTCCGCAGCGCCGCGGCGCGCAGGTCGCCCAGCCAGGCGGCCGCGATCAGCGCGCCCAGTGCCGCCCCCAGCAGCAGTTCCGGCCGGTTGAGCAGGTCGGCGACGAGCATCCGCCCGCCCGATCGGCTCTCCCACTGACCCTCGGTGTACAGCAGTACGGCGGCCAGTCCGCAGGTCGCCAGCAGCCGGACCACGATGCGCCTGGCCCGTGACCTCCGCTTGTCCATCGTCCCCCCGTTCACGGTGTCACAGTTCGGCGAGCAGCTTGCGACCCTCCGGCCAGTCGCCCAGCCCGGAGTCCGAGTTGAGGTGCCCGTACGCGCCCGGCTCGACGTACCGGGCGCCCCAGGCCGCGGCGAAGGCACGGGCCCGCTCGGGGGAGACCCACGGGTCGTCGGTCGAGGAGACCACCACGGTCGGGAACGGGAACGCCTCCAGCGCCACCGGCCGGAAGTCCACCAGCTCCGGGACCTCGGCGGTGTCGATGTCGGCCGGGGCGACGAGCAGCGCGCCCCGGACGGCGGCGGTCCGCGCGGCGGGGGCGGTGGCCACCCAGCGCGCGGCCGTGATGCAGCCCAGGCTGTGGGCGACCAGCACCACCGGGCCCTCGGCGGCGGCCGCCGCGACCGCCGCGTCCACCCGGGCCACCCAGTCCTCCCGCTCCGGGTGGTCCCAGTCCGCCTGCTCGACCCGACGGAAGGCCTCCGGCTCGGCGGCCTCCCAGTGGGTCTGCCAGTGCTCGGGGCCCGAGTTCTGGTAGCCGGGGAGGACGAGGTAGGTGGTGCGGTCCGGCATGGGCTCCTCCAGGTGAAGGCGGGTCGTGGGCAGCAGGAGTCTAGGCCGCGCCCGGCCGGGTGCCGAAGCCGGGCGGTCACCCGGCGCACACTCCGCGCAACCGGCGCGCGCGCCTCCGTATGCGCCGCCGTACGCCCGGTGCGCCCTGTTGCCAACCGCACGGCGGGTACGGGAGGTTGGACCGGGCCCGGGCCGGCCGCCAACGTCCGGTGCCCACAACGGACCTGAGGCTCGACCACGTGGAGGGATGTCGGCGATGACATCGAAGATCCTGCTCGTCACCGGGGACGCCGCCGAGTCGTTGGAGGTGTTCTACCCGTACCAGCGGTTGCGCGAGGAGGGCTACCAGGTCGACATCGCGGCCCCGACCAAGAAGCGCCTGCAGTTCGTGGTGCACGACTTCGTCGAGGGCTACGACACCTACACCGAGAAGCCCGGCTACACCTGGCCCGCCGACATCGCCCTCGCCGACGTCGACCCGGCCGACTACGTGGCCCTGGTCATCCCCGGCGGCCGCGCCCCCGAGTACCTGCGCAACGACCCGGACGTGCAGCGGATCGCGCAGCACTTCTTCGCCGGGGACAAGCCCGTCGCACAGATCTGCCACGGCCCGCTGATCACCGCCGCCGCCGGCGTCCTGGACGGCCGCCGTACCTCCGCCTACCCGGCGCTGGCCCCGGACATCAAGGCGGCCGGCGCCGAGTTCGTCGAGGCCGAGGCCGTGGTGGACGGCGTGGTCGTCTCGGCCCGCGCCTGGCCCGACCACCCGGCGTGGCTGCGCGCCTTCATCGAGGTGCTGCGCAAGCACGCCCCGCTCGCCTGACCGGTCCGCCCGCACGCACGCGGAGCCGTACCGCCCTCTGCGGCCCCCAGCCCCCGACCGGACACACACCGCTGCCAACAGGGACCGACCCTCTACGCTGACCGCCGGGTCGTACGACCGTGCGGCCGACCGTCAGCAGGAGGACGAGACATGGCAGAGCCGCTGATCGCCGCAGTCGGGGGCCGGGTGCCCGCCGTCGACCCGAGCGCCTTCGTCGCGCCGAACGCCGTGGTGGTGGGGGACGTGACCGTCGGCGCGGGCGCGAGCGTCTGGTACGGCGCGGTGCTGCGCGCGGACGCCGAGTCCATCAGCGTCGGCGCGGGCAGCAACATCCAGGACAACTGCACCCTGCACGCCGACCCCGGCTTCCCGCTGGTGGTCGGCGAGCGGATCTCGGTGGGCCACAACGCGGTCCTGCACGGCTGCACGGTCGAGGACGACGTGCTGGTGGGCATGAACGCCACCGTGCTGAACGGCGCCCGGATCGGCACCGGCTCGCTGGTCGCGGCCGGCGCGGTGGTGCCGCAGGGCATGGTCGTCCCGCCCGGCTCCCTGGTCGCGGGCGTCCCGGCCAAGGTCCGCCGCGAGCTGACCGAGGACGAGCGGACGGGCATCAAGGCCAACGGCGAGGGCTACCGACTGCTCGCCGACGCCCACCGGGAGATCGCGGGTTCCTAGGAACCGACCAGGACGGTGGCGGCCGGCTCCGCGACGGCGGGCGCGGGCCGCCGCCGGTCGGCCGCCCAGGCGAGCACCGCGATCAGCGCGCCCGCGCCGGCCAGGCCCGCGCCGACCAGCGTGGGCGAGGTCCAGCCGAGCCCGGCGTCCAGGGCCAGCCCGCCGAGGTAGGCGCCCTGGGCGTTGGCCAGGTTGAAGGCGCCCTGCACCGTCGCGGAGGCCAGCGTCGGCGCGCTGCGCGCCTTCTGCAGCACCAGGGTCTGCACGGCCGGCACGATCGCGAAGCCGAACAGTCCGACCAGCATCACGGTCACGGCCGCCGACCAGCGGGCGTGCGCGGTCACCGCGAACAGCGCCAGGGTGGCGGAGAGCAGCACGAAGGCCGCGCAGACGGTCGGTCGCAGCGCCCGGTCGGCGGCGAACCCGCCGAGCACGTTGCCGATGGTCATCCCGACCCCGAACAGCGCCAGCACCAGGGTGACCGAGCCGGTGGCGTACCCGGAGACCTCGGTGAGCAGCGGCGCGATGTAGCTGTAGCAGGCGAAGAAGCCGCCGCAGCCGAACACCACGGTGGCCAGCGCCAGCCACAGCTGCCCGCTGCGGAAGGCCCGCAGCTCGTGCCGGAGCCCGGACTGGCCCGGGGAGGGCAGCTCCGGCACCAGCCTGGCGATGGCGAGCGTCCCGGCGGCGGCGATCAGGACCACCACCAGCATGGTCGCCCGCCAGCCCAGGTGCTGGCCGAGCAGGGTGGCGGCCGGGACACCGACGATGTTGGCGACGGTCAGCCCGGAGAACATCACGGCGACCGCGCGGGCCCGCCGCTCCGGTGCGACCAGATCGGCCGCGGCGACGGCTCCGGCCCCGAAGAAGGCGCCGTGCGGCAGCCCGGTGATCAGCCGGGCGGCGGCCAGCGTCCAGAAGTCGGGTGCCAGCGCGCACAGCAGGTTGCCGACCGTGAACAGCCCGGCCAGTGCCACCAGCACGGCCTTGCGGGGGCGTCCGGCGGCCAGCGCGGTCAGCAGCGGCGCGCCGATCACCACGCCGAGCGCGTACGCCGAGATCAGCCAGCCCGCCTGCGGGATGGAGATGTGCAGGCTGTCGGCGACCTGGGGGAGGAGTCCCATGGCGGCGAATTCGGTGGTGCCGATGGCGAACGCGGTGACGGCCAGCGCGAGCAGCGCGAGGGGCAAGGGAGTGACTCCGGGGTGATGCCGACGACCGGGGGAGCGCGCGGCGGACGAATTCGTTCGTCCGGAATCCTAATCCGGTCGGATTACCGCCTCGTGTGGCCCGGGTGACGAAAGGGGGTCGCCAGCGCGGCCTCCGCGCGCGAGACTGGGGGCATGTGCCGCAACATCAAGACGCTGCGACCGCCCGTGACGCCCCGGGCCGACGAGGACGACTTCCGCGCCGCCGCGCTGCAGTACGTCCGCAAGGTCTCCGGGTTCCGCGCCCCGGCGGCGCACAACCGGGAGGCCTTCGACCGGGCCGTGGACGCGGTCGCCGAGGCCACCGCCCGGCTGCTCGCCGAGTTGGAGGTCCGCGGCTCGCACGCCCGGGCCGTCGAGGCGGTCGGGTAGCGCCCTCGGGCGCGGACGGCAGCGGACGTCCCCGGATGCCCGCCGACATCCGCCATCCGCCGACATCGGTGAAGGGAGCAGGAACCGGAGATGAACCCCGCCAAGCGTTACGCCCTCACCTTCCCCGGCACCCCCGGCACCCAGGCCCCGCAGGACGTCGTGGTGGTCACCCGCACCAGCGCGTCCGGCCCGGGCGGCCACCCGGTGTACGAGGACGAGAGCGGCATCGTCCGGGCCGAGATCAGCGACGCCGGCGAGGTCCGGATGCTCGCCAGCGGCGGCCACCAGACCCCGCACCTGCCGGTCCACGCCCACCCGCTGCCCTGACGCCGGAAACCCGCCGGATCCCCGGAACCGCTGGCCGTCGCGGGCCTGCCTCGGGCACAATCACCGCATGATCACAGCGAGTTGGCAGGGCGTCGTCATCGCCGAGAGCGAGGACACCGTCCTCGTCGAGGGCAACCACTACTTCCCGATCGAGTCGGTCCGCGCGGAGTACCTGCGGCCCTCCGAGACGACCACGGTGTGCAGCTGGAAGGGCACCGCCGGCTACTACACCCTGGAGGTCGACGGGCAGACCAACCCCGACGCCGCCTGGTTCTACGCCGAGCCCAAGCCCGAGGCCGAGCACGTGCGCGGCCGGGTGGGGTTCTGGCACGGGGTCGAGGTCACCGAGTCGGCGACGGTCACCGCGTAGCCCCCGGGCCGTGGGGGTACGTGATCCCCATGGCAGTCTTCCGCAGGCCGGGGCGCTCCCGGCCGACCCCCGAACCGGACCTGGGCGAGCAGCTCGCCGACCTCGTCGAGGAGTCCGAGCAGCCGGAGCAGGAGGGCCCGGTCGCCGCGAACGCCGAGCAGCGGCGCGGTCGCGGCCGCGCCGTGGTGCTGCAGGCCGCCCGTCGGCTCGGCGACGCCGGGTGGGCCGCCGCCCGGGGCGCCGCGTACGGCGGCAAGGTCCTCACCGAGCAGTTGGTGCAGGCCGCACCGCGGATCCCGGTGCGCGACCTCGCCACCCTGCGGGCCCAGCACCCGGGCGCGGCCTCCCCGGAGCAGCTGGCCGACCTGCTGGCCACCGGCGCCGTCCGGGCCTCCGGCGCGCTCGGGGCGGGCGTCGGCGCGGCGGCGATGATGCCGGTGCCGCCCGCGATGCCGGTGGAGATCGCGGCCGAGACGCTCGCGGTGGCGGCCGTGGAGATCAAGCTGATCGCCGAGCTGCACGAGGTCTACGGCACTCCGGCGCAGGGCAGCGCCACCCAGCGGGCGGGCGCCTACCTCGGCGCGTGGGCCGACCGCCGCGGGATCGACGCGACGCTGCTGGTGCGGCCCGCCGGCTTCGCCGGGCTGGCCATCGGTGCGGAGGTGCGCCGCCAGGTGCGCCGCCGGCTCACCCGCAGCTCGCTGCGCCACCTGCCCTCACTGACGCCGCTGCTGGTCGGCGCCGGCATCGGCGCCACGATGAACCGGCGCGACACCCGCCGGCTGGCGGAGGAGGTCCGGGCGGACCTGCGCTCCCGCCCGCCGGCGGACCGCGCCTACTGGGCCGCGGCCGCGCCGGTGGTGAAGGGCGAGACGGCGCCGGATGCTGCGCCGGTGGTGAAGGGCGAGACGGTGCCGGACGCCGACGAGGCCCCCTAGTCAGGACCCGCCGGGACGGTCAGGGCGCCGGTGTCGTCGGGGCGCCCGCGCCCCGGCCCGCCTTGACGCCGTTCACCATCGCTTGGTGGATGGCCCGTGCGGTGGTCTCGTCGGCCGCCGGTACCGGACTGCCGGACACCGTGTACCAGTCCAGCGCGCCGGTGTACTGCACGGTGAGCCGCGCCTCGCCGTCCACCCAGGTGGTGTGCACGGTGAGGTCGCCGGAGATCGGGCCGACCTCGCTGGTGGTGACCCCTCCGGGGCCGCTGATGATGGACTGGGTGGTCCAGGTCGCCCACGACGCGCGCGGGTCCGCGGCCGGCTGGGCCTGCCGATTGCCTTGGTCGTGTTCAGTCATGCGCCTATCCTCCCCCGCCGGTGGGCCGCCGCCGGGGCAGCGACACCTGCGGTCGCGGCGACCGCCCGGTTCCACCGGGCGGTCGAGTACATGTGGGTCGAGTGCGTGTGTGCGTTCGGCGGACGGTCAGTCGAGTCGGCCGGATTCGTCCGGCAGCGCGTCGCCCTCCGCCTGGGAGGTGTCCTGCGCGTGCAGGTTCTGCATCGACGTGATGCCTTCCTCGGGGTCGGCGGCGCGGACGTCGTCGTCGCTGTCGGTGCTCACCTCGAACCGTTCGCTCATGTCGGTCATCGCGGGCTCCGTCTCATCGGCCGGTCCCGGCGCCGGGCCGCGGGCGCGGCGGGACCGGGTGGCTCTTTCGCTCTTCCAGCCTGCCCCCGCCGCTGCTCCGGGGCCAGCCGGGTGCCGACGCGCCGCGTGCCGGCACCCGGATCCGGACCGGGGAGCGGTCACCAGGTGACGGACAGCGACCGCATGCCGTAGATGAACGAGTCCGTCCGGAACGCCGGCTCGTGGCCGGGGGTGAGGCGCAG
Source organism: Streptomyces novaecaesareae (assembly GCF_000716875.1). Classification (GTDB taxonomy): domain Bacteria; phylum Actinomycetota; class Actinomycetes; order Streptomycetales; family Streptomycetaceae; genus Kitasatospora; species Kitasatospora novaecaesareae. The sequence goes on along the minus strand of NZ_JNWQ01000124.1, from coordinate 3,781 downwards.
CCCGGGCAGTCGGCGGAACAGGGTGGCCAGGGCGATCTGCAGCTCGGCGCGGGCCAGCGGCTGGCCGAGGCACTGGTGCACGCCGAAACCGAAGGCCAGGTGCCGCCGGGCGTCCCGGTCCAGGTCCAGCTCGTCCACGGGCCGGTGGTCGGCGCCGCCGAACAGCGTCGCGTCCCGGTTGGCGGTGGAGAGCATCGCGATCACGCCCTCGCCGGCCCTGATCGTCGTCCCGCCCAGCTCCACGTCCTCCAGGGCCACCCGGGGCAGCCCGGTGTGGACGATGGTGAGGTGCCGCAGCAGTTCCTCCACCGCACCGGGCACCGCGGCCGGGTCGGCCAGCCTGGCGGCCTGTTCGGGCTGGTCCAGCAGGAGGGCGGTGGAGAGCGAGATCATGTTCGCGGTGGTCTCGTGTCCGGCGACCAGCAGCAGGATGCCGGTGTTGGCGGCCTCGCGCAGGGTGAGGTCGTCCCGGGCGGCGAGCCGGCTGAGGATGTCGTCCTCCGGCCGGGCCCGCTTGCGGGCCGTCAGCCCCTCCAGGTAGTCCAGCAGCTCCTCCTGGGCCTCCAGGAGTCGTTCGAGCCTGCTGGTGTTGCTGAGCAGCGTCCGGCTGAGCTCCTGGAAGAACTCGCGGTCCTCGTACGGGACGCCGAGCAGCAGGCAGATCACCAGCGAGGGGACGGGCAGCGCGAAGTCGGCGACCAGGTCGGCCTCGGTACGGCCCTCGGTCATCCGGTCCAGCGCCTCGTCGACGATCCGCTGGATGTCCGGGCGCATCGCCTCGACCCGCTTGACCAGGAAGTCCCCGGTGACCATCCGGCGCAGCCGGGCGTGCTCGGGGTCGTCCAGCCGCAGGAAGCTCGGGTTCTCGGCGATGATCTTCCGGCGGCCGGGGAGCAGGAACGGGAAGTTCGGGTGGCGCACGTCCGCGCTGAACCGGTGGTCGGACAGGATGGTGCGGACCTCGGCGTAGCCGGTGGCCAGCCAGCAGGACGTGCCCCCGGGCAGGTCCGCCCGGGTGACGGGGCCGGCGGCGGCCGCCTCGGTGTACGCGGGCGGCGGGGCGAACGGGCAGCCGGCGGAGCGCGGGGCCGGCAGCGGGACGGCGGGGGCGGTGGGTGTGCTCGTCAAGGTGGGGTCTCCTTGCGTCGCGGTGCTCTCCGGTGGGGGTCGGTGGTGGTGCCGGCGTTCCGTCGGTCGGTCGGTTCCGGTGGAGTCGGCGTCGTCAGCTGTCAGCTGTCAGCCGTCGACGGTGGCGGGCTCGTCCTCCGTGACGGTGATCGCACCGCCCGGGCAGAGCTGGGCGGCCAGTCGCAGATCGGCGAACTGCTCGGGCCTGTAGGTGGTTTGACGGAGTCTCACCAGGCTGTCCTGGTCGTCCTGGTCGAAGACCTCGGGAACGTTCGTGACACACATCCCGGAGCTGCAGCAGCGGTCCCGGTCGACGCTCACCCGCATGGTCGGGCACCTCTCGCCAGTGCGCCGCCGGCTGCCCGGCGGCGGCCTCTCGTTGTCATTGCCAACCTAACCGCCGCTGCTCCGCCCACGGAGTGCGCGGTGCCGGGATTGTCGAGAATGGCCGATTGGGCCCCCGTCGCAGCGCCCGGGCGGCGCGGAAGGTTTGAACCGACGTCACCCGCCGAACGCCGACCGCACCGCCCCCGACCGGCACACTTCCCGAATCGGCATACTGCCCGGCCCGGCCCGCCTCCCCGAACGTCCGGGCCCGCCTCACAGCCCCTCGGCGGCGGCGATCTCCCGTACGGTCGCGACGGTGTCGGCCTCCACGGCGTCCTTGTCCGGCCGGTAGCGCACCACCCGGGCGAACCGCAGCGCCAGCCCGGCGGGGTAGCGGGAGCTGCGCTGCAGGCCGTCGAAGGCGATCTCGACGACCAGCTCCGGGCGGACCCACACCGTCCATTCGTCCCGCTCGGTCTCCCGGGCCAGCAGTTCCGCCGTCTGCCAGGTGAGCGTCGCGTCGGTGAGGCCCTTGAAGGTCTTGCCGAGCATCACCCACGGGCCGAGCCCCGGCTCGCCCGCCGCCCGGGCGCCCAGGTGCAGGTTGCTGAGGAAGCCGCGCCGCCGCCCGCTGCCCCATTCGGCGGCCAGCACGACCAGGTCGAGGGTCAGCCGGGGCTTGACCTTGATCCAGCCAATACCGCGCCGCCCGGCCGCGTACCCGGCCGCCGGGTCCTTGACCAGGACGCCCTCGTGGCCGAGGGCCAGGGTGTCGCGGAAGAAGGCCAGCGCCCGCTCGCGGTCCCCGGTCTCGGTGCGGGCCACCCGGAGTTCCTGCGGGACCGCCCCGGCCAGCGCCGCCCAGCGCTCCCGCCCCGGACGGTCCACCAGGTCCTCGCCGTCCCGGTGCAGCAGGTCGAAGAAGTAGGCGTTGAGCGGGACTTCGGCGCGCAACCGCTGCGGATCCCGCCGTGAGGCGGTGCGCGCGGCGGTCTCCTGGAACGGGCGCGGCCGCCCGTCCGGACCGAGCGCGATCGCCTCGCCGTCCAGCACCGCCGATCGCAGCGGCAGTGCGAGCGCGGCCTCGGCCACCTCGGGAACCCGCGCGGTGATGTCGTCCAGGCTGCGGGTGAACACCGCGACCTCGCGGCCGTCCCGGTGCACCTGCACCCGGATCCCGTCCAGCTTCCACTCCAGCGCGGCCGGGCCGGTGCGCTCCAGCGCCGCGGCCACGTCCGGCGCGGAGGCGGCCAGCATCGGGCGCACCGCCCGCCCCACCTCCAGCCGGAACGCCGCCAGGGCCGCCACCCCGCCGGTCAGCGCCGCCTGCGCCACCGCGCGCGCCGAACCCCGGAACATCAGCGCCCGCCGCACCGCCGCCGCCGGCACCCCCGCCGCCTGCGCCACGGCGTCCCCGACCACCGCGTCCAGCGCCCCCTGCCGCAGGTCACCGACCAGCACCGCCCGCAGGAACCCCTGCTCCACCGCGGTCGCCCGCGCGAACAGCCCGTCCAACAGCCGCCGCCGCTCCGCCTGCGCCCCGGCCCCGTGCACCCCCGCGATCCGCTCCAGCTCGCGTTCCACCTCCCGTACGCCGAGCGAAGCCTCCGCCGCGGGCCCGGGCAGTCCGCGCAGCGCCGCCGGCCCGACCCCCGTTCGCAACCGCTGCGACTCCCCGGACAGCAGCGCCACCGCCGCCGGCCCCTCCGAGGGCCCCAACTCCTGCAGGCACCCGGCCAACAACCCCGTCTTCGCCCGCCGCCCCGGCTCCGCCGCCACCTCCCGCGACACCACCGCCAATTGTCGTCGGTCGCCGATGCTCCGCATGGACTCCCTCCTCCGCCTTGCGATGCACGCACCCCAACGCCGCACGCTGATCCGACGCGAATTGTCAGACACCCCCCAGCATCCGCGCCCGCCCCACCGGCCGCACCCCCTGCGCGTTCGCCCTCGCGTGACGGCGAGGCCTGGCGCGTCGCCGTCCCGTACGTGCGCCGGCAGGCTGCGACGGCCACGTGCCGGAGTGGAGCGCGGGGCGGCCGTTGTTGGCCGGGGTGGAGATCGGCCGAGTGCCGACGGGGCGTCATGCTGAGGCCCGCACGACGTCCTGACCCTGAGGGAGACCGAGTTGACATCCTCCCCGCCCTGAAGGAACGGGGATTCCCCTCAGCCTCGCGGCTGAGCCGCTGCGCGTGAGCGCTGCGGTGGGACGACTTCCTGCTTCATCGACGACTGCCCGCCCGGAGTGCTCCGTTGAGGTCTTACACCGTCTCCACAGGCCGACACCGCCAGTCCGGCGGCCAGAATGTTGCGGGCTGCGTTGACG
>NZ_JNWQ01000123.1 GCF_000716875.1 Streptomyces novaecaesareae | reverse complement strand
CTCGTCGGCAGCGTCAGATGTGTATAAGAGACAGGCGCTCGACCGGGCCACCACCGGCCCCGGCGCCATCGCCGTGGTCACCGGCGGCGCCGGGGTCGGCAAGACCACCCTCGCCCAGTACTGGGCCCACCACCGCCACGCCGACTTCCCCGACGGCCGCCTGTTCGTCGACCTCTGCGGCCACAGCCCGCTGCCCGAACGCTCCACCCCCGCCGTCCTGCGCGAACTGCTCCTCGGCCTCGGCCTGCCCGCCGAGCAGATGCCCGCGACCCCCGAGGCCATGGCGGCCCGCTACCGCGAACTGACCGCCGACCGCAGGATGCTCATCGTCCTGGACAACGCCCGCCGCTCCGACCAGGTCCGCCCGCTGCTGCCCGACGGCGACGGCTGCGTCACCCTGGTCACCAGCCGCGACCGGCTCGGCGGCCTGGTCGCCTCCGACGCCGCCCGCCCCGTCCCGCTCACCCAACTCTCGCCCCCACAAGCCGTCACCCTGCTCGCCGCCACCCTCGGCGCCGACCTCGTCGCCGCCGAACCCGAAGCCGCCGCCCGCCTCGCCGGCCTGTGCGACGGCCTGCCGCTCGCCCTGCGCCTGGCCGCCGCCCGCCTCGCCACCGGACCCTCCCGCGACCTGGCCCTGCTCGCCGACGAACTGGCCGACGAACAGGGCCGGCTGGCAATCCTGGAGATGGAGGACACCAGCGTCGCCGCCGCCCTCGGCCTCACCGTCCAGCACCTGTCCGAACCGGCCCGCCGGATGTTCCACCGCCTCGGCGCGCACACCGGAACCACCCTCGACAGCCGCACCGCCGCAGCCCTCGCCGACTGCCGCCCCGCCGAAGCCTCCGAAGCACTCGGCCAACTCGCCACCGCCCACCTCATCGTCGAGATCGGCCGCGACGCCTACACCCTGCACGACCTGGTCCGCCTCTACGCCCGCAGCCTGCCCGGCGACACCGACACCGAGGTCCTGCCACGCCTGCTCGACCACCTGCTGAGCACCCTGATCGTCGCCTGCGACGCCGCCGAACCCGGCAGCGAACCGTGCTGCGCCCTGCCGCCCGGCACCCGGCGCCCCGCCGACGTGCGCCCCTTCCCGGACCGGGAGAGCGCGCTCGCCTGGTACGCCGCCGAGCGGGACACCCTGCGCGGCGCGGTCGAGGCGGCCGTCGCCGCGGGCCTGCACGACCGGGCCTGGCGCCTGGTCCTGCTGCAGTGGCCGCTGATCGTCTGGCAGGTCCGGGACGGCTGGGCGCCGCTGCTCGAACACGGCCTGGCCGCCGCCGAGGCCGACCGGGACCCGGGCGCCCAGTCCCGCGCCAGGGCGCTGCTGGGGTGGGTCCTGCTGGAGGAGGGCCGCCACGAGCAGGCCCTGGTGCACCTGGAGCGGGCCCCCGACCTCGCCGCCCTGGCCGGGGACGGCACCGCGCAGGCCGTCGCCCTGATGAACCTGGCCGTCGCGCTCGGCCGGTACGGCCGCAACGCCCGGGTGCGCGGCCTGCTGGCCCGGGCCCTCGCCCTGTCCGAGCGGGCCGAGCGCGCCGACCTCGTCGCCCTCGCCCGCCAGCACCTGGCCCACGCGTGCCTGCAGGCCGGCGCCCCCGAGGAGGCCGCCCACCATGCCGCCCGCGGCCTGGCCCTCGCCGAGCACTCCTTCCCCGCCGCCCGCCGCATCCTGCTGCAGACCCTCTACGGCCGCGCCCTCGCCGCCACCGGCCACCGCGAGGAGGCCGCGCTCCACCTCGACGCCGCCCTGCGGGCAGCCCGCGCCCACCGGTTCGCCGAGGGGGAGTCGGACGCCCTCACGGCCCTGCACGCCCTGCCACCCGCCACGGCGACGGCCACCGCCACCGCCACCGCGACTGCCACCGCCACCGCGACTGCCACCGCCACAGCGACCGCCGCCGCGACGGCTTCCCCGGGCCGCCGGTAGAACCCTCCCGCACAGGGAAGGTGACGTCGCGTCAGTGTCGGCGGGGGCGGCACCGTACCCGAACGGTTCGTCCCCGCCGTCCCGCCCGCCCGAGGGAGTCGCGATGGCCACGCAGCCGGAACCGAACCGTTCACCGGACCCGAACCGCTCAAGCGAACTGCTGGAGCTCTACAAGCTCGCCGTGGAGATGGCCGACCGGGTCTCGGCCCGCCGGGGCACCGCCAACACCTACTTCCTGTCCGTCCAGACCGCCCTGGTCACCCTCATCGGATTCGGCATACCCAAGCTCTCCGAGTCCCCGTGGTGGGTGCCGACGGCCGTCGCGCTGGCCGGCCTCACCCTCTCCGGCGCCTGGTGGATGCAACTGCGCAGCTACCGGGACCTCAACGCCGCCAAGTTCACGGTCATCAACGGCCTGGAGGAGCAGCTGGCGGCGCGGATCTACACCGACGAGTGGGACACCCTCAGAAACGCCTCCCGCAGCGGCCGGTGGCGAAAGCACTACACCGAGCTCGGCACCACCGAGCGGGCCGTGCCGATCGTCTTCGCGGCGGCCCACGTGATCCTGCTCACCGGCAGCCTGGTCACCGGCACACTGGCCCCATGAGCCATCTCGATCCCATCGCCGACCTCATCCGCTCCTGCCTGCCCTCGGAGGCGAGACCTCCCGCGGGCTCCGAGGACCTCTTCCGGATCTACGCCGTCCTGCTCCAGGCCAAGGGCGAGCAGGTCACCGACGAGGACGTCCACAACGCCTGGACCGCCTGGACCCAGTCCACCGACGACAGCCACCGGGCCCTGGTGCCCTTCGCCGAACTCGATGCCCCCACCCGCGCCCTGGACGCCCCCTACACCCTCGCCATCCGCACCGCCGCCCGCCGTCTCCACCACCACGCGCGCTGACGACGACAACGGGCCCGCGGCCGGGGGAGCACCACCACCGCGGGCCCCGTCCCACCGCGGGCCCGGGGCCGCCCGGGCCTTCGCCCGCTCGCCCGCGCCCTCGGACCAAAGCCCGTTGCCCCGCCGCGGACCGCGCACGCGGTGCGCGCAGCCGGGCGGGGACAGCGAGAGCGCGGGCGACCAGCCGGGCGTCCGCCACCGTTCGGGCGAGCGTCATCGGCTCGTCCGCCCGGTGTGGGCGAGGCGTCGGCGGTCGGGGTGTCAGCCGAGCTGCGCCAGGGCGGCGGTGGCGAAGGAGTGGTCCTGCTCGGGGGCGCCGCCGCCGATGCCGAGGGCGCCGATCAGGCGGCCGTCGCGGTGGACGGGGATGCCGCCGGCGATGAACAGCAGGGGGCGGTCGAGGGCGGTGGGCAGGGAGTGGAACGGGCCGTCCGGCTTGACCAGGTCGACCAGGTCGGCGGTCGGGGCGTCCAGCTGGAGGGCGGTGTAGGCCTTGCGGGTGCTGGTCTCGCCGGAGATCAGGACGGCGCGGTCGTCGCGGCGGAAGGCGAGCAGGTGCCCGCCGGCGTCCAGGACGGTGACGCTGACCGCGACCCCGGCCGCCTCGGCGGCGGCGCGGGCGGCCGTGACCAGGGTCTCGGCGTCGGCGGTGGTCAGCGGGGCGACGGCGGTGGTGGTGCTCATGGCTGTGCTTCTCCAGGGGGTGAGGGGGCGGGGGCGGTCAGTGGTGGGCGGGCACGGGCGCGGCGGCCGCGGGGGCGGCCGTACGCGCGGGGGTACGGCGCTCCAGGGCGGCGGACCAGAGGGCGAGGGCGAGGGCGGCGGCGGCGAGGGCGGCGCCGACCCAGTTCGGGGCGGTGTAGCCGAGGCCGGCGGAGATGACGGTCCCGCCGAGCCAGGCGGCCAGCGCGTTGCCGAGGTTGAACGCCCCGATGTTGACGGCCGAGGCCAGGGTGGGGGCGCCGTGGGCCTGGTCCAGCACCCGCTTCTGCAGCGGGGGGACGGTGGCGAAGCCGAGGGCGCCGACGAGCAGGATGGTGACGGCGGCGAGGACCTTGTCGTGGGCGGTGAGGGTGAACAGCGCCAGGACGACGGCCAGTCCGCCGAGGGAGGCGTACAGCATCGGCATCAGCCTGCGGTCGGCGAAGCGGCCGCCGAGCAGGTTGCCGAGGAACATGCCGACGCCGAACAGCACCAGCAGCCAGGTGACGGCGCCGTCGGAGTAGCCGGCGACGTGGGTCATCATCGGGGCGATGTAGGTGATCGCGGCGAAGACGCCGCCGAAGCCGAGCACGGTCATCGCCATCGCGAGCAGGACCTGCGGGTTGCGGAAGGCGGTCAGCTCCCGGCGCAGGTGGGCGCCTTCGGGGCGTGGCAGGTCGGGCACCAGCCTGGCGATGCCGAGCAGGCCGAGCAGGCCGAGCGAGGCGACGAGGACGAAGGTGGTGCGCCAGCCGACGGCCTGGCCGATGAAGGTGCCCAGCGGCACGCCGACGATGTTGGCGACGGTCAGCCCGGTGAACATGGTGGCGATGGCGCCGGCCTTCTTCTCGGGGGCGACGAGGTCGGCGGCGACGACGGAGCCGATGCCGAAGAACGCACCGTGGGCCAGCGAGGCCACGATGCGGCCGGCCAGCATCAGCGGGAGGTTCGGCGCGACGGCGGAGAGCAGGTTGCCGAGCGTGAACAGGCCCATCAGCAGCATCAGCATCGTCTTGCGGCCGATCCTGGTGCCGAGGGCGGTCATCAGCGGTGCGCCGAGGACGACGCCGAGCGCGTAGCCGGTGACCAGCAGGCCCGCGTGGGGGATGGAGACGCCGTAGTCGTCGGCGATCCGGGGCAGCAGGCCCATGATCACGAACTCGGTGGTCCCGATCCCGAATGCGCCGATGGCCAGGGCGAGGAGAGCGAGAGGCATGGGGCCCGACCCTTCTGTGATTGCTTGAGTGAGCGCCTTGCGTGCTCAAACAATAGTTGCACACGCGCGATAAGTGCAAGCGCAGGTAGGGGGCATGCGCCGGGCAGGGTCGGGTCGGCGGGGGCGTGCGCCGCCCCGGCCAGGGGCAGTCGCCGGGAAACGCGACCGGGCCCGACGCGTCCGTGCCGCGGGGGCGGCGGACGGCGTCGGGCCCGGTCGGGGGAGAGGGCGGTAGGTGAGGGAGGGGCTGGGGTCGCCGGGGCCGGGGTCAGTGGCGGGGCGAGGAGGCGTCCACGGCCTCGACCGCCCGGACCAGCGGGACCAGTTCCGGGTTCCCGGCGGCCTCGTCGAGCGCCTCCCGCAGGGCCTTGTCGTTGGTCGGCCGGGCCTGCGCCAGGAGCTCCAGGCCGGCCTCGCTCACGTCGGTGTAGATGCCGCGGCGGTCGGTCGGGCACAGGTAGCGCGCCAGCAGTCCGCGGTCCTCCAGGCGGGTGACCAGACGGGTCGTGGCGCTCTGGCTGAGCACGACCGCGTCGGCGACCTGCTTCATCTGCAGGTGCCCGCCCTCCCCGTCGTGCTGGCGGCTGAGCACGTCCAGCAGCGAGTACTCCCGCACGCTCAGGTCGTGCCCGGACTGCAGGGCGCGCTCGATGTGCGACTCGATCCTGCCGTGCAGGAGGGACAGGGCGCCCCAGCCGCTGGCGAGGGCGGTGAGCGCAGGGTCCGTGGCGGTCATGGGCCCGCCTCCTTCCCGAGGGGTTGCGCTACCAGGATAAGCCATGGAGTGAAATACCAGCGTGAGCGCATAAAGCGCTCATACAACTAACTTCTCGCGCGGCTGGGCGCAGCTGAACCCAGACAGCGCCGTACAAGCCGCAGATCGGTACATTGAGGTCAATTCGGGAGCAGCACGCCAGGCTTCGCGCGTCCACGCACAGAAGGCCGAACCCGCCTTCGGAAAGGCTCTCCATGCACCCCGCCCTCAGCCCCGCCGTCCTCGCCGAGCTGCGCCGGCCCCGGCCCTACCCGGCCGTGTCGATCCTGATGCCCACCCACCGCCGGGAGCCGGACGACGCACAGGACCCGGTCCGGCTGCGCAACCTGCTGGCGGAGGCGAAGGAGAAGGTCCAGTCCGACCCCGAGGTCTCCCGCGCCGACCGGATCGACGTCCTGGGCCAGCTCGACCGGGCCCTGGCCGAGGTCGACCTGGTGCACGCCGAGGACGGCCTGGCGATCCTCGCCGCGCCCGGTGAGCACCAGGTCTGGTCACTCGGGCGCACCGCCCCCGCCCGGGTGGTGCTGTCCGACACCTTCCTCACCCGCAACCTGGTCGCCGCACACGCCGCCGAGCGCCCGCACTGGGTGGTCGCGATCGCCGCCGACCGGGTGGCGGTGTGGGGCGGCACCGAGGAGCGGGTCGCCGAGCAGACCGGCAACGGCTTCCCGCTGGTGCGCGTCCACGAGAACCCCGACCCCGAGCGGCAGGAGCGCATCGGCGACACGCCCAGCACCTTCCGCGACGAGGAGACCAAGACCTTCCTGCGCCAGGCCGAGACCGAGCTCGGCAAACTGCTCGCCGACGACCCCCGCCCGCTGTACGTGGTCGGCGAGGCCGCGGCCCTCGCCCTGCTGGACGCCGCCGGCCCGATCGCCAGGGAGGCCACCGCACAGATCTCGCACGGCGGCCTCGCCCAGGCCGACGCCGAGACCGTCCGCAAGGTGGTCGAGCCCGCCGTGCGCGCCCACGCCGAACGCGAGGTCGCCGACGCGCTCGCCCTGCTCGACAAGGCCCGCGGCGGCAAGGCGTACGCCGCCGGCCTGGACGAGGTCTGGCAGGCCGCCGGCGAGGGCCGGGTCGACCGGCTGCTGGTCGAGGAGAACTACCGCGCCACCGTCCGCGACGAGGGCGAGCACCTCGTCCCCGACGAGGCCGGCCGGCCCGGGGTCCGCGAGGACATCGTCGACGAGGTGATCGAACGCGCCCTCGACACCGGCGCCCGGATCGCCTTCGTCCCCGACGGCACCCTCGCCGACAGCGGCCGGATCGCCGCCGCCCTGCGCTACTGACCCACCGTCACGCCCTGCCCCGTTCCGTCCCGCTCCGTCCCGGGGCCGCCCGCCGCAGCCACCCCCCGAACCGCGCCCCCGTCGCCCCTACGGCGTCGCGCCGTCGCCGGGGGAGGCCGGTTCCAGGGCCACGTCGAGCACGTCGACCATCCTGCGCAGCTTCTGCTGCACGCGGACGGCCTCGGGCCGCGGGACGCGGACGACGGCCCTGGCCGAGGCCGGCGCCGCGGTGCTGAAGGCGAGGTCCAGCACCCGGTGGTTGTTGAGGGTGGAGGCGAGGCGGGCGAGCGTCCCGGTGGTGGGGCGCAGGGTGACGGTGAGCCGGGTGTGTTCCATGCGGCGGTCCTGTCTGGGGGTGGGACTGGCGGGCCGGGAAAGCAGAAAGACCCCTCGCGGAGTGCGAGAGGTCTGCGTGCGGGCGGTGGGCCGGGGAGGGTCACTCCTCCCGGCGCGGTGCCGGCACGCTGCCGCTGGTAATCAGCTGCTGCTGCATGCCCCGCATGCTGGCAGAAACCCGCCGGAATGGGACGGCACGTCTCACCCCTCGGACGACCCGGGGCCCGTCCGGACCGCCGGGCCCGTTAAACCGGTTGGGCCCGCGCACCGGCGCCTGCTACGGTCTGCGCAGCCGTGAAGACAACGCGAGGAGGTGAGACCCATGAAGGCGGTATTCGTGTGGGTGCTCCCCCTCTCTGTCACGGTGGGCGGTTGACGTAGACGTCGCCCGGGAGCGCCTCAGAGCAGGCACTCCCGAAAGGCAACGCCCATGAACCCTGTGCATTCCTCCGTCCCGGGCACGGACGGCCACCCGCTCGTGGTCACCCGGCTCTCGGACACCCAGTGGCACGCCGTGGAGGACGACCGCGTGGTCGGCCACGGCGACGCCGCACGCCGGCCCGACGGGCGGCTGTTCGTCAGCGTCGACGCGTGGCACGGCGCGGTCTTCGACCACATCGCCGCGGCGATGGCGGCCGACCTGCCGGCCCCGCTGCACGCCGTCACCGACGAGGCCGACCACGAGACGACGACCGCCTGGCAGCGGGCCGGCTTCACACCCGTACGCCGCGAGTGGGGCCACCTCGTGCCCACCGACCCGCAGGTCACCGGCCTCGGCACGGTACGGCCCCCGGCGGGCGTGACCATCGTGCCCGCCGGCGAGGTCGAGGAGGGCCCGCTGCGCGCCCTGGACGCCGTCATCAGTGCCGAGGTCGAGGCCGGCATCGGCTGGCCGGCCATGCCGGCCCAGGTGCTGCCCCGCCCGGCCTGCAGCACCGTGCTCGACCCCTCGAAGTACGCGGTGGCGCGCCAGGACGGCCGGTACGTCGGCCTGCTCCGGATCGCGCCACTGCTCCGCCAACCCCGGATCGGGCTGCTCGCCGTCCGGGCCGACCACCAGCGCCGCGGCATCGCCAGGGCCCTGCTGGCCCACGCGCTGGGCACGCTGCACCGCAACGGCACCGCCACGGCCTGGGCCGAGGTGGCGGAGTCCAACACGGCCGCCACCGCCCTCTTCGAGGGCATCGGCGCCCGCCGCGCGGGCGCCACCCTGGAGCTCGTCCGCCACTGACACACCGCACCACCCCGCTACGCCCCGCTACGAAAGAAGAGACATGGCCAAGACAGCAGACGGCATCGAAGTCGAAGGCACCGTCACCGAGTGCCTGCGCAACGCCACCTTCCGGGTGGAACTCCCCAACGGGCACATCGTGCTCGCCCACATCAGCGGCAAGGTCCGCAAGAACCACATCAAGATCCTCCCGCACGACCGCGTCCTCGTGGAGCTCAGCCCCTACGACCTCACCCGCGGCCGGATCCGCTACCGCTACCGCTCCTAGCGGCCCGCGCCGCGGCGGCAGGCGCCGACACCGGCGCCTGCCGCGGCCGCCCCCGGTCAGCGCCGGGCGTACCCGGGGAGGAGCAGCCTGAAGGACCTGCTCGCCGCCCTGCAGGGCAAGATCGACGCCCGCGCCTGACCTCCCGCGGGCCGGGACCATTGCAGAGCTGTTGCAGGGGGAGTGGCCCGGCTCACAGCCGTTCGGGTGCGGAGCGTGATCGACTCGGCCGATGCGCCAGTTCGAAAAGCCCACCAGAACGCTGACGGCCCGTCGGCCCGCCACGGCCGGCACGCCCGTCGCGGTCGCGGCCGTCGCCGCGGCCGTCCTGCTCACCGGCTGCGGCTCCCAGGCGACCGGTGCGACCGGTGCGACCGGTGCGACCGGTGCGACCGGTGCGACCGGTGCGACCGGTGCGACCGGTGCGGCCGGCGCCCCGCCGGCGTCCGGCAGCACCGGGCCGTGCGGGGCGCCGCAACCGGCCGGGCCCGCCCAGGACGGCGTGCGGATCACCGCCGTCGGCCCGGCCTGCGCGGAGTACGAGGTGACCAACCCGGCCACCGAACCGTCCGACGTCACGGTGGTGTTCGGCCAGGCCACGGGCCGGCCGGGCGGACCGGACAACGTGTCGCGGACCGTCACGGCCCTCGCCCCCGGAACCACCGAGAAGGGACGGCTCGACCTGTCCGGGCCCGGGCCGGCCAAGCCGGGCACCGTACCGCAGGTGAAGATCGTCAAGGTCCGCAGCGTGCCCAGCGCCGAAGCCCCGCAGCCCGGCGGCCCCTGCCCGGCCTCCGGCCTGCGGCTGTCCGCGGACGAGGGCGACGCCGCGATGGGCCTGCGCGTGGTCGGCCTGCACCTGCGCAACTGCGGCACCACCACGGTGACCCTCGACGGCTACCCGACCCTCCAGCTCCTCGACCAGGAGCACCGGCCGATCGACGGGGTACGGCTGCTGTCCGGCGGCGCCCAGATCGCCACCGGCACCGGCGCGGACAACCCGCCGCAGGAGATCGCGCTGCGCCCGGGCGAGGGCGCCCGCACCACCCTGGTGTGGCGCAACACCACCGAGGACGGCACCCCGGTGAGCGCCCCCTACGTCCGGGTCCGCGCCACCCCCGGCGCGGCCCCCGTGATGGTCACCCCGGAACTCGACCTGGGCACCACCGGCCGGCTCGGCATCGGCGCCTGGGCCAGGGAGGACGCCGGAGCGCAGCCCCCCGCGACCAGGCCGCCGGCCACCGGCGGCTGATCCCGCGGCCCCGCATCCGGGCCCGTACGACCGGCACAGGTACGACCGGCACTGGTAAGACCGGCGGTCCGGCACGCTCCCCCGTGGCGTGCCGGGCCGCCGCCCCGTCCCCCGTGGACGATGCCAGGCCGCGGCCCGGCCGTGTTGGCACTGCGTCGACAGCCTGTTGGCAATGCGTCCACTGACCGCGGCTTCACCCGCGCGCGGCTACCCGTTCGTGCACGGCTGCTCGTCCGTGTGTTCGGACAGCGCCCGGTGGCGGTGCTCGCTGGGCGAGAGCCCGTACGCGGCGCGGAAGGCGCGGCTGAAGTCGGAGGGGCGGGGGATGCCGCAGCGGGCGGCGAGCGCGTGGACGGGCACGGTGCGCAGCGCGGGGTCGGCCAGGTCGCGGCGGGCCTTCTCCAGCCGCCGGCGGCGGATCCAGGCGGCGACGGTCTCGCCCTGGGACTGCTGGGTGAAGAGGCGGTGCAGGTAGCTGACGGAGACGTGGTGGGCGGCGGCGATCACGGTCGGCGTCAGTTCGGGGTCGTGCAGGTTGCGCCGGATGAACGTCCGCACGTTCTCCACCAGGGCGCGCCGGCGGGCGTCGTCCGGCACCTCGGCCTCGGCGTCCAGCTCCCGGGCCAGCCAGGCGGCCACCAGGTCGACCACGACCGTCCCCAGGCGGGGCGCCTCGGCCGGTCCGAGGAGGGCGGCCTGCCGGTCCAGGCCGAGGAGGAAGTCCGCGAGCAGGGCGCTGGTGCCCTCCCGGCCGGAGATGCCCCGGCCCAGCACGTGGCGCAGCCGGTCCGGCGGCAGCGGCAGCAGGGAGGTGGGGAAGTCGACGCCGACGGCCTCGATCCGCCGTTCCGGCCGGTCGGCGGCGCGGGCGGCGAAGGCCCGCAGGTCGAACGGGTCCGAGCTGTCGATCATGTGCAGGTCGCCCGGCGCGAAGGTCTCCGTGCGGCTCCCGGCGCCGTGGGTCAGCGTCAGGCCTCCGTCGAGCAGCAGCGTCAGGTGGTACACCTCCGGGTCCGAGCGCCGCACCATGACCGGGGTGCGCCAGAACCGCGCGGACGGGAACGAGGTCCGCAGGAGGGTCACCGGCCCCAGCTCCAGGCGCCGCATCTCCGCCTCGAAGCGCTCGGCGTGGGGGCTGGCCACCTCGCTGGCCCGGGTCCGCCCGATCAGCTCCCGCCAGCAGTCGAACCGTTCCTTCGCGGGCACGCCCTCGGCCCGGAACACGCTGCCCGCCCCGGCGGTCGCTCTCCCCGCTTCGTCCTGCACGATTCCTCTCCCTGCCGGCCGGCGCGGCCTGCCGCCCGACACCGTCGGGCCCTGTGACGACTCGCCAGAGCGTAAGGGGGCGGTGCCTGGGCGGCGCCCACCAGGACGGCGGCCGGGAGCGGGCCGACCACCGATTTCCTTCTTCCGATCATGGACTGGTACGTTCTTCCTGTCGGCGGGACAAGATCGCGAAAGCGGTCGGGCCCTGCCGGAGCAGGCGTCGGTGGTGCAGCGGTAGCACGCCCACTTTCAGTGGGAGGGGTTCGTTCGATTCGGGCCCGGCGCTCCGAATCGTAGGGGCGGAAGTCGTTCTCGACTTCCGCCCCTACGGCGTTCCGCGATCACGCGCCGCTCGGTGAAGGTGCGCCGCTCGGCTCCCGTGCCCCGGGTGTCCACCGCCAGGTAGGTCTCCAGGCACCGGGCCTGCGCCGTCAGCCCCTGCGCCAGGGTCCGCGCCCGCAGCCGGGCCCTGAGCACCACGGCGACCAGGACCGCCACCCCCGCGGCCGATCCGACGAAGCCGAGCACCGACCAGACGACGTTGCCATCCGACATGTGTCCACCCCCCCGTGGAACTGCTTGTCGTACGATGAACCGTCGCCTGGGAGACGGTGATCGGCTCACCGCGGTTCCGCCGCCCCGGCCCGGCCGACACGGTGTCGGCCGGGCGTCGGCCGGGCCCGGCCGTCAGCCCTGGGGCAGGTGGTCGGCGACGAGGACGGCGAACTCGTCGGGGGTGACGATCCGGATGCCGAGCTCCTCGGCCTTGGCCCGCTTGGAGCCGGCCTTCTCGCCGGCGACGAGCAGGGTGGTGCGCTTGGAGACGGACGAGGACGCCTTGCCGCCGGCGCGCTCCACGAGTTCGTTCATCTCGTTGCGGGAGAGCGCGGTGAGCGGGCCGGTCATGCTGCCGGTGACGACGACGGCCTCGCCCGCGAGCGGCCCGCCCGCGACGGGAGCTGCCTCCGCCTCCGCTTCCGGGCCCTCGCCGGCCCCGGCGTCCGCCGTGACGCGGGCCTGGGGCGCAGTGACGGCGGTGCCCACGCCCCGGGCCGCGAGCCGGTCCAACAGCGGTGCGAGGTCGGCGAGTTCGGCGACGATCACCCGGGCCTTCTCCGCGCCGATCCCGTCCACCGCGGCCAGCGTCTCGGCGTCGGCGGCGCGGATCGCGGCCATGGAGCCGAAGTGGGCGGCGATGCGGCGGGACATGGTGCGCCCGGTGCCGCGCACGCCGAGCGCGCAGAAGACCCGGTTGAGCGGGCGGCTGCGGGCGGTCTCGATCGCGGCGAGCAGGTTGTCGGTGCTGGTGTCGCCCATCCGCTCCAGGCCGAGGAGCTGCTCGCGGGTGAGCGAGAACAGGTCGGCGACGTCGGTGACCAGGCCGGACTCGACGAGCTGGACGGCGCGGGTGCCGCCCAGGCCCTCGATGTCGAGCTGGTCGCGGCCGGCCGCGTAGACCACCGACGCGACGGCCTGGCAGTTGCGCCCGCGGGCGCAGCGCCAGCGCTGCTCGGTGGTGTCGATGGCGTCGCCGCAGCGGGGGCAGGACTCGGGGAAGGCGATGGGGCGTTCGTCGCCGGTGCGCTCGTCGACGAGCGGGGCCTCGACGCGCGGGATGACGTCGCCGGCGCGGTAGACGAACACCCGGTCGCCGAGCATCAGGCCGCGCCGGGTGATGTCGGCGGGGTTGTGGAGGGTGGCGTAGGTGACGGTGACGCCGTCGATGACGACGGGTTCGAGGACCGCGCGCGGGGCGATGATGCCGGTGCGCCCGACGTTCCACTCGACGTCGAGCAGCCGGGTGACCTTGTGCTCGGCGGCGAGCTTGCGGGCGACGGCCCAGCGCGGCGCGCGCGAGCCGGAGCCGGCGTCGCGCTGGTCGGCGGCGGCGTCCGCCTTGACCACGACGCCGTCGATGCCGAACGGCAGGTCGGAGCGCAGCGCGGCGATCTCCTCGATGCGCTGCTGGGCCTCCTCCAGCGTGGCGCAGCGCCGCGGGTGGGCGGCGGTGGCGGCGGCGGTGTTGGCCCCGAGCGCGGCCAGGCGCTCCAGGAGGGCGCTGTGGGCGAGGTCGCCGTCGAGGCCCACGGCCGTGTCGGCGCCCACGGCGGTGTCTCGGCCCGCGGCGCTTTCGAGGCCCACGGCGGCGTAGGCGAAGAAGGTCAGCTCGACGCGGTACGGGCGGTCCTTGGCGCGCAGGGTGCCGGCGGCGCCGTTGCGCGGGTTGGCGAAGGGGACGGCGCCGTGGGCGGTGCGCACCTCGTTGGCGTGCTCGAACTGCTCGCGGGTGAGCAGGACTTCGCCGCGCAGCTCGACGTCGACGGGCTCGGCGAGCGCGGCGGGCAGGCCCAGCACGGTGTCGGCGGCGTGGCTGATGTCCTCGCCGGCGAGGCCGTCGCCGCGGGTGATCAGCTGGTGGAGGCGCCCGGCGCGGTAGCGGGCGGCGACCGCCAGGCCGTCGAGCTTGGGCTCCACGCACCAGGCGGCCACCGGGCGGCCCAGGCGGCGCTCCAGCCCGGCCGCCCAGTCCGTGAGCTCCTCGGCCGAGAAGACGTTGTCCAGCGACAGCATCGGCACGCTGTGCGGAACGTCGCCCTCGACCGCGCCGCCGGCGACCTTCCCGGTGGGGGAGTCCGGCAGCGCCTCGTCCGGGTGCGCCTCCTCGTAGGCCGCGATGGTGCGCAGCAGGGCGTCGTACTCGTCGTCGCCGAGCGGGGTGGCGCCGTCGGTGTAGTAGGCGGCGGCGGCCCGGACGGCGGCGGTGACGGCGTCGGCGTAGTCGCCGGGGGTGAGCAGAGCGGCGTCGTTCATGGGCATCATCATCGCCACCCGCACTGACAATCGACCGCGGCACGGGTGGCCGATCCCGGCACCCCCGGCACCCCCGTCACCCCTGGCGCCCCGGCGCGGGTGGCCGGGGTCCTGCCCGGGGGCCCGGCGGGTGGGCCGGGCCCTGCGGGGGTGGTGGGTTCAGGGGAGGTAGCGCTCCAGGGCGGCGGCGCCCTTCTGCTCGATCTGCTGCCTCGCCCAGGCGACACGCTCGGGGGTGACGTCGCGGCCCGACGCCATCACGAGGTCCTCGGGGTCGAAGGGGCGCTCCGATCCGGTGTAGAGCTGTCGCCGGACGTCGGAAGCCGACTCCGGAACGTCTCCGTTCAACGATTGCTGCATGTCCATCACCTCATCGCCTGGTGGCCCGCTCGCACGGTCCTTCGATGGTCTGCCGGAAGCGAGAGTACGGCGGGTGGAGCACGACAAAACTACTCCATTCGGGTTAATCCACCACCCTGCCCGCCCCCACATCGCCCCTGTACCTGTCTCTTATACACATCTCCGAGCCCACGAGACAGGCAGAAATCTCGTATGCCGTCTTCTGC
>NZ_JNWQ01000122.1 GCF_000716875.1 Streptomyces novaecaesareae | reverse complement strand
ACAAGAGCCTGCGCGTCGACCGACGCACCTACAAGGCCACCATCAGCATCGACATCCTGGGCGAGCCGATCAGCCCTTAACTTCACGGCCTTGGCCTTTCGGCCGCGGCGACCGACCCCGGTCCCGTCGGCTGTCCGACCACTGCCGCCACCCGACCGTGGCGAGGCCGAAGGACGGGACGACAGGAACCGGGGCTGCGGGTACCGACACAGTTGCGACTACGACGTGTCTGGACGCATTGGCGAGTGCCGGCAGCTGACGCCAGGCTGGCTCGAACGAATCAGCCCCGGTGTCCGATCGGAGCGGGGGCTGAGAAAAGAACGGACGGGCCGCCAGCTGAGCTTCCCGGCACGGGATGGGCGGCCCACCGGTTCAGACGTCGTCATTAACCCAACAGAATGGATATGGAGAAACAATATTGACGAATAGTCACCCTAATGGCTCAGTAAAATGAGAATCATGCCGCCGGGGGCGTCTCATGCCACCGCTCCACGGCGCTCTCGGCGAGCGGACACCCTACGAACGCCACAGCAGAAGCCCCGGACCCGCGTGCAACCGAGCTCCGACAGATGCACGGGTAGGGGTTCCCGGCCACACGGCGCAGGGGAGCCGAGCGCAGGGAACCCGCACCACGAATCTCATGGTGTTACGCCCGTCTCTTTGGACCTGAAATCCTTCCTGCCGACGGGGACTTGAAATCTTCCGAAGACGCGTTTCATCCATCGGCGACGCGGAGATGAAGAGAGTGATTCAACCGACGGGCCGCCCATCCCTCCTCGGGGGTGAGCGGCCCGTGGCATTTCTGCCCAGCTGTGTCGACGAGCCCCGGAGCAGGATCCGCACCTCTGTACGAGTTCCGTACGGAGGCTCGGCGGGCCGAGGGCGGCCCCTACCGAAGGGGCCCCATGAATACGGACGTTCAGGCACCAGCGCGGGAGCTGCTGCAGATCGCCACCCCCTCCCGCCACGCCACCACCGGCCAGGTGGCGGCGGGCCCCGTAGACCCGACGGTCCCGGTCGGCTCCAATCCTGTCGGGCTGGCATTCATCCCCAGTGGCGGCCTGTACGTCACCAACAGCGGCTCGAACGACGTGACGCTGATCAACACCAGCACCGACACCGTCGCCATCCCGAGCATCCCCGAAGGCGGCACCACCCCGGCGTGGCCGGCGATTGCTCCCAACGGCAACGCCTACATCCCGAACAACATCTCGAACAACGTGTCGGTGATGAACACTGCCACCAACACCCTTGTCGGCGCCCCGATCCCGCTGTCCGGCGGCCCCGCCGCGGTGGCGGTCATCCCCAGTGGTGACGTCTATGTCAGCCGGTTCTCGGCAAACAGCGTGTCCGTGATCAACACCACCACCAATCTCGTGGTGGGCGTCCCGATCGCCGTCGGCTCCGGACCTGTCGGGATCGCCGTCGCCCCCAACGGCAACGCGTACGTCGCCAACCGAGGGTCGAACAGCGTCTCGGTGATCGACACCGCCACGAACACCGTGATGGGCGCCCCGATCCCCGTCGGAAGCCAGCCGAACTGGATCGCGATCGCGCCCAACGGCCACGCCTACGTCGCCAATATCGGGTCCAGCGATGTGACGGTCATCGACACCACCACCAACACCGTTCTGGTCCCCAGCATCCCCGTCGGCTCCAACCCGTGGGGAATAGCGGTCGGTCCCGACGGCAACGCGTACGTCGCCAACCGAGGGTCGAACAGCGTCTCGGTGATCGACACCGCCACGAACACCGTGGTGGGCGCCCCGATCCCCGTCGGAAGCCAGCCGATCACCGTGGCGATCGCCCCCAACGGCAAGGTCTACGTCGCCAACATCGCGTCGGCCAATGTCAGCGTCATCCAGTTCGCCCCCACGCTGAGCGGCATCAGCCCCAACCAGGGACCCACCACCGGCGGAACCGTCGTGACCATCACCGGCATCAACCTGACCGGCGCCGGCGTCACCATCGGCGGCAACCCCGCCACCGGCGTCAGCGTCAATGCCACCGGCACGCAGATCACCGCCACCACCCCGCCCGGGGCGCCCGGACCGGCCACCGTCACCGTCACAACCCCTGGCGGTACCGCCAGCCTGGTCAACGGCTTCACCTACGCCGTGCCCACCTCGCTGACCGCCACCCCGGCGCTGACCAAGCTGTTCCCGCCGCACGTGTACTACCCGTTCCTCAACGCCACTCTGACCGACCTGGTCACCGGACTGCCGGTTCCCGGTCGGACCATCACCTTCAGCACCGGCAGCCAGATCCTGGGCTCCGCCACCACCAACGCCCAAGGCATCGCCCAGCTCCCCGAGGCGATCACCTTCCCGCTGATCCTCGCCAACGGCGGTTACACCGCCACCTTCGCCGGCACGCCCGCCCTGCTGCCCTCCACCGCCATCGCAGGCATCATCATCCCGTAGCCGCACCGGACTTGACTGCGTCGCACCACCGCCCCGGATCACCGGCCCGACCGCATCGACCGCCGATCCCTTCGGCGGGCGTTGACGGGCCGGTGGCCGGTCCGTCGCCAGTGCCCGTTTCACGGTGTTCTTCGAGATCCCCAGGTGCTGGGCGGTCCGCCCAGACCGGCATCTGCTCGGCCCGGTGCAGCCGCGGAGATCGTCGCGGCTGCACTGCTACTACAGACGGCGTCTTGCAGACCGCCCGGTAGCCGGCAGGAGGGTGCGCCTGGACCTGAAAGCGCGTCGTCTCGTGTGCGGAACGACCTGTGCGGCCAGCGGACGTTCGCGGAGCAGATCCGGGATCCGACGTCCCGGCACGCGCGGCGCGACGGTGCGCACGCGGGTGCGCCGCAGACCCGGCAAGTCGCCGACGCCTGGCATCTGCTGCACAACCTCGCCGAGGCCGTCGAACGTGTCATCGGCGGCACCGCGCCGACCTGCGCGAACCTCTCACTGTCAGAGAAGACCAGCATGACGTGCCCCGTTCCAGAGCGGTCGCCTCGAACGAGCTGGACGTCCACGGAAGGCCACGTCTCCTGGTCGCCCGCACCCGCGAACGCCACCAGCAGATCCACGAACGCATCGAGCGCGGCGACAGCCTGCGTGCCATCGCCCGCGAACTCCACCTCAGTCGCGGCACCGTCCTGCGCTTCGCCACCCCCTTGCAACCCGGTGGTGCGCTCCGCTGAACGAGTGACTGGCTGCCATGCCTCTTGCGTGTGTGGCGGTTCAGCTGACTTACTCGTGGTATCCGATCAGGGGCTGCCCACCCCTCCGTTTGGGGAAGGCAGCCCCTCGGTATGTGGTGGTGGGTGCCTGTCACAGGCCCGAAAGGGCGCCCATCGGAGGGCTGTCCGCCGGCGTGCCTTCCCAGTGCACCCGGCTGACGAGGTGGCTTATACGTCCGAGGAGGCGTTCTTGCGAGCCGCCAACATACTTCGAGCACTGCTCGGGACCGGCGCTGTCGGCGCAGATGTGCGCAACAGTCGCGCCTCGTTCGGCGGCGGCACCACAAGAACGCAGGCCCCGTCACGCTCGTGGCCGCCGGTGTCTGCGGCACCCTCCCGGACGACTGCGCCGCCACCCCGCACCTGACCGAGCCCTGTTGAGGCTCGGCGGCGGCACCACGGGACACCCAACCCGTCCATCCGAACCACAGGTCAACGGCGCGGTAGAACCACGCCGCCCGCACCGCATCCCAGGGCCCGCTCCCGTCCGGCACCCAGCCGGTCAGCGACTCCGTGGCCCAGTTCCGGCAGCGCTGCGGGGCCCTGTCCTGTGACCTGCCGGAACCCGATCACGCCCGGTGCGGCGGACTGCCGATTCGGCAGCTCCGGTGACCTGGGCCGCAGCGTCATCAGCCACAGCAAAGGAGATCAGTCATGGCACCCGTCATCAGCTCCATCTCGCCGACCTCGGGTCACGCGGGCCAGACGATGACCATCACCGGCACCGGCCTGGGGAGCCTGAGCACCACCAAGGTGAACGTCGGCAGCACCATGGTCACGCCCACCACGGCGAGCAGCACCTCCGTCACCTTCAGCACCCCTCCGGGGTGCGCCGGTCAGACCAACGTCAGCGTGACCGTCTCCGGCGTCAACAGCAACAGCAAGAGCTTCTTCTACGTCGCCGTCCCGACGGTCACGTCGGTGAACCCGAGCGCCGGTTCTGCCACGCCCGGCGTCCTCCACGTCTTCGGCACCGGTTTCGCAACCGCGACCTCGGTCGCCTTCGGCGCGGCCGGCACCGCCGTCCCCACCGTCCTGTCGGACAGCCACCTGACCGTCACCTCGCCGGCCCACGGCCCCTTCAGCGACTGCACCGACTCGGTGGACGTCCAGGTCACCAACGTCGGCGGCACCAGCGCCCCGACCGGACCGGCGGGTCAGTTCACCTACAACGCGGCGCCGACGGTCACCGGCGTGAATCCCGGTGCGGGGACGACGGGCACCCCCACCGCCGGGGTGATCGTCTCCGGCACCTGCTTCGCGGTCGGCAGCACCGTGACGCTGACCTCCGGTGCCACGGTCGTCTCGGCCACCAACGTCAACGTCAACAACGACACCACTCTCTCTTGCAACGTCCCCGCCCTGACGGCGGGCACCTACGACGTCCAGGTCACCACCCCCGACGGTGGCACCAGCGCGGTCGTCGTGGCCGACGAATTCGTCGTCGCCTGAGCCCTGACCCGAACCCGGACACCAACGAGCGGGCAGCCGCGTCACCGTCGCCATCGGTGCGGATCCGACGAGCCCCGGCCGCTCACCCACTGTGCCCTGGCTGCCGCACGGCAGCCAGGGCACGCCTCGTTCCCGACACGAAGGAGTGCCCGATGTCTCCGGTCATCAGCAGCATCAACCCCAACCACGGGCCACCCGTGGGGGGAACCGCTGTCACGATCAACGGCAGCGGCTTCATCGGCGCGACCTCGGTGAAGTTCGGGACCGTGCCGGTATCGTCGTTCGTGCTCGTCAGCGACAGCCAGATCATCGCCACCTCTCCTGCGGGCACCGGTTCGGTCGCCGTCACCGTCCTCACGCTGCTCGGCACAAGCAACAGCGTCACCTTCACCTACGCCGTCCCACCCGCGATCATCGCGGTGAGCCCGGCCTCCGGGCCGACGGGCGGCGGCACCACGGTGACGATCAACGGCGCCGGGTTCACCGGCGCGACGTCGGTGCACTTCGGCAGCGCCTCGGCACCGTTCATGGTGGTCAGCGACACCCAGATCTCGGCGACGGTGCCCGCGGGTACCGGTTCCGTCACCGTCACCGTCACCACCTCGGCGGGCACCAGCAACAGCGTGACGTACACCTACCTCGGCGCACCCGTGATCACCAGCCTGACCCCGAACCAGGGGCCGACCAGCGGCGGGAACACCGTCACCATCTCCGGCACCAACCTGTCGGGCGTGACCTCGGTGCTGTTCGGCACCCACACCGCCGCGCTCACCGCCAACACCGCCTCCCAGATCACGGTCACGGCACCCGCAGGAGCGGCGCAGTCGGTCAACGTCACGGTTACCACCGGGGTCGGCACCAGCAATCCGCTGCCGTACTTCTACCTCATGGCCCCGGCCGTCACCGGCCTGAACGTGACGATGGGGCCGACCAGCGGCGGGAACACCGTCACCCTCTTCGGCTCCGGCCTGGCTCTCACCAGCGCCGTGCATTTCGGGTCCGCCGCGGCCACCGACATCACGGTGATCTCCGACAGTCAGATCACGGTCACCACACCAGGCGGCACGGGGACCGTCCTGGTCACGGCCACCACACCAGGCGGCACCAGCACCGTCGGGCTGGGCAACGCCTACTACGTCTACGTCGCACCACCGGTCATCAACTCCCTCGGCCCGGCGCAGGGCTCGGTATCCGGCGGGAACGACGTCCTGATCAGGGGAAGCAACCTCACCTACACCGACGCCGTGTCCTTCGGCATCGCTCCGGCGTCCTTCGCCGCGGTTGCCGACACCATGGTCGTGGCCACCTCACCGGCCGGTGCCGTCGGCCCGGCCACCGTCACCGTCCACTCCCCGGGCGGCACCAGCAACGGGGCCGCCTTCCAGTACCAGCCGTAGCGCATCCCGAAGTCCGGCGACGGGCACGGCTGCCTGGGGTGATGACACCTACGCAAGGTGATTGCTGCTCCAGTCCTACGAGCACCTGTTCTGGGACACCCTGGGCGTCCTCGACGCCTGAGGCCCACCCCCCGGCACCGATCACCCCGGCACCGACCGCCACAGGTGGCCACCAGCCGCACTGACCGGCCGTTCGTCTCAGGCCTGCCAGTGCGGCTTTCCGCTGACCATCCGGCAGTAGATCACCCGGCCGCCCGCGTCGTGGGTGCTCCTCCCCAGGTCGGCGTTGCGGCAGAACTGCCCGGCCTCGTAGCAGTTGCCCGCGTTCGAGCGGATCTCGCACTGCCCGCCGCCGGCCGCCGCCGTGTGCTCCGGCGAGGGGTCGGTGGGCGGCTGCGCAGTGGTCACCTTCGGCTGCGGCGCCTGGGGGTCGGGCGGCGTGGCGGCCGGGGCAGCGGGCTGCGCCGGAGGCGTGGCCGCCGGGGTGACGGGCGCGGCCGGAGCCGGCGCCACGGGGGCCGTCGACGGCGCGGCCGGTACGACCGGCGCGGACGGCGCCGAGGTGACGGCCGAGCTCGGCGGGGCCGACGCCGAGGCACCGCCGTCGGCAGCCGACGGGTCGCAACCGGTCAGCGTCAGACCGACGGTGAGGACGAGTCCGGCGAATCCGGCCAGACCTGCCGCCCGGCGGCGCCCGGGTATCCGTGAAGGCATGGGAGGAGAACGCTCCGTTCCGTTTGGATGAGTCGTGCGATTCAAGCAGGGATCACACACGCCCCATACACCGATCCCCCACTCGTTGGCAGATCGAGACCTACCGGCTACCGACCGTCGCCACCCTCCCGGCAGCCGTCACCCTGAGCACCATGCCGTCCGCAACACCCGCACCGCCCGCATCCACGCCGCCCGCGCCCAACCCGCCTCCCCCGTCCGGTATATAGCGCCAGAGCGCAGGGGTAGGTGACATGTCCCGAACACCCCGATCGGCCGTCTACGGTTCCGGCAACCCCCACGCCGATCGAGGAGATCCCCCATGCTCCGCATCCGTGCGCTGGCGGCCGCTGCCACCCTCGCGACCGTCGCCCTCACCGCAGCCCCCGCCGTCGGCACACCCGCTGACGACCCATCCGTCGCCGATGCCCTGACCGCCGCCCCGCCGGCCGCTTCCGCCCACCCGGCCGTCCTCCCGCCCGCACTGCTCCATGCGCTCCAGCGCGACCTCGGCCTCTCCCCGCAGGCCGCCGCCGACCGGCTCGCCCTGGAGGGCCGGGCCGCGGTGGTCCAGGCCGCACTCGCCCGTTCGCTCGGCGAGCGCTGGGCCGGGGCCTGGGTCGACGGGCCGGACGCGGCCCTGGTCGTCGCCACCACGGACGCCTCCGCCGCCCGCGCCGTCACCGCCCACGGCGGCCGGGCCACCGTCGTCCGGCACTCCCTGGCCGTCCTGAACCGGGCCAAGGACGCACTCGACCGGGCGTCCGCGGCCGCCGTGCCCGCCGCCACCCCGCTCTGGTACGTGGACGTCCGCTCCAACACCCTCGTGGTGCGGTCCACCGACACCGCCCGCACCGAAACGTTCCTGCGGCAGTCCGGCATCGACCGCGCGCTGATCCGGGTCGAGGAGGTACGCGCCGTGCCCCGCCCCCTCGCCGACCTGCGCGGCGGGGACGCGTTTTATATCGACGGCGCCGCCCGCTGCTCGATCGGCTTCCCGGTCCCCCAGGGCGGTCAGCCCGGCTTCGTCGAGGAGCGCAACGCCACCGTCAACTACCAGGAGGGCAGCGTCTACGGCCTCACCCGCACCAGCGTCTGCGCCGAACCGGGCGACTCCGGCGGATCGTTCGTCTCCGGCGACCAGGCCCAGGGGGTGACCTCGGGCGGCTCGGGCGACTGCACCTCCGGCGGGGAGACCTACTTCCAGCCCGTCAACCCGATCCTCGGCACCTACGGCCTGACCCTGGCCACCGGCTGACGACCCCTCGGCACCCAGCCACCGGTAACCAGAAGCCCGCAACCGCCGGCCGTCGGCCGTCAGCGCAGCCCCGCCGTCCGACGCTCGAACACCTCGGGGCGGGCCGTCTCCAGCGCCGTCGAGACCGCTCCGAGGAGCACCGCATCCTCCCCAAGGAGGCTCGGCGCGAGCGTCGGACGCATCGGGGCGAGCCGGTGCAGGGCCTGCTCCAGCGGTTCCAGGAGCAGGTCCGCACTGCCGCCGATCCCGCCGCCGAGCACCACCAGGTCCGGGTCCAGCACGGCGGACAGGACGGCGACGGCGTAGGCCAGTTGCCCGGCCTCCCGCTCCACCGCCCGGAGCGCCGCGGGCTCCCCGGCGCGGGCCCGCTCGAAGACCTGCTTCGCCGTCAACTGCCGGGCCGTGCTCTCCCCGCCGAGTCCGAAATCCCGGGCGGAGCGCACCACGGCGTCCGCGGCGGCCTCCTCCTCGATCGTCCCGGTCGGCGCGCCCGCGCGGACGGGAAGCGGCACCAGGCCGATCTCGCCCAGCGCGCCGTGTGCGCCGAGTAGCAGCTCGCCGTCCTTCACCACCCCCAGCCCGAGGCCGGTGCCGACCAGCAGGTAGGCGAACATCCGGCTGCCCCGACCGGCCCCCAGGGTGTACTCGCCGAGCGCGGCCAGGTTGGCGTCGTTCGCCACCGACACGGCCGTCCCCAGGCCCTCCCCGATCCGGTCGAACAGCCCTGGCCGGCCCCAGCCGGGCAGGCTGGAGGCGTAGCGCACTCCGCGCCGCTCCTCGTCCCACACGCCCGGGGTGCCGATCACCGCGTGCACGATGCCCCCGGCGGCCAGGCCCGCTTCGGCGGTCGCCTCGTGCGCGGCGGCGACCACGGCGTCCGCGACGGCGTTCGCCGACCGGCCGCGGTTGGCCACGTCCCGGCGGGCGAGGACCGTCCCGGTGAGGTCCGCGACGGCCACCCGCAGCCGGGCCCGGCCGATGTCCACGCCGAGCACGTGCCCGGCGGTCGGGTCGACCTCGTACAGCACGGCGGTGCGGCCGCGTTCGGGGGCCAGCCGCCCGGCCTCGCGGACCAGCCCGGCCTGCTCCAGGGCGGCCAGCGCGGCCGAGACGGTCGGCTTGGACAGCCCGGTGTCCCGGGCCAGCTGGGCCCGCGAGGAGCCACCGTCGGTGCGCAGCAGCTCCAGCAGCAGCCACTCGTTGTTGCTGCGCAGCCGCTGCCGGTTCCAGGGCACCGCGGGGGCCCCGGCCGCCGGGCGACTGGTCGGCTGGTTGGGGCTCATCGGTCTTCCTCCGGTCTGGCTGCTCACGGACGTCTCCGGCTCGGGCCGAACACGGGCCTGGCACGGCCTGGCACGGCCTGCGGCGTCCGGTGTCGGGCGCCGCCGCCCAAGTATGACCGGTGATCATCAGGCCCGAGCCTGCCGGATCCGGACGCTTCGCGGTGCGTCGTCCGGGCGACCGCCGCGCACCGTCCAGGCGACTGCCGCACGACGCACACCACGCGCCACGCACCGTACGGGCCGCCGCCCGGCGGGCACCGGCTCCCCTACAACACCGTCTCCGGGCGGTCAATGTTTCACCCAGTTGTGGGCGTGCCGCGCCCCGGCGCGTGATCATGGGCGTATGCACTTCCGGCACGGCAACCGAGCAGAGGGCCCGCCGCCCGCGACACCGGTCACCCGGTCCCTGGCGGCGACGGCGGCGGCCCTCGCCGCCAGGCTCGGCGCGATCACCGGCGGTGACCACGGGGACGACGATTCCGATCTGCTCCGCGCGGTCCTCGCCGCCGCCCCGGTCGGTGTCGCCGTGCTCGACGAGCGGCTGCGCTGGCAGTACCTGAACCCCGCCTTCCTCACCGCCACCGGACTGCGCCGCGCCGACCTGCTCGGCCGCACCGCCGAGGCCACCGCCTTCGCCGGCGCCGCCGCCACCCTGCGCCGGGTGCTCGCCGACGGGCGCGACCGCGAGCACGCCACCGGCGGCCCCGAGGGCGCGGGCCACCCCGTCCCGCCCGGCCTACGGGTGCGCTACCGGCCGCTGCGGCACGCCGGCCGGACCACCGGCGTGATCGTCGTCGTCCTGGACGACCCGGACCCGGCCCGCGAGCAGCTCCGCGAGCTCGAACAGGCCCGCGCCCGGCTCGCGCTGCTCGATGCCGCCGCCGAGCGGATCGGCACCACCCTCGACGTCACCACCACCTGCGCCGAGCTCGTTGCCTTCGCCGTCCCCGGCCTCGCCGACCTCGCGACCGTCGACGTGCTGCCGCCCGAGGCCGAACCGCCCCGGCCCGGCCACGGCGCACCCCTGCGGCTGCACCGCGCCGCGGTCCGGTCCGTCCCCGCCCTGACCGCCGCGCTCGCCGACCTCGCCCGGCCCGGCGAATCGATCCGCCACCGGGAGGGCTCGGCCGCCGCCCGGAGCCTCACCGGCGGCGTCGCCGTCCTCGCCGAGACCGGCCCCGAGGACGCCTGCCCCGCCGGCACCGCCTCGCTGCTCGTCCTGCCGCTCGCCGCCCGCGGCCGCCTGGTCGGGCTGCTCACCCTCGGCCGCACCGCCGCCACCGCGCCCTTCACCTCCGACGAGGCCGCCCTGCTCGGCGACCTCGCCGCCCGAGCCGCCGTCGGCATCGACAACGCCCGCCGCTACACCCGCTCCCAGGGCATCGCCCTGGAGCTCCAGCGGGCCCTGCTCAGCGAGCCGGGCGACCCGCACCAGAACCTCTCCCTCGCCTCCCGCTACCTGCCCTCCGGCAGCAGCACGGTGGTCGGCGGCGACTGGTACGAGACGGTCCGGCTGCCGTTCGGCCGCACCCTGCTCGCCATGGGCGACGTCATGGGGCACGGCGTCGAGGCGGCCGTCGACATGAGCCACTACCGCTCCGCCCTGCGCGACATCGCCGGGATGGACCTGCCGCCGCACCGGATCCTGCGCCAGCTGGACAACGTCATCTCCGCCGACGACTCGGCGCGCCCCGCGACCTGCCTGCTGGCCCTCGCCGACCCGGGCCGCGGCCGCTGGACCCTCTCCAGCGCGGGCCACCTGCCGCCCGCCCTGATCGCCCCCGACCAGCCCACCGAGCTGCTCGGCGTCCCCACCGGCCCGCCGCTCGGCACCGGACTCGGCGGCTACGAGCAGACCGCCCGCCCGCTCATCCCCGGTCAGACCCTGCTGCTCTACACGGACGGCCTGGTCGAGCGTCGCGGCGAGGACATCGACACCTCCCTGGAGCGGCTCGCCGCGCTGCGCCTGCCCGCCACCGGCGACCTCGACGACCTGCTGGACGCCGTCCTCCACGCGCTCGCCCCGCCCCCCGCGCCCACCGCCGAGGACGACATCGCCATCCTGGCCGCCCGGGCCAAGCCGCGCTGACGACCGTCGCCCGGACCAAGCAGCGCTGACCGCCGCCCGGGCCGAGCCGCGCCGGTGACCGCCGCACGTGCGGGCCCGTACCCGCTCGGCACCGCCGCCCGTGGCGTTCACGCCTTCGCCAGCGCCTGCTCCACGTCCGCCCAGAGGTCCTCCGGGTGCTCGATGCCCACCGACATCCGCACCAGCCCGGCCCCGATCCCGGCCACCGCCAGCTCCTCGTCCGACAGCTGCCGGTGCGTGGTGCTCGCCGGGTGCAGGACCAGGCTGTGCACCCCGCCCAACGAGGGTGCGAGCGAGGCGAGGCGCACGGACTCGGTGAAGGTCCGGGCCGCCTCGCGGCCGCCGGCGAGGTCGAAGGAGAGGACGCCGCCGTGGCCGTCGGGGAGGAGGCGGCGGGCCAGCTCGTGGTCGGGGTGGGTGGGCAGGCCCGGGTAGTGGACGGCGGTGACCGCGGGGTGGGCGGCGAGGCGGCCGGCCAGGTCGAGGGCGGTCTCGCAGTGGCGGCGGACCCGCAGGGCGAGGGTCTGCAGGCCGCGCAGGGTCAGCCAGGCGGCGAACGGGTCGACGGCGGCGCCGAGTTCGAGGGAGTGCCGCCACACCGCGCGGTGCGGTTCGGCCTCGGCGAAGACGGCGATGCCGGCGAGGACGTCCGAGTGCCCGCCCAGGTACTTGGTGGCGGAGTGGACCACGATGTCCGCGCCGTGCTCGATCGGGCGGCACAGCAGGGGGGTTGCGAAGGTGTTGTCGACCACGCTCACCACGCCCGCCCGCTTCGCGACGGCGATCAGCCCGGGCAGGTCGGTGACCCGGGTGGTCGGGTTGGAGACGGTCTCCAGGTACAGCAGCCGGGTCTCGGGCCGCAGCGCGGCCCGGACCTCCTCCGGGTCGTCACCGCTGACGTGGGTGACCTCGACGCCCCGGCGCTCGGCGAGGTCGGCGAGCAGGGCGTGGGTGCCGCCGTAGAGGCTCCGCTGGGCGATCACGTGGTCGCCGGCGCGCAGCAGGGCGAGCAGCACGGTGGTGATCGCGCCCATGCCGGAGGCGGTGGCGAGGGCGGCGACGCCGCCTTCGAGGTCGGCGACGGTCTCCTCCAGCGAGCGGACGGTCGGGTTTCCGTGCCGGTTGTAGATGAACGCACCGTCCGGTCCGCCGAAGGACCGTGAGAGCGCGTCACTGGTGTCGAAGGCGAACAGGTGGCCCTGGTGCAGCGGTACGCCCATCGGCCGGCTGCCGACGGTCTCGGCGAGCGGCGGGTGGACGATCCGGCTCTCGGGGTGCAGTCGGTCCTGACTCTGGTGGCGGGTGGAGTCGCTCATGCCGCCCATCCTCGGGCGCCCCCACCGCCCGGGCCAGGGCCAATCGCAGCCGAGTGGCCTGCCCCGGGCGGGAGTTCCGGCACCACCGCCCGGTCGTCGCCCGGGCCGGCTACTTGCGGCGGCCGAAGATCCGCTTCGCGGCGTAGACGATCCCGACGATCAGCAGGACGAAGAACAGGATGATCAGGATGACCACGACCAGCAGGAACTTGCCCAGCTTGGCGAAGAAGCCCTTTTTCTTCTTCTTCTCGTCCTTGGCCGCGAGGTGCGCGACATCGGCGGTCGAGGAGGTCGAGGACACCGAGGAGGTCGAGGACGCCGTGGAGGTGCCCGCCAGGGTGCGCGGCGCGGCGGCGGCCCCGGCGGCGACGGTGTCGGGGCTGGTCGCGGCGGCCGCGACGGTTCGGGGTGCGGCCACCGCCGTCGCGCTCGACGCCGTGGCGGTGAGGCCGGCGGCGGCCAGCAGGGCCACCAGGGCGCCGGCTATCGAACGTGCGATCCGGTGAGTCATCGTGCTCCTCGTACGGGTCCGGGGTGGCGTGGACGAGCCCGGCCGAATCAAGCAATTTCTCATGCTCTGACCAGCAGCTTTTCTCATCCGCGCCTAGTATGCTCCACTGATGTTCTACAGCGGTGTAAAAGTTTAGCGACGGGCCTCGCCCGGATCGGCTCCGGCCCCGGGCCACGCAAGCCCACCGCTTCGACGGGGGGCACCGTGGCAACTGTGGAGGATGACGACGTGTCTGGCCGCAAGGGTTCCCCCGAATCCGGAATTTCGCCGCACCGGGCCGGCGGACGTCGGGCGGCGGGCCGCAAGGCCGCTCCGGAGCGGAGCAGCACGGACGGCCAGGGCGCCCAGGACGCGGCCAAGGAAACGGCCCAGGACGCAGCCAAGGACACGGCCAAGGGCATACCGGACGCCCGTCCGGCCGGGCGGGCCAAGAAGAAGCCCAAGCGCAGCACCAAGGAGAAGGTGCTCTGGACGACCGCCGGCTGCACCGCGCTCCTGGTCCTCGCCGGCGGCGCCCTCTACTACCGGCTCAACAGCAACATCAGCACCTTCGACCGGGACGCCGTCAGCAAGGACCGCCCGGAGGCCGCGGCGCCGGACGCCCAGGGCCGAACCCCGGTGAACGTCCTGCTGATCGGCTCGGACAGCCGCGGCAACGGCAACAGCGACCTGGGCGGCGGCGGGGACGGCGGCGCCCGCTCGGACACCGCGATCCTGCTGCACGTCTACGCCGACCACAAGCACGCCGTCGGCATCTCCATCCCCCGCGACTCCCTGGTCACCGTCCCGCCGTGCAAGCTCCCCAACGGCAAGTGGACCAAGGAGCAGACCAATGTGATGTTCAACAGCGCCTTCTCCGTGGGCGACACCGAGCAGGGCAACCCGGCCTGCACCCAGAACGCCGTCGAGAAGCTCACCAACCTGCGCGTCGACCACACCATGGTGGTGGACTTCAACGGCTTCTCCTCGATGACGAAGGCGGTCGGCGGCGTCGAGGTCTGCCTGCCGAACGACATCCACGAGGGGGACCTCAACCCCAACCTGGGCCACAAGGGCAAGCTGATCTTCCCCAAGGGCAAGCAGAAGGTCGAGGGCCAGTCCGCGCTCGACTACGTCCGGATCCGCCACGGCATCGGCGACGGCTCCGACATCGGCCGCACCAAGCGCCAGCAGGCCTTCCTCTCCTCCCTCATCAAGGAGGTCAAGTCCCGCGGCATGGACCCGACCACCCTGCTGCCGCTCGCCGACGCGGCCACCAAGTCGCTGACCGTCGACCCCGACCTCGGCTCGGCGGCCAAGCTGCTCGACTTCGCCATGTCCCTCAAGGACGTGGACCTGCACGACGTCAAGTTCCTGACCGCGCCCTGGCGTTACGAGGGCGCGCGGGTCGCCCTGGTCCACCCGGACGTGGAACAGCTCTGGGCCGCGCTCAAGGCCGACCGCACCATCGACGGCCAGGACGCGAGCGCCCCGGCCGCCTCCAACTCCTGTCTCTTATACACATCTGACGCTGCCGACGAGCGATCTAGTGTAGATCTCGGTG
>NZ_JNWQ01000121.1 GCF_000716875.1 Streptomyces novaecaesareae | reverse complement strand
CGCAGTCCCGTCGACTACGAACGGCAGCACGCCAGAAGCGTCACTAACCTGGAACTAGTCGCATAGCAGGCGAGTGTCTACGAAATAGGGCAAAGCCCGGAACGCCTACGCCAAGAACATCGGCGCCTCCACGGGAACGCCCAAGGCTGACGCTGTCTACACCCGTGCCGTCACGCTGAACCATATCGAGTACGGCCACCGGGCCGGCCAGGTCTACAGCGCTTCTCCGGCCGGCAAGGTCTCCTTCTCCACCGCCGACCGGTGTGTGGCGGCCGACTGCTCCTTCACCAAGGCCAACGCGGCCAACTGGTACGACACCCCGGTCGACCAGTCCTGCGACAAGGAGCAGGACTGCCGCAACGGCGCCCCGACCTTCTGGTCCAAGAAGCGCTTGACCGGCATCAGCACGCAGGCCCTACAGGGCGACGGCGGCTACAAGGACGTCGACGCTTGGAGCCTGGACCAGGACTTCCCCGCCACCGGCAGCAGCGGTGGCCGAGCCCTGTGGCTGAAGACCATCACCCGCACGGCCACGCCCGGCGCCTCCCAACTGACCCTCCAGCCGGTGACCTTCGGCCACGGGGACCCGCTTCCCAACCGGGTCGACTCCGACGAGGGCCGTTCACCGTTGAACCGGTTCCGGATCAACCGGATCACCTCCGAGACCGGTTCCAACACCGACATCAAGTACACCGGCATCGACTGCGTCGCCGGTGCCCTGCCCACCCCGGACAGCAACACCAGGCGCTGCTACCCGTCCTGGTGGACCCCTGAAGGCGCGGTCGACCCGGTCCTCGACTGGTTCCACAAGTACCTCGTGGACACGGTCACCGAGCACGACCTGGTGGCCGGCTCGGGATCGCCTGACAAGGTCACCAACTACGAGTACCTCGACGGTGTTGCTTGGCGGCGCGACAACTCCGAGTTCACCCCGGACAAGGAGCGCACCTGGAACGACTTCCGCGGCTACCAGCGGGTCCGTACCCGGGTCGGTGCCTCCGGAAAGAGTCTGACCGAGACGGTCTACTTCCGCGGCATGGACGGCGACACCCTCGCCAACGGGCAGCCGAGGCCCGTCAGCCCCCTCCAGGGCGTCAAGGACAGCAATGAGCTCGCTGGCTTCGTCCGCGAAACCATCGATTTTGACAAGGACGACCAGGACGGCGGCAAGCCCCTCACCAGCACGGTGAACAACCCCTGGGTCCGTGGCACCGCGAGCCGGGCGGTGAAGGCGCTGCCCAGCAAGGACGGCAAGCCCACCGCGACCCCGCCGGGCGAACCCAACCGACCCGAGGCTGCTGCTCTTCCCCCGGTGACCGCCCGGATGGTCCGCACCGAGAGCGTGACCATCAAGGCGTTCCAGCCGGACGGCAGCACGGCCCGGACGGTCCGCACCAGCAGCACTTTCGACGACTACGGTCAGGCCAGGACTGTCTCCGACGAAGGTGACATCAGCGTCTCCGGTGACGAGCAGTGCACCCGCACCACTTACGTCACGCCGGACACCGTCAACTGGCTCATCGCCTACCCGCAGTCCGTCCAGACCAGCAGCACGCTCTGCTCGACGGACGCCACTCCGGCGACCGTCACCAGCGAGGCCAGGACGTCCTACGACGGTCGACCGCTGGGGACCGCGCCGGAGCCGGGCAAGGACAACGTCACCACGACCGAAGCCTTGGACCGCTATGACGGCGGTACCCCGCACTACCTGACGGCCACTACCACCACGTACGACCAGTACGGGCGGGTGACCTCGGTCAAGGACGTCAACAACGCTGAGAC
Organism: Streptomyces novaecaesareae; assembly: GCF_000716875.1. Lineage (GTDB taxonomy): Bacteria > Actinomycetota > Actinomycetes > Streptomycetales > Streptomycetaceae > Kitasatospora > Kitasatospora novaecaesareae. Next base: position 13,405 of record NZ_JNWQ01000121.1, on the reverse strand, counting down.
CACGACGTCTTACACCCCGGCGAGCGGCGCCCAGCCGACCGTTGTCCAGTCCACCAATCCCAAGAAGTTCACGACCACCACCACCTACGGCGGCCTGCGCGCCCTCCCGGTGAAGGTCGTCGACGCCAACAACCGCACCACCTACGTCGACTACGACGCCCTCGGCCGCACCACGGCCGTGTGGAACCCCGGTCGGGACAAGGGCGCCTCGCCCAACGCAACGTATACGTACAGCATCGAACCCGGCAAGCAGCCCGCCATCACGACCAGGACACTGCTGGAAAACGGCGACTACCGCACCAGCATCTCCCTGTTCGACGGCCTCCTGCGCCCGCGCCAGACCCAGGACCAGGCGTACGACGTCGACGGCGGCCGCAACATCACCGACAGCTTCTACGACAGCCACGGCCGGGTCTACCGCGCCAACGCGGCGTACCACGCCGCCGGTGCCCCAGAGGCGGCGCTGTGGATCGGCCTGGACAACAAGGTCCCGTCCCAGACGGAGACCGAGTTCGACGGCCTCGGCCGGCCCACCGCCAGCATCTTCAAGTCCCTGAACGCGGAGCAGTGGCGTTCCACCACGCGCTACGGCGTGAACTGGGTTGCCACGACCCCGCCAGGTGGCGGCACACCCACACTCACCGTCACCGATGCCCATGGCCGAACGTCCGAGGTGCGGCACTACAAGAGCGGTAGCCCGGACTTCGACGCGCCCGCGACTTCGTACGAGGCCCTGAAGTACACCTACAACCCAGCCGGCAAGCTCACCCGTCTCACCGATGCCGCGGGCAACGCCTGGACCTGGGAGTACGACCTGCTCGGTCGCCAGACCAAGGCCGTCGACCCGGACAAGGGCACCACCACCAGCACCTACAACACCGACGGCACGCTCGCCACCGTCACCGACGCCCGGGGCCGGACGCTCGCGTACGCCTACGACGTCCTCGGTCGCAAGACGGCGATGTTCGATGGCTCCATCACCGGGACGAAGCTCGCCGACTGGGCCTATGACACCCTGCCCGGCAGCAACGGTCTGGCCACCAGCAGCACGCGCTACGAGAACGGCAAGGCCTACACGACCGCCGTCACGGGATACGACGGCGCGGCTCGACCCACCGGATCCACCGTCACCATCCCGGACAGCGAGGGGCTCCTCGCGAACACCTACACCACCTCCCAGACCTACACCCCGAACACCGGCCTGGCCGACACGACGACCTACCCAGCCGGAGGCCGACTCTCACAGGAGAGCATCCACCGCGACTACACCCTGCTGGGCCTACCCACCACCGTCACTGACGGAAGCAACCAGGTCTATTCCCAGGGCAACCTGTACAGCGCGTACGGCCAGCTCACGCAGAGCACCGTTGGCCCCTTCGGCTCCCGCGCCATTCAGAGTTACGACTACGAGAACGCCACCCAGCGCCTCGCACTTGTCCGGACCGACCGGGACAGAGGCGAACCGAAGTCACTGGACAAGAAGACCTACACCTACAACCCGATCGGCAGCATCACCCGTGTCCGAGACGACCGCGACAACGCCGCCGTCACGGACACCCAGTGCTACACCTACGACTTCGCGCAGCGCCTGACCAACGCCTGGTCGTCAACCGACGACTGTGTGGCGGCGCCGACCTCGGCCAACGGCCCCTATGTCGGCGGAGTCGACCCGTACTGGACCAGCTACACCTACGACGCGGCCGGCAACCGCACCCAGGCGACCAACCGCATCAGCGGCGCCGCTCCCGGCCCGCTGATGGACACCACCAAGGTGAGCTCCGTCGCCATCGCCGGTGACGGTCAGACCGCCTCCGTCGCGATCTCCGACGGCCAGGTCTACCTGGCTCAACAGCGCACCAACGGAACCTGGCGCAACTACGAGAACCTGCACACCACGACCCAGGCGGGCCCGCTCGGCGCTCCGGTCGAGCACGTCGCAGCAGTTTGGGCCGACAACACCCTCCAGATCATGGCCATCGCCGGCGGCAGGGTCTGGCACACCCTGCGCAAGCCCGACGGCTCCTGGCAGCCCTGGGGCGACGTCACCGGCGTCGTCGGCCCGATCTCCAACCCCAACCAGCTGTCCCTGTCCGCCACCGCCTCCGGGCTGGAGGTCCTCACCTTCTCCGACGGCCTGCTCAAGCACACCCTGCGCAAGCCCAACGGCGACTGGGGAACGTGGGGCAACGTCTACGGCGAGACCGGCAGCCTCACCGGCGCCACCCGCGTCACCAGCGCGGCCACCGTCACCGGCCTTGAGGTCATCGTCATCGCGGGTGACAAGCTCTGGCACACCATCCGCTACCCCGACAGCAGTTGGCAGAAGTGGGGTGACGTCTACAGCGTCACCGGCGATCTCAGCTCGCCCACCAACCTCACGGCGACCGCCACCGGTGCCGGCCTCGAAGTCGCAACCATCGCCGACGGAAGCATCTGGCACACCGTCCGCAAGCCTGATGCCAGCTGGCAGAAGTGGGGCAACGTCAGCCAGGTCGTCGGCCAGCTGAACCAGCCGCTGTCCGCAGCAGTCGTCAGCTCATCCGGCGACCTCAAGCTCATCACGGCCGCCGGCGGAGCCCTCAACTACACCAAGCGGTCCTTCACCACGGGCAGCTGGCTCCCCTGGGCACAACTCACCCAGACCACGGAGAACCAGCAGAGCGACCAGACCCAGCGCACCTCCACCTACCCCGCCCCAGGAGGTACCCGACCCCACGCCCTCTCCCGCGTCGACATCACCGGCACCGGAGCCCGGACCGACACCTTCACCTACGACGAGTCGGGCAACACCGTCCGCCGCGTGACCGCCGATGGTGACCAGTCCCTCGAATGGGACACCGAGGGCCACCTCGCCAAATCCACCATCGCGGGCAAGAGCACGACCTTCCTCTACGACGCCAACGGCAGCCGCCTCCTGCGCCGCGAGCCCGACTCGGTGACCCTCTACCTGGACGGGCAGGAACTCAAGCTCGACAAGACCGCCAACAAGGTCACCGCCACCCGCTACATCACTGTCGCCAACGCCACCATCGTCAAGTCCGACGACGGCAGCCTCAACTACCTGATCAACGACCAGCAGGGGACCGCCCAACTCACCATCAGCGCCGACAACCTCGACTACACCCGAGGCGACACAACCCCCTTCGGCGCACCCCGCGGCAAGAAACCCGCCGCCTGGCCCACCGAACGCGGCTTCGTCGGCGGCACTAACGACTCCACCACCAGCCTCACCCACCTCGGAGCCCGCGAATACGACCCGGCCAACGGCCGCTTCATCTCCGTCGACCCGGTTCTCGACATCGCTGACTCCCAGCAGATCAACGGCTACGCGTACAGCGACAACAACCCCATCAACCTCAGCGACCCCACGGGACTGGCGCCCTGTGCCCCGGGTGTCAGCTGCGAGCTTCACCCGTCTAGCTGTGACGGCCCGTACTGCGACAAGCGGCCTATACAGGGCATCGGCTACAGCTGCCCCGACGGAATCTGCCCCACCGAGCATCCAGGACCCAAAGAAGAAGATGGCACAATCTCTGACAATCTCTGGGGGTTTGGGGAAGGGGTTGTAGAGCAGGGGCTTGGCCTACTGGACGTTGGGACATTGGGATTTGCTGATCCGATCATCAACCCGGTATCCAAAAATCTCCATTCGACGGTGAAGAATCACGCAAACACCAACTCGAAGAGCTTCAAGAATGGCAAGAAAAGCGGTATCGGGTTTGGGATCATAGCGAGCGGGGGGATCGGCGAGCTCGGCGAAGCCGCCGAGCTTTCTGAGATCTCCACCGCTTCTCGGGCGGAAACGCTGGAAGCCGGGACCGCCGGCCGTTTTGGGGCTTGCAGTTTCGCTGCTTCAACTCCAGTTCTCATGTCGGACGGCAGCACAAAGCACATAGCCGATGTTGTCGTGGGTGATGATGTTCTGTCGGCAGACCAGAACGATGTGACGAGTCAAGGCCCAGAGAAGGTCGACGCCACCTGGATCCACAGCGATGAGGATCTTCTTGATCTCTTTGTTGTTTCGCCCGAAACGGGCAAAAAGGAAACCGTACACACCACGGCGAACCACCCCATCTGGGACGACACGACTAAGCGCTGGACCGCTGCTGGCAAGCTCCAGATCGGCCACCGCCTCGGAACGTCGTCCGGGAACTCGCTGGAGGTTGCGGGTCTTCGCGCGGTCTCCGGATCGCAAGACATGTACAACCTGACAATCAGCAACCGGCACACGTACTATGTACTCGCTGGCAACACGCCGGTCCTGGTTCACAATAGTAATTGCGGCCCTGAGTTGTCGGGAGTGGATGGAAAGCAGTTTGGCAGTCACTGGGGCGACCATTCTAAGGACTATGGGCTGAACCCCGGCGACCCTGCCGCTCGCCAATGGTACAAGGACCGAGTCTATGAGGTTCGGGGTTCGCACGATGAGGTTCGGCGTGGCGAATGGAATCCTGGGAGTGGCGGTGCAAGTGATTACTGGTTCTATCGCAAGGATGACGACCTGTTGGTCACTAAGGGAGACGGTACGTTCGTCACAATGTTCCCGCTGGGCACGCGCGGGAATGGTTGGTGGGACCGCGCAACCCCGCAGCAATGCAATTGCTAGGGAAGACGTGCCAGGGTGAAGCGATCGGTACAGCTAGAGACGAGGAGCGGCGGAGTGGCTCGACCTGAGGGAGTGGATCCCGAGGTTCTAAGGGGCATCAAGGCTCGCGAGGTCTTCGAAATCGTTGATTCCGAAGGGATGGTCAAGGCCCTTCAGATCGTTCTCGTCGATAGCGCGTCAGTAGTCTTCAAGGTTTGGACGGACTGGTCGCTACTGGTTGAGAAGCGGCCCGACTCGGAAATTCCGGATTACCTTTGGCCCAGGGATGAACATGCTCAACGATCGATCGAATTGAATATTCCAGAGCATGGCCTGGAAGTTCTCTCGGTGACTTCATTGATCGATGAAATTGGAGCTCTCATGGGAGTCGATATCGAATTCATTGGGCATCTCGTCTCTGCGAATTCGATCGGTGGCGAGCTTGAGCTGTCGATTCGCTAGAACCGCGAGTCCGCAGATCCGAATATGGGCGGCTGCAAGGTCGTCCTGATTGTCGATTTAGTACGAAGGCGCCCCTCTGGAATTGCTTCCGGCGGGGCGCCTTCAGTGCTTTGACGGCAACGGTTGACGGCAACGTCAGTGGACGGGTGCTGCACAAAGTGGCGGATCGTCGCCGTCGTCGGGCCGAGGCGTGTCTTCTGCGGTGTGGCGCAGGACGTTGCTGAGGGTGTCGATGGCTTGGTGCTGGAGGCGGAGTCGGACGTGCGCGTACACCGTCGCGGTCACCCCGATGTGGGCATGGCCCAACAGTTCCTTGATCACGACGAGTTCGACGCCCTGTTCCAGGAGGAGGGTGGCCGCCGAATGGCGGAGATCATGGAAGCGGATGTGGCGGAGCCTGGCCCGGCGGAGCAGAGCGTTGAAGTGCCGGGTGAGGGTGGCTCCCTCGATCGGGGAGCCGTTGGGCCGGGTGAAGACGTAGCCGCTGTGCTTCCAGCCCTCACCCGCCAATTCGCGCTCCTGGTGCTGCCGATCGCGGTGCTGTTCGAGTGAGTGCACGCACGGCGTCGCCAGGGCGATCCGCCGCTCGGAGCTCTGAGTCTTCGTTGGGAGGGCGGTCAGGCCAGCGGTGTTGGTGCGCTGGAGGGTGCGGCGGATGCTGGCGGTTCCGCCGGTCAGGTCGAGGTCTTCCCAGCGCAGGCCGAGGAGTTCGCCCTTCCGGAGCCCGGTGCGAAGAGCGAGTTCGAACAGTGCGTGCAGCCGGTGACCGTGGGTGGCGGCGAGGAACGCGCGGGCTTCCTGGGCGTTGAGGGGTTCGAAGCGGCGGGGTCGGGGTGTGCCCATGCGGACGTTGCGGGCGACGTTGCGGGGGATCTCCTCTTCGCGGACGGCGTGTTCCAGTGCGGACTTGAGGACGGAGTGGACGTAGGCCAACGTCAGCGGGGACAGTCGCTTGCCGCAGCACTTTCCGATGGCGCAGCACTGTGGCTGGTCGCGGGCCGTGTCGAGGCCGCGTGCGCAGCACTGGCAGGTGGTGCGGAGCTGGTCGAGCCAGGTGCGGACGTCCTTGGCGGTGAGCTTGGCGAGCTTCTTCTTGCCGAGACCGGGGATGAGGTAGAGGCGGACGACGGCGGTGTACCGGGTGTGGGTGTTCTCGCGGAGGCGGTGGACGGCGACGGTCTCCAGCCAGTAGGTGAGGAACGCGGCGACGCCGCCCTGCGCGGACGCGGTGGGGACTCCGCGGTTGCTGGTGGCGATCTTCTCGGTGAGCTTGGCGAGTGCGTCCTTGCGGGTGGTGCCGTAGACGCGGACGCGCTTGCGGGTGTCGCCGACGGCCAGGACGTAGCCGGCGGCTTCCCAGCGGCCGTCCTTGCGCTGGTAGACGGTGCCGTCTCCGTTGGCCCGGACCCTGCGCGAGCCGGGGGTGGGGTTGGTGTCGGGGGCGGTCATCAGGATGCCTCTTCGAGGTGGTGGTGGACGAGGGCGGTCAGGGCGTGGGTGGGGATGCGTCGGGAGCGGCCGATGGTGATGGAGGCGAGCTGCCGGGTGCGGATGAGGTCGTAGACGGTGGAGCGGCTGACCTTGAGCCGGGCCATAACCTCGGGGACGGTGAGGAGTTCGCTGTCGGCGGTCATGCGATCGCCCCCGTCTGGACGGGGGTGGTCAGCGGGGCGGTGGAGTGACCGGCCCGGTCGCTGGAGCGCTGTGCGTGCCTGGGGCGGCTCGGCCGCTCGGGCCGGGGGCGCGGTGGGGTGGCCAGGAGGTCGGCGAGGTGGGCGAGTTCGGGCAGGAGACCGGTTCCGGCGTACTGCCAGCGCGAGATCACTAGCGTCGTGTTCGCGCCGCCGCGCCGCCCGTGCTTCTCGCGGTGACCCGCGCGGTGACCGGGGCCGGGGTCGGTGTGACCGGCGATCAGGTCATCGCGGTCACCGTGCCGGTCAGTGACCGACCGGCCCCCGCCGATCGGAAGTCCGGCGTGCCGTTCGACCATTGCCGGGTCGGTCGGCGTCGGGGCAGCGGTTTCGGGTTGGTGGGTGCGCCAGGCGGTGCGTTCTGCTCGGAGGTGGGTGAGGGTGGTGGAGTAGTGGCGGGTGCGGGTGGAGAAGTGGCCTCGGAATCCGAGCATGTGGGCCCACTGGCGCAGGCGCAGGTGGGTGTGCTGGGGCTTGGTGCCGAGGTGCCAGGCGGTGTGGATCATGCGGCGGGCGTGGTCGGTGAGGTCGTGCTGGGCGAGTTCGGCGAGGAAGCGGAGTCGGCGGTCGAGGGTGCCGGTGGTGGTCTCGGCGCCCTTGGTGGCGTACTTGGCGATGTAGGCGGCGACGTGGCGGTCGGTGACGGGGGCGTCGCCGGTGAAGTCGGTACTGCGGATCGCGCGGACGTCGATCTGCCGCCCGAGGCGAAACACCATGGGCTCTGCCGACTGTGCCGGGTCGGCCTCCCCAGCCCGGGAGGGGCGTTGGTGCTGGACGCGGGTGCGGTTCGCGGCTGCGCGGATGGCGTGGTCGAGGAGTTCGGTGGTGGCCCAGGCAGGCGGGGTGCTGGCGGGGCTGGTGGGTCCGTCGATGCGGATGACGGTGTGGAAGTGAATCTGGCCGCGCTTTTGGTATTCGGCGACCTTGGCGTAGGAGAGCGTGGCGTGGTGGCGCAGGGTGCGCTGGGTCAGTCCGGCGGCCTTGGCGATCTCGCGGCGCAGGTGGGTGGTGAAGCGGGCCCACAGGGCAGGCGCGTGGGCGTTCCACAGCACCGCGCCGGTGTAGTCGTACCGCTGCGGGTTCAGCGGGGTGCCGAGGAGCGGGTCGCCGTCGGCGTGCCGGGTGCCGCAGGTGCAGGGGGTGGTGCCGGGTTGGTTGTGGACGGGGCCGAAGCCGGGTGCGGTGAGGGTGGCGAAGACGCGGGGGTGGGTGGCGACGCTGGTGGGGATGGTCTTGCCGCCGCGTAGTCCGGCGGCGATGAGCTGGTAGGTGTCGTAGCGGTAGAGGGTGGAGCAGGCGGGGCAGCGGGTGGTGCGGCGGTTGCCGCAGCGCAGCAGGAGTTCGCCGGCGGGCAGGTGGCGGGTGTCGAGGTGGTCGAGGATCTGGCCGGTGGCGGTGTCCAGGCGGGTGCGGTGGCCGGTCATGCGGATCGGGCGGGCGCAGCCGCCCAGGGAGCCGATCTGCCGGGCCAGGGGTGCGAGGTATCCGGTGGCGGCGAGCTTTGCGAGCCTGGCGGTCAGCCGCGCCCGGCGTTCCAGCGCCGAGTTCCTGTTCGCGGACGTGTCGGCGCTGGTGGTGAGCGCCGGTGCGGCGAACGCCGTGCTGGCGGGAGTGGAGGTGGTCGCAGGCGTGGAGAGTTGGAGCTGAGCGGGCATGGGGACAGACCTCCGGCAGGAGTCGGGAGAAGAGGAGAGGCGATTGAGGGGCGACCCGGGTGATCGGCGCACGTGGGCACGGTGCGCGTGACGGCGGGCGCGGATGGTGGGCCGGGGACGTCTGGCCTGGTCAGCGGTGGTGTTCACCAGCGGTGCGTGAAGGTAGCATCGCTCCAAGCGTGCATTCAAGTGCATCCCTCCTCATCTATTTCGGTGGCCGGTGGGACGCGAGTACTGTGGCCCCGGTCTTCCGTTTTGGACGGGCCGGATTTCGGTGGTAGAGGCGCAGAGAAAGCGGGGTGACCTGCGGTGACGGTGGGGCGGCGGGGACGTAGACCGGCGGGCGGCACGGTGTTGCTGACGTTCGAGGTCATCGCCGAGGCCCTGCGGGAGCGGATCCGCTCCGGCGGGCTGAAGCCTGGGGACGCGCTGCCGACGCAGGCCGTGTTGATGGCGGAGTACGGGGCCTCGAGCCTGTCCGTGCAGAAGGCCATGGCCCTGCTGAAGCAGGACGGCTACGCGATCTCCCGCCCCGGCAAGGGAGCCTTCGTCGCCCAGCCGGAGGCCGACGGTGGCTCAGGTGACGGGGAGGCGGGGAACACGCCCGTCGGCGGGACGGCGGCTCGCGTCGAGGCGCTGGAGCTGGCACTGGCCGAGACGCTTGATCAGCTCACCGCTCTGCGTGCCCGCGTCGAAGCCCTGGAAGCGGGCGGCACCGAGCGAGGTTGCTGACCCGTCGGCCGCTGGACGGCCAGGGCTGGAGCTGTGCGTCCAGATTTTCTCTACGAGGTTCAAGGCGGTGCCCCGCCCGAAGGAGGTGGCCCGACGTGGCCGACCGACCCAGAGCCGGACCGGCCCCGGTGCCCGCGCGGGTGTCGGCGGTCAGCGGTCAGCGGTCTGTCGGATCGTGAGCGGGGCTCGACTGGTGCCCAGTGGGAGCCAGTGGGAGCAAGTTGTGGGGTAAGCACTGCTTACCCCGAGCCCCGGCCAGTCGGAGCAAGTTGTGGGCTATGGACTCCTTGCCCGCGACGCGGAGCAAGTTGTCGCCCATGACCGTCCTACGGCCGGCCGTTCGAGATGGTCGGCCAGGGGCCCGACCACCAAGGCCCGTCGCCGAGCTGACCATCGGTGGGTGGCTGGCGTTCGCCTCCGGCGGGGAGCGAAGCTCCCGGAGCCTCGCCGTCGACAGACCCCCGCCCCTCCCGGCCCCGCACTGCGATACTGGCCGACGCACGAGCCAGCCCGAGGGCACCCCGGCGACCGAGAGCCCGCGGCCCACCAGATTGGTCTAGACCCTTGACGGCAGTGGTGACGGCAACAAGCACGAACAACCCCGGCCGAACCCGCACCCCAGCGGAACCATTAAATACGGCTTGACCTGCGAAAACGCAGGTAGAGAGGGGCCGCGCAGCACACGTACTATGTGCTGGCGGGGACCACGCCGATCCTCGTTCACAATTGCGGCGAGGTGGCAGTTGACACGAATCCTGTAATTGATGCTCTATCCGGGGAAAAGACTGCCGAAGTAGATGCCGCTTTGGCGGGGCGCACGCCAGTGCTTTCGCCGCAAGCGCATCGCGAACTCCTCGAAGGCGGACACTCGACAGGAGCTATTAGTAGCTGGCTATCGGCACGTGGAGGCCGCATGGGGCCCGAATCCACTAGTGAAGGCGTTGCTTCTCTGCAGGGCCGCCTCAAGGCCATGTGGAAGGGCAAGTCCTTCAGGCCGATGATTGCCGGCGACGACGCTTCAGTCTTGCATTCGGCAATACAGGACGGATTGTCGATTATCACAAACGACAAGAGATTCTATAAGAACATGGACAGGCTCGGATATTCGAGCGAGCGATACTAGTTGGCCATGGATGGGGGCAGTCCGCTCGACAATTGCGGACTGCCCCCGGCGAACGAGACTGCTGGTAAAAGGCGGCTTGATGCGTGAAGATGAGCTTGATGAGATCGAGGAGCTGTGCTCTGCAGCCACTCCGGCCCCCTGGTTCGTCAGGACACTGGATGATGACTTTGCCATGAATCTTGTGGCAGTTAGCACCGTTCCCGATACTGGTCGGGCGGAGAGGTGGCCGAACTTTGATCACCGAGACATAGTTGCTGCGACGCTGGTTCAGCATCCGCGCTATGTTGATTCTGGCGATGAGCGTTGGGATGAGAATGCGGCCTTCATTGCAATGGCGCGAGAGGCTGTCCCGCGCCTTGTGGATGAAGTTAGGCGCCTTCGGGCTCTGCTTGCCGAAAGGGAAAATCTTTAAGGGATGCTGTCGGGGCTTGGTTATCTGTCGCCAATGAGTCTGGATTGCCTCTTCTCGTGAGATGAATGCGCGCAGCAAACTAGTCAAGTGTGCGTGACAAAACAGCCCCGCCGGTGTTTTTCGGCGGGGCTGTTTTCGGCTCTCAGGGCGGTCTGACGGCAGTAGTTGACGGCAACGTTAGTGGACGAGGGCTACACAAGACGGCGGGGCGTCACCGTCGTCGGGGTCGGTGATGGCCTCGGGGGGCTTGCCGAGTGCGCGTGGTCGATGGCGTCGCGCTGGAGGCGGAGACGGACGCTGTCGGCTGGTTTTCGTGAATAGGGGCGGGCTCTCCAGGGATTTCACCAGGTGGGGAGCCCGCTGACCCACCCCACCCCACCCCCCCCGCACGCACACCCACCAGGGCCCGACGCCACCCGGCGCCGGGCCCTGCTACGTACAAGGCCATGCAGGCCGACGACCGTTCCTACAGGTCGTAGTAGAGCTCGAACTCGTGGGGGTGGGGGCGGAGGGCGATGGGGGCGATTTCGTTGGTGCGCTTGAAGTCGATCCAGGTCTCGATCAGGTCCGGGGTGAAGACGTTGCCCGCGAGGAGGTACTCGTGGTCGGCTTCCAGGGCCTCCAGGACGGCCGGGAGGGAGGAGGGCACCTGGGGGACGTTGGCGTGCTCCTCGGGGGCGAGCTCGTAGAGGTCCTTGTCGACGGGCTCCAGCGGCTCGATCTTGTTGCGGATGCCGTCGAGGCCGGCCATCAGCATGGCGGAGAAGGCCAGGTAGGGGTTGGAGGACGGGTCGGGTGCGCGGAACTCGATGCGCTTGGCCTTGGCGTTGGAACCGGTGATCGGGATGCGGATCGCGGCCGAGCGGTTGCGCTGCGAGTAGACCAGGTTGACGGGCGCCTCGAAGCCCGGCACCAGGCGGTGGTAGGAGTTCACCGAGGGGTTGGTGAAGGCCAGCAGGGAGGGGGCGTGCCGCAGCAGGCCGCCGATGTAGTAGCGGGCGGTGTCGGAGAGTCCGGCGTAGCCCTGCTCGTCGTAGAAGAGCGGGGAGCCCTCGGTCCACAGCGACTGGTGGACGTGCATGCCCGAGCCGTTGTCGCCGAAGATCGGCTTCGGCATGAAGGTGGCGGTCTTGCCGTTCCTCCAGGCGACGTTCTTGATGATGTACTTGAACAGCATCAGGTCGTCGGCGGCGTGCAGCAGGGTGTTGAACTTGTAGTTGATCTCCGCCTGGCCGGCCGTGCCGACCTCGTGGTGCTGGCGCTCGACCTCCAGCCCGGCCTTGGCGAGTTCCAGCGACATCTCCGCGCGCAGGTCGGCGAAGTGGTCCACCGGCGGGACGGGGAAGTAGCCGCCCTTGTACTTGACCTTGTAGCCGCGCGCGTCGCCCTCGGCGGCGCCGGTGTTCCAGGCGCCGGCCTCCGAGTCGATGTGGTAGAAGGACGCGTTGGCGCTGGTGTCGAAGCGGACCGAGTCGAAGACGTAGAACTCGGCCTCGGGCCCGAAGTACGCGGTGTCGGCGATGCCGGAGGAGGCGAGGTAGGCCTCCGCCTTCTTGGCGACGTTGCGCGGGTCGCGGCTGTAGGCCTCGCCGGTGACCGGGTCCTGGATGAAGAAGTTGATGTTGAGGTGCTTCTCGGCCCGGAAGGGGTCGAGCCGCGCCGTGGCGAGGTCCGGGACGAGGGCCATGTCGGACTCGTGGATGGCCTGGAAGCCGCGGATCGACGAGCCGTCGAACATCAGGATCTCGGACGGATCGAAGGTCGCCGCGGGTACGGAGAAGTGCTGCAGGACGCCTGGCAGGTCGCAGAACCGGACATCGACGAACTTCACGTCGTTGTCCTGGATGTACTGCTTCACTTCGGCGGCGCTGTTGAACATCCATCCTCCTCGGTGCGAATGGGGCTCACCCTAGGAATGGGTCGTTTCCGGATGGTGACCCGCTCGTTTCCTAGATGTTAACCACGGCACCCGGACGGGCGGCAAAGACGTACGGGACAGGGCAAATCGCCCCGCCCGCCTGCGCGGCCTTCCGGAAGTGGTCTGGACCACTGGAAGAGGCGTCGGGAACGCCCCGGCGCAGGGATTCACCCGGTCGGGGACGACGCCCCCCACGCCGCCCCGCCGGGAGGGGGAGCCGGTGGCGGCGCGGGCCGTCAGCCCGGTTAGTGTGGATTCGTGGACACCAGAGAAGCGTTGGGATCGTGGATCGACGGCCCCAGGGCGGCCGCCGAGAAGATGGGCGCCGACTTCGGCCATCGCGGCGAGCGCCTCGGCCTGCCCAAGGAGGGCCCCGGCTCGATCGCCGGCCCCGGCCGCCGGATCGGCGCCCTGTTCGTGGACGGCTGGCTGGTTGCGCTGATCTGCTACGGCCTGATCGCCCGCGGTGACCAGGCCGAGGCCAACCTGTGGACCAGCCCGCTGTTCTTCCTGGTCGCGGCCCTGCTGCTGTCGACCACCGGAACGACCGTCGGTAAGCGGCTGTTCGGCCTCCGGGTGGTCCGCCTGGACGGCCGCCGCGCGACCATCCCGCAGGTCCTGCTGCGCACCCTGCTGCTCTGCCTGGTGGTGCCCCCGCTGGTCTGGGACCGCGACAACCGCGGCCTGCACGACAAGGCGGTCGGCACCGTCGAGGTGCGGATCTAGTCCCAACGCCGTGTAGATAGAGCCTGCGGATTCCTGTCACGGGTCTGGTGTGGTCAGGATGTCGATGCTGATGGTGGCTTTGTAGCTGGTCCGGTCGACGG
>NZ_JNWQ01000120.1 GCF_000716875.1 Streptomyces novaecaesareae | reverse complement strand
CCCACCGACCCGCCCACCTCCACCGGCGGCCCCGCCACCCGCCCGGCGGCAACCCCGACACCATAGGGCGAGCCCGAGGCGGCGCTACCGCCTCGCCACCAACTCCCGCTCCACCGCCGTCCGGAACCGCGGCGTCACCCGCACCTCCCCCAACCAGCCCGCCAACCGCACCGCCTCCACCGCCACGGCCCGCTCCGCCGCGGCCAGCCGCTCGCACGCCGACAGGTACACCGTGGCCGCGTCCGTCGCGTGCAGCCCGACCACCGCGTCGGCCACGTCCTCCACCCGCGCCGCCCGCGCCGAGGGCGCCAACGCCTGCCGCCACCCCAACCGGGCCCGACGCTCCCCGTCACCGATCACCGGCACACGCCTCGTCATGCCCGGACCCTAGCGCCCACCACCGACAGTTCCGATCAGCGAACCGGCAGGTCGGCGAGCCGGTCGGTCAGCGAACCGGCAGGTCAGCGCGCCGGGTCACCGAACGGCCGGAGGGGGCGCTCCGCGCTCACAGGTACAGCCCGGTCGACCCCTCGGTGTCGCCGAACCGGGTCGCCGCCACCGCGTGCAGGTCGCGCTCGCGCAGCAGCACGTAGGTGGCGCCGCGGACCTCGACCTCCAGCTTGTCCTCCGGGTCGTACAGCACCCGGTCCCCCGGCTCCACCGAGCGCACGCTCTGGCCGACCGCCACGGCCTCCGCCCAGGTGCAGCGCTTGGACAGTTCCGCGGTCGCCGGGATCAGGATGCCGCCGGTCGACCGGCGCTCGCCCTCGGCACCCTCGATGCGCACCAGCACCCGGTCGTGCAGCATGCGGATCGGCAGCTTCTCGCCCAGCCGGTCGTGCCGGGCCGGCTCGTGCAGGTGGTCGGGGTGGGTCTCGTCGTTCGTACTCACGGTCCCGAAGGTACCGCCCCCGGGCGCGCGGCGTGACTCCGGCCCGAGATGCGGGAGACACGGCGGGAGACACCGCCGGAGACACGGCGGGAGACACACGGAAGGCCGGGCACCCACCGTGCCCGGCCCCCACCCGTCGTACCGGTCAGTCCTTGCGGCGCTTGCGGGACGAGGCAACCAGCAGCACCAGACCCACACCGACCAGCGCCGCCGGGACGATCCGCTCCTTGCGCGGCTGCCCCTTCTCGTCCACGAACTGCGCCTTGACCTTGTCCACCATGCCGCTGGCGGCCACGTACGCCCGGCCGGCCTTCTCCTCGACGCTGGCCACCGCCTTGGCCTTGACCTGGGCGGAGATCGTGCTCGGGTGGACGCGTACGGCCAGCTCGTCCAGGGTCGCCGCCAGCCGGCCGCGCGCGCTCTCGATGTCCGCCTCGATCTGGGCGGTCGTCCGCGCCGACTTGTCCTGCGTGCTCGCCTCGCCCACTCGGGCCACCCCATTCACTTGCCGATGTTGTTCTGTGCGATCCGTTGCGATCTGTGCGACTGACCCAGTGTGTCAGCTGGCGCTCACGGCCGCGCGGCCCCACCCACCATCGGAGGTAAGTTTGCCGTGGTACGACCGCCCGTCACAGCAGCACGCACCAGGAGAGTCCACCCATGACTGAGCGTCTCCAGCCCGGCGACACCGCACCCGCCTTCAGCCTGTCCGACGCCGACGGCAACCAGGTGTCCCTCGCCGACCACGCGGGCCGCAAGGTCATCGTCTACTTCTACCCCAAGGCGCTCACCCCGGGGTGCACCAAGCAGGCCTGCGACTTCACCGACAACCTGGAGGTCTTCGCGGGCGCCGGCTACGACGTCATCGGCATCTCCCCGGACCAGCCGGAGAAGCTCGGCAAGTTCCGCGAGACCGAGAACCTCAAGGTCACCCTGCTGTCCGACCCGGACCACAAGGTCCTGGAGGCGTACGCCGCCTACGGCGAGAAGCAGAACTACGGCCGCACCTACCTCGGCGTGATCCGCTCCACCGTGATCGTCGACGAGCAGGGCAAGGTCGAGCACGCGCTGTACAACGTCAAGGCCACCGGCCACGTCGCCAAGCTGCTGCGCGACCTCAAGATCGAGGCCTGAGCACCCACCCCCGTACGACGCAGCGGCGGACGACGCAGCGGTGGCGGCACACCCCCCGACCGGGTGCACCGCCACCGCCGTCCCTCACCTCGGCGGGCCGCTCCCTGCTCAGCAGGCCCCGAGGTCGCTCCAGACGCCCCACGCGCCACTGGCCGTGGGGTCGTCGCCCTTGGTCCACCACTTGTTCTGGTAGTAGCGGCCCTTCCACGAGACCTTGGTGGGGCTCGCATAGGTGGTGCCCGCGTCCCAGCTCGGCGCACCCGCGCAGCCGGCCGGCAAAGTGGTGGGCGGGGTCGTCGGCGGAGTCGTGGGCGGCGTCGTACCGCCGTCCGCCGCGCCCCGGGTCAGGTCGCCCTTGATCCCGTAGAGCGTGCCGCCCACGTTGACCGTCCAGTTCGACGGCGTCGACACCGGCAGGTAGTAGACGAAGTCCATGTCGACCGAGGCGCCCGGAGCCAACGACTGCCAGCCCGGCAGCTTGACCGACACCCGGTTGTACGTGCCCTTCAGACCGCCCACGTTGCCCGGGCCCGGGTTGTCCTGCCTGATGACCTGCAGGCCGAAGCCGGACTGGTCCTTGGCGTTGCCCGGGGCCGAGTTGGAGTAGTCGAACTGGAACTCGGTGCCGCCCGGCAGGGTCACCGTCGCGTTGTTGACGATGTGCAGCTTCGGGTTGATCGGGTAGTTCGAGTCACCCAGCGCGAAGTCGGTGAACGACACGTCGATCGGCAGGGTCTGCTGCGGCAGCGCGATCGTCGAGCGGGCCGCGCCGTACGGCGTCGCCGACTTGAACTTGTCGTACATCAGCGAGGTCAGCGTCGAACCGGGGACGTACTCGCCCTTGCCGCCGTTGGCGGCGGCGTCCCACCTGTAGTCGCCCGCGAGCTCCCAGACCATCGCGCCACCGGCGCCCTGGTTGACGATGTAGTCCGCCTTGGCGCCCACCGACTGCTCGTCCTCGGTGGAGAGGAACACCTTCTTGGCGTCGTTCCACAGCCACGGCGCCACCAGGCTGGAGCTGTAGTTGCGGGCGTAGGTGCCCTGCAGCGCGGTGTCGGTCACGCCGTACTTGGCCAGGTAGTCGGGCAGGATGCCCTTCTCCAGGTTCTTCGCGTGCCACATCGGGTTCGACCCGGCCGGGGACTCCTTGCCCGCGTCGTCCTTGTCGTTCCAGATGTTGTCGATGCCGACGGCGCCGTCACCGCAGGAGGTCAGACCGGAGCCGACCGGGCAGGTCGTCGCGGACGCCGTACCCCAGAGGCCGTTGGTGCCGCCCTGGACGTTCTTGAAGCCGCGGGTGTAGTACGGCAGGCCGACGTTGATCCGGCCGCCGGGCATCGCACCGCGGAAGTAGTGGTACGACCAGTCGGCGTTCAGGTAGCCGATGCCGCCGTACTGCCCGGTGCCGTACACGTTGGCGGCCGCCAGCTCGCCGTCCTTGCCGTCGTCGAACAGCGAGGCGTTCGGGCCGACGTACTTGTTCCAGGCGCCGTGCAGGTCGTACGACATGATGTTGACGTAGTCCAGGTACTGCGCCACCTGGAAGGTCTCCATGCCGCGCAGCAGGTAGCCGGACGACGGGGCCGCGACCGACAGCAGGTAGTGCCGGCCGTCGGCGGCGCCGGCCTTGTCCAGGCTCTCCCGCAGCGTCTTCATCAGCGCCGCGTAGCCCTTGGCCAGCGAGCCGCGCTTGGAGTTGGCGAGCTGCCAGTCCAGCGGGTTGCCCGCGTCCTTCATCGAGGTCGGGTACTCGTAGTCGATGTCGACGCCGTTGAAGCCGTACGTGCGGACGAAGTCGACCGAGGAGGCGGCGAAGGTGTCGATGCCGGCCTGGTTGACGCTGCCGTCCGGGTTGACGGTCATCGAGTAGAAGCCGCCGGAGTTCACCCGCTTGCCGTCGTCCCCGAAGTAGCCGCCGGTCTCGGTCCAACCGCCCACCGAGATCAGGGTCTTGACGTTCGGGTACTGCTTCTTGAACTTCGTCAGCAGGTTGAAGTGGCCCTTGTACGGCAGGGTCGGGTCCAACTCGGCACCGGGCACGCCCGGGAAGGAGATCCCGGTCGCCTCGTTGGTCGGGCCGTCCGTACCGACGGACAGCTTGTTGTCGCCACCGACGTGCCCGAAGGCGTAGTTGAGGTGGGTGACCTTGTCCCAGGGGACGTCGCTCACCAGGTACGGCTGGTCGCCGTTCTTGCCGGTACGCCAGCCCGTGAAGTAGCCGATGATGCGGCGCTGGTGGTCCGCGCCCATCTTCTCGCGCCCGCCGGTGTCGTAGACGGAGCAGTACGGGACGTCCACCCCGGGCGTCTGGTACAGCCCGTCCGGCCGACAGGACGCGTTGTCGACGGCCGCCGACGCCTGCGAGGGCGCCGCACCCAGCGTCGCCATCACCAGCCCGGCCAACGCGGCGGAGGCCACCGAGGCCGCACCCGCCCGGGCGCTCTTACGGCGGAACGCGGCGGTGGGACGCCGCTCCGCCGTGCTTCGGATCAACACTCGGTCCTCCAGGAGAGAGTGTCGGCGCATGCCTGTGGGGGAGCACGCACGTGGGGGATTCAATTGGCGCCGAAGCTATGTGGTCTGAACCACATAGGTCAATAGGTCTGTACCAATTGGTCATCAACAGCCAAACACCCCGGAGGCCGTAACCAATCCACCCGCCGCTCGTTCACACACTGGGGAAGGGGTCCACCAGCCCACAGGGGGACCCATGCCGGTCAAGTACACCCGCGAGCTGCTCGCCGAAGCTGCGGCAGCCGCAACCACGCTGGACGAGATGCTGATCGCGCTCGACCGCGAACCGAACCAGTACAACCGCTCATACCTGAGGCAGAGGATCAAGGCGTACGGCATCGACGCGTCACACTTTCCCGAGCCCGGGACCTTCTACACGAGGGAGCTCCTACAGGAAGCCGTGGCCGCCTCGCACAGCGTGGCCGGAGTGATCCGCTACCTCAACCGGCGCCAGGCCGGCGGCACGCAGGCCCATGTCGGGCGTCGCATCAAGGCCTTCGGAATCGACACCTCCCACTTCACCGGAGTGGCTCACAACCGCGGCAAGCCGTCGCCTCGGCGGCTACCGCCAGCGGAGGTTCTCGTTCGGCGCCCGGCAGAGGCCAAGCGAGTGCCCGGCTTCCGCATTCGCCGAGCCCTTGCCGCGCTCGGCCGACCGGAACTGTGCGACGGCTGCGGCACCGGACCCGAGTGGCACGGGAGGCCGATGACGCTGGAGGTCGACCACGTCAACGGCGACTGGTCCGACAATCGGCCCGACAACCTCCGACTGCTCTGCCCCAACTGCCACGCCGTTACCGATACGTACTGCGGGCGGAACAAGAACAAGCGCAAGGCGCCGAACGGAATCGCGGTGTTCCCATCGGAAGCGAGGCCCTAGACTAGAGGCCAGGCGGCCTTGGCGGAGCTGGCGAGACGCGCCGGACTTAGGATCCGGTGGGGGAAACCCCGTGAGGGTTCGAATCCCTCAGGCCGCACCAGCCTTACATCTATGAATCGAAGGCCCGCCCCGGGATCATCCCGGGGCGGGCCTTCGGTGTTCAGCGGACGGCACGTCAGCCGATGAGCTCCTTGACGACCGGGGCCAGGGCGCGGAAGGCCTGGCCGCGGTGGCTGATGGCGTTCTTCTCGTCCGCCGTCAGCTCCGCGCAGGTGCGGGTTTCGCCGAGGGGCTGGAGGATCGGGTCGTAGCCGAAGCCGTTGGTGCCGGACGGCGCGTGGCGCAGGGTGCCGAGGAGGCGGCCCTCGACGACGCGTTCGGTGCCGTCGGGCAACGCCAGGGCGGCGGCGCAGAAGAAGTGGGCGCCGCGGTGCGGTTCGGCGATGTCGGAGAGCTGGGCGAGCAGCAGGTCGAGGTTGGCGCGGTCGTCGCCGTGCTTGCCGGACCAGCGGGCGGAGAAGATGCCGGGCGCGCCGTTCAGCACGTCCACGCAGAGGCCGGAGTCGTCGGCGACGGCGGGCAGGCCGGTGGCGCGGGCCAGGGCGTGGGCCTTGAGCAGGGCGTTCTCGGCGAAGGTGACGCCGGTCTCGGGGACGTCGGGGATCTCCGGGTAGGCGTCGGCGCCGACGAGTTCGACGTCCAGGCCGGCGTCGGTGAGGATGGCGCGCAGCTCGGCGACCTTGTGCTGGTTGCGGGTGGCGAGGATCAGGCGGGTGGACATATCGCCCACCCTATCGAGCGGCCGGGGGCGGTCAGCCGGTGCACACCGAGGTGAGGTTGCCGGCGGCGTCGCCGAGCGGCTTGAGGTCGGGGACCTGGTTCTTGTCGGCGGCGTGCTGCACGTTCTCGACCTGCTTCTGGAGGTCGGTCACGGCCTTGGCGACGTCGGTGTTCTTGGAGTTCTTCCCGACCTGGTCGAGGTCGTTCTTGAGCTTCTGCAGCGCCTTCCCGGCGGCGGCCGAGTCGTTGCTGGAGTTGTCGTAGGCCTTGGTGACGTCGGCGATGTCGCCGGTGATCTTCACGGCGGTGTTGCCGCAGTCGATCGCCTTCTGCGCGGCGGAGCAACTCACCATGCTGAGCGGGAGGATCGCGATCAGTCCGGCCACGGCGAGGGCGGCGGGGCGGGCGATGCTGGACGGCATCCGGTCCTCCTGTGGGGCGCGGGTTCCGTGGTGGGGGACGCGCGCCGGGGGGTGCGCGGTTCCCGCAGCGGGGGTGCTGCGGGAACCGTACGGTCTCCGGGCCCGGCCTGTACAGCAGGCTGAACGCGCGTCCGCTGGTGTCCACGGCGCGCGGGCCCTTCCGGGTTCAGTCCGGCCGGGTCCGCCTCGGCCGGATTCACCCCGGCCGGGTTCGCCCCTTCCGGGTTCAGCCTTCCAGGGCCTTGCGCTGGATCTCGTCCAGCTCGGCGCAGCCGAGGCTGCCGAGGTCGAGCAGCCGGTTGAGCAGGTCGCGGTCGAACGGGGCGCCTTCGGCGGTGCCCTGGACCTCGACGAAGCGGCCGTCGGAGGTGCAGACGATGTTCATGTCGGTCTCGGCGCGCACGTCCTCCTCGTACTGGAGGTCGAGCATCGGGACGCCGTCGATGATGCCGACGCTGACGGCGCTGACGCCGCCGGTGATGGGCTGGCCCTTGGCGCGCAGGATCTTCTTGTCGCGGGCCCAGGCGATGGCGTCGACGAGGGCGACGTAGGCGCCGGTGATGGCGGCGGTGCGGGTGCCGCCGTCGGCCTGGAGGACGTCGCAGTCGAGGACGATGGTGTTCTCGGCGAGGGCGCGGTGGTCGACGACGGCGCGCAGCGAGCGGCCGATGAGTCGGCTGATCTCGTGGGTGCGGCCGCCGATGCGGCCCTTGACGGCTTCGCGGTCGCCGCGGGTGTTGGTGGCGCGCGGGAGCATGGAGTACTCGGCGGTGACCCAGCCTTCGCCGCTGCCCTTGCGCCAGCGCGGGACGCCTTCGGTGACGCTGGCGGTGCACAGCACCTTGGTGTCGCCGTAGGAGATGAGGACGGAGCCTTCGGCGTGCTTGCTCCAGCCCCGTTCGATGGTGATCGGGCGGAGCTGTTCGGGGGTGCGGCCGTCGATGCGTGACATAGGCACTGAGCGTAATGGTTCCGGACGGCGGTTCGGATGCGCCCGGGCCTGCGGTGGGGCCGCGGTGGCGCCCGGGCCTGCGGTGCGGCCGCGGCGGTACCCGGGCCTGCGGTGCGGCCGCCGTGGCGCCGTGATGTGCCGCGGCCCGCCGTCCCGCTGGGCGGGTCGGCGGGCCGGGGTGGGTGAGCCCGGGTGGCTCAGCTCACATCATGTCCTCGATGTCGGCGGCGATCGGGTCGGCGTCGGTGCCGATGACGACCTGGATCGCGGTGCCCATCTTGACGACGCCGTGGGCGCCGGCGGCCTTGAGGGCGGCTTCGTCGACCAGGCTGGCGTCCTTGACCTCGGTGCGCAGGCGGGTGATGCAGCCCTCGACCTCTTCGATGTTGTCGATGCCGCCCAGACCGGCGACGATCTTCTCAGCCTTGCTGGCCATCTGGTTTTCTCCCTCTGTCTCGACTCGCCGGCCGCTCTGCCGGGTGCCGTTTCTGCGCTGTTGCTGGGGGGGGTGTCCCTCGGCCGTGGGGACGGCGAGGTCCGTGCCGGTGGCTGACGCGGGTTCAGCTGCGGTCGTGCTGGCGAGCAGCGCGACCAGCATCACCCGTGCCGGTCCGGTCTGCCACGTTAGTTCACTTTTGGCCCACTCCGGCGGGCAGGCTCCGGATCGTCGCCCGAGGATGACGATCAGCGGGGCCGGCGTCCCGGAGTGCGGCCTGCGCCCCAAAGTGGTCTACACCAATATATGTGTACTCCGATGAGCGCAGAAAGGACCCCGGGTGTTCCGGACTCCGCCCGAGGGTCCCGCAGGGGGCCGCCGGCCGGCAACCGCTCCCGGAGGGTGAAGGATGAGTTCGGCAGGAGCCACGGCCCCGCAGACCGTGTGGTGGCACACCTTCTACGGCGGTCTCCAGAAGATGGGCCGCTCGCTGCAGCTGCCGGTGGCGGTGCTCCCGGCGGCGGGCATCCTCAACCGGCTCGGCCAGCCGGACGTGTTCGGCAAGGACGGCCTGGGCTGGAACAACGTCGCCAAGGTCTTCGCCGCGGCCGGCGGCGCACTGCTCGACTCCTCGCTCGGCCTGCCGATGCTGTTCTGCATCGGCGTGGCGATCGGCATGGCCAAGAAGGCGGACGGCTCGACGGCCCTGGCGGCCGTGGTCGGATTCCTCGTCTACTACAAGGTCCTGCACGCCTTCCCGGAGCACTGCAAGCCGCCGACGGTGCTGGTCAGCGACCAGTGCGTGGACTACTCCTCGGCGAAGGCCGCCAACGCGACGTACCAGAACCCGGGGGTGCTCGGCGGGATCCTGATCGGCCTGATGTCGGCCTGGCTGTGGGTGCGGTTCCACCGCACCAAGCTGGTCGACTGGCTGGGCTTCTTCAACGGCCGCCGCCTGGTGCCGATGATCACCGCCCTGGTCGGCATGCTGACCGCCTGCCTCGCGCTCTGGGTCTGGCCGCCGATCGGCCGCGGCCTCAACGACTTCTCGCAGAACCTGGCCGATCTCGGCGCGGGGGGCGCCGGCATCTTCGGCCTGTTCAACCGGGCGCTGCTGCTGATCGGCATGCACCAGCTGCTGAACACCTTCGTCTGGTTCCAGTTCGGCGAGTTCACCAAGCCCGACGGCTCCATCGTGCACGGCGACATCCCGCGTTTCCTGGCGGGCGACCCGACGGCCGGCCAGTTCCAGTCCGGCTTCTTCCCGATCATGATGTTCGCGCTGCCCGCCGCCGCGCTCGCCATCGCGCACTCGGCCAAGCCGCACCGCCGCAAGGAGATCTACGGCCTGATGCTCTCCGTCGGCCTGACGTCCTTCGTCACCGGTGTCACCGAGCCGATCGAGTACTCCTTCGCCTACATCGCCCCGGCCCTGTACGCCGTGCACGCGCTGCTGACCGGCGCCTCGATGGCGGTGACCTGGGGGCTCGGGGTGCACGACGGGTTCAGCTTCTCGGCCGGCCTGATCGACTACGTGATCAACTGGGGGCTGGCCACCAAGCCGTGGCTGATCATCGTCATCGGCCTCTGCTTCGCCGCGGTGTACTACGCGCTCTTCCGGTTCATCATCGTCAAATTCGACCTGAAAACACCGGGGCGGGAGGACGAGAGCGAGGTCGAGGACGTCACCAAGGCCTGAATCGCGCAACCTCCGGGCCATCCGCCCGCAAAGGCCCTCGGACCCGCCGGCCCGAGGGCCTTCGGCATTTCGGGAAAGGACCGATTCCCCTGCCCGATAGCCGCCGAAAAGGCAATTCGGCGGCGATCCGGCCGGGCCGGCGGTGCCCCGGATCGGCACGTCCGCGACGCCGTGGTCACTCTCAGCAGCCGCCGGGCCCGCCCCGGGGGCGGCGGCGCTTTTTGTTGCGCAAATAGCCAAAATCCCAATCCGGGCCCTAATCATGATCGTCGTTCCGCGCGTAGGTTTCGATTTCATAGCGCTTCCCGGCGTCGGCGCTTTCCGGGGTTCCTTGCCTTGTCCGCCCGTGCTACAAAACTGGTCTACACCACGCGTGGTGTAGACCAGTTCGCGGTTCGGCCCCCTGTGCCTTCCCCCGACCGACCGCCATGCCGTTAGGAACCCACCCCCATGAGTCAGTCTGCGCAGGCATCGGCGCCCGCCACGGCTCCGGCCACGCCAAGCCCCGCCAAGAAGTTCGGCCAGAACCTCCTCCAGGGCCTGCAGAAGATCGGCCGCAGCCTGCAGCTGCCCATTGCCGTGCTCCCCGCCGCCGGTCTGCTGATGCGCCTCGGCCAGGACGACGTCTTCGGCAAGGACGGCCTCGGCTGGGACAAGGTCGCAGCGGTGTTCAACACCGCCGGTACTGCGGTCTTCGATAACCTGCCGCTGCTGTTCGCGGTGGGTATCGCGATCGGCTTCGCGAAGAAGGCTGACGGCTCCACCGCCCTCGCCGCGCTGGTCGGCTTCCTGGTCTACAAGAACGTGCTGACCGCGTTCCCGATCACCGAGTACAAGATCCTCCCCGGCAAGGACGACGCCGCCACCTACCAGAACCCGGGCGTGCTGGGCGGCATCGTGATCGGTCTGCTGGCCGCGGTGCTCTGGCAGAAGTACCACCGCACGAGGCTGGTCGACTGGCTCGGCTTCTTCAACGGCCGCCGCCTGGTGCCGATCATCATGGCCTTCGTCGGCACCGGTGTCGGTGTCTTCTTCGGCCTGGCCTGGGGCCCGATCGGCGACGCCATCAAGAGCCTGAACGACAGCCTGATCGGTGCCGGCGCGTTCGGCGCGGGCGCCTTCGGCCTGGTCAACCGCGGCCTGCTGCCGGTCGGCATGCACCAGTTCGTGAACTCCTACGCCTGGTTCCAGACCGGTGACTTCACCAAGCCCGACGGCACCGTCGTGCACGGCGACCTGACCCGCTTCTTCGCCGGCGACCCGACCGCCGGACAGTTCATGTCGGGCTTCTACCCGATCATGATGTTCGCGCTGCCCGCCGCCGCGCTGGCCATCGCCCACGCCGCCAAGCCGCACCGCCGCAAGGCCATCACCGGCATGATGGTGTCCCTGGCCCTGACCTCCTTCGTCACCGGTGTCACCGAGCCGATCGAGTTCGCCTTCGTCTTCATCGCCCCGGCCCTGTACGTCATCCACGCGCTGCTCACCGCCGTCTCGATGGCCCTTACCTGGGCGCTCGGTGTGCACGACGGGTTCACCTTCTCCGGCGGCTTGATCGACTACCTGCTGGCCTGGAACAAGGCCACCGACCCGTGGGTGATCATCCCGCTCGGCCTGGCCTTCGCGGCGCTGTACTACTTCCTGTTCCGCTTCGCGATCGCCAAGTTCGACCTCAAGACCCCCGGTCGCGAGGACGACGACGAGATCGAGGACGTCACCAAGGCCTGACGCCCGCGTCACTCCCGTTCGAAGGCCCCGCCCCGCCGCTGCTCCCCCAGCGGCGGAGCGGGGCCTTCCGCGTACCCCGGCGTCCCGAGGGGCGGGAACGGCGGTTGACGAACCGACGGAAGCCCTGGTCAACTGAAGCGGTGAACGCCTCGTGCCCGCTGGTCACCCGCAGCCACATCGACTTCGGTCGCGTGTGGTCCGCGGCGTGTCGCGGCTGAGCTGACCGTTCCCCCACCGCCGCCCGGCTGACGTCCCGCCGGCGCCGGTCCTCCCCTCCCGCCCGTCCGGGCTCCGCCCGCGGGCCGTCACCGCGCATCCGCGTGCCTGCCCGCACCCGCACCCCCGTACGGGTCCGCCGGTGTGCGCACGCGTCCGCACGAGGAAAGTCAGGCTCACCATGCCCCGCCAGTTGCACCTGTCCGCCGCCCTCGACAGCCCCGAAAGCCCTGACAGCCCCGGCCGCTTCGACGCCGGGCACTACGCCGCCCTCGCCCGCCTCGCCGAGCGGGCCACCCTGGACTTCGTCACCCTCGACGACTCCTTCGCCGCCGAGCCGAGCCGCCCCGACGCGCTCGCCGCCCTCGCCCGGACCGCCCCGCTGACCGGCCGGGTCGGGCTCGTACCGACCGTCACCACCACCCACACCGAGCCCTTCCACACCTCGATCTCGGTCAACACCCTGGACTGGGTGAGCGAGGGCCGGGCCGGCTGGCTGGTCGGCGTCTCCACGACCGAGGCCGAGGCGAGGGCCTTCGGCCGCCGCCCGGTCGCCCCCGAGGACGAGCTGTGGGCCGAGGCGGCCGACGCCGTGGAGGTCGCCGCCCGGCTCTGGGACAGCTGGGAGGACGACGCGGAGATCCGCGACACCGCCACCGGGCGGTTCATCGACCGCGACAAGCTGCACTACGTCGACTTCGAGGGCCCGCACTTCTCGGTCCGCGGCCCGTCCATCACCCCGCGCCCGCCGCAGGGCCGCCCGGTGGTCGTGGTCCCGGTGACCGCGGCCGACCTCGCGCCGGACGCCTCCCCCGGCGGGCGCGCCCGGGTCGCCACCGCGATCCGGCACGCCGACGTCGTCCTGCTCGACGCCCCCGACCGCGCCACCCGGCTGAGCGCCGCCACCGACCTGCGGCTGCGCGCCGGCGAGAGCCTGCGGATCCTCGCCCGGCTCGACGCCACCCTGTCCGCCCTGCCCGACCGGGCCGCCGACGAGCGCCTGCTCGCCGAGCTCACCGCGACCGGCACCGGCGTCGACGGCTTCCACCTCGCCACCGCCGACCCGCTACGCGACCTCGCCGCCCTGGCCGACCGGATCGCCCCGGCCCTGCGCGCCGCCGGACTGCTGCGCGACGAGTACACCGGCCGCACCCTGCGCGACCACCTCGGCCTGGCCCGCCCGACCAGCCGCTACGCCGCCGCCCCGCTCTCCTCCCCCGCCGCCCCAACCGCCCCCGCCCTCGCCGAGGTGACCCGATGACGGACCGCCCGCTCAAGCAGATCCACCTCGCCGCGCACTTCCCCGGCGTCAACAACACCACGGTGTGGAGCGACCCCGCCTCCGGCAGCCACATCGAGTTCGCCTCCTTCCGCCACCTCGCGCAGACCGCCGAGCGCGGGAAGTTCGACTTCTTCTTCCTCGCCGAGGGCCTGCGGCTGCGCGAGTCCAAGGGCCGCATCCACGACCTGGACGTGGTCGGCCGCCCCGAGTCGATCACCGTGCTGAACGCGCTGGCCGCCGTCACCGAGCGGCTCGGACTGGCCGCCACCGTCAACGCGACCTTCAACGAGCCGTACGAACTGGCCCGCCGCTTCGCCTCCTTGGACCACCTCTCCGGCGGCCGCGCGGCCTGGAACGTGGTCACCTCCTCGGACGCCTTCACCGGGGAGAACTTCCGCCGCGGCGGCTACCTGGACCGCGCCGACCGCTACACCCGGGCCGCCGAATTCGTCCAGCTGGCACGGGAGTTCTGGGACGCCGGGGAGGACGGCGTACGGCACCGCGGCCCGCAGTTCGACGTCGAGGGCCGGCTCTCGCTGCCCCGCCCGCCGCAGGGCCACCCGGTGGTGATCCAGGCCGGGGACTCCGACGAGGGCCGGGAGTTCGCCGCCGCCACCGCCGACGTCGTCTTCAGCCGGCACTCCACCCTCGCCGACGGCCAGGCCTTCCACGCGGACGTCAAGCGCCGGCTGGCCGCGTACGGGCGCAAGCCGGACGAGCTGAAGATCATGCCCGGGGTCACCTTCGTCCTCGCCGACACCGACGCCGAGGCCGCCGAGCGCGCCACCGCGATCCGGCGGGCCCAGGTCGGACCGCAGACCACGATCGCCTTCCTGGAGCAGGTCTGGGGCGTCGACCTGTCCGACCACGACCCGGACGGGCCGCTGCCGGCCGTCGACCCCGACCCCGACAGCGCCCTGGTCCAGGGCAGGGTCCGGCACGGCGACCCACTCGCCGTCGCCCGGCGGTGGCGGGCCGTGGCGGCGGAGAAGAACCTGACCAGCCACGAACTGGTGATCGAGCTGACCGGCCGGCAGTCCTTCATCGGCTCCCCCGCCACCGTCGCCGCGCAGATCGACCACTTCGTGCAGAACGACGCCGCCGACGGCTTCATCCTCGTCCCGCACCTCACCCCGGGCGGCCTGGACGAGTTCGTCGACGGGGTGGTGCCACTGCTCCAGGAGCGCGGGGTGTTCCGCACCGACTACACCGGCCGCACCCTCCGGGACCACCTCGGGCTACCGCTCCCCGGGCGGCGCTGAGGCGCCCGCCTCGCCGCCACGCCGCCCTCGCCGTCCGGGCCTCAGATCCACCCCCGCCGGGCGGCGTGCACGCCGGCCTGGAAGCGGCTCTCCGCGCCCAGACC
The DNA here is from genome assembly GCF_000716875.1 of Streptomyces novaecaesareae. Taxonomy (GTDB): domain Bacteria; phylum Actinomycetota; class Actinomycetes; order Streptomycetales; family Streptomycetaceae; genus Kitasatospora; species Kitasatospora novaecaesareae. Next base: position 1,206 of record NZ_JNWQ01000120.1, on the reverse strand, counting down.
GGCGATCAGCTCGGCGACCATCCGGCGGACCGTCCGCTCCGACACCTCCAGCTTGCGGGCGATCGCCACGTCCGTCAGCCCGGCCGCCAGCAGTTGCAGCACAGCCAGTTGACGATCCGTCATGTCGATCTCCTCCGGTCCGAGTTCGGGCGGGGTCCAGGCCGCCGACCAGAAGTACTCGAACAGCTCCGCCACCAGCGCGACCACCGCCGGATCGCGGACCACCACCGCCGCCCCGGCGACCGGAGCGTCCCCGCCCGGGCCCGAGCCGGGCGCGGGCAGGATCGCCAGCCGGGCGTCCACCACGATCAGCCAGAGCGGCAGCGAGTGCGCCGCCCGGATCCGGGCCCCCGCTGCGGTCAGCTCCCGCACGTGCGCCAGTACGGCGGGGCGGCGCAGCGCGGCCGCCGGGTAGATGGTGCGCAGTGCGGCGCCGTGGGCGAGGGCGAGGCGTTCGCGGGCGAGTTTGCCGGCCAGGGCGGGGCCGGAGAGGTCCTGGCCGGGGCGCAGGGAGAGGGCTTCGGTGCGGGCGCCGCGGGCGGCGTCCTCCAGGAGGGCGGCGATCCGGTCGGCGCCGCGGACGAGTTCGAGGCCGGTGTCGGCGCGGTGGTGCTGCTGGACGGGCAGGTAGCCGGTGTGCAGCCGGTCGACGGAGTCGCGGGCGTGGCGCAGTGCGGCGACGAGGGCGGTGACGTGGGAGTCGGCGTCGAGGAGGAGTTGGCGGACGGCGGTGTCCACCGAGACTGCGGTGTCATCGGGGACTGAAGCGTCACCGGCGGTGGGCTGGAGGAGTCCGAGGGCGCGCAGTTCCGCGGTGGCGGCGCCGAGCCTGGGCCCGTCCCAGTCGAGGCCGAGGGCTTCGGGCGGGCGGCCGGGTTCGGCGAGCAGGCGGGCGTAGAGCTGGGTGGCGTCGGTGTCGGTGGGGCTCTCCATCGGCGCAGCCTATTGACTGCTCCCCCGCCTGAAGGCGGGGGATTCCGCCTTCGTCTGGGGGATTTCTGACTCGGGCTGCATGGTGGCCCTGCGGACCGCCGTGTCTTACGCCCTCAACGTCAGCCGGGTACGAGTCCAGCCCGGATGAGCATCACGTGTGCGGAGTTCTTGTCCCTGAAGTTCCCCCCTGACCTTGGACAGCTGTTGCTTACGCTGCGGGGGTGAAGTCGCGCTGCAGCCTGGCCCGGGTTTCGAGTGGGGTGAGGTATCCGA
>NZ_JNWQ01000119.1 GCF_000716875.1 Streptomyces novaecaesareae | reverse complement strand
GCGTCAGATGTGTATAAGAGACAGGGGTGGGGCCGCGGCGGCGGGCTGCGGCTGGTGCGGGTAGCGGTACGGCCGGGCGGGGTCCGGCAGCGGGGTGTAGCGGGGTTGCGGGGTGCCTTCGGCCGGGGGCAGCAGCGGGAGCAGCCGCGCGTGCACCGTCTGGGCGTCGGCGGGGCGGTCGGCGGGCTGCTTGGCGAGCAGGTCGAGGACGAGCCGCTCCAGCGGCGGCGGCACTTCGGGGCGCAACTCCCGTAGCGGGACGGGCGGTTCGTCGACGTGTCGGCGCAGGACGCCGAGCGCGGTGGGCGCCCGGAACGGTTCCTCGCCGGCGAGCATCTCGTGCAGCAGGCAGCCGAGCGCGTAGAGGTCGCTGCGCGGGTCGGTGGTGGCGGCGAGGGCTTGTTCGGGGGCCATGTAGGAGGGGCTGCCGACGGGTACGCCGGTGAGGGTGAGCCGGGTGGTCTCGGTGTCGAGGGCGGTGGCGATGCCGAGGTCGAGCAGGACGGTGCGGCCGTCCTCGCGGACCATGACGTTGCTGGGTTTGAGGTCGCGGTGGACGACCGGGACGGCGTGGACGGCGGCCAGCGCGGTGCAGAGCTGGGCGGCGACGGCCACCGCGCGCTCGATGGGGAAGGGCGCGTCCTCGGCGATGAGGTCGGCCAGGCTGACGCCGGGGATGCGCTGCATCACGAGGTAGAGCTCGCCCTCGTCCTCGCCGGCGTCGAAGACGGTGACCAGTCCGGGGTGGTCGAGCGCGGCCGTGACCCGGCACTCGCGCAGGAAGCGGCGGCGCAACTCGTCTCCGTGTCGGCTTCGTTCGCCGTCGGGGCCGGAGCCGGCGGAGCCGCCGGGGAGCAGGTGCTCGGGGCGGAGGAGCTTGACCGCGACGGGGCGGTGCAGGCGTTCGTCCTGGCCGGCCCAGACCTGGCCCATGCCGCCGTGGCCGATCTTCTCGGTGAGTCGGTAGCGGCCGGCGATCAGCCGGGTGACGGTCACGGACGGTCCTCGCGGGCCTGACGGCGCAGCAGTTCGCCGAGTTCGCGCAGGTCGTGGGCGGTCCCGGGAGCCGGGGCGGCGGGTGCGGCGGGTGCAGCGGGTGCCGCAGGTGCGGCGGGCACGACAGGCGCAGTGAGCTCGCTGAGCACCGCATCGGCCGTCGGCGCGGGAGCCCCGTACCCGGGCATGGTCACCGCGTACGGCGCGGCGCCCGGCGCCCCGTACGGCGAGGCGTACGGCGCGGCGTACGGCGGCGCGGCCTGCGGCGCGGGGCGCCCGGACTGCCAGACCGCGCGGCTGTCCATCACCAGGAAGTGCACCGTCGGCGCGAACCACAGCACGATCAGGGCGATCTGACCGGTGGCGTCGGCGGTCGGGGCCTTGATGCTGCCCGCGATCCCGGCCGAGACGAAGAGGGTCAGCAGCAGCCCGCAGAACACCGCCGCCCCGACGATGTCGTAGACCCGCCTGCGCCGGACGGCCAGCAGCAGCGAGGGGACGACCCCGAGCAGACCGACGGACAGCAGCGGGGCCAGCGCGCACAGCACCCGGGCGGGCACCCCGAACCGTCCGGGTATCGGCGCCGGGGCGGCCACCACGCCCGGCCCCGCGCCCGGCCCGTACGGCGTGCCGCCGGGCGGCGGTCCGAACTGCCCGGGGTACTGCCCTGACATGCGCGCTCCTGAGCTGGTGAGGACCGGCACCGGTGGCGGTGCGAGCGGTTCAGCACACCGTACCGCCCGGCCCGGTGGGCCCGGAGGCCTTCCGTCCGCTCGGTGCCGCATCGGTATCGCGCCGGTACCGCCCCGCTACCGGCCGGGCGCCGGGCCGACGCTGAGCCGCCGTCATCTCACTCGGCGGGCGGCGCCAGGGTGCCCGTCGCCAGCCCGTCCGTGGCCGCCTGCACGAGGGTGCGACCGAGGGCGGCGGCCTGGCTCAGGGCGGTGTCGAAGGCGGCGAGGCGGGCGAAGGCGACGCCGAGCCTGTGCTGGGCCGGGAGCGGGAGGCGGGGCAGCTCGACCCGGCGGATGTCGAGGCGGGCGGTGGTGGTGGCGTGGCTGGCGGCGCGCCGGGTACCGGCGGTGGAGCGGAAGTGGCCGGCCAGGAACTCGGGGTCGAGGGCGGCCGGGTCGGGCCGCAGCAGGTGGAGTTGGCGGCCTAGGGCGACGCCGACCAGCGGCCCCTCGGCGGGGACGACCCGGGCGGTGCCGCCGCCGAGGGCGGGGACGAGGACGTCGCCGGGGCGGGTGCGGACGTCCCCGGCCGGGCCGGTCCCGGCCGCGAGGACGGCACTGGGGGCGGTACCGGCGGCGAGGTCCTGGTCGGTGACGACGGGGGTGCCGCCCGCTCCCCCGGCGGACGGGCGGGTGGCGGCGCCGGCCCCGGAGGAGTAGACCTCCAGCGCACCGCCGCGGACCAGTTCGCCGATGGTGACCACGCCGGCGGAGGCGGTGGCCGGCACCGTGGCGGGCCCGGCGGCGGGCTCACCGCCGGACTGCGGCAGCAACGTGGCCGGGTCGGCCAGGGCGGCCAGGAGCTCGCTCAACCGGCCGCCGAGGTGGGAGAGTTCGGCCGCGCCGCCGAGCGGGGCGGCGGGCGGGACGTGACGGGCCGGGGAGAGGTCGGTCTCGTCGTCGAGCAGGTCGATGGCGGCGACGGTCCGGTGGACACCGGGGCGGTCGGCGGGTACCGGCCGGCCCTCGCGGGCGGCCAGGTCGAAGCCGCGCCAGGCGTCCAGGACGGTACGGCGCAGGGCGGGCCAGTCCACCTTGTCCCGGCCGCCTTCGGGGGCCTGCGCCCCCGCGGTGCCGGCGGAGGGCGCCGCCCCGGCGTCGAGCAGCAGCACCTGGCGGAAGTCGTCCCCCGGTTGGGGGGCGCGCAGCACCCACAGGTGCAGGGGGACGCCGTACGGCGGGGCGGCGCCGGCGGGCAGCGCGATGACGGCGCGCAGCGCGCCGGAGCGGAGCAGTTCGGCGCGGACGCGGCGGCCGGCCCGGCGGGCGGCGACGGTCGGCGGGAGCAGGAGGGCGGCGAGGCCGCCGGGGCGGGTGTGGGCGAGGCAGTGCAGCACCCAGGCGAGTTCGGACTCGCCGCGGGGCGGGACGAGCCCGCCGGGCCAGCGGGCGTCGAACTGCAACTCGTCGTGGCCCCAATCCCGTTCGTTGTAGGGGGGCTGGCAGAGCACGGCCTCGAAGGTGTCACCGGGGTAGCCGTCGGACCGCAGGGCGTCGCCGGTGCGCAGATCGAGCGGGAGCGGCCCGGGCTCGTCGGCCGGGGTGTGCAGGGCGAGCCGGAGCCCGGTGAGGGCGGCGGCGACCGGGTCGGCGTCCTGGCCGTAGCGGCCGGTGGTCGGCGGGTGGGCCAGCAGGACGGCGCCGAGGCCGACGGCCGGGTCCAGCACGGTTGCGGGGACACCGGCGACGGCGGCGAGCAGGTCGGCGGCCTCCGGCGGGGTGGGGCTGAGCTGCCGGGTGTTGGCCTCGGCGTGGCGGGTGAGCAGCTGCTCGTACGCGCCGGCCGGTCCGGCGTCGGCGGCGAGCGCGGCGAGCAGCCGGGCCAGGTCCAGCTGGGTGCTGCCGAGCAGGCCCGGCAGGCCGAGGAGGCGGGCACCGTCCGGGCCGAAGGTGTGAACGGTGGTGTCGGACACGGCCCGGGGGAGGGCGAGGGCGAGCCGGGTGTCGGGCTGGTCTGCGAGTTCGGCCCAGCGCGCGGGCGCGCGGTGCAGCAGCAGGAGCAGGGCTCCCGCCTCGACCAGCGGGGCGGCGGGGTGGCCGGCCGGGTCGCGGAGGGTGTCGACGAGCTGCCAGGCCCGCTCCAGCAGCGGGAGTTCGGCGATCTTGCCCTGGGCGCGCAGCCAGCTCTCGACCTCGGCGAGCGCGAAGGTCGGGCTGGCGTCGGTGCCGCCGGCCGGGCGGGGGAAGTCGGGGTGGCGGCGGCGCCAGTTGCTGACCGCGGCCCGGCCGACGCCGGCCAGGCGGGCGATCTCGACGGCGGTCACTTCGGGGCGGTCCGGCACGGGGGCTCCTTCGGTGGGGCTGTGACCGCACAGCGGGTCGTTGTGACCGCACAGCATAGCGATGCACCTTCCGATCCGAGTTCACATGTGAACAGAGGTCTTTTGTGAAATCCCATTGACATGGTTCACGGCCGAGTGGTGTGATCTCTCCGTCGCCACCGAACGGGGTGACACAGGGAACGACCACCGATCACCGGGAGACACCCCATGTCCGCGAACGCCCGTCGCACCGCCGTCCGTCGCACCGCCACCCGCCGCACCGCCGCCCTGCTGCTGGGCGCCACGCTGGTCGCCCTCGGCGCGACGGCGTGCAACTCCACCGGCGGCGCCTCCGTCTCGACCGAGGCGAAGCAGACCGCGGCCGCCACCGCCGGAGCCTCGGGCGCCGCCAAGCCCGCCGAGACCAAGCCCGCCGACGCCCCCAAGGCCCCCGCCAAGGTCGGCGACACCATCGCGCTCAAGGGCATGGACAAGGCCAACACCGCCGACGTCACCGCCGTGAAGGTGGTCGACCCGGCCCAGAGCGCCAACGAGTACCTCACCCCCGAGGCCGGCAAGCGCTACGTCGCCGTGCAGTTCCAGATCAAGGCCACCGGCACCCAGGCCTACAGCGAGGCCCCCTGGGGCAGCGCCAAGGTGGTGGACACCCAGGGCCAGGCGTACGGCCCGAGCCTCGCCGAGACCAAGGCCGGCCCGGCCTTCCAGACCCCCACCAACATCGCCCCCGGCGAGAGCGGCAAGGGCTTCGTCACCTTCGAGGTGCCGTCCGACGCCAAGCTCGACAAGGTCCAGTTCGCCCTGGACAACGGCTTCTCCAACCAGGTCGGCCAGTGGAAGATCGGCTGACGCCTCCGTACACGGCCGCACCCCGGGCACACCCGGCCCCACCCCGGCCCCACCCCGGCCGCATGCCGGGCACACCCGGCCGCACTCCGGGCACACCCCCAGCCGCACCCGCCCGTACACAGCAGAACGGCGGCCCCGGGCAGAGCCCGAGACCGCCGTGCACCACCGGGGCCGGTGCTACTTCTTCGCCCCCGCCAGGTCGTCGAACATGGCCGACAGGAACTCGCTGCACCAGCCCAGCAGTTCCCGGCCGACCAGCGGCTTGCCGCCGATCCGCCCGGTGCTCGGGCGCGGCACCAGCAGCTGCTGGGCCGCCGCCTTGACCTGGCTGCGCGGGTACAGCCGGTTCAGCCGCAGCTGCTGGGACTCGCGCAGCTCCACCGGCCCGAAGCGCACGTTGGCGCCCTGCAGGGTGATGTCCGCGATGCCGCACTGCCGGGCGTACAGCCGCAGCGCCGCGACCAGCAGCAGGTTCTCCACCGGCTCGGGCAGCTTGCCGTAGCGGTCCACGAGTTCGTCCCGGACCTGCGTGATGTCCGCTTCCGAGTTGACCGCCGCGATCGAGCGGTACGCCTGCAGTCGCAGCCGCTCGCCGGGCGCGTAGTCGTGCGGCACGTGGGCGTCGACCGGCAGCTCGATCTTCACCTCCAGCGGCTCCTCCTCCGGTTCCCCGCCGCCCGCCAGCGACTCGCGGAACTCGGCCACCGCCTCGCCGACCATCCGCATGTAGAGGTCGAAGCCGACGCCCGCGATGTGCCCGGACTGCTCGCCGCCGAGCAGGTTGCCCGCGCCGCGGATCTCCAGGTCCTTCATCGCGACGTACATGCCGGCGCCCATCTCGGTGTGCTGGGCGATGGTGGCCAGGCGCTCGTGCGCGGTCTCGGTGAGCGGCTTCTCCGGCGGGTACAGCATGTACGCGTAGCCGCGCTCGCGGCCGCGCCCGACCCGGCCGCGCAGCTGGTGCAGCTGGGAGAGGCCGAAGGTGTCGCCGCGCTCGACGATCAGGGTGTTGGCGTTGGAGATGTCGATGCCGGACTCCACGATCGTGGTCGACACCAGGACGTCGAACTCCTTCTCCCAGAAGTCGACGACGACCTTCTCCAGCTGGGTCTCCCCCATCTGCCCGTGCGCGGTGGCGATCCGCGCCTCGGGCACCAGGTCCTTCAGCCGGGCGGCGGCCTTGTCGATCGACTCCACCCGGTTGTGGATGTAGAACACCTGGCCCTCGCGCAGGAGTTCACGCCGGATCGCGGCCGAGATCTGCTTCTCGTCGTACGGTCCGACGAAGGTCAGCACCGGGTGCCGCTCCTCCGGCGGGGTGGTGATGGTGGACATCTCGCGGATGCCGGTGACCGCCATCTCCAGGGTGCGCGGGATCGGGGTCGCGGACATCGTGAGCACGTCCACGTTGGCGCGCAGCTTCTTCAGCTGCTCCTTGTGCTCGACGCCGAAGCGCTGCTCCTCGTCGACGATGACCAGGCCGAGGTCCTTGAACCTCGTCTCGGAGGAGAACAGCCGGTGGGTGCCGATGACGACGTCCACCGAGCCCTCGAACAGCCCCTCCAGGACGGCCTTGGCCTCGCTGTCGGTCTGGAAGCGGGACAGCGCCTTCACCGTCACCGGGAAGTTGGCGTACCGCTCGGCGAAGGTCGAGAAGTGCTGCTGCACCAGCAGCGTGGTCGGCACCAGCACCGCCACCTGCTTGCCGTCCTGCACCGCCTTGAACGCGGCGCGCACGGCGATCTCGGTCTTGCCGTAGCCGACGTCGCCGCAGATCAGCCGGTCCATCGGGACGGACTTCTCCATGTCGGACTTGACCTCGGCAATGGTGGTCAGCTGGTCCGGGGTCTCCGCGTACGGGAAGGCGTCCTCCAGCTCGCGCTGCCACGGGGTGTCCGGGCCGAACGTGTGGCCGGGGGCGGCCATCCGCGCCGAGTACAGCTTGATCAGGTCGGCGGCGATCTCCTTGACCGCCTTCTTGGCCCGCTGCTTGGTCTTCGCCCAGTCCGCGCCGCCGAGCCGGTGCAGCGTCGGGGCCTCGCCGCCGACGTACTTGGTGACCTGGTCGAGCTGGTCGGTCGGCACGAACAGCCGGTCGCCGGGGTGGCCGCGCTTGGCCGGGGCGTACTCCAGCACCAGGTACTCGCGGGTGGCGCCCTGGACGGTGCGCTGCACCATCTCGACGTACCGGCCGACGCCGTGCGCCTCGTGCACCACGAAGTCACCGGTCGCCAGGGCCAGCGGGTCGATCGCGTTGCGGCGCCGGGACGGCATCCGGCGCATGTCCTTGGTGGAGGACCGCTGGCCGGAGAGGTCGGTCTCGGTGATGACGGTGAGCTTGAGCCGCTCGTCCACGAAGCCGTGCTCGATCGAGCCGCAGGAGACGTACACGACGTCCCGGGTGGGCGCCTCGGCGAGGTCGGCGACCAGCCGGGCCGGGATGCCCTCGTTGCCCAGCACCTCGGCGAGCCGGGAGGCCGGCCCGTGGCCCTCGGTCACCATGACGACCCGCCAGTCGGCGGCCAGCCGCTCCTTGGCGTCGGCGATCGCCCGGGCGGTGTCGCCCCGGTAGGCCTCGACGGCGTGCATGCCGAGGGTCAGCGTGTTGGCGTCGAACTCAAGGATGCCGTCGACCATCGACTCGCTGGTCGCGAAGGGGCTGACGGACCACCAGGGCAGCCCGATCTCGTCGGCGTGCTCGCGCACCTCGGCGAGCGAGCGCAGCGAGGCGGCGGAGACGTCGATGGTCTCCAGGTCGATCGGCCGGTCCCCGCCCGCGGCGGCCGCGACCCAGGAGGCGTGCAGGAACTCCTGACTGGTCGCCACCAGGTCGGCGGCGCGGGTGCGGACCCGCTCGGGGTCGCAGACCACCGTGACCGAGCCGAGCGGCAGGACGTCGACCAGCAGCTCCATGTCGTCGACCAGGACGGGCGCCAGCGACTCCATGCCCTCGACCGCGATGCCCTCGGCGATCCGGTCCAGGATCTCGGCCAGCCCGGGGTGCTCGGCGGACAGCTCGGCGGCCCGCGCCCGCACCTCGTCGGTGAGCAGCAGCTCCCGGCAGGGCGGCGCCCACAGGCCGTGTTCGGCGATCTCCAGCGAGCGCTGGTCGGCGACCTTGAAGTACCGGATCTCCTCGACCTCGTCGCCCCAGAACTCCACCCGCAGCGGGTGCTCCTCGGTCGGCGGGAAGACGTCCAGGATTCCGCCGCGAACGGCGAACTCGCCGCGCTTCTCGACCAGTTCAACGCGCGCGTAGGCGGCCGCGGCGAGCCGGCGGGCCACCTGGTCCAGGTCGTGCGACTCACCCCGCTGGACCGCCACCGGCTCCAGCTCGGCCAGCCCCTTGACCTGCGGCTGCAGCACCGAGCGGACCGGCGCGACGATCACCTGCACCGGCCCGGCCGCCGGGTCGTCCGCCCGCGGGTGTACGATCCGGCGCAGTACGGCCAGTCGGCGGCCGACGGTGTCCGAGCGGGGCGACAGCCGCTCGTGCGGCAGGGTCTCCCAGGCCGGGAACTCGGCGACCGCGTCGGCGGGCAGCAGCGAGCGCAGCGAGGCGGCCAGGTCCTCGGCCTCCCGGCCGGTCGCGGTGACCGCGAGCACCGGACGGCCGCGCTCCCCGGCGGACTGCCCGGCGAGCGCCCGGGCCAGCGCGGCGATCGCGAACGGCCGGGCGGCGGGCGGTCCGACCAGGTCCAGGTGGCGGCGGCCGCCGGCCGCGGCTCCGGTGGCGGTGGCCGCCTCGATCGCCTCGGCGAGCGCCGCGTCCCGGGCGACGACATCGAGCAGTCCGGTCAGACTCATCTGGGGTCTCTTCTTCGTCCCGTGGCTGGTGCTGCCCCCGGGCGGCGAAGGCCCGCCAGGGCAACGCGAACGGCCCGGCGCGCCGAGCGGCCGGGGGTCTCCAGCCTACGCCGCGGCAGGGACCCGCACGCGGCGTACGGCCCCGGCGGGGCCGGGCGGGGACGAACCGCCTCCCACGCCCCCGCTGCTGACGGGGACATGACCGGGAACGAACCACTGGACGGAGCACCGGACCGCCGGTGGACGAACCAGCCCGGCGCCACCCCGGGCCGGGGCACAGCCATCCGCCACGAACTGGACATACTCCTGTCACTGGCCGTCCATGGAGATCGCGCACCATGGTGAACGTGCCCGCCGCACCCAACCGTGGGGGATGGCTGCAGCGGCACTGTCGCACCCCCGATGGGGGTCGGAGGTGCGAGGCCGGGCGACCCTGGGTGGGGGCGCCCGCCCAAGCGCCGGGAACCGTGGCGCCCTTTCCTGGAGGGCGCCACGGGTCTCGGCCTCCTTCGTTCTCCGGGCTTCCTTCTCCGACCGCCGGCCCGCCCGCTTCCGGACGACCGCACCGCCCGGTCCGCGCGCGGAGCCGCGCCGGGAGCTACCAGCTAGCGGCGGCGGTAGCTCACGGTGTTGGGGGTCGCGTAGTCGGCGCCGTCGTCCACGATGATGATCTTCGGGATGATCCGGGTCTCGTCCGCCGGCGTCCCCGGCTCCCCCTCGACGTCGCCCGCCGTGCCGGTCCCGGTCCCGGTCACGGGCTCGGGCGGGGAAACCGGCTTCGGCGGGACCGCGGCCGGGGCGACCGGGCCGGTCACCACGGGCCCGGCGGGCGCCTTGGCGGCGCCGCCGCCGACCACCGGCGTCCGCGGCACCGCCGCCTTCTCACCCACAACCCCGGCCCCAGCCGAAGCCGCGACCGGCGCCGAGGCCTTCCGCAGCTTCGGCAGCGGGATCTCCCCGGTGTCCGCCTCCGAGTCCACCGGCACCGCGTCGACGACCGCGTCCGCCGGAGCCGCGTCCGTCAGAGCCGCGTCCGCCGGAGCCGGGGCCTGGGCCGGAGCCGGAACCGGAGCCGCGGCGGCCGCCGCCGCCGCCGCCAGCTCGGGCTCGATCTGGCCGACCGCCGCCCCCGTGAGGGAGGCCAGCGTGGCCTTGATGTGGTCCAGGTGCTGCTGCACCGTCTCCAGCCGGGTGTCGAACTCGCTCTGCTCCTGCTCGCTCGCCGTGTTGATCTTCTCGGCCTCCCGGCGGGCCTGCTCGACCAGCTGGTCCGCCTTGGCCTGGGCGTCCGTCTCCAGCTGCTTGATCCGGCTCAGCACGGTCTCCCGGTGCTGCTCGGCCTCCTTGACCCGGCGCTCGGCGGTCGTCGAGACCTCGGCGTCCTCGGCGTCGGCCTCGGCCTGGGCCGCGGCGAAGGTCTCGTCGGCCTGGCGGCGCCGGGCGGCCAGCTCGGCCTCGGCCTGCTCGCCGGCCTCGGCGGCGGCCACCCGCACCTTGGCCGCGTAGGCGGTGGCGGTGTCCCGGGCGGTGCGGCTCTCGCGGTCGCACTCGGCTCGGATGCCCTCGGCCTCGGCGCGGGTGCGCTCGTCGGTACGGCGGGCGGCCGCGTCGGCCTCGGTACGGGTGGTGGTGGCGTAGTCCTTGGCGGCCCGGCCGAGCTCCTGCCCGGCGTCGTAGACCTCGTCCCGCAGGTCCTCGGAGAAGCGCTCGGCCTTCTCCCGGACGGCGCGCGCCTCGTTCTGGGCCATCGTGGCCAGTCCTGCGGCCTGCTCGCTGAGCACCTCGTAGTCGGGTTCCGGGGCCTCCTCGGCGGCCCGGCGGATGTCGTCCAGCCGGGCCTCCATCTGCCGGATCCCGGCGCCGAGGACGCTCAACCGTTCCCACGCCTCGTCGCGCTGCGCGGTGAGCGCGGCGAGGGCCCGCTCGACCTGATCGGGCGCGTAACCACGCCGGGCCTGGGTGAAGCCGTGCTGGGGGACGGCGTCGCTCATGGGCTCTTCCCCTCGTTCTCGCGGGCTGCGGAGCCCATGATCGGACGGAACGGCCGGATCCGGAACCGGTTCGGAGCCGGGGGCCGGATTCGGCCGTCGTACGGACCTGAATACGTCGAGGACCGGACGACTAGCCCCATCCTCTTGACCTATTTTGCGCAGATCTGGGCGAAACCCCAACGAGGCACAGCCACGGCGGCACACCGGAGGGGCCGTCCCGGACACCGGAACGACCCCTCCTCACCTGCGAGGATCCACGACGGTCCGCTACAGCAGACCGTCCCAGAACTGCTCCAGCAGCACGGCCCACCAGGTGTCCGCGTTCTGCAGGGCCGCCGGGTCGATCGCGGCGAGCTGGGCCTGGAAGTCGGTCGTCCAGCGACCGGCCTGGTCCGGCGTCAGCCCGTACCGCAGCCGCCACATCCGGCCCAGCAGGGCCAGCGCGCGGACGAACTCCGGTACACCGCTGTTGACGAACCGGGGCGGCTGGGCGGTTCCATCGATGTCCACGGCGACCACGTTCGCGGTGCCGTACTGGACGCACAGCTGCCGGCCGTAGTCGTTGCCCAGCACCAGGTAGCCGCCGAAGTCCGGGCCGCCGGCCAGGCCGCGCTCGGCGGCCAGCTCGGCGAGCGTCGGGATCGGACGGCCCTCCTGCGCCTGCGCCCAGAAGAACGGCCCGAAGTCACGCGGCAGCCCGGCCCACATCAGGGTCTGGGACACCGGCTCCGGCACGCCCTGGCGGGAGACGGCGCGCTGCTCGTAGCGGAACAGGTTCTGCCCGAAGGCGGCGCCGACCTCCTGGGCGAGCTGCTGCGGCGGGAGCGGCGGCAGCGCCTGGACCGTCCCGGGCGCGGGCGGCGGCACCCGGAACGGGCGGACCCGCTGGGCACCGGAGGCCAGCTGGTGCAGCTCGTCCAGGTGGTCCAGCAGCTCGGCCATCCCGGCCTGCCGGGATGCGTGGTCACGGCCGTACGGGGCGGTGTGGGTGAGCCGCACGTTCGGCCAGGACGCGGCGATCATGCGGTTGCAGTAGCCGCCCGGCAGATCGCAGGACTCCAGCTCGGTGTAGAGCTCCAGCACCTGCTCCGGCGGCACGTTGAGCCGGCGCAGGTCCTGCAGGATCTTCCACTCCGGGTGCGGGGTGCCGGGCTCGCTGCGGTGCAGCAGCTTCTGCTCCGAGCCGTCCGGGCCCCGGTAGCTGAGCGCGGCGAAGTAGCCCGGGCCGACCGCGGGCACCCCGGGGGGCACCGGCGCGGGCTGCGGCGAACCGGTCACCGCCGCCGGGGGGACGACCCCGGCGGCGCCGCCCGCGTTCGGGTAGCCGTAGCCGGCCGCGGGCGCCGCGGGGGCCGCCGGACCGCCGGGCGGCGGCGGAACGGCGGGGCCGCCGGACGGCGGGGTGCCGGGGTCCGCCGGGCCGCCCAGCAGCGCCGGGTCGATCGCGCTCGCCAGCTGCGTCGCCTCGTACGCCGACCCGGCCGCGGGCGTGCCGCCGGACGGCGTGCCCTGGGGGGCGGGCGCCTCGGCGCCGCGCAGGCCCGCCGGGGGCGGGGGCGGCGGGGCCGACCCGGCTCCGCGGCCACCGGGGGCGCCGGACGGCGTGCCGGTGCCCGCGGTGTGCTTCAGCCCGGCGGGCGGGGGCGGCGGCGGGGCGGAGCCGGCGTTGCGGCCCAACCCGGCCGGGGCGGCGCCCGCGCCGGGCGAACCGGCCGGGCCGCCGCGCAGCGCGGCCGGCGGGGGCGGCGGCGGAGCCGAAGCCGGAGCACGGCCGAGCCCGCCCTGCGGCGCACCGGCGGCGGGCGGCTCCGCGGCCGGGGTGGCGGGGGCGCCGGGCAGGCCGCCGAGGCCGGGTACTCCGCCGGGCGGGGCCAGCATCGTCGGCGCGTGCTCCACCGGCGCACCGGGCGGCGTCGCCGGAGCGCCCGGCAGACCGCCGAGACCGGGCACGCCACCGGGCGGGGCCAGCATCGTCGGCGCGTGCTCCACCGGCGCACCGGGCGGCGTCGCCGGAGCGCCGGGCAGGCCCATCAGCCCGGGCATGGCGTCCGGCGGTGCGAGCAGCGTCGGCGCCGGCTCGACGGCCGGGCCGGGCACGGGAGCCTGGGCCGGCGGTGCGGCCGGCGGTGCGAACGGGGGCTGGGCCGCCACGGGTGGGACGGCGGACGGCGGGACCGGGGGCATGCCGTACCCGCCGCTGCCCGGCGGCATCAGCATGGTCGCGGCCTCGGCACCGACCGGCGCGGGCGCGTCGGGCAGGTCCGCGCCGCTGGTCCGCAGACCCTCGGGCATCAGCACGGTCGCCGCCTCGGCACCGACCGGAGGCACAGCGGGCGCGACGGGCGCGGCCGGCGGCGGCAGCGGCACGGCGGCCTGCGGCTGCGGCTGCGGCTGCGGCTGCGGTGGCACGACGAACGGCCCGTCCTGGCTCGGCGGCGGGGCGAGCATCGTCGGCGCGTCCCCGGCGGGCCGGTCGGACACCGGCGGCTCGGTCAGCACCGCGGCCGCGGGCGCCGCGCGGCCGGGCAGCTCCTCGGTGGCCGCGAGCGCCGCCGGGCCGGGCAGCTCCTCGGTGGCCGCGAGCGCCGCCGGGCCGGGCAACTCCTCGGTCGGCGCGAGCGCCGCCGGGCCGGGCAACTCCTCGGTCGGCGCGAGCGCCGAGTCGGGCGCGGCGGCCTGCGGGCCGGCCGAGCCGCCCCCCAGCCGCTCCGCCTCCGCCGCGATCGCCGCGGCCCCCGCCTCCTGCAGCCACTGCGGCGGGCTGAGCAGGAAGGAGGTCGCCTCCACCGGCCCCGGCGCGGGCTTCGCCGCCCCGGCAGGGTTGGCCGCGACCGGCCGCCCGTAGACCTCCTCGTACTGCCGGACCACCTCGTTGACGGGCAGCGCCGGCCAGAGCGTGCTGGCCCCCGAGTCGCGGGCGATCACCAGCCGCGCCTCACCCGAGCCGCTCGAACCCTCCGCACCGCCGCCCGGGCCACCGCCGGGAACGCCGCCAGGACCGGCGGCCCCGTCCCCGGGCGCCACCGCCCAGCAGACGAAGCCCAGGTCGAACTCCCGGACCCGCACCTCGCGCTGCTGCGCGCGCGGCACACCGCCGTTGATCCACTCCTCGGCGAGCTCCTGCGCCTGCGCGTACGTCACCACGCCCGGTTCACCCCTGTCCGCATCCTCGTCGTCCCCCGTTCCACCAGCACCACCGCGCCCACCGGCACCACCGCCGCGCGCATCAGCCCACCGGGACGGCCCGGGCGAACCCGCCGTCCACCATCAGCTCCGCGACCGTCTCCAGCTCCGGCGGGCTGCCCGCCAGCCGCAGCAGGAAGGCGTCGAAGTCCTCGCCGCAGGGCAGCAGCAGCCGGGCGCAGCGGTCCTCCGGGGCCTCCGGGCCGCCGGAGTCGCGGGCGTCGTCGTACAGGTGGAACCAGACCGAGCCGGCCCGGTCGCCGCGCACCTTGAGCGCGACGAGGCCGCCCTGCGCGTAGGCGATGCCCAGGTAGTCCTTGGTGAGGTGGTCGCGCAGGCACTTGTTGGCGTACACGACGTCCTCGGTGCCGTACTCCTCGCTGAGGGTCAGGAACGGCTGATCGAGCAGCAGGCCGAGTTCGGTGTCCAGGGCCACCCCGACCGGGGCGCGGCCGCCGCCCAGCTTGAGGAAGGTGCGGTAGGCGCCGGGCAGCCGGTAGCCGAGGCGCTCCTCGGCGCGCTGCACCAGGTCCTCGGGGACGCCGATCGGGTCGCCGCCGTCCCGGGCCAGCGAGAAGTGGACGGGCCGGCGCTCCTGCAGCGGGCGGGTGCCACGGCGGGTGTGGTCGGCGGAGGACGTGGCCAGGCCGCCGTGGTGCCGCAGCAGGGCCTTGACCTCGACCGGGACGAGTTCCATCCGCCGCCAGCCGGGGGCGGCCCGGCCGACCGCGTGGTGCCAGGTCCAGCCGGGCGGGGTGGCGACCGCGGTCTCCAGGTCGGCCCAGAGCGGGTGGCCCTGGGTGTAGAGCGCGGCGTTGGCCGAGACGTAGTCGGTCAGCCGCAGTTCGTCCACGCCGAAGCCCTCCGGCGGGTCGGCGACCTCGGCCGCGGCGGCGGCGTAGGGACCGAAGTCCGGGTAGCCGTACTCGTCCACGCTGACCCCGGCGGGGTGCCGCTCCGCGCGGACCGGGTCCGGGAACTGCACCACCTGGCCTGCGTACGCCGCGTTCGGTGCGGCGGCGACGCCGGGCCGACCTGTCGTCATCTGGGAGCCCCCACTGGCTGCTGCAAATACTCGGTGCTTGCTGGGCACCAGCCTAGGGCCTGTGTTCAACCCCCGGTCCTGGGGAGAACCCTTCGGGAGAGCCCCGGGAGAGCCCCTGCACAGGCCCCGCACAGGCCCCGCACCTCACCGCCGCCCGCCGGCGGGCGGCGGGCGGCGGGCCCGTCCCGGTGGCCTCAACGTCCGTCGCGGGCACCGGAGTCGGCCCCGCCACCACTGCCCCGGCGGCCTGCCCCGTCCCGGCGGCTCGCTGCCGGGACGGTACCGGCCGCGGCCGCGACCCGGGGGCGGTTTCGGTAAATCAGTGGACAAGTCATGACGAGCGGGCGCGCATTCGGCCAGCATCGGTTGGCGCCCGGGTGGCGCCCGGGTGGCGCCCGGCCGCTCCGTCCGGTCGGTCCGCCCGGTATCCGCCACGCCCGCACCCCGGTTGTACGGATGTCGGTGTCGTTTGACAGGCTTGCCCAGGACCGGCCGGGCCACTCCGGCCGACGCCGGGTAACGAGGAGGAGGACGACGGATGACCACCGGTGAGCCGGCGGACCCACCAGTGCTGCGCCACCACCGCGACAGCCTGCTGCCCGCCGTCGCCGCCGCGCTGTCGCTCAAGGGCGGCGAGGTGCACACCCTGGCGGGCGACAAGGACGCCCGTCGCCCGGTGCTGCACGGCCTGGTCACGGACTTCCTGGACGCCCTGCCGACGGAGGCCCGCGAGCGGTTCACCGGCCGCTGCCCGGAGGCCGTCCTGCTCTCCCAGTACCTGACGACGGTCGACGGCCGGCGCTCCAAGCGCGCCGCCCGCAAGCCGATGACCCTGCACGAGGCCCGCAAGGCGCTCAAGGGCTCCCGGATGACGACCGTACGGATCCGCGAGGAGGGCGATCCGGCGCACGGCACCCACGCCCCGCCGTGCCGCTCCTGCGCCCCGATGCTGGAGCACTTCACCGTGCAGAGCGTCGCCGTCGGGCCGCCCGCGCGCTGACCGGCCGAGCGCCGGCCCGGCCCGCCCCCGGTCCGTCCCCCTGTCCCCGAGCCCTGGAGTCCGCCCTGAACCCGCCCAGCCC
>NZ_JNWQ01000118.1 GCF_000716875.1 Streptomyces novaecaesareae | reverse complement strand
ACGTAGCCGTGGCGGGCCAGGCGCTCGCGCCAGCCGGGGGCCGCAGGGGCGGCGGGGGCGGCGGGGGCGGGGGCGACGGCGGGCTCCGGCGGGCGGGGAGACGGCAGGCCGGCGCCGCCCCGCGCGGAGTGGTCCGTACCAGTGGGCGTCTGCGCCGCCGTGTCGCCGTTCATCCGCCACATCGTAGGGGCGCTCTTCGTACGCGCGTCCGCTCCCTCGGAAGCTGCCCGAATCGTCACCAAAAGCCCCGCGCCCCCGGTAGCTGGAAGGATGGGGCCCGTGACAGGAGTACTCGTTCTCGCAGGCACCCCCATCGGCGACGTCTCGGACGCCCCGCCCAGGCTGATCCACGAACTGGCCACGGCGGACGTGATCGCGGCCGAGGACACCCGGCGGCTGCGCCGGCTCACCCAGGCCCTCGGGGTGACCCCGGCCGGACGCGTGGTCTCGTACTTCGAGGGCAACGAGGTCGGCCGCACCCCCGAACTGGTCGAGGCGCTGCTCGGCGGCGCCCGGGTGCTGCTGGTCACCGACGCCGGCATGCCCTCGGTGTCCGACCCCGGCTACCGGCTGGTCGCCGCGGCCGTCGAGGCCGAGGTCAAGGTCACCGCGGTGCCCGGGCCGTCCGCGGTGCTCACCGCGCTCGCCCTGTCCGGCCTGCCGGTCGACCGCTTCACCTTCGAGGGCTTCCTGCCGCGCAAGACCGGTGACCGCGCGCGGCAGCTCGCCTCGATCGCCGCCGAACCGCGCACCATGGTCTTCTTCGAGGCGCCGCACCGGATCGCCGAGGCCCTGACCGCGATGGCCGAGGCCTTCGGGCCGGAACGCCCGGCCGCCGTCTGCCGCGAGCTCACCAAGACCTACGAGGAGGTCAAGCGCGGGCCGATCGGCGAACTGGCCGCCTGGGCGGCCGAGGGCGTCAAGGGCGAGATCACCGTCGTCGTCGCGGGCGCCCCGCCGGCCGCGCCGCAGGAGCTGACCCCGGCCGAGCTGGCCCGGCTGGTCGCCCTGCGCGAGGAGGCCGGGGAACGGCGCAAGGAGGCCATCGCGGCCGTCGCGGTGGAACTCTCGCTGCCCAAGCGGGAGGTCTTCGACGCTGTCGTGGCGGCCAAGAAGGAGGGGCTGAAGGACGGCCCGGGCGGGGGCTCGGTCGGGGGCCCCGGGAGGGCGTGAATTCCGGGGGTTGCGCCGCGCACCGGGCGTCGTACCTTTGAGGGAAGGCCCCGGTAAACGCCCGCTGAGCTGAAGTTTCGGTCGCGGTTTTCGGCTCCCGGGAGGCCCTTCGTATAGGGCTTCCCAATCCGCATCCAAGTCTTCACAAGTGCGGCATCGGCCGAGGCGGTCCGGGCATTTCCTGAAAGGGAAAGACCCAGCCGGGCGAGCGCCCGGCGGGCGCTGGGAGACGGCTATGAGCGAGACGATCGGTAGCCCCCGCAATGGCAGCGCACTGAGCACCGCCGGCCTCGCCGGGCGGGCGCACACTCCCGTCGAGACCGTACGGGAGGCCTACTCCTTCGCGTGCCTGCGCTGCGGGTACGGGTGGGAGCAGGCGTACGACATCGAGCACCACGTGGCCAACGACGGGCACGTCGTGTTCGAGTACCACGCCAACGGCGTCCGGGTGCCGTCCCCGCTGCTCAAGCCGACCTGCCCGGGGTGCGGTGGCCACACCGTCCGGATCATGCGCGAGGGCCGGGTCGCCGTCGCCGACCAGCCCTGGCAGCACGCCCCCGGCTACCCGGCGCACGCCGAGCCGGCCGGAGCGGCCCCGGCGGCCGGGCCCGCCGAGCCGCGCGGACGCTGGGCCCGGTTCTGGTCGCGGCTGCTGGGCTGACGGCCGCTGCCGTCGGGCCGGTACCGGCGGTCGCAGGGCCGGCACCGCAGGACGCGGGACGGACCGCCCCCGGCCGGGGAACAACTCGGTCGAGGGCGGCCCGCGTGCCCGACTAAGCTTTCCGACCATGGCGGCCACTGCAGACCACAGCACCACCGGGGCGAACGCCCCGGCGTACTACGTTTCCACCCCGATCTACTACGTCAACGATCGCCCGCACCTGGGCCACGCGTACACCACCGTGGCGGGCGACGTCCTCACCCGCTGGCACCGCCAGCGCGGCGAGAAGGTGTGGTACCTGACCGGCACCGACGAGCACGGCCAGAAGATCATGCGGACCGCCGAGGCGAACGGCGTCAGCCCGCAGGAGTGGTGCGACAAGCTGGTCGAGGAGGAGTGGAAGCCCCTCTGGGAGCACCTGGAGATCGCCAACGACGACTTCATCCGCACCACCCAGCAGCGGCACACCGACCGGGTCCAGGAGTTCGTCCAGGACCTGTACGACAAGGGCGAGATCTACAAGGGCGGCTACTCCGGCCCGTACTGCGTCGGCTGCGAGGAGTACAAGCTCCCCGGCGACCTGCTGGACGGCGCCACCGAGGGCGAGAAGCTCTGCGCCGTCCACAAGAAGCCCGTCGAGTGGCTGGAGGAGGAGAACTACTTCTTCCGCCTCTCCGCCTACGGCCCCAAGCTGCTGGAGTTCTACGCCGCGAACCCGGACTTCATCCAGCCCGCCTCGGCCCGCAACGAGGTGCTGCGCTTCGTCGAGCAGGACCTGAAGGACCTCTCGATCTCCCGCTCCACCTTCAACTGGGGCGTGCCGCTGCCCTGGGACGAGAAGCACGTCCTGTACGTGTGGGTCGACGCGCTGCAGAACTACATCACCGCGGCCGGCTACGGCAGCGACCCGGAGCGCTTCGCCGAGCTGTGGCCCGCTTCCGTCCACCTCGTCGGCAAGGACATCCTGCGGTTCCACGCCGTCATCTGGCCCGCCATGCTGATGGCCGCCGGGCTGCCGCTGCCCAAGCGGGTCGTCGCCAACGGCTGGCTGATGGTCGGCGGCGAGAAGATGTCCAAGTCCAACCTGACCGGCATCGCGCCCACCGACCTGACCTCGCACTTCGGCGTCGACGCGTACCGCTACTACTTCCTGCGGGCGATCCCGTTCGGCACGGACGGCTCGTTCTCCTGGGAGGACTTCAGCGCCCGCTACACCTCCGAGCTCGCCAACGACTTCGGCAACCTCGCCTCCCGCGCCGCCGCGATGGTCGGCAAGTACTTCGGCGGCGTGCTGCCGGCCTCCGCGTCGGACGGCGAGGCCGAGCAGGCCCTGAAGGACGGGCTGGCCAAGGCCGTCGAGGCGGCCGACCGGAAGATCGGCGAGGAGCTGGACTTCGCCGGCGGCCTCGCGGCGATCTTCGAGTTCGTCAAGCAGGTCAACGGCTACATCACCGAGCAGGAGCCCTGGAAGGTCGCCAAGACTGCATTCGGAGATGGCGGCTCGGACGAGGGCCGGGCGCGCCTCGCGACCATCCTCTACACCGCCGCAGAGTCGCTGCGCGCCACCGCCGTCCTGCTCAACCCGGTGATGCCGTCCACCGCCGAGAAGCTGTGGGCCTCCCTGGGCGCCGAGGCCGGGCTGGGCGCGCTGTCCGCGCAGACCATCGCCACCGTCGCCGACTGGGGCCGGCTGCCCGTCGGGGCCACCGTCACCAAGGGCGAGATCCTCTTCCCGCGCCTCGAAGAGAAGCCCGCCGCCTGATGGCCGCCAAGGACGACGACCGGTCGACCCCGCCGCCGCTGCCGGAACCCCTGGCAGTGGCGGTGGCCGACTCGCACACCCACCTCGACATGCAGTCCGGCACCCCGGCCGAGGGCCTCGCCCGGGCCGCGTCGGTCGGCGTCACCACCGTCGTCCAGGTGGGCTGCGACGTGCCCGGTTCGCGCTGGGCCGCCGAGCTGGCGGCCCGGTACGAGCAGGTGCACGCGGCCGTCGCCCTGCACCCGAACGAGGCGCCGCGGATCTTCCTCGGCGACGCGGACGGCTGGTCCGGGCAGCAGCGCAAGGCCGGCGGCGCCGCCGCGCTGGACGAAGCGCTCGCCGAGATCGACCGGCTCGCCGCCCTGCCGCAGGTCCTCGCCGTCGGCGAGACCGGGCTCGACTACTTCCGGACCGGGCCCGAAGGCGTCGAGATCCAGAAGGAGTCGTTCCGCCGCCACATCGAGATGGCCAAGCGGCACGGCAAGGCCCTGGTCATCCACGACCGGGACGCCCACGACGACGTCATCGCCGTCCTGCTGGAGGAAGGCGCCCCGGAACGCACCGTCTTCCACTGCTACTCCGGCGACGCCGCGATGGCCAAGACCTGCGCCGACCACGGCTGGTACCTCTCCTTCGCCGGCCCGGTCACCTTCAAGGCCAACCAGCCGCTGCGGGACGCCCTGCTCGCCACCCCGCTCGACCGGATCCTGGTCGAGACCGACGCCCCCTTCCTCACCCCGCACCCCTACCGGGGCCGGCCCAACGCCCCGTACCTGATCCCGGTCACGGTGCGCTCGATGGCCGCGACCCTGGGGCTGCACGAGGACGAGCTGTCGGCGGCCATCGCGCGGAACACGGCCCAGGCCTTCGGGTACTGACGCGCGGAACACGGCCCGGGCCGTCGGTACTGATCCGGGCGAACGGATCGCGCCCGTATCCTTGGCGCGTGAGCACCACCGACCCCACCCCTGACAGCCACCTGCTGGGCGCCGCCGACATCCGGGAACTGGCGGCCGCGTTCGGCGTGAAGCCGACCAAGCAGCGTGGACAGAACTTCGTCATCGACGGCAACACCGTGCGGCGGATCGTCCGGGCGGGCGGGGTGACCGGTGCGGACGCGGTCGTCGAGGTCGGGCCCGGCCTCGGATCGCTGACGCTCGCGCTGCTGGAGGTGGCCAGGCACGTCACCGCCGTCGAGATCGACCCGGTGCTGGCGCAGCACCTGCCGGACACCGTCGCGGCCCGGATGCCCGGCAAGGCGGACTCCTTCGACCTGGTGTTCAGCGACGCCATGGAGGTCACCGAGCTGCCCGGGCCGGCCCCCACCGCGCTGGTCGCCAACCTCCCGTACAACGTGGCCGTGCCCGTCCTGCTGCACATGCTGGCGACCTTCCCCAGCATCGAGCGGACCCTGGTGATGGTGCAGAGCGAGGTCGCCGACCGGCTCGCCGCCAAGCCGGGCAACAAGGTGTACGGCGTCCCGTCGGTCAAGGCCAACTGGTACGCCGACGTGAAGCGGGCCGGCGCCATCGGGCGGAACGTGTTCTGGCCCGCCCCCAACGTCGACTCCGGACTGGTCTCGCTGATCCGCCGCGAGCCGCCGAAGACCACCGCCAGCCGCGAGGAGGTGTTCGCGGTGGTCGACGCCGCGTTCGCCCAGCGGCGCAAGACCCTGCGCGCCGCGCTGGCCGGCTGGGCCGGCTCCCCCGCCGGCGCCGAGCAGGCCCTCGCGGCCGCCGGGATCGACCACAAGCTGCGCGGCGAGATGCTGACGGTGGAACAGTTCGCCGCGATCGCCGAGCACAAGCCCGCGAAGGACAGCGCGTGATCACCGTACGGGTCCCGGCCAAGGTCAACGTCCGGCTCGGAGTCGGCGGCCTGCGCGCCGACGGCTTCCACGACCTGGCCAACGTCTTCTTCGCCGTCGCCCTCGGTGACGAGGTCACCGCGACGGAAGCGGAGGGCGTCACGCTCTCCTGCACCGGACCGGACGCCGCCGTCGTCCCGCTCGACGACAGCAACCTCGCCGCCCGCGCCGCCCGGCTGCTCGCCGCCCACCACGGCATCGCCGACCCCGGCGTGCACCTGCACATCGCCAAGGCCATCCCGGTGGCCGGCGGCATGGCCGGCGGCAGCGCCGACGGCGCGGCGGCGCTGGTCGCCTGCGACGCGCTGTGGCAGCTCGACACCCCGTTCGACACCCTGCTGGAGCTCGCCGCGGAACTCGGGTCGGACGTGCCGTTCGCCCTGCTCGGCGGCGTCGCGCTGGGCCGCGGCCGCGGCGAGATCCTGGAGCCGCTGGCCGTCGACGGCACCTTCCACTGGGTCTTCGCGGTCGCCGACGGCGGCCTGTCCACCCCCGCCGTCTTCCGCGAGTGCGACCGGCTGCGCGAGGAGGCCGGCACCGGCTCCAGCGACACCGACATCACCACCCCCGACGCCGACCCGGCACTGCTCGCCGCCCTCGCCGGAGGCGACGCCGTCGCCCTCGCCGCCGCGCTCGCCAACGACCTCCAGTCCGCCGCCCTCTCGCTGCGCCCCGCGCTCGCGGCCACCCTGCAGGCCGGCACCGAGGCGGGCGCGCTCGGAGCACTCGTCTCCGGCTCCGGGCCGACCTGCGCCTTCCTCGCCAAGGACGCCGACGCGGCCGACGCCGTCGCCGAGGCGCTGCGGGCCTCCGGCACCTGCCGGACGGCGTACGTCACGTACGGGCCGGTGGCGGGGGCCTCGGTCGTGGCGTAGGCGGGGCAGCTGCTCGCGGCGGCGTGGTGCTGTCCGTGGCGGTGTGGTGCTCCCGGCGGTGGTACCGCTCCCAGGAGCGCGGTGAGGCTGTCGTCGTAGCGCGGTGAGGCTGTCGTCGCGGGCCCATTAGGCTGGGGAGATCGGGGTGTCCCCGAGACAGGGGCGGTCGTCCGCCCCCGCGACCGCCGATCCCAGGAGCGCAGCACACGTGGCCGTCAACCTCGCCACCATCGAGTCCGTCACGAAGGTCTACGGCACCCGCACCCTGCTGGACGCGGTCAGCCTCGGCGTCAGCGAAGGCGACCGGATCGGAGTCGTCGGACGCAACGGCGACGGCAAGACCACCCTGATCCGGATGCTCGCCAAGCTGGAGGACCCCGACCGCGGCCGGATCACCTGGAGCGGCAACCTGCAGCCGGCCGTCCTCACCCAGCACGACTCGCTCGACCCGAACGCCACCATCCGGCACGAGGTGATCGCCGACCGGGCCGACCACGAGTGGCTCGGCGACGCCCGCATCCGCGACATCATCGAAGGCCTCTTCGGCGGCCTCGACCTCCCCGGCTTCGCCGACGGCCTCGACACCGTCATCGGCCCGCTCTCCGGTGGCGAGCGCCGCCGGATCGCCCTCGCCAAGCTGCTGCTCGGCTCGCCCGACCTGATCATCCTGGACGAGCCCACCAACCACCTCGACGTCGAGGGCATCAACTGGCTCGCCCAGCACCTCCAGAAGCGCCGCTCCGCGCTGGTCTGCGTCACCCACGACCGCTGGTTCCTCGACCAGGTCTGCACCCGGATGTGGGACGTCCAGAACGGTGCCGTCCACGAGTACGAGGGCGGCTACTCCGACTACGTCTTCGCCCGCGCCGAGCGCTCCCGGATCGAAGCCGTCGAAGAGCAGAAGCGCCAGAACCTGGCCCGCAAGGAACTCGCCTGGCTGCGCCGCGGCGCCCCCGCCCGCACCTCCAAGCCGCGCTACCGCATCGAGGCCGCCAACGCGCTGATCGCCGACGTGCCGGAGCCGCGCGACAAGTCCGAACTGATGAAGTTCGCCAACGCCCGGCTGGGCAGGACCGTCTTCGAGCTGGAGGGCGTGACCGTCAAGGCCGGCCCCAAGCTGCTCCTGGAGAACCTCACCTGGCAGCTCGGCCCCGGCGACCGGATCGGCCTGCTCGGCGTCAACGGCGCCGGCAAGACCTCGCTGCTGCGCGCCCTGCGCGACGCGTACGCGAGCGAGGGCGACGTGCAGCCCGCCTCCGGCATCATCAAGGTCGGCAAGACCGTACGGCTCGCTTACCTGTCGCAGGAGATCGCCGAACTGGACCCGGAGACCCGGGTGCTGCAGGCCGTCGAGCAGGTCCGCTCGCGCGTCGACCTCGGCAAGGGCCGCGAGATGAGCGCCGGCCAGCTGTGCGAGCAGTTCGGCTTCGGCAAGGACAAGCAGTGGACGCCGGTCGGCGACCTCTCCGGTGGCGAGCGCCGCCGCCTCCAGCTGCTGCGGCTGCTGATGGACGAGCCCAACGTGCTGTTCCTGGACGAGCCGACGAACGACCTGGACATCGAGACGCTCAACCAGCTGGAGGACCTGCTCGACGGCTGGCCCGGCTCGATGGTCGTCATCAGCCACGACCGCTTCTTCATCGAGCGCACCACGGACGTCGTCCACGCGCTGCTCGGCGACAAGAAGATGCGGATGCTGCCGAACGGCGTCGACGAGTACCTGGAGCGACGGGCCCGGATGGCCTCCGCTGCCGCCTCCGCTGCCTCTGCGGCCGCCGCCGTCTCGGCGGCCGAGGGCGCCCCCGCCGCGTCCGGACTGTCCGGCGGGGACCTGCGGGCGGCGAAGAAGGAGATGCAGAAGCTGGAGCGGCAGATCGCCAAGCTGGACGAGAAGGAGTCCAAGCTGCACGCCCAACTCGCCGAGCACGCCGCCGACTTCTCCAAGGTCGCGGAGCTGGACGCGCAGCTGCGCGCGGTCCGGGAGGAGAAGGAGGAGCTGGAGATGGGCTGGCTGGAGCTGGCCGAGCAGGTCTGAGCCGTCGGGGCGGCCGGCCGTCAGCTGTTCGTGAGGAGCGCTTCGAGTTCGTCCGCCGCACGGCCCAGCGCGCTGCGCGTGGGGTCGTGCGGCTCCGGCGGCTCGGTCGGCTTGGTCGGACGGTCCGTCGGGGCGGGTGGCGTGGTCGCGGCGGGTGGCGTGGTCGGTGGGCGGTGCGCGCGGGCGGCGGCGGTCAGCTCGTCCAGCGCGCGGCGGACCCGGTCGACCTCGTCGGGGTCCGGCACCCGGCCGCCGTACCGGATCTGCGCCGCGAACGCCGCCACCGCGCCGCCCAGCCGCTCCAACGCCGCCGTCGCCGGCAGCCACTGCTCCGCCAGCCGGCCCGTCGGCGGCGGCTCGGCCAGGCCCTGCCGCACCTCCTGGCGGGCGTCCGCCAGCGAACGGTAGGCGGTACGGCGCAGCCACACCTCGGCGCGGTCGGCGCGGTGGGCGCCGGCGGGGCCCGGGACGGCGGTGACGGCGTCCAGGTAGGCCCGCAGCGCCCTCGTCGCATCGACCAGCCGGGGCTCGATCCGGTGCCGCGGCCGCTCGGGCCACAGCAGATAGCCGAAGAGCAGCACGATCGCGCTGGCCAGAACGGTGTCCAGGACCCGGGGCCAGAACTCCGCCGCACTGCTCTGGCCGCCCAGCTGGAGCAGGACCAGCGCCATCGGCGTCATCACGACGGTGTTCAACCCGTAGTGCGCCGCCGTGGCGTACGGGAGCAGGGCCACACACAGCGCGGCGACCGCCGTCAGCGCCCAGTGCTCGGTGGTCAGCACCAGCAGCGCCGCCGTGACGACCACCCCGAGCACCGTGCCGATCGAGCGGCTCACCGCGCGCAGGAACACCGAGCCGAGGTCCGGCTTGAGCACGAAGGCGATCGTCATCGGCACCCAGTAGCTCTTGCTGAGCGGGAAGTTGGCGGTGACCGCCGAGCCGACCGCGATGCACAGCGCCACGCGCAGCCCGTACCGGACCGAGCCCCCCGACAGCAGCCGCACCCGCAGCCGCCAGGGGTCGGGCGGCGGAGCGGGCGCCGTGCCGAGTTGCGCGTCCCGGCCGGCCACCGTGTCGGCGGCGGCGCGCAGCGCCACGTCCAGGGCCTGCCGCGAGGGCGTGTCCGGCTGCCAGTCGGGCACGACGACCTCGCCGCCGCCCCGCCGTACGGCGGCCGCCAGACGGGCCGGCACCCCGGCCACCTCGGGCGGGACGGCGCGACGGGCCCACAGCAGGCCCGTCGCCGCCTCGGTGGCGGCGAGGGCGGCCTCGTACATCCGGCGCGTGCGGGGCTCGGTGTGGCGGCTCCGGCTCGGGCCTTCGTTCGGGTTCCGGCTCGGGCCTTCGTTCGGGTTCCGGCTCGGGTTTCGGCTCCTGCGCCGGCTGCGGCTCTGGTTCGGGAGAAGGTCCTGGAGCTGGTTCAGGCGGGCCGTCAGCACCTGGCGCGAGCCGGCGGCCCGCGAGGTGCCCAGATCGGCGAGGGTACGGCCCAGCGCGTCGTACGCGGCGGCGAGCGCCCGGACACGCGGATCGGCGGCCGGCCGCTTCGGCACGCCCGCGGGCAGCCCGAGCAGCACCACCAACACCGCGCCCGCGAGCATCATCGGCGCCGCCGCCCACCACGGGTCCGGCAGCGGCATCCCACTGCCCAGCGCCGCCGACACCAACAGCAACATCCCGGCCGCCGAACCACGCGGACCCGTCGCACTCAAGGCGCCGGACACGAACGCGGTGAGCGTCAACGCCGCACCGAGGGCGAGGCCGTCCACGTCGGCGCGCTGGAGGGCCGTACCGATCAGCATGCCGAGCGCGGAGGCGAACACCGCCGTCCCGATCCGGACCGCCCGCAGCCGCGACGGCTCGACCCGGTCGTTCATCGTCGCGTGCATCGCACCCAGGCCCGCGAACACCCCCAGATCCAGCCGGTGCGCCGACAGGCCCGCCGCCAACGGCACCGCCATCCCCACCGCCGCCCGGGCCATCAGCGCCAACGGCAACGGCGGCCGCGCGGGCCGCACGGCACGGGCCCACCAGGAAACGGCGTCGGGGGAACTCATGCGGTCACGTCCGTTCTGCGGCCTTGGGTCGCTGCTGTGCGACATTGCGCGGCAGATGGGGCGTACCAGGGCAGTCTACCCAGGGGCCGGGGGAGGGAGTTGTACGTGTCAAGTTCGTACCGATCGCGTACGGGCAGACCATGGGCCCTGCCGGTCCGACAGAGGTGGTGGCTACGATGACGGAGGCGAAAACCGCCCGCAGGGCGGGCGGTACGCCGACCAAGACGGTACGACGACGGCAATACCCAGAAGTTGACGGTGTGTTGCGGCACGGAGTCACCCCGGGACACCCCGGGGCGGCAACCGGCCGAACGGGGGAGAGGTGAACTGCTGTGGCAGGAAATAGTGCATCTGGTTCGGGGACGCCGACCCCTTCGGCAAGTCCTTCGGCGAGTCCGTCCCCGAGTCCCTCACCGAGCCCATCGGGGACTCCTACGCCCAGTCCGTCCCCGAGTCCCTCACCGAGCCCCGCGCCCAGCCCGTCCCCGAGCGCCACGCCGAGCCCCTCGGCCAGCCCGGCGCCCGCCCCGTCCCCGTCGTCCAGCCCCACGGGTACTGATCCGAACGCCCCGGCAGCTCCGGACGACACGCCGTTCATGCTGGACGGGAAGATCCCATTGCCTTGGGGCGGGATCAACATCGCTCCCATGGTCAGCACTGCGCAGACGAACTTCAGCGCCAGCGACCTCGTGTCGGCCTTCGGCAAGCAGGACGTCAAGGTGGAGCTGCAGACGCTCTCCAACTTCGCCGCCAAGGTCGAGGCGCTGCTCGCCGCGATGGAGGGATCGGCGGCCGCGCCGTACAAGCTCGAACAGCAGAAGGTGGAGACCGCGCACTTCGCCAGCGCGAAGTTCGACGAGGCGACGGCCCTGACCACCGCCTACGGCAAGGTCCACACCCAGCTCATCAAGTTCCACAAGGACTTCGTCAAGCAGATCCAGACGATGCAGGAAGCAATCGCGGCGACACAGGGCAACTACACGACCAACGAGGACAACACGACCGCCGACCAGAACGCGGTCGCGAAGAACGCGGGCGTCACCTCACCGACGGCGGGATCGAACGGGTCGAAGCCGAGGTCCAACGCGGGCCTCTGACGGCGGAACGAGGGGCGACACACGGGGAAACGGGGAAGAAGCCATGGCAGGCGAATCCAAGTACGACGGCATGAAGCATCCCGCCCTCAGGGCGATGGTCGACAAGACAATGCCCGATGTGGTGTTGAAGCGGGCTACTCAACTCCAGGACGCAGGTCGCGTACTGGGGGAGCTCAGTGCTGCCCTCCAGGCACACCTCGGCCAGGTCCACTGGGAGGGGCCGGCAGCTGAGAATTTCAAGACCTGGGTCGGCAACCTGTACAAGTCCGCGGACATCATCGGTCAGCACTCGTCGACCGCTGGTGGTGCGATGACCCAAGCCGGTGAAGCACTCAGCACGGCCAAGGTCGCGATGCCCCCGCTTCCCACTGATGCGATGAGTAAGGTCGCTCAGTACGAGGGGCAGAAGACGCCCCCTGGAGTGGAGGCCAAACTCGGCGTCGGTCAGTCGGTCGACGATTACATGAAGACCGTTCCGGGCTCCGGCTGGGTGAGCAAGGCGGAGTACGACCAGGCCAAGGCGACGGTCGAGAAGGAACGGCAGGAAGCTGCCCACCAGGTGGAGAACCTGGCCCAGGCGTACACAGCGGCGACGGCGACCTTGAATGGGATTCCCGATGACGTGACGCTGCCGGGGACGCCTGATGCCCAGAGGAACCGAGGCGGGGAGTCGGAATACACGGGTGGGGGTAGCTCTGGGGGCGGCTCCGGTGGTTCCCTCCGGAGCCCGCGTTCCAGCGGTGGAAGCGTCGGTGGTGGCTACACCCCGTCCGGCGGTAGCTATGGCGGCGGTTCGGTGACGCCGTACGACCCGGGATCGGGCTCCACCGGGCCGTCCGGCCCGGGTCACATCACCCCCACGCCTCCGCACGGCGGCGGCCAGGTTCCCCCCAACCCGCAGGACCCGGGCTCCTCTGTCCCGCCGTCCTACCCGTCGGACCCGGTCAACCGTCCGGGCACCGGGCTCGACAGCGTGCCGACGCTCCCGACCCAGACCGGTCCGTATGGTCCCGGCGGCGGTCCCCTGCCGACTGGCGGGCCGACCACCACTCCCGTCTACCCGAGCGGCCCCAACGGGCCTGGCGGTGGGCCCGGCATCCCCGGTGGGGGCCCGGTTTCCGGATTCCCGGTCGGGCCCGGTGGCGGTTCGGTGCAGAGCAAGGGCGGCGGCAGTGGATACCTGCCCGGCAAGGGCGGTGGCTCCGGCCCCCGCACGGCCCCGTTCGGTGGCGGCCAGATCCCCGGGAAGAGCGGCACGCCGGGCCTTCCCACCGGGACGGTCTTCGGCGGACGCGAGGCGGGGCCGGGTGGTGGCCGGGCCGGCGGACCCAACGGCATGGGCATGCAGCCCGGTATGGGTGGTCATGGCGGCGGAGCCGTCGGTTCCGGTGGTGGCGGGCGTGGCCGGGGTCTGTCCTCGACCACCGGTGGCACGGTCGGCGGTCGCAAGGGGCCTGCCGCGGGCGGGGAGTTCACTCCCGGCGGTACGGGCCTGCGCAACCGCGCGGCTGCGGCGGGAGCCGCGGAGGGCGGTGCCCAGTCCCGGCAGAACGGCATGATGGCACCCGGAGCGGCGGGCCATGGAGGGCGCAACGAGCGTGACCGCCGCAAGCGGGCCGACTACCTCCACGAGGACGAGGACACCTGGACCAGCGGTACGCCGCACAGCAACCCAGACGTGGTTGAGTAGGACGGCAACGACTGCCCGGCCACTGGGCTCTCCCAGTGGCCGGGCAGTCTTGTTCGGGGCACGCTCCCCGGTCGGTGGACAGATTGACGAGGAGTTGTGATGGGGCGGACGGACATGCGAGTGCGTTGGCGAGTGGCTGCCGCGGCGCTTCTGGCAGCGGGAATCGTGGTCGGCCCGGTCGCAGCGCCGGCGGTTGCCGACGATTCGATCCGTGCGGCTCAATGGCACCTCGACGCCATGCATGCTCCTGAAATGTGGAAGGTCTCGAAGGGCGAAGGAGTCACCGTCGCGGTGATCGATGGCGGATTCAAGCTGGATCATCCGGATTTGGTGGGGCAGTTCCTACCCGGCAAGGACTTCAGCGGCAGCTCGGGTGGCGTGGGTTCTTACAGCGATGGACACGGCACGATGATGGCCAGTCTCATCGCGGGCACGGGAAAGAGCCGTGGGGGAAACGGGGCGTACGGACTCGCTCCGAATGCCAAGATCCTTCCACTGAAGATCGATAACGGATCCGTGGGGACTGCTGTCACGGCGGACTTTCTTGATCAGATCGGCCAGGCCGTCACTTACGCTGTCGACCAGGGGGCTAAGGTCATCAGCATTTCGCAAGGCGTTTCATCGGTGACGGCGCTTCCGGGTGATGTGGTCAAGCTGAGCCGGATTCTCGCGGCTGCCAGGGCGAGGGGCGCTCTTGTGGTGTCCAGTGTCGGAAATTCGGCGAAGTCGGGGAATCTGGTCGAGTACCCGGGCGCTCTCCCCAATGTCGTTGGAGTTGGAGCGGTGGACCGGAACGGAACCGTGACGGAGGAGTCTGAGACCGGGCCGCAGGTTGCGCTCGTCGCTCCCGGCCAGGACACCATTTCGGCTTGCACGGCTCCTTCTGGTTACTGCACAGGCCATGGGACATCCGATGCGACTGCTCTGGCTTCCGCCTCGGCTGCGCTGGTTTGGGCGGTCCACAAGGACTGGACGGCGAATCAGGTTCTGCGGGTGCTCATCAACACCGCGGGCAGGCCGAACGGTGGGGACAAGCGGACGGATGATGCGGGATGGGGTGCGGTCCGGCCGCGTGTTGCGCTGACGGATCCGGGCGATCCCGGTCCGGCGGATGTGTCGCCGCTGCCGGCTGATGCGGCTACGCCGTCGGCCTCGGTGAGCGCGTCCGCGCCCGTCTCGTCGGCGCCGAGTCCGGCTGGGAGCCCGACCGATGCCGCGGTAGGGGCGCCGCCGGTACAGCCGAAGGCTGATGTGCCGTCGGGTTCGAGTAGCTCGGTGCCGATCGTGGCGGGTGTGGTGGCCGGGTTGGTGTTGGTAGCTGGTGCGGTGTTCGTGGTGGTGCGGCGGCGGCGGTAGTTGCGCCGGGGGTTGACGTTGTGGGGGGCGCCGCCGGCGAAGAATCCGTACGCGAGGTAGGTCAAGCGTTCTTGTGTGGTGGGGGGATCGGGTGGGGAGCCGCGGGATGTGGGCTGGGCGGCTCGTGGCGATCGTGGTCATGAGTATGTGCATGGTGGGGGCTGCGATGATGCCGGCCACTGCAGATGGATCGATCCGCGCTGACCAGTGGCATCTGGACGCCATGCATGCAGCGGAGATGTGGAAGGTGTCCAAAGGACAGGGCATCACGGTCGCCGTCATCGACGGCGGGTTCAAGCTGGACCACCCGGATCTGGTGGGGCAGCTCCTGCCGGGCAAGGACTTTAGTGGCAGCTCGGGCGGCGTGGGGTCCTATGGTGATGGACACGGCACCCAGATGGTCGGGCTCATCGCAGGAACTGGGAAGGCCAACGGAGGGAAGGGGGCCTACGGATTGGCGCCCGGGGCCAGGATCCTCCCGCTGAAGATCAATAACGGCTCTGTCGGATCTGTGGTCTCCACTGACTTCCTCGACCAGATTGGCCAATCTGTCGACTACGCGGTCGGCCAGGGTGCCAAGGTTGTAAGTATTTCCCAAGGGATCAACAAGGTGACCACTCTGCCAGGAGATGTCGCCAAGCTGAATCAAATCCTCGCGAACGCGAGGGCGAAGGGCGTTCTGGTCTTTGCCGCTGCAGGGAATGAGGCACAGTCGGGGAACCAGATCGACTATCCTGGCGGCCTTCCCAATGTTGCCGGTGTCGGTGCGGTTGACCAGAACGGGACCGTGACTGACGAGTCCGAGCGCGGACCGCAGGTTGCGCTTGTCGCCCCGGGCAAGGACACGGTTGCTCCTTGCCCAGGTCCGACCGGCTATTGCAAGGGCCATGGCACCTCCGATGCGACTGCCCTGGCTTCTGCTTCAGCCGCGCTGGTCTGGTCGGTTCATCCGGACTGGACGGCAAACCAGGTTCTGCGGGTGCTCATCAATACCGCTGGCCGGTCGAACGGCGGGGACGGCCGCACGGACGGTGCGGGGTGGGGTGCGGTTCGGCCGCGTATTGCCCTGACGGACCCCGGTGACCCCGGTCCGGCGGATGTGTCGCCGCTGCCGGCCGATGCGGCTACGCCGTCGGCGGCTCCGTCGGCGTCGGCGAGTGCGTCCGCGCCCGTGTCATCGGCGCCGAGTCCGGCAGGGAGCCCGACTGATGTCGCGGTGGGTGCGCCGCCGGTGCAGCCGAAGGCTGATGTGTCGTCGGGTTCGAGTAGCGCGCTGCCGATCGTGGCTGCCGTGGTGGCCGGGTTGGTGTTGGTGGCTGGTGCGGTGTTCGTGGTGGTGAGGCGGCGGCGGTAGTTGCGCCGGGGGTTGACGTTGTGGGGGTGGCCGGGGATTCCTGGCCGCCCCCGCCGTCGTTGTGGCGGGGATGCGGGGTGGTCGTGGGGAGTGTGGCCTGGGCGTGGGGTGGATGAGCA
>NZ_JNWQ01000117.1 GCF_000716875.1 Streptomyces novaecaesareae | reverse complement strand
AAGACGGCATACGAGATTTCTGCCTGTCTCGTGGGCTCGGAGATGTGTATAAGAGACAGGCCGGACGGGGTCGGGGTCTCCGAAGCGGTCGGCGTCGGGGTCGGCGTCGGCGTCGGGGTCGGTGAGGGCGTCGGGGCGTCCAGTACCGGCAGGAGGGTCCGGGCGGAGTCGTCCTCGGGGTTCGGGTCGGCCACCGTCCCGGTGACGGTCCAGCCGAAGGGCTGGGTGCCGCTGCGGGTGCCGATCAGACGGGCGGTCACCCGCACCACCGCGTGCGGCGCCAGGGTGCCGAGGTCGCAGCGCAGCGCCCCGGCGTCGCACCGGCCGACCGGGGTGGTCAGCGCGCCGAGCCGGGCGCCGGTCGGCACCGAGGCCGTGAGGACGGTGCCGGGCGAGGGCGCGGGGCCCTTGTTGGTGACGGTGATCGTCACGTCGGTGCCGCCGTCGACGGGGACGGCGGGGGTGCGCTCGGGCGCGCTGAGCGCCAGGTCGACGGACTGCTGGACGGCCGGCTCCTTCTGGCGGCCCGGCAGCCGCCGGTCGAGCGGGGTGAGCGTGCGGGCGGCGAAGTCGTAGAGGGCCAGTCCTTCCGGCGAGTTCGGCGGCAGGGCGCGGCGGGTGGTGAGCACCAGCTGGGCGCTGTTCGCCGTCCAGGCGACGTCGCGGGGCTGGAACGGGCCGGTGTCGGAGGTGTCGGGCAGCGGGCGGGTGCAGGCGGCCCTGTCCCCGTCGAGCCCGGTGGGCAGGACCACCGTGCAGTCGCCGCCGGTGGGCGAGGTGACGAGCACGCCGTCCTGCCGGTTGTTCCCGCCGTCGCCGGCCTTGCGGTTGAAGGCGATGCGCCGGCCGTCGGGTGAGAACGCGGGACTGTCGTCGATGACGTTGCAGGCGCCCGGGCAGTTCGTCCGGCTCAGGTCGCTCTGCCGGGTGAGGTCGTCGGCGGGCACGGTCCACAGGTGCAGGTTGCCGGCGTTCCCGTTGACCACCGCGGTCCGGGAGAAGACGATCAGCTTGCCGTCGGGGGACCAGAAGGGCTGGCCGTCGGAGGCGCCCTCCTGGCCGGCCGGCGGCCGGACGGTGCCGACGATCGTCCCCGTGGAGACCTCGGCGATCAGGATCCGTCCGGGGCGTCCCGGTTCCTGGCCGGTGCCGGGGGTGTTGCGGCTGAACACGATCAGGCGGCCGTCCGGCGAGACGGACGGATCGGTGTCCCGGTCGAGCGGGCCGCGCCCGGCGAGGTTCATCGGGTGCGGGTTCGCGCCGTCGGCGTCGGCCAGCCAGATCCGCTGGATCCGCCCGGCCGGTGAGTCCTCGTAGCGGGTGACGACGATCTGCCGGCCGTCGGGCGTGTAGGTCTGCCGCTCGTACCACGGGTCGTAGCCGGGGCGGGGGTGGAAGAGCGGGTCGGCCGCCGGGTCGGGATTCGTGTTGGCGCCGGCGGCCGGGTCCTCCCGGAGCACGCTGATGCCCAGGTCGCGCGGGTCGCCGCCGTCGGGGCGGACGTCCTGGACGTCGGCGATGTTCGCGGCGGCGGCGCTGGTCTGCTCGACCACCGGGCCGCCCTCGTTCTGGGTGCCCAGCCAGGTCGGCGTGGCGGTCAGCCGGTCGGCCCGGTAGAGCAGTTGGGGCGGGTTGCAGTCGCAGGTCGGCGCCCGGTACAGGTTCACCACCGGCGGCTGGGTCGGGTCGGGCTGCGGGCTCGGGTTGTTGGGGTCGAGCAGGTCGGCGCTGAGGAAGAGCACCCCGCTGCCGTCGGCCAGCCAGGCGGCGGAGCCGGTCTTCCAGGTGGAGCCGGTGCCGGGGAAGAACGCCTTGTCGCCGCCGGTGGGCGAGGTGAGCATCAGGGTCCGGCCCTGGTCGGCGCCCTTGTCCCAGGTGTAGACGATCTGGTTGCGGTGCGCGTCGTCGTTCACCGGGTTCCAGGTCGGGTCGACGGCGTCCCCGGTGGCCACGTCGGTGACCTTGACGGGCGCGCCGCCGGTGAACGGCCGCAGGTAGATCTGGCGGTGGGACGGTTCGCCGGTGCAGGAGTACGCGATCCACTTGCCGTCGGGCGAGACCGTCGGGTGGGTCTCGTCGGCCGCGCCGTCGGTGATCCTGCGCAGTCCGCTGCCGTCCCGGTTGACCGCCCACAGGACGTTCTGTGAGGTGCCGTCGGCACGGGGCTCCAGCGACTCGAAGACCACGCCCCTGCCGTCCGGGGCCAGCGCGGGGTGGGCGGTGTCCATGCCGGTGGTGAGCCGGTGCACCGCGCCGGCCGCGTCGCGCAGGTAGACCTGGGGCAGCGGGCCGTCGCGCAGGCTGGTGAAGACCAGTTCGCCGCCGCGGGCCGAGGGGTCCCGGTCGAAGTGGACCGGGCCGGGCCCGAAGAGCGGGGTGCTGGACTCCGCGCCGTTCACCCGGCCGAGGCCGCGGTGGTTCGTGCCGGCGAAGACGATCCGCCCGGCGGCCGGGTCGGCCACCGCGGCCGGGCCCGCGGGGACGCCCTGCCCGCCGGGGGCGGCGGTGCCCAGGGTCACCACGGCGGCGGCCAGCGCGAGCAGCACCGCGACGGCGGCCCGGGCCGGCCGCCGGATGGAACGGGGAGTGCCGGGGGCGCCGATCACGCTCGACCTCACAGGTTGGCAGGGGCGGTCTCCCCGGCAGTCTCCCCGGCCCGGGTGCCCGGGAACAGGGCCCGGGTGCCCGAGCCGGGGGTAACGACCGGTGTCCCGGAAGGGCAGGCCGCCGGGGGCGGACCGGTACGGCCGCGGGGGCCTGCACGACTGCCGGGGCGGGGGCCGCTCTCAGATCAGACCGCGCCGCATGGCGTACCCCACGGCGTGCGCCCGGTTGCGCAGGCCCAGCCTCGTGATGATCTCGTGCAGCACGTTCTTGACGGTGCGTTCGGAGTACGAGGTCTTGGCGGCGATCTCGCTCGTGTCGAAGCCCTCGGCGACCAGCCGGAGCATCTCCGCCTCCCGGGCCGTCAGGGTCGACAGGGTCAGGCCCCGCCCGTCGAGCATGGTGCGCTGGAGCATCCCGATCCGGTCGAGCAGTTCACCGAGCAGGTCCCCGGGCATCACGCCCTCCCCGTTGGCCAGGGCGGTGATCAGGTGCACCAGCCGGTCCTGGTCCGCCTCCGAGCGGCGCAGCACGGCGGCGACGCCGTACTCGACGATCGTCTGCAGCCCGCCGGCCTCGAAGTGGCCCACCACCAGGCCTATGCGGCCCGAGGTGGCGAGCCGCAGCCGGCGCAGGTGCTCGGCCACCGCCTCGGTCAGGGCGTCGACCACCAGCAGGGAGACCTCGGCCCGTGCCGCGTCGGCCTCGCTCAGCAGCTCCACCTCGGGCCGCTGGCGCAGCTGTTGGACGACGCCGGTCTGCAGGATGATGTCCTCCGCGTACACCGCCACGGGCACCTGGGCCGGCTTGCCGCGCTCCTGGGCGGGGGCGCCGGGCCCGGCCGGACGGGCGCTGCCGGAGCGTGGTGCCACCACCGTTCGCCGGGTGGTGACGGTTTCCTCACGGGCTGTGTCGGTCGACGTCATCGACTGCTCCAATTCTTCAGTGGTACCGAGGGTGTCCGCGGCCTGCCACCGCGGGGTGGTGCCGGCCCTGGGGCCGGGTGGTGCGGGCGCCGGTCTCGCGCGGTGCACCGCGACGGGGCCGGGCAAGGCCGGTCCGTCCGCACGGGCAAGGGGCGTGCCCACAGCTTGCCCGCACGGCCCTCTCCCCGGACCGTCCGACAGGCCTACCGTCACGCTATGACCACATCCGCCGAACTCGGCCTGCCCGCACTGACGGTGGCGCCCGGTGGCGTGGCCACCACGACCCTGACGGTACGCAACGACCTCGACATCGTTGAGGCGTACTCGCTGGAGGTGGTCGGCGACTGCGCCGCCTGGACGACGGTCGAGCCGGCCCGGGTCTCCCTCTATCCGGGGACGTCCGAGACGGTGACGGTGCGCCTGGCTCCCCCGCGTTCGCCGAGTTCGCGGGCCGGGGAGTTCCCCCTCGGCATCCGGGTGCTGCCGGCCGAGCACCCCGAGCTGGTGACGGTCCCGGAGGCCACGGTCACCGTGACGCCGTTCCGGGAGCTGCAGGCCGCGCTCGCGCCGCGCCGCCGCCGCGGCTGGCTGCGCGGGCGGTACCGGGCCTCGGTGCGCAACCTCGGGAACACTCCCGGCACCGTGCTCCTGACTCCCGGTCAGGCCGGGGAGGACCTGCGGTTCCGGACCACCCCGGAGCGGCTGCGCCTCGAACCCGGCGAGTCCGGCGAGCTGCGGCTGCAGGCGCGCACCCGCAAGCTGATCTGGTTCGGCAAGCAGGCCTCCTGGCCGTTCGAGGTCACGGTGGGCCCGGAGGAGGGCGCGGCCGACAAGGGGCCGGGCGGGGCCGCTTCGGACGGCAAGGCGCCGGACGCCAAGGCATCGGACGGCAAGGCGCCGGCCGGGACCGCTCCGGCCGCTCCGACCGCCCCGGCCGAAGCTCCGACGGCCCTTCAGCGGCCTGTCCTGGAGGGCGAGTTCGTCCAACTTCCGATCTTCCCCAGGTGGCTGCTCGCGCTCCTGGCGCTGCTGCTCGCACTGCTGCTGGCCTGGTTCGCCCTGGTCCGCCCGGCGGTGCGCAGCTCCGCGAAGCAGGCGGCCGAGCAGGCCGTCGCCCAGCAGAGCGCCACCCCGGCGCCGCCCGCCGGCACCCCCGAGGGCGGTGCGCCGACGGCCCCCTCCGGCAACGGCACCGGCGGCCCGGCCAAGCCGGGATCCGGGCAGCCGAGCACCGGCGGCCGCACCCCCGGCCCGGGCGGCCTGACGGTGCCGGGTACGGGACAGCAGAGCTCCGCCACGATCGACGTGCAGACCGCGAACGGGGCCGCCGCGGCGGGCAGTTACCAGGTGCCACACGACAAGGTCTTCGACATCACGGACATCGTCGTCGCCAACTTCCAGGGCGACCAAGGGCTGGTGACCATCACGGCCGGGAACCAGACGATCACCACCATCGCCTTGGAGACCTTCCGCAACCAGGACTACCACTGGGTGACTCCCATCCAGGTCCCCGGGGACCAGGCAGTGACGGCGAGCGTGACCTGCGAGTCACCGGGCACCCCGGCCTCGGGCAAGCAGGCGGGCACGTGCCACGAACTCCTCAACATCAGCGGGACGCTGAGCGATCTCAGGCAGGGGAACTGATTCGGCGTGCAGGGCGGCCTTCCCTCTCCGGGCAACCGGACCGGAACGGTGCGCCGGATGCCCCCGAAATGTCAACGGGCCCGTCCATCCGAATCGACCCGTTCGTCTCCGTGATCTCCCCCTCCCGTATCTCCTCTCACATCCCGTGACCATGTCAACACCCACCGGACACCCGCGGCTGGTCCGGCCACCCGCCGACCACGCGCCCGCGGCCCGGCCGGGCCCGTACCAGCCGGGCCGGGCTGCCCTCCCGGGGTAGCCCGGCTGCCCCTGACGGACAGTCAGCCCGTCCCCCGGGGACGGCGAAGTCTGCCCCGGCGTCGCCCCGCAGGCGGGAGTTCGGAGACCGGCCCTTGGGCGGCGTGCCAGGGCCCGCCCCAGGAGGAAGGAACCGATCGCCGTGCGCGCTCACGAACCGCAGAGGCGGGCCGACCACGGCCACGCCCCCACCGCCACCCGCCCGGTGCGGCCGGGCCCGGGGGCCGGTACCGCCCACGCCCTGCAGCGGACGATCGGCAACGCCGCGGTGACCCGCCGGATCGAGCGGGCGCGGCAGGGCTCCGCCGGGCAGGACGAACTGCCCCTGCAGCGCTCCCTGGTGCACGAGGTGCTGCGGACCGCCGGGCGGCCGCTGGACGGGACGACCCGCCGCGAGATGGAGTCCCGCCTCGGGGCCGACTTCTCCGACGTACGGCTGCACACCGGCAGCACCGCCCGCGCCTCCGCGGCCGAGGTCGGCGCCCGCGCCTACACCTCCGGCAACCACGTGGTGCTCGGCGAGGGCGGCGGCGACCGGCACACCCTGGCGCACGAGCTCACCCACGTCATCCAGCAGCGCCAGGGGCCCGTCCCCGGCACCGACCGCGGCGACGGCCTGCGGGTCTCCGACCCGGCCGACCGCCAGGAACGCGAGGCGGAGGCCAACGCCGTCCGCGCCCTGTCGGCCCCGCTCGACCGCGTCGGCCGGGAGGAGGCGCCCGCCGGGGCCGGCCCGGGCCCGGGCACCCGCGCCGGGGAGGCGGTGCAGCGGATGCCTCCCAAGCGGGACGCGGAGACCGCCGGCGTCCGGGGCAACAGCCCGCCCGCGGGGCGGCGGCGCACCCGGGGCGCGGCCCGCGCGGAGAACCTCGACCTCAACCGGCCCGTCCTGGAGTTCGAGTCGGAGTACGAGGGGCCGGCCAGCCAGAAGCTGCACTCCTCCCAGAGCATCGGCTTCCGGCAGGTGGCCCGGCTGAAGAACCCGCCCGGCGCCCCGCAGCGGGTCTCCAGCAACTACCACTTCTGGCAGGAGGTCTCCGACTCCAGCGTGCAGGTCATCGAGTCGGACAAGGGGTTGAAGGAGCACGCGTCCAACCGCACGTGGGTGCAGGACGGCCCCTACAAGCCGCGCTACACCAGCGAGGTCATCAACGACACGCAGGACCGGATCGAGTTCAACGACAACCCCGGCTTCTCCACCACGGTGGCGATGACCTCCGGGTACTGGCTGAAGGCCTACACCGTCTCGTTCCGCTGGAACGTCGCCCGGAACACGGGCACCTGGAACCGGGGCATGCCGTGCTGGACCAGCCCGGAGGTCAGCCACACCCTGGTCTCGGAGTTCGACCCCGCCGACCCCGAGAAGGACGCCCCGATCACCGCGCGGCCGGCCGGGGAATTCACCTGGAACATCGACCTGTCCGCGGTGGCCGCCGAGGCGGAGGGCGACTGACCTCCGCCCTCCCGCCCCCGGCGGCACACCTCAGAGCCGCCGGACGCGCAGCACCGCCGTCAGCATCGGCAGGGTGAACTCGCCGTGGGCAGTCTCCGGCCGGTCCGCCAGGAAGGCGCGGATCCGGCCCAGCGCGGCCTCCCGTTCCCGCTCCGGCATGACCAGCACGCCCGCCCGCGTGGCGAGGGTCGCGACCAGGGAGTCGGCGGTGCGGCGCTGCCCGTGCGGGAACACGGACTGCTCCGGCGAGCCGAACCGGGCAGGCCCGCCGGACTTCGGCAGGTGCATCTCCGCCGTCTCGGCACGCCAACTCGCGGGCGTGTCACGCGGACCGACGGCCGCGCTCCCGCTCACCCGCGCGAGCCCGGCGACCCACTCGACCCCGTCGTCCAGGACGTTCCACAGGCCGGCCAGCACACCGCCAGGCGCCAGGACTCGGGCGATCTCGGGCCCCGCGACGGCCATGTCGAACCAGTGCATGGCGTTGCCGGACAGCACGGCGTCGACGGACCCGTCCGGCAACGGGATCGCCTCCGCACTGCCCGCCAGGGCGCGGACGCCCGGCAGTGAGCGGCGCAGCTCGGCCAGCATCGCCGGGTCGGGCTCGACGGCAAGGACCTCGGCGCCCGAGGCGACCAGCCCGGCGGTCAACTTGCCCGTTCCGGCGCCGAGATCGAGCACGCGCGGGCCGGGCGCGGCTGCCAGCGCCCAGCGCACCGCGGCCTGCGCGTAGTCCGGACGGTGTTCGGCGTAGGCGGCCGCCGCCGCGCCGAACGACGAGGCGTGGATTGAGCGTTCATCCTGATCCATCCGGTCACACTACCGGCGCCGCCCCGCAGGCGGGAGTTCGAAGACAGGCCCTACCGGCGCGCGAGCCCGTCCAGCATCGACTCGACGGTGAAGTCGAAGCGTTCGTGGCCCGCTCCCGCGGTGAGTTCGGCGGCGTGGCGCCTGATCTGCGCAAAGGTGTCCGGCAACGCGGAGAAGCGGCTGCGCAGTTCGTCGCGGCTGATGCCCCGTTCGCTGCCGGGGTGGCCGCGCAGGGAGGCTTCGAGGGTGTAGGCGTTGACGTAGAGCAGCAGGGAGTCGATGCCCCAGGCGGCGGCCTGCGGGGCGACGCCGCCGGCGAGCAGGACGGCGAGCATCCCCTCGGCGAGGCGCAGCGTGTCCTCGTTGGTGGGGGCGGCGGCGAGCGCGGCCCGGGAGATGCCGGGGTAGCGCAGGTACTGGTCGCGCAGCCGGGTGCAGACGCCGGTGATCTGCTCCCGCCAGGCGGTCGGGTCCGGCGCGGGCAGGTCGATCTCCGCGCAGAGGCGGCCGATGAGCAGCTCGCCCAGGTCCTCCTTGTTGACGACGTGGGCGTAGAGCGACGCCGGCCCGGTGTCCAGGGCGGTGGCCACCCGGCGCATGGTCAGGGCCTCGTAGCCCTCCTGCGCCACGATGTCGAGTGCCGCGTCGACGACGGCGTCCACCGTGATCGGTTTCGCCCGCCGCCCCCGCGCCGGCGGTGTGCCCGCCTCGGCGTCGGGCCGGAGGTGCCGCGCTGCGCGCCGTTGCTGGGGGGTGGGTGGCATGGCCCGAGCGTACCGGACGGACGAACCGCGTTCCGTGCCGGACGAACAGTGTTCCCCCGGCTCGGTCAGCGGGGCCGCTCCC
The DNA here is from genome assembly GCF_000716875.1 of Streptomyces novaecaesareae. GTDB lineage: Bacteria > Actinomycetota > Actinomycetes > Streptomycetales > Streptomycetaceae > Kitasatospora > Kitasatospora novaecaesareae. The sequence goes on along the minus strand of NZ_JNWQ01000117.1, from coordinate 7,541 downwards.
CGGCGGCCGCGCGGGCGGTGACCAGGCCCGACTCGTAGGCCGCGATGACCGCCTGGGCGCGGTCACGGACGGCGAGCTTGTCGAAGATGCTGGTGATGTGGTTCTTGACCGTGGAGAGACTGAGCTCCAGGGCGCCGGCGATCCCGGCGTTGTCGAGGCCCGCGGCCATCAGCCGCCACACCTCGACCTCCCGCGGGGTGAGTCCGTCCACGCCGGTGGGGGCCGGCTGCGCACCGCCGGGTGCCCGGACGTAGGTGGAGATCAGCCGGGTGAGCAGGCGCGGCGCGACGACGGCCTCGCCGGCGCGGACGGTGCGGATCGCGGCGCTCAGCTCCTCCGGGGAGCTGTCCTTGGGCAGGAAGCCGTAGGCTCCGGCGCGCAGGGCGCCCACCACGTACTCGTCGAGGTCGAAGGTGCTGAGGGCCAGCACCCGGCATTCGGGCACGGCGGCGGCGAGTTCCCTGGTCGCGCCGACCCCGTCGAGGACGGGCATCCGGATGTCCATCACCACGACGTCCGGGCTCAGCCGGCGGGCCAGGGCGACGGCCTGCGCGCCGTCCTCGGCCTCGCCCACCACCTCGAAGTCCGGCTCCGGGGAGAGGATCAGCGTCAGGCCGCGCCGGACGAGCGGCTGGTCGTCCGCGATCAGCACCCTGGTCCTCTCCGGCGTCGGCCCGTTGCCCGCCGTCGGCCCGTTGCCCGTCATCGGTGTGCTCCCTCGTGCCGGACGGCCGCCTCGGCCGCCTCGTCGGTCTCGTCGGTGCCCAGTGGCAGGTCCGCCACCACGGCGAACCCCCCGCCGGTCCGCGGGCCGGCGCTGAGCGTGCCGCCGTGCAGGGCGACCCGCTCCCGCATCCCGATCAGGCCGTATCCGCCGGGGCCGCCCTCGCCCGGGCGCACCGTCGACGCCTCCTGCGGCGGCCCGCCGGCGCCGTCGTCCCGCACCTCGACGGTGACCCGGTCCCGACCGTACGTCAGCAGCACGGACGCCCGGGCGGCCCCCGCGTGCTTGCGGGCGTTGGTGAGGGCCTCCTGGACGATCCTGAACACCGCGAGGCCGACGGTCGGCGGCAGCGGGCGCTGCGGCCCGAGGACGCCGAACTCGGTCGGCAGTCCGGCCGAGCGGGACTCCGCGACCAGCCGGTGGAGGTCCTCCGCTCCGGGCTGGGGCAGCGGCGGCGCGGCCTCCGGTTCGTCGTCCGCGCGCAGCACGTCGAGGAGTTGGCGCATCTCGCGCAGCGCGAGCCGCCCGGAGGCCTCCAGGGTGACCAGGGCCTCCCGGGCCACCTCCGGGTCGGCCAGGTTCGCCCGGGCCCCGCCCGCCATCAGCTGCATGGTGGTGATGTGGTGGGCCACGATGTCGTGCAACTCCCGTGCGATGCGGCGGCGTTCGTCGGCGACCGCGCGGTCGGCGAGCAGCCTGCGGTTGGCCGCCACCTCGCGCTGCCACCGGTTGACGACCAGGGCGGCGCCGACCACGATCAGCGCGGACAGCGGCGGGTTGACGGCCTCCTGCCAGGGCGGCAGCCGGCCGCCGCTCTGGCTCAGCGCCATCAGCACCGCCGTCGCGGCGACCGCGGCCGCCGTCACCCGCCCCGGGCAGGCCCTGGCGACGGTGTACAGGGCGACCATCAGGACGGCGCCGAAGTGGCCGGACAGCGGCACGGTCAGGGTGGCCGTCGCATCGAGGACCAGGACGGCGGCGAGTGCGGCCACCGGGTGGCGGCGCCGGGCGAGCAGCGGCACCGCCGCCAGCGCGACGAGGAGGACGCCGGCCACGGTCACGTCGTCCCGGCCGTCGGAGCCGTTGGGTCCGTTGGTGCCGTCGAAGAACACGTAGCTGAGCAGGTTGATCGCGCAGGCCCCGCCGGTCACGAGCGCGTCGGTGCGGGACCACGGCGCCTCGCCGCCGCCGGCGCCGTACGGCGGCTCCCCGGCATCGCCGGATCCGCCGGGTCGGCTGCTGAGCATGACTGTTCCCCCCTGTGTCCGGCCCCGGTTCGGTGGCCCCGGTTCGGTGGGTCCGTGGCCCTGGTCCACGGCCCGCCCTCGTGGCCCGCCCTCCGTGGCCCGCCCTCCGTGGACAGGGTTGCACAGCGGCCGCGGTGGCGGCACCGGCGGCTGCAGGTCAGGGCCCGGACCCAGGACCAGGGTCCTGGTCGCCGACCGGGGAGGGGGCCCAGGGCCCCGGCCCGGATCCTCCGCCGCCACGACGCCCGCCGCCCCCTCGAAGTGATGGTCTGGAAGCCGGCCGGGAGCACCCGGCAGACACACCCGCACTCGCATCCGTCCGACGGAGGACACCGTGATCCGCGCCCTGACCGGGTACTCGACCCGACACCCCTGGAAGGTCATCGCCCTGTGGGTGGTGCTCGGTGTCGCACTGGGAGGCCTGGCCCCGACCCTGATGGCCCGGGTGACCCAGCACCAGACCGGGGACTTCCTGCCCCGCAGCTACGACTCGGCCGCCGCGCTGCGGATCGCCGAGGAGCGGTTCGGGCTGGACCCGGACGCCACCACGGTGACGGTGCTGGTCGCCCGGTCCGACGGCAAGGCCCTCGGGGTCGCCGACCAGCAGCGGATCGAGGCCGAGGCGGCGAAGCTGGCCCAGCGCCGGGTGGCCATGCCCCGGAAGGACGACACACCGGCGTTCCTGGTCCCGGACCGCTCCCAGACGCCGCGGATCGCCCCGGCGATGACGGCCCCCGACCGGAGCTTCGAGCTGCTCTCCGTCCAACTGACCGGGAATCCCTCGGACACCGGGGTCCAGGGCGTCTACCGGACGTTCCGGGACGCCGCCCGGGCACAGTTCGCCGAGGCGGGGCTGCGCACCGGCTTCACCGGAGGGCTCGCCGACACCGTCGACACCACCGACGCCCACGAGACCGCCGCGACGGTCGGCAGCGCCCTCGTCATGGGGCTGATCGTCGTCCTCAACGTGCTGGTGTTCCGCAGCGTCCTGGCGGCCGTGCTGCCGCTGCTCGCCGTCGCCATGATCGGCGGTGTGGCGGCGGGAGCCGTCGCCGGGTCCGCGATGCTCTCCGGGCACAAGCTCGACCCGGGCACCCCGGGGCTGATCAACGTCGTCCTGCTCGGCATCGGCATCGACTACCTGCTCTTCCTGCTGTTCCGCTTCCGCGAGCAGCTGCGGGCCCGGCCCGGGCAGCCGCCCCGCGAGGCGGCCGCACAGGTCTGCGGCCGGGTGGGGGTCGCGATCACCTCGGCGGCCCTGACCATCGTGGCCGCGTTCGCGACCCTGGGCCTGGCGACCTTCGGTCAGTTCCGCTCGCTGGGCCCGGCGATCGCCGTCGCCGTCCTGGTGATGCTGCTCGGCAGCCTCACCCTGCTGCCGGCCGTCCTCGCGGCCGCCGGGCGCAGGATGTTCTGGCCCTCGCGGGCCCTGCGCCGCGAGCCGCCCGCCGGCCGGGCGGCCCGCCTCGGTGCGCTGGTCACCCGACGGCCGCTGGCCATGCTGGCCGCCTCCGTCGCCCTGCTCGCCGCGCTGGCCGCCGGGCTGACCGGCATCCGGATGGACTACGGCCGGGGCGACTCCGGCGAGCGGACCGCCGCCGCGGCCACCGCGGCCGAGATCTCCCGCGCGCTGCCGGCCGGCGTGTCGGACCCGACCAGCGTCTTCGTCACCGCCACGGACGGCGCCACTCTCACCGCCGAGGCGCTCGACGGCCTCTCCCGCGCGCTCACCCGGGTCGACGGCGTGGGCCAGGTCGCGCCGACCGTCCTGAGCGGGGACCACCGGGCCGCCCGGATCGACCTCTACCCCACCGCCGACCCGCAGAGCCGGCAGGCCCGGGACCTGGTCGCCGGACCGGTCCGGGCCGCCGTCGCCGGGCACACGCCCGCCGGGACGACGGCGCACGTCGGCGGAACGGCCGCGGTCTTCGCCGACGTGTCGACGGCCGTCGACCACGACCTGAGGATCGTGTTCCCGGTCGCGGCCGCGCTGATCGCGCTGATCCTCCTGCTGCTCCTGCGCAGCCTGCTCGCCCCGCTCGTGCTGATGCTCGCCGTCGGGCTCGGCTTCGCCGCCACCCTGGGCGCCGCCACCCTGGTGTTCCAGCACGCCCTCGGCGAACCGGGCGTCAACTTCACCCTCCCGCTGGTGCTGTTCCTGTTCGTCGTGGCGCTGGGCACCGACTACAACATCCTGATCAGCGACCGGATCCGGGAGGAGATGCGGCGGCCGGGCCCGGCCCGCGCCGCCGTGGCCCGCGCGGTGCGCCACACGGCGCCGGCCGTCGCGACGGCCGGCCTGGTGCTGGCCGGCTCCTTCGCCACCCTGGCCACGACACCGGGAAGCGAACAGGTCGCCTTCGCGCTGGCGCTCGGCATCATGCTCTCCGCGCTCGTCCTCTCGCTCGTCCTGGTCCCCGCGCTGGCCGCGCTCCTCGGCCGCGCCCTCTGGTGGCCGGTCCGCCCCCGGCCCGCCGCGGACGACCACCCGCGGCACCGTACGACCGCGGCCGCCCCGCACCCGGAGGCCCCGGACCCGGTCACGGCACCCCTCGGGGGCGCGTGACCTCGGGCCCGGGGCGGGGACGGGAACGGGGTCCGGGGCGGGGGCGGGAACGGGCCCGCTACCGCCTCGGGCCCGCCACGGCGTACAGCACGGTGCCGGTCACCAGCAGGCCCCAGGCCATCCAGGCGGACGCCGCCGTACCGGGAGGGAAGATCATCCAGTTGACCAGCTCTCCCACGGTCCCGTCCGGAGTCGGGACGAGGAGCGTGTACCCGAACCAGCCGGTCGGCAGCGTCCACGCGAACTGCGCCCCGAACAGCACCGCCCCCAGCGCGGCCAGGCCGACCAGGCCCGCACTGTCCCGGACGACGACCTCGGCGGGGGCGAGCGCCACGCCCGCCACCCGGACCGCGAGCAGTGCCGCACCGGCGGCCGCACCGATCAGCAGCACGTGCGCCGCCCGCCGGGGCGCCCACCGGATCGCGGCCGTCCGTTCCAGCACCACGTCCTGCCCGCCGAGCCCGACGGACGCGGCCGCCACGTTCGCGGTGAGCACCAGGACCGCGACCCCCAGGGCCGACGGGCCCAGGCCGTCCTGGTTGCAGGCCCACGCCGCCAGGGCGACGAGCAGGACCGCGGCGGCCGAGGCGGGCACCTGCCGTGACCGCGCGTACAGGGTCAGCCACCTCATCGGGACGCCTCCCCCGCCAGGACCGGAAGCCGGTAGTAGGTCGTGCAGGCGAGCATGGCGCCGTGCAGCTCGGCGATCCGCGCGCGCTGCTCGGCCGGCGGCAGCGCCGTCAGCGTCTGCCAGGCCGCGTCGGCGGTCGCCCAGACCTTGAGCGAGTACGCGTCGCCGCCCTTCTCCCCCAGCGGCTGGAGCAGGGGGTCACGGAGGGCCCAGCTGGTGGCGAGGCTCTGGGCGGCGACGTCGGCGCCTCCTCCGCCCTCCCGGTCGCTGTTCCCGTAGCAGTTCGGCGCCAGGCCCTGGGCGATCAGCGCGCGGGTCAGCTTCTCACCCGTCGCATCGGCGAACAGCCGCTCGTCGAAGTCGACCAGCACCACGTCGCCGGAGAGTTCGCGTGCGTCGCCGAGCGCGCGCAGCGCGGTGTCCTCCCGTACCGAGGTCGGCGCCCGGTCGCCCAGCACGTCGTGCAGGACGCGCAGCGCCTCCTTGCCGCGCAGCGCGAGCTCGGGCAGGTGGGAGCGGTTCGCCCGGGTCACGCACACCGGTCCGTCGCAGGCCGGGGCCGCGGCGGCCTTGTCGACGACGTAGGTGTCGCGCGCGGCGCCCGGGAACACCAGCAGGGCCAGGGCGGCGCCGGCCAGGACGGGGACCACCGCGAGCAGCCGGGCCCGGCGGGTCGTGGCCGACAGCAGCGCGAAGCCGGTGGCGAGCAGACCGAGCAGCCAGAGCGTCTGGCCGAGGTGCACGGAACCGGCGAGCGTCAGCAGCATCTGCCGCGGCTCCACCGTCGCCGGGGACAGCTGGACGAGCCGGGTCGGCGCGATGCTCGACGGCAGCGCCCCGCTGCTGCTCTGCCGCAGGAGCATGCCGGTCACCATGAGGACGAGCACCACCAGGGCCGGCGGGGTGAACACCGAGGGCAGGGCCCGCACGACGCCCATGCCGAACACGGCCCCCGCGACCAGGGCCAGCAGCGCCACCAGCGAGATCGGCAGCCACCCCAGGTGCGTGTAGGTGGTGGCGCCGAACGCCACCTGGACTCCGCCCACCAGCACCAGCAGACCGAAGCCCACCGCCAGGACGAGCGCCATCGCCCCGGCCGGCAGCGCCGCACGGCGCCAGACCGGCAGCGGCGTGGTCACCAGCAGTTCGGCCGTCCGGGAGCGGGAATCGCGCAGCCCGTACACCGCGCCCATGCCCACCACCAGCGGCCACCAGAACGCCAGCAGGTACCGGGTCCACATGGCCATGGACGTCCACTGGGCCGTCCACCCCGCGGCGCCCTTCCACCAGATCCCGTCGATCGGGAGGAAGACCGCCAGGCTGCCGGCCAGGACGACGAGACCGGGCCACGGGGCGACGGAACGCCGCAGCTCCGTCCGCAGGACACGTCCGTTCACCAGGTGCCTCCCGGTCGGCCGGAGGTGCGCAGCAGCGCCGAGTAGCCGCGCTCCAGGGGGCTGTCGCCCGGGTGCTCGGCGCTGCCCGCCGCGGCCAGGTCGTCCGGCGTGCCCTGGAAGACGAGGCGGCCGTCGGCGAACAGCACCACGTCGGAGCAGGCGGCCGCGACGTCCTCGACCAGGTGGGTGGAGACGACCACGCAGGTGTCGCGGCCCAGTTCCTGCAGCAGCTCGCGGAAGCGCAGCCGCTGCGCCGGGTCCAGGCCGGCCGTCGGCTCGTCCAGCAGCAGCAGCGCGGGGTCGTTGACGATGGCCTGGGCGATGCCGGCCCGCCGCACCATGCCGCCGGACAGGGTCTTCATCCGGTGGTCGGCGCGGTCCGCCAGGCCCACCCGTTCCACGGCCCGCTGGACGGCCGCGGGGATGTCCGCCTTCGGGACCTCCTTCAACCAGGCCATGTACTCGACGAACTCACGGACCGTGAAGCGCTTGTAGTAGCCGAAGTCCTGCGGCAGGTAGCCGATCCGGCGACGCAGGGCCCGGTGGTCGCCGATCCCGCCCGCGGCGGTGCCGAGCAGCTCCAGTTCGCCCTCGGTGGGGCGCAGCACGGTGGCCAGGGTCCGGATCAGGGTGGTCTTGCCGGCCCCGTTGGGCCCCAGCAGGCCGTGGGCGCCGGTGCCCAGGGAGAGGTCGAGCCCGTCGACGGCCATCTTCTTCCGGCCGACCCGAACTCTCAGGCCGCTGGCCCGGATCTCCCAGGCGTAGGTCTTCGGCGCGGTGTCGGCCGCGCTCGTCATGGGCGTCATGCAGTGGTCCCTTTCGAGGGTCGGGGGTGGAGGGTCGGGGGTCGGGGTTCGAAGGTCGGGTTTCGGGGGTCGTGAAGTTCCCCCACTGAGCTGGACAGCCTGATACTGGGACGGATGGTCCCGGAGGAAGCAGTCCAGGTAGTGAGTGGCAAGAGCAACATGAGCAAGCG
>NZ_JNWQ01000116.1 GCF_000716875.1 Streptomyces novaecaesareae | reverse complement strand
GGCCGACCTCATGCCCGACCGGCGCATCCGCACCCGACCCCGCGTCGTCAAACGCGCGATCTCCAAGTACAACGCCAAAGGCACCGTCGACCGGACCAGTTACAAAGCCACCATCAGCATCGACATCCTGACCACACCAGACCCGTGACAGGAATCCGCAGGCTCTATCTACACGGCGTTGGCCCTAGCCCGCCGGCGAGGACTCGGGCGCGGCCGACACCGTCCGCAGCGGCACCGAGGCCCGCAGCCGGAAGCCCTTCCCGCGCTCCCCCGGCCCGGTCTCCAGCCGCCCGCCGACCAGCGCCAGCCGCTCCTCCAGCCCGGAGAGCCCGTTCCCCGGCTGGGACTTGCCCGGCCCGCGCCCGTTGTCGGCGATCTCCAGGACGGCGTAGCGCTCGCCGCCCGACTCCCAGCTCTCGTCCGCCGTCACCGTGCAGACCGTGGCGCCCTCGCCGTGCCGGACGATGTTGGTGACGGCCTCGCGCAGCGCCCAGGCGAGCGCGCCCGCCTCCTCGTTGGCCAGCCCCGGCCAGGCGTCCACCAGCTCCGGCGCGGCCTCCAGCCGGACCTGGGCGGCGGCCAACGCCGTACGGGCGGCGGCGAGTTCGACCGGCAGGGTGGGCCGGCGGAAGCCGGTCACCGCCTCCCGGACGTCGATCAGCGACTGCCGGGCGACCTGCTCGATGTCGGCGACCTGCGCCCGCGCCGCCTCGTCCTTGCCGGCGTCCATGAACCGCCCGGCCAGCTCGCTCTTCAGGGTGATCAGCGACAGCGAGTGCCCGAGCAGGTCGTGCAGGTCGCGGGCGAGCCGCAGCCGCTCCTCGGAGGCGGCCAGGTGGGCGACGGCGGCCCGGGCCTCGCGCAGCTCCTTCATGGTGGCGACCAGCCGCTGCAGACCGGTCATCGCGACGCCGGAGAGGAAGGCGCTGAGCGCGAAGGTGGAGATGTTGTCGTTGCCGGCGCCGATGCCCAGCCCGACCGCCGCGGTGAGCACGGCCATGGCGAGCAGCGCCCGCAGCGCGTACCGCGCCGGGATGATGATCGCCAGGCACACCGAGGCGTAGATGAACAGGGTCAGGAACGCGGCGCCGAGCACCGCCGAGGCGGCGGTCGCCAGCCCGATCATCGTCGCGACGATCACCACGCAGGCCCGTGGCCGCATCCCCGCCTGCGAGCGGAAGATCACCAGCAGGACGTAGGCGCCCACGAACCCGGCCAGGCAGCACCACCCGAGCACCTTCCCGGTCGTGCTGTGATTCCCGCTCAGCAGGTCGCCCGCCGGGTACGCCAGGTAGAGCATCCACAGCATCATCCAGGCGACCTTCACCAGCAGCTGTCGCCTGCTCTCCACCGGGGAGCCGGGGACGTTCATGAAGGACGCGCGCGCCACGCCCACCTCCGGCGGTTCGTCGGGGCGGTGGGCCTGGCCTGCGCCACTCATGTCGATCATGACGTCATCATGCCTGGCGGGTGTCGCGGCGGTACAGGGCCGCCGCGGCGACGACGAACACCGCGAGGAAGGCGGCCAGACCGGCGACCGCGACGGTGTCCAGGGAGTGCCCGGGCTGGGTGAAGGTGGCCAGCTTGTTGTAGAGGAAGACGGGGTTGAACCGGGCGAACTTCTCCAGCGAGCCGCTCACCGGGAACCAGGTGCCGCCGAGCAGCGCCATCGCCATGTAGGTGATCATCACGATCGGCTGCACCGCGTCCGGCGCCGCCGCGTACCCGAGCGCCACGCCGAGCGCCGCGAAGACGAAGCTGCCCAGCCACAGCGCGACGGCCAGCCCGCTCCACTGCGCCGCGGTGAGCGAGACGCCCTGGCTCGCACCGACCGCGAAGACCACCAGGATCGACGGCAGCGTGGTGACCGCGCTCGCCGCGATCTTGCCGACGGTGTACGCCCGGCCGGGCAGCGCGGTCAGCCGCAGCTGACGGGTCCACCCGCTCTTGCGCTCCAGCGAGATCCGCTGCGCGCTGCCGGTGAGCACCGCGCCGACGGCACCGAAGGTGGCCATCGAGACCATGAAGTAGGTCTTCACCGGCAGTCCGCCGGCCCGCTCGGCGGCGCCGTAGGCGTGGATGAAGAAGACGTACATCAGCGCCGGGTAGAGGACCGTGAAGAACAGGTAGCGCCGGTTGCGGAGGGTCCGCAGGATCTCCAGCGTGATCAGGGTGGTCATCGCGCACTCTCCATGGCTGCCTCGTGCTGGTCCAGTTCGCCGGTGATGGTCAGGAAGGCCTGCTCCAGGCCCACGCCGGTGACCTCCAGCCCGCGCGGGTACAGGCCCGCCCGGTAGAGCCCGGCCACGCTCGCGTCGGAGTCCGCGGTCCGGATCCGCACCGTCCGCACCCCCGGGACCCTCGCGGTGACGTCCAGCGACTGCACGCCCGGCAGGGTGCGCAGCAGGCTCTCCGCGAACTGCCCGTCCGCGTCGTGGAGTTCGAAGGTGATCCGGCGGGCGCCGGCCCGCGCCTTGATCTCGGCGGAGCTGCCGTCGGCGATCAGCCGGCCCCGGTGCAGCACCAGGACGCGGTCGGCGATCGAGTCGGCCTCCTCCAGGTAGTGGGTGGCGAACAGCACCGTGCGCCCGGCGTCGGCCTGCGCCCGCATGCTCGCCCAGAACGCCTGCCGGACGCTGACGTCCATGCCGGTGGTGGGCTCGTCCAGCACGATCAGGTCGTTGTCGCCCGCGATCGCCAGCGCGAAGCGGACCCGCTGCTCCTGGCCTCCGGACAGCTTGTCGACCCTGCGCTCCGCCAGCTCCGTGATCCCCGCGTCGGTCAGCACCCCCGTGACCGACCGACCGCGCGGATGCACGTCGCAGGCGAGCCGGACCAGCTCGCGCACCTTGACGTCGGACATCAGCCCGCCGCTCTGCAGCATCGCGCCGACCCGGCCGGCCGCGATCGCCGCCCGCGGGGTGCCGCCGAACAGCGTCACGCTGCCCCGGTCGGGTTCCCGCAGGCCGAGCAGCAGGTCCAGGCTGGTGGACTTCCCGGCGCCGTTCGGGCCGAGCAGGGCGACGGTCTCGCCCGGCCGCAGCACGAGGTCCAGTCCGTCCACGGCGCGCACCCGCCCGTAGCTCTTGCCCACGCCGCGGAAGGCGGCCACCTCGGTGTCCATCGCCCGGCTCCTCTTCCCTGATGGTGTCGCGTTCGGTGCTGTTCGCACCACCTCAGAGTCCCGCGCGGGCCGGCCCCGGCGGCAGTGTCCGCCGTCGTGCCTTCGGTATGACGGATGTCATGCCGGCGGCCGGTACCCCCGTCAGGGGCACCGGCCGCCGAATGCGCTGATCAGAGGGTCGTCACAGCCCCAGCGAGCGCTTCACGAAGTCGACCTGGAGCAGCAGCAGGTTCTCCGCGACCTCCTCCTGCGGCGTGATGTGGGTGACGCCGGACAGCGGCAGCACGGTGTGCGGGCGCCCGGCGGCGAGCAGCGCCGAGGAGAGCCGCAGGGTGTGCGCGGCCACCACGTTGTCGTCCGCCAGCCCGTGGATGATCATCAGCGGGCGCTCCAGCCCGGCCGCGTACCCGCTGAGCGAGTTGGCGGCGTACACCTCGGGCCGCTCGGCCGGGTCGCCCAGGTAGCGCTCGGTGTAGTGGGTGTCGTACAGCGCCCAGTCGGTCACCGGCGCACCGGCGACGGCCGCGTGGAAGACGTCCGGGCGGCGCAGCACGGCGAGCGCGGCGAGGTAGCCGCCGTACGACCAGCCGCGGATGGCCACCCGGCCGAGGTCCAGCGGGAACTCCTCGGCGAGCGCCTGCAGCGCGTCCACCTGGTCGTCCAGGGTGGCCCCGGCGAAGTCGAAGGCGATCGACTTCTCCCAGGCCGGCCCGCGCCCGGGGGTGCCGCGCCCGTCGGCGACGACCACCGCGAAGCCCTGGTCGGCGAACCACTGCGAGTTGAGGTGCGGGTTGTGCGCCTGGACGACGCGCTGCCCGTGCGGGCCGCCGTACGGGTCCATCAGGACGGGCAGCAGGCCGTCGCGCTCGCGGTCGTAGCCGGTGGGCAGGAAGACGGCGGTGGGGATGCGGCGCTCGCCGGCGAAGCGGAAGACCGGGCGGGCGGTGATGACCGGAGTCTCGGCGTACGAGGCGATGGTGGCGACGTCGTCGACCACCACGCCCTCCGGCAGGTCCCGCGCGACCTGGACGAGGCTGCCGGGCAGGTCCGGCTCGGCGGTGGCGCGGACGGTGATCCCGCCGCCGTGCACCGCGCTGGTGACGGAGGTGAACGGCCGCCCGTTGGAGGACTCCCAGCCGAGCCGCTTGCCGTCGTGGCTGATCCGGCCGACGGCGATCCAGCCGGGCTCCGGGTCGGTCTCGGTGTCGCCGCCGGAGGCGGTGAAGAACACCTCGTCCTCGGTGACCGTGACGACCGACCGCAGGTGCAGGTCGGCCCCGGTGACGGCCCGGTCGCCGACCACCAGCGCCCGTGCCCCTCCCTCGTCGGAGATCCGCACCAGCTTGCCGTCCGGGGTCCACGCCGGGACGCCCCGGAACAGCTCCAGCCAGGTGCCGTCCTTCTCCTCGTGCAGCACCTCGGTGGCGCCGGTGGTCACGTCCACTCCGAGGATCCGCTGGCTGCGCTGGTCGCGGGACTGCACCTGCAGCAGCGGCACGCCGCCCGACGACCAGTGCACCCGGCCGAGGTACGGGAAGGCCGTACGGTCCCAGGCCACCTCGGTGCGCCCGCCGTGCAGGTCGAGCACCCAGAGCCCGACCTCGGCGTTGGCGGTGCCGGCCGCCGGGTAGGCGACCTCGGCGGGCTCACGGTCCGGGTTGGCCGGGTCGGCGATCCACCAGCGGCCCACCGGGCTGTCGTCGGCGCGCTCGACCAGCAGCCGGTCGCCCTCCGGGGACCACCAGAAGCCGCGGTCGCGGTCCATCTCCTCCTGGGCGATGAACTCGGCCTGCCCCCAGGTGACGTTCGGGCCGTCCGGCTCGGCGAGCACCTTGTCGCCGCTGCCGTCGGCCCGGGTCAGCCGCAGCTCTCCGGAGGTGTTGGCGTAGGCGACGTACGCGCCGTCCGGTGACAGCCGCGGGTCCAACAGCGGCCCCTGGGCGGGCAGTTCGGCGGTCGCGCCGGTGACCAGGTCGGCGGTGAACAGGCGGCCGGAGAGGGCGAAGGCGGCCCGGGCGCCGGCCGCGTCCAGGGCGTAGCCGACGATGCCGGCCGAGCTCTCGCGGCTGCGCTCGCGGCGGGCCTTCTCGGCCGGCGAGAGGTCCTCCTCGCCGCCGCCGAGCAGCACGGCCGGGTCGGCGGCGATCCGCTCCTCGCCGGTGGCCGTGTCCAGGATCCAGAGCAGGTTGGCCCGGTCGCTGCCCGATCGCGAGCGGAGGAAGACGACCCGCGAGCCGTCCGGTGCGACGGAGAACGAGCGGGGGGCGCCGACGGTGTAGCGCAGGGTCCGCGCGTACTGCCGGGGGAAGGTGTCCGCAGGGGTGTGGGAGGTCATGGCACCAGACCCTACGACGCCGAACTGCCCCTGCCGGGAGGCTGGTGATCACTCGTTCGGAGCATCGTCCCCAAGTACGCCCCAAAGAGGCCCAAACGGCCTCCGACCGGCCCATGCGCCCCGCGAGTGCCCGACACCCCGGCGCGCGGGGGATCACCGAATGTAATGCACCCGTTACCCATCGGGTATGACTTGTCGAGCGAGTGGTCGTCGGCCCCGTCCCGGGCCCCGGTCGCCCGCAGCCTCCAGTCCCGCACCGTCCCACCGCCGCCCTCCCCCGGGGTGGCGCGCCCGAGAAGGGGTGTGAGCCGACATGGCCATGAACATCTCCGCAGCCGTGCTGATGCTGGTCATCGTGGTGGTGCTGATCCGCCGCTCCGGCCTCAAGCTGGCGCACGCCATCGTCTGCGCGCTGCTCGGCTTCTACCTGGCCTCCAGCTCGATCGCCCCGTCGATCAGCCAGGTCACCAGCAACCTCGCCGGAATGATCAACGGCCTGAAGCTCTGACCCCGTACGAGCCAACCCACGCCGGTCGGTCGTTAGGCTTCCTCCCATGACCGCGACTACCGGCCGCCGACTCCTCCTCGTGCACGCGCACCCCGACGACGAGTCGATCGGCAACGGCGCCACCATGGCCCGGTACGCCGCCGAGGGCGCCCGGGTCACGCTGGTGACCTGCACCCTCGGCGAGGGCGGCGAGGTGATCCCCCCGGAGCTGGCCCACCTGACGGCCGATCGGGACGACACCCTCGGCGCGTACCGGATCGGCGAGCTCACCGAGGCGATGCACGCCCTCGGCGTCACCGACGTCCGCTTCCTCGGCGGCCCGGGGCGCTACCGCGACTCCGGGATGATGGGCGTGCCCGAGAACGACGCGCCCGGCTGCTTCTGGCGGGCGGACGTGGACGAGGCGGCCGGCCACCTGGTCGCAATGATCCGCGAGGTGCGGCCGCAGGTGCTGGTCACGTACGACGAGAACGGCGGCTACGGGCACCCGGACCACATCCAGGCGCACCGGGTCGCGATGCGCGCGTACGAGCTGGCCGCCGATCCGGCGCACCGCCCGGAGTCGGGCCCGGCCTGGCGGATCGCCAAGGTGTACTGGAACCGGATGCCCCGCTCGGTGATCGAGGCCGGTCTCGCCGAGACCGCCGCCACGTCCTCCTTCCCGGGTGTCGCCCAGCCGTCCGACGTCCCCGGGGTGGTCGCCGACGAGGTGGTCACCACGGTGCTGGACGGCGCCGCGTACGCCGGGCGCAAGACCGCCGCGCTGACCGCGCACGCCACCCAGATCACCGTGGACGGCACGTCCTTCGCGCTCTCCAACCACCTCGGCCAGCCCCTGTTCGCCACCGAGTACTACCAGTTGGTGCGCGGCCAGGCCGGTCCGGGCGAGCCGGAGGACGACCTGTTCGCGGGCCTCGACCTCACCGGCCCCGACTTCACCGGCCTGGCCGACGCAGGCCTCGACGACGCCTCCGCGAGCGCCGGGGAGGGCGTCCGATGAGCAAGCCCGCCGCCCGGCCGCCGCGCCGCTCGATCCCGGCGACCGTCCTCGGCACCCGCGAGGAGCGGCTGGCCGAGCCTCAACCCCCGCGCGTCGCCCGGATCGCGGCCTATGTCCTGTTCTTCGTGCTGGGTTTCGCGGTGTCGGTCTGCGGATCCTTTGTGCAGGCCCTGTGGCCGCCCGTGGGAGTCCTGTTGGCGCTCGCCGCGACCGCCGCCACCTTCTACGGCGGACTGCGCGTCACCGGCACCCGGCTCGGCGCGGGCATCCCCGTAGCAGGCTGGTTCCTGGCGATGCTGCTGATGATCATGCCCAGGCCCGAGGGCGACAACGTCCTGTGGTCCAACGCGACCTCGCTGGCCTGGCTGTTCGCCGGCTCGGTCCTGGGCGTGATCTGCGCCACCCTGCCGACCCGCACCAGCTGGTTCCCCGGGGTGCCCGGCCCTCCGCGCTGACCCCGGCCGCGCGCTGCGTACGGTACCGCGTACGACGCGCAGTCAGGAGCACCCGGCCTTACTCTCATACCGGAGGAACCGGACGTATCAGGATCTGTCCGAAGCCGTTCACCGCTCAGTTCTTCCCAGTATGGTGGTCCCGCAGAACGCCGTACCCGACCGCCGCCCGCCCCAGCCGGGCCCGGCGCCCACGAACCGCGGTCGCGCCGCACGGCCCGCCCGCGAACCCGGAGCAGAGCAGCATTGAGCAGCCGCGAATCTGACAACGCCCACCCGACGCCCAGGCGCACGGGCCCGGACGCCTACCCGTCGGGCACCCCGCCCTACGGCACACCGGGACTGCCCGGCGGCGACCGGGCCGCGGCCGGCGCCGGCCAGGGTGCCGCGTCGGGCGGCGAGGACGACGGCCCGAAGACCGAGACCACCCTGACCACCCGGGTCCGGATCAACATCCCCGGCTCGCGCCCGATCCCGCCGGTCGTCGTCCGCAGCACCGTCAAGAACGAGGACACCCCGGCCGAGGAGGCCCCGGCGCCCGCCCCCGAGCAGGGCGGGCCGCGGCACCGCTCCGCGCCGGCCTCGCCGGTCCTCGGCGTGATGGAGGGCGGCGACCGCTCGGCCACGCCGCCGAACCTGCCGCCGGAGTGGGAGATCCCGGCGATCCCGCCGGCGACCTCCGAGTCCGAGTCCACCGGCGCCTGGTTCCGGCCGCGGCAGAAGAAGGCCTCGAACGCCGAGCCCGCCCCGGCCGCCGTGCCGGCCGGCTCCCCGAGCGCCCCGAGCGCGCCGGAGGCCGCCGCCGCGCCCGGCACCGCCGCCGGGGCCCGGCCGCAGGCCGCCCGCCAGGCCGCGGGTGGCGCCGCCCGTACCAACGGCGCGCCGAACGGCCGTCCGCTGCCCGCGCAGGGCAAGTCGCCGAACCCGGCCGCCCCGACGCCGCCCGCCGGGCCGCGCCGCGCCGACGCCCCGGCGGAGGAGCCGGGCGTCTACGAGGCCGCCGCGCCGTTCGCGCCCGTCGCCGACCCCTTCGCACCGGTCGACCCGTTCGCGCCGACCCCCGGCCCCGACGCCGGCACCCGCGGACCGCGCGGCGGCCGCCCCCAGCAGGACCGGCAGCAGCAGAACCGGCAGCAGCAGAACAAGCCGCGGCAGAACGGCCCCCGGCCGAACGGCCCGCAGCAGGGCGGCCCGCAGAACGGCTTCCAGCCGAACGGCCCGCTCCCGCAGGGCGCGCCGGGCGCCGAGCCGAACCCGGAGGACACCTCGGTCGACGGCTTCAAGCCGATCCGCGAGGACGGCCCGCCGCCCGCCGGAATATCCGGCCTGCCCCGCAACGGCGCCCCGCACGGTGCCGACGGCCGTCAGCAGCCGGGCCTGTTCGCCTCAGCGCCGACCGGCGCCGACCCGTTCGCCACCCAGCGCCCGGCCGGCCCCGGCCAGGACGGCCAAGCCGGCGCGGCGGGGCCCGGCACGCTCTTCCCGGGTGCGCCCGGCACCGGCCCGCAGCCCGGCCGCTCCCGGCAGCCCGGCGGCGACCCGGACGCCACCGAGGTCACCCCGCTGCCGGCCCCGGCGCCCGGCCCCCGGCCCGGGCCCGCCCAGGGCGGCGGCCCGTCCGGCACCTCGCCCGCACCGGCCCCGGCGACCGCCAAGGCCGAGCCCGCGCCGGCCAAGGCCAAGGCCAAGCGCGGCGGCGGCAAGAAGCTGGTCAAGCTGGGCGTCTACGGCATCGGCGGCGTGCTGTTCCTCGGCGCCGCCGCGTACGGCACCGGCCTGATGCTCAACCAGTCCGACGTCCCCAAGGGCACCGTGGTGCTCGGCACCGACATCGGCGGCAACAGCCGCGACCAGGCGATCCACACGCTGGACGAGTCGGTCGGCAAGGCCGGCCAGCAGCCGCTCAAGCTGAAGATCGGCGACCAGGCCGTGGACCTCGACCCGGCCGTGGCCGGGCTGAGCTTCGACACCACCGGCACCGTGGACGGCCTGGCCCAGCACAGCTACAACCCGGTCGACGTCTTCAAGTCGCTGAAGGGCGGCAGCAAGGCCGTCGCGCCGGACGTCAAGGTCGACCGCGCCAAGCTCAAGGCCGCCCTGGACACGCTGGCCGCCGGCTCCGGCCAGGGCCTGCAGGAGGGCTACGTCAAGTTCGGCGACCCCAACGGCGAGCCGATCGTCGTGCCCGGCCGGGCCGGTCAGGCGGTGGACTCGGCGAGCGCCCTGGACGTGATCGAGCAGGCCTACCGCGACCGCGCCGCCGGCAAGCCGGACCAGCCGATCGCCCTCGCCGTCACGGCCGCCCAGCCCAAGGTCTCCACCCAGGCCCTGCAGGCCGCCGCCGACAGCCTCGGCAAGCAGGTGGCCGCCGGCAAGGTGCACGTGGTGGCCGGCACCAAGTCCTGGGACTTCGGCCCGAAGACCGCCGCCAAGGTGCTCACGCTCGTCCCGGACGCCTCCGGCAAGATCGTGCCCAAGTGGGACCTCGACGCGCTCACCTCCCAGCTGGGCGGCGTGTTCGACAAGGTGAAGGTCAAGAAGAACGGCCAGCTCGTCCCGATCACCCCGCAGGACGTCGCGGACGGCATCACCTCCGTCTTCGACAAGACCGGCGACAAGGACCGCACCTTCAAGTTCGCGGTCTGACGCACCGGGCCCTCGTCGGGGGGCGGATCCGCATCCTGGTCCGCCCCTCGACAACTCCCCCTCCCGTCAGCAAGATGTGACGCCACACCTTCCGCCACACCCACCTCGGGGAGCATGCCGATGGGCCGCCGCCTCCAGCACCACGGGACGGCCCTGCTCGCCGGCCTCACCGCTCTCACCCTCTCGCTGGCGCTCTGTTCCTGTGCCTCCGGCCAGGGCGGCGCGGGCACCGACGCACTGGCGTCCGCCCTCGCCTC
Source organism: Streptomyces novaecaesareae (assembly GCF_000716875.1). Taxonomy (GTDB): domain Bacteria; phylum Actinomycetota; class Actinomycetes; order Streptomycetales; family Streptomycetaceae; genus Kitasatospora; species Kitasatospora novaecaesareae. The sequence continues at coordinate 27,864 of NZ_JNWQ01000116.1, read as the reverse complement.
GCCCAAGCTCACCTCGGTCGACATCAACCCCCACGACCGCGCCCAGCTGCGCCAGGGCGGCACCCTCAACCTGGCGATCACCCAGTTCTCCCACCAGTGGTCGCCGATCCACACCGACGGCAGCGAGTCCTCGACCATCGCCGTCACCAAGCCGCTGCTGCCGACCTTCTTCCGCTCGGACGCGGCCGGCACCCAGACGGTCAACCCGGCCTACCTCCAGGAGGCCCACGCCGAGCTCCGGGACGGCCGGCAGGTGGTCACCTGGACGCTCAACCCGAAGGCCCACTGGTCCGACGGCACCCCGATCACCTGGCGCGACATCGAGGCCAACTGGCGTGCCCTGAACGGCAAGGACCCGGCCTACAAGCCCTCCAGCAGTACCGGCTTCGAGCTGGTCTCGGCGGTCGAGCGCGGCAAGGACGACTTCCAGGCCGTGATGACCTTCGACCGGCCGTTCTCCGAATGGCAGTCGATGTTCAACGGCGCCGGCAACGCCCCGCTGCTGCCGGCCTCCCGGATCTCCACCCCGGAGCTCTTCAACTCCTCCTACCTGGACGCGATCCCGGTCACCGCGGGCCCGTTCAGGGTCGAGCAGCTGGACCGCGCCGCGCAGACCGTCACCCTGGCCGCCGATCCCGCCTGGTGGGGCGACAAGCCCGTGCTGGACAGGATCGTCTTCCATGCGATGCTCCCCGACGCGATGCCCGCCGCCTTCGCCAAGGGGCAGCTCGACCTCGTCAACAACGGCCCGGACGTGGCCGGTTACCAGACCATCCGGAACGTCAAGGGTGCCGTGATACGCCGCGCCGGCGGCCCGGACTTCCGGCAGATCACCCTGAACGCCCGCACCCCCGCGCTGAGCGACGCGACCGTGCGCCAGGCCGTGTTCCAGGCGATCAACCGGGACGCCGTCATCCGCTCCGACCTCAACGGCCTGGACTGGCCCGCCGTCCCGCTCAACAACCACCTGCTGGTCGCCAACCAGAACGGCTACCGCGACAACTCCCTGGGCCTGGCCCGCTACGACCCCGCCGAGGCCGCCCGCAAGCTGGACGCGGCCGGCTGGAAGACGGACGGCGACGTACGGAAGAAGGACGGCCGCGAGCTGCACCTGCGGATGGTCATCCCGGCCGGGGTCACCCAGGCGCAGAACGAGGCCGTCGGCGCCACCAGGATGCTCAAGGACGTCGGGATCAAGGTCACCACGGCGAGCGCCCCCGCCAACGAGTTCTTCGACAAGTACGTCAACCGTGGCGACTTCGACATCACCGCCTACTCGCTGCTCGGCACCCCCTTCCCGGCCACCGGAAGCCGCGCCAACTTCGTCCAGAACGGCGGCACCAACCACGTCGGCGCGGGCAGCCCGGCGGCCGACGCCGCGCTCGACCGGGCCGCCGCCGCGGCCGACGCGGCCACCGTCTCCGAGGCGATCAACCAGGCCGACGGCGAGCTCTGGAAGGTCGCCGGCGTCCTGCCGCTCTACCAGCGCCCGCAGCTGTTCGGCGCCCGCGCCGACCTCGCCAACATCGGCGCTCAGGGCCTGTCCGACATCGTCTGGGAGAACGTCGGCTTCGTGAAGTGAAGCCGACGCCGGGCGGGCTCAGCCGTGCAGTGTCTCGCGCCAGTAGTGGCAGGCGCTGCGCCGACCCACCAGCTCCTCCCCGTGCTCGCCCGTCACCGGGACCAGCGGCGGGAGTTCGCTCCGGCAGCGGTCCTGCGCCCGGTCGCAGCGGGGGTTGAAGGCGCAGCCCTCCGGGATCCGCAGCAGGTTGGGCGGCAGGCCCTTGATGGCGTGCAGGTTCTGGCCCTTCTGGTCCAGCCGCGGGATGGAGTCCAGCAGGCCCCGGGTGTACGGGTGCGCGGGCCGCGCGTACAACTCGTGCACCGGGGCGCTCTCGACGATCCGGCCCGCGTACATCACCGCGATCTTGTCCGCGACGTCCGCGACCACGCCCAGGTCGTGGGTGATCAGGATCAGGCCCATGTTGAACTCGGACTGCAGCTCGGCCAGCAGGTCCATCACCTGGGCCTGCACCGTCACGTCCAGCGCCGTGGTCGGCTCGTCCGCGATGATCAGGTCCGGCTCCAGGGCCAGCGCCATCGCGATCATGATGCGCTGCCGCATGCCGCCCGAGAACTGGTGCGGGAAGTCGCCGACCCGCTGCTTGGCCGCCGGGATGCGCACCCGGTCCATCAGCTCGACGGCCTTCTCCCGGGCCTCCTTGCGGGAGACGCCGTGGTGCGTCCGGAACATCTCGCCGAGCTGGTAGCCGACGCTGAGCACCGGGTTGAGCGCGGACAGCGCGTCCTGGAAGATCATCGCGATCTTCTGGCCCCGGACGGCCCGCCGGGCGTTGGCCCCCATGGTCAGCAGGTCCTCGCCGCGGAACAGGATCCGCCCCGAGGTGATCCGCCCCGGCGGCATGTCCAGGATGCCCATGACCGCCTGCGCGGTCACCGACTTGCCCGAACCCGACTCCCCCAGCACCGCCAGCGTCTCGCCGGCCGACACCGCGTAGCTCACCCCGTTGACGGCCTTGGCGACGCCGTCCCGGGTGTGGAACTCCACGTGCAGATCCTCGACCTCCAGCAACGGGGTCCCGGGCGCCAGGCTCTCCCGTCCGCCGCCGATCACCTCCACCGCGTCCATGTGAGCAGCCCTCCTCAGCGCAGCAGCGACCATCGATAGGCGCAGAGCAACTATCAAGGACCGGGCCGCACTTGGCGAGCCTGCGGCAGATCTCTTTTCCATCACGGGCTGAACGGGCGAGGGCGCGCCCCCCCGTACGGTGGACGCGCCCTCGGAAGAAAACCCTCAGTCGGGGCTCTGCCCGTCCTCGGGCCCCGCCGCGCCCTGCCCGTTCCCACGCTCCGCGGCGCCCTGCCCAACCTCGCGCTCCGCCGCGAAGTGACACGCCGAGTCATGCCTGGCCGCCCCGCCCAGCCACGACGGCGAGACGAGCAGCGGCACCTCGTCCTCGCACCGCTGCTGCGCCTTCCAGCAGCGGGTGCGGAAGCGGCAGCCGGACGGCGGGTTGGCCGGCGAGGGCACGTCCCCGGTGAGCACGATCCGGTCCCGCGACTCCCGCGCCGTCGGGTCCGGCACCGGCACCGCGGAGAGCAGCGCCTGGGTGTACGGGTGCGTCGCGTGGTCGTAGATCTCCGCGTCGCTGCCGATCTCGACCAGCCTGCCCAGGTACATCACGCCGACCCGGTCCGAGATGTGCCGGACGATCGAGAGGTCGTGCGCGATGAACATGTACGACAGGTTGAACTCGCCCTGCAGCTGCTCCAGCAGGTTGATCACCTGCGCCTGCACCGACACGTCCAGCGCCGACACCGGCTCGTCACAGATGATGACCTCCGGCTTGAGCGCCAACCCCCGTGCGATGCCGATGCGTTGGCGCTGCCCGCCGGAGAACTGGTGCGGGTACCGGTTGATGTACTCCGGGTTGAGCCCGACCACGTCCAGCAGGTCCTGGACGGCCTTGCGGCGGTCGCCCTTCGGCGCCACCTCCGGGTGGATCTCGTACGGCTCACCGATGATGTCGCCGACCGTCATCCGCGGGTTGAGCGAGGTGTACGGGTCCTGGAACACCATCTGGATGTTCCGGCGGACGGCCTTCAGCCCCGATCCCGAGAGCCGGGAGATCTCCTCCCCCTTGTACCGGACGGATCCCCCGGTGGCCGGCTCCAGGTTCATCAGCACCTTGGCCAGCGTGGACTTCCCGCAGCCGGACTCGCCGACGATGCCCAGCGTCTCGCCCTGCATCAGGTCGAAGCTGACGCCGTCGACGGCCTTGACCGCGCCGACCTGCTTCTTGAACAGGATGCCCTGGGTCAGCGGGAAGTGTTTGACCAGGTCGCGGACCTCCAGGATCGGCTCGCCGCGCGGCACCTCCTGCACGAAGGCGGTCTCCTCCGGCACCGTCTCCTCCGGCACCGCCGCGCCCGGTGCGCTGGCCCCGTCAGCGGTCATGGAGGGTCTCCTTCCAGAAGAAGCAGGCGCTGCCGCGCCCCTCCAGCGGCGTCCCGTCGTCCTCGGCGACCGGGAACAGCTCCGGCACGTCGGTCCGGCAGATGTCCTGCGCCCGCGGGCAGCGCGGGTTGAAGGCGCAGCCCGGGGGGATCCGCAGCAGGTTGGGCGGCAGGCCCTTGATCGCGTAGAGCTCCTGGCCCTTCTGGTCCAGCCGCGGGATGGAGTCCAGCAGGCCCCGGGTGTACGGGTGCGCGGGCCGCGCGTACAGCTGGTGCACCGGGGCGGTCTCGACGATCCGGCCCGCGTACATCACCGCGATCTTGTCCGCGACGTCGGCCACCACACCGAGGTCGTGGGTGATCAGGATGAGCCCCATGTGGAACTCGGACTGCAGCTCGGCCAGCAGGTCCATCACCTGGGCCTGCACCGTCACGTCCAGCGCAGTGGTCGGCTCGTCCGCGATGATCAGGTCCGGTTCCAGGGCCAGCGCCATCGCGATCATGATGCGCTGCCGCATGCCGCCGGAGAACTGGTGCGGGTAGTCGTTCACCCGCTGCTTGGCCGCCGGGATGCGCACCCGGTCCATCAGCTCGACGGCCTTCTCCCGGGCCTCCCTGCGGGAGACGCCCCGATGCGCCCGGAACATCTCGCCCAGCTGGAAGCCCACCGTGAGCACGGGGTTGAGCGCGGACAGCGCGTCCTGGAAGATCATCGCGATCTTCTGGCCGCGGATCCTCCGCCGCTCGTCCTTGCCCATCTTGAGCATGTCCTGGCCCCGGAAGCGGATCTCGCCGCGCGGGATCCGGGCCGGCGGCATGTCGAGGATGCCCATGATCGCCTGCGCGGTCACCGACTTGCCGGAGCCGGACTCGCCCAGCACCGCCAGCGTCTCGCCCGCCCGGACGCTGTAGTTGACGCCGTTCACGGCCTTGGCGACGCCGTCCCGGGTGACGAACTCGACGTGCAGGTCCCGTACGTCGAGCAGCGGCCCCGAGTAGGGCGCCTCCCGTTCGCGTTCGGTGGTGTCCATCGCCGTACTCACGATGCGCTCCCCTCGCTCAGCGAAGCTTCGGATCGAGGGCGTCGCGCACCGCGTCGCCCAGCAATGCCGAGGAAGCTCAGCGTCGCCTCGGTGGCGATGTAGCCGCCGAGCGCGATGGTGGCGACGACGATCACCGGGGCGATCGCGTTCGGCAGGATGTGCCGGAACATCAGCCGGCCCGTCCCGGCGCCGAGCGCCCGCCCGGCCACCACGTAGTCGGCCTGTTTGACGGTCAGCACCGCGCCGCGCATCACGCGGGCGATCTGGGTCCAGCCGAGCACGCCCAGGGCGATGACCACGCTCCACACCGTGCGGGTGGAGAAGGCGTTCAGCAGCACCAGGGCGCCGAGCAGCAGCGGGATACCGAAGAAAATGTCGGTGATCCGGGAGATCACCGCGTCGACGGCGCCGCCGAAGTAGCCGGCGACCATCCCGGTCAGCCCGCCGATCACGGTGACGGCGGCGGTCACGAAGATGCCGACGGTGATCGAGGCGCGGGCGCCGTAGACCACCCGGGCGTAGATGGACCGGCCCTGCGCGTCGTAGCCGAACCAGCCGACGCCGAAGACGTCGCCCCAGTCCGGCCGCTTGAGGTAGTCGTTGACCAGGTCGGCCTTGCGCGGGTCGGCGTCGGTGAACGCCCAGGGGAAGATCGCCATCACGACCAGCAGCAGGATCAGCACCGCGGAGATCAGGAAGATCGGCCGCCGGCGCAGGTCCCGCCAGGCGTCGCCCCAGAGGCTGCGGGCCTCCTCCCGCTTCACCACGTCGCGTTCGACCAGGGTCTCCTGCTCGACCGCCATGCCCTGCTCCCCCGCGTAGTCGAGGCGTGAGACACCGGGCTTGGGATGCGGTTCGTACGAGTCCTCGTCGTGGATGTCAGGCATAGCGGATCCTCGGGTCCAGGACCGCGTAGAGCAGGTCGACGAGCAGGCTGGCGACCAGGTAGACGATCACCAGCACGGTCACGATGCCGACCACGGTCGGGCCTTCCTTCTGGTTGATCGCCCGGTACAGGACGTTGCCGATGCCCTGCACGTTGAAGATGCCCTCGGTGACGATCGCCCCGCCCATCAGCGCACCGAGGTCGGTCCCGAGGAAGGTGACCACCGGGATCAGGGAGTTGCGCAGCAGGTGGCGGGTGATGATGGTCCGTCGGGGCAGGCCCTTGGCGACCGCGGTGCGGATGTAGTCGGCCCGCAGGTTCTCGCCGATGGACGTCCGGGTGAGCCGGGCGACGAACGCGAGCGAGAGCGAGCCCAGGACGATGGCCGGCAGGATGAGCTGGGAGAGGTCGTAGCTGTCCTGCACCGTCGGCGTGACCCAGCCCAGGTTGGTGGCGAACACCGTCTGCGCGATGTAGGCCAGCACGAAGACCGGGATCGAGATCACCACCAGGGTCATGATCAGCACCAGGGTGTCCGCGATGCTGCCGCGCCGCAGCCCGGAGACCACGCCGAGGGCGAGGCCGAGGACCATCTCGAAGACGAAGGCCATCAGCGCCAGCCGGATGGTGACCGGGAAGGCGTCCGCCATGATGTCGGCGACCGGGCGGCCGGTGAAGCTGGTCCCGAAGTCCCCCTGGAAGAGGTTCCCCATGTAGTGCAGGTACTGCTTCCAGATCGGCTGGTCCAGGAAGTACTTGTGCTTGATGCTGGCCACCACGGCCGGGTCTGCGGCCTTCTCGCCGAACAGCGCCGCCACCGGGTCGCCGGGCAGCGAGTAGACCATCAGGAAGATCAGCAGCGTGGTGCCGAAGAACACCGGGATCATCTGCAGCACCCGCCGCAGCACGTAACTGCCCATCCGAGCCTCCTTCCTAGGTGCCCGACCGGCCGGGCCGGTCGGCCGGGAGACCGCGCCCCGCCCTCCGTGCGGGGAGGGCGGGGCCGGCGCGAGGGGATCAGGGCCCTGAGCCCGGGATCAGCCCTTGACCTCGACCTGGGTCCAGGCCGGGTTTCCGAAGGAGTCGAACTTCACGTTCTGCACCTTGGACGAGTAGCCCGAGTTGGTGCGGTAGTACCAGAGCGGGATGGCCGGCATCCCGCTCGGCAGCACGGCCTCGGCCTGCTGGTAGCCGGTCACCGTGTCGGCGACGCTGGGCGCCTCGTCGGCCTTGGTGGCGGCGTCGTCGAACTGCGGGTTGCTGTACCCGAAGTCGTTGGAGGCGGCGCCGGTGCGGTACACGTCGGCCAGGAAGTTGGCGTTCAGCGGGTAGTCCTGCACCCAGCCGGTGCGGAAGGCACCGTCGAGCTGGTGCGCGGTGATCGCCGCCCGCGCGGTCTTGAAGTCGGGCTTGGGGTCGCCCAGGCAGTCGACCCCGGTGCTCTGCCGGATCGAGTTGCAGACCGCGTCGACCCACTCCTTGTGGCCGCCGTCCGCGTTGTAGGTGATCAGCAGCTTGTTGCCGGGGACGCCGCCGCCGTCCTGGATCAGCTGCTTGGCCTTGGCCGCGTCGAACTTGCAGAAGTCCCCGCAGGCGCCCTCCTTGTAGCCCTCGACGCCCTCGGCCACCCAGGCGGAGGCCGGCTTGCGGGAGCCCTGCAGCACCGTCTTGGTGATGGTGTCGCGGTCGATCGCCATCGACAGGCCCTGGCGCACCTTGGCCTTGTCCGGCGAGGACCAGTCGGCCTGGTAGAGCGTGAAGCCGATGTTCTGGATGGCGCCCTGCGGGGCGTCCACCGCCCGGTCGCCGAGGTCGTTCTTGTACGTCGCCAGCGCGGACGGCGGCACCTGGTCCATCACGTCCAGGTTGTTGGACTGCAGGTCGGCGTAGGCGGCCTCGGACGTGGTGTACATCTTGAAGACGATGCCGCCGTTCTTCGGCTTGTCCACGCCCTGGTAGTCCGGGAAGGCCTTGGTGACGACCTGGCTGTTGTGCGACCAACTGACGAACTGGTACGGGCCGTTGCCCACCGGCTTCTGCCCGTACCCGGTCGGGTCCTTGAAGAAGCCGTCCGGCAGCGGCGAGAAGGCGATGTAGCCGAGCTTGTACTCGAAGTACGAGACCTTGTGGCTCAGCTTGACCGTGAAGTGCAGGTCGTCGGTGACGGCCAGGCCGGACATCTTGTCCGTGGTCGGCTTGCCGGAGGCCGGGTGGACGTCCTGGTAGCCCTCGATGTCCGAGAACCACGAGCTGTTGATCTGGTTGTTGGTGGGGCTGGCGCCCCAGTTCCAGGCGTCGACGAAGTTCTTGGCGTGCACCGGGGTGCCGTCGTGGAACTTCCAGCCGTCCTTCAGCGTGACGGTGAAGGCCTGCGAGTCGCTGGTCTCGATCTTGTCCGCGACCTGCATCCGGATCTTGGCGTTGGTGGGGTCGTAGTCGACCAGCCCCTTGAAGAGGTTCTGGATGATGCGACCGCCGCCGACCTCGTTCGCGTTGGCGGGCTGCAGCGGGTTCTGCGGCTCGTTGCTCTGGTAGCTGAAGGTCTTGCTGGCGTCCGACGAGCTGCTGCCCCCTCCCCCGCTGCTACTGCACCCGGTGGCCACCAGGACCACGGACGACGCAGCGGCGAGGACCAGGCGAGAACGGGCGGCTACGGGCATGGAGGTCCCTCCTCAAGGTGTGTGTCGCATCACACCCCATGAGAAGCGCGCCCCGGCGACGGCGCGAGTCGGGTGCACCCGGATGGGTGCCGTGACCAGCTGCGGAGTTGACGCAGCGCCGGACCGAAGCAGCTCCGGACCGGCAGGAATGACGGAAGGGCCCGTGGCGGGAAGCCACGGGCCCTTCCGGGGAGTGCGGGGATCAGGCGGCAGCCTGCTCCCGGACCTCGGGGAAGTGGCAGGCCGACTCGTGCGCGGCCGGGCCCTCCAGCACCGAGGGGACCGCGAGCAGCGGGATCTCCTCGGCGCAGCGGTCCTCCGCCTTCCAGCAGCGGGTGCGGAAGCGGCAGCCGGACGGCGGGTTGGCCGGCGAGGGGATGTCCCCGGCGAGCACGATCCGGTCCCGCGACTCGCGCGCCGTCGGGTCCGGCACCGGCACCGCGGAGAGCAGCGCCTGGGTGTACGGGTGGGTGGCGTTCTCGTAGATCTCCTCGTCGGAGCCGATCTCGACCATCTTGCCCAGGTACATCACGCCGACGCGGTCGGAGATGTGCCGGACGATGGAGAGGTCGTGCGCGATGAACATGTAGGAGAGCCCGAAGTCGCCCTGCAGCTGCTCCAGCAGGTTGATCACCTGCGCCTGGACGGACACGTCCAGGGCGGAGACCGGCTCGTCGCAGATGATGATCTCGGGCTTGAGCGCGAGACCGCGGGCGATGCCGATGCGCTGGCGCTGGCCGCCGGAGAACTGGTGCGGGTACCGGTTGATGTACTCCGGGTTCAGACCCACGACGTCCAGCAGGTCCTGGACGGCCTTGCGGCGGTCGCCCTTCGGCGCCACCTCGGGGTGGATCTCGAACGGCTCACCGATGATGTCGCCGACCGTCATGCGCGGGTTGAGCGAGGTGTACGGGTCCTGGAACACCATCTGGATGTTCCGGCGGACGGCCTTGAGGGCCGCGCCGGACAGCTGGGAGATGTCCTCGCCCTTGAACAGCACCTGGCCGGAGGTGGCCCGCTCCAGGTTCATCAGCACCTTGGCCAGCGTGGACTTGCCACAGCCGGACTCGCCGACGATGCCGAGCGTCTCACCCTTCTTCAGCTCGAAGGAGATGCCGTCGACCGCCTTGACCGCGCCGACCTGCTTCTTGAAGAGGATGCCCTGGGTCAGCGGGTAGTGCTTGACCAGGTCCTTGACCTCCAGGATGTTCTCAGCCATGGAGGGTCTCCTTCCAGAGGTGGCACGCGCTGCGGCGGCCGGTGAGCTCCTTGCCGTCCTTGTCCGTCACGTGGTGCAGCGCCGGGATCTCGGTGCGGCACAGGTCGGTGGCGACATCGCAGCGGGGGTTGAACGCGCAGCCGGCCGGAACCTTCAGCAGGTTCGGGGGGAGGCCCTTGATCGCGTACAGGTCCTGGCCCTTCTGGTCCAGGCGCGGGATGGAGCGGAGCAGGCCCTTGGTGTACGGGTGCGCGGGGTTCGCGTACAGGTCGTGCACCGGGGCCGTCTCGACGATCCGGCCGGCGTACATCACGGCGATCTTGTCCGCGACGTCGGCGACCACGCCGAGGTCGTGGGTGATCAGGATCAGGCCCATGTTGTACTCGGCCTGCAGCTCGGCGAGCAGGTCCATCACCTGGGCCTGGACGGTCACGTCCAGGGCGGTGGTGGGCTCGTCGGCGATGATCAGGTCGGGCTGCAGGGACAGCGCCATGGCGATCATGATGCGCTGGCGCATACCGCCGGAGAACTGGTGCGGGTAGTCGTTCACGCGCTGCTTGGCAGCGGGGATGCGCACCCGGTCCATCAGCTCGATGGCCTTGGCCTTCGCCTCGGCCTTGGAGGCGCCCTGGTGCACCCGGAACATCTCGCCGAGCTGGTAGCCGACGCTGAGCACGGGGTTGAGGGCGGACAGCGCGTCCTGGAAGATCATCGCGATCTTCCGGCCGCGGATCTTGCGGCGGTCCTCGTTGCTCATCTTGAGCATGTCCTGGCCGCGGTACAGGATCTCGCCCTGGGTCACCTTGCCCGGGGGCATGTCCAGGATGCCCATGATGGTTTGCGCCGTCACGGACTTGCCGGAGCCGGACTCGCCGAGCACGGCGAGGGTCTCGCCGGCCGCGACGGAGTAGTTGACGCCGTTCACGGCCTTGGCGATCCCGTCCCGGGTGTGGAACTCCACGTGGAGGTCCTTCACCTCCAGGAGAGGGGTGCCAACGTCGAGACGGTCGCTCTTCTGGTCGTTCTCGATCACGGTGGTCATCGGGGTCGTCACCTCTTCTCTCAGCGGAGCTTCGGGTCGAGGGCGTCGCGCACCGCGTCGCCGAGCATGATGAAGGCCAATGCCGAGGAAGCTCAGCGTCGCCTCGGTGGCGATGTAGCCGCCGAGCGCGATGGTGGCGACGACGATCACCGGGGCGATCGCGTTCGGCAGGATGTGCTTCCACAGGATCCGGGTGGTGCCGGCGCCGAGTGCCTTGGCCGCCGTCACGAAGTCCGCCTGCTTGACGGTGATGACCGAGCCGCGCATGACGCGGGTCATCTGGGTCCAGCCCAGGGCGACCAGGGCGAAGACGACGCTCCAGATCGTGCGCGAGGTGAAGGCGTTCAGGATCACCAGGGCGCCGAGCAGCAGCGGGATGCCGAAGAAGATGTCGGTGACCCGGGAGATGATCGTGTCGATCCAGCCGCCGAAGTAGCCGGCGAGCATGCCGGTGATGCCACCGAGGATGGTCACACCCAGGGTGACGGTGATGCCGACCACGACCGAGGCCCGGGCGCCGTAGACGACGCGGGCGTAGATGCTGCGGCCCTGGAGGTCGTAACCGAACCAGTCCGCCTCGAAGAAGTGGCTGTAGTTCGGCTTCGTCAGGTAGTGCAGGCGCAGGTCGCCGGCGCGCGGGTCCACCGAGGTGAACAGGCCCGGGGCGATCGCGATGACGATCAGCAGCAGGATCAGCAGCGCGGAGATCACGAAGATCGGCTTGCGGCGCAGGTCGTGCCAGGCGTCGGAGCCGAGGCTGCGGGCCTTCTCCTGCTTGGGTGCCGCGCCCGTCTCGGTGCGCTGGGCCGGGATCTCCCCGGCGGTCTTCTTGTCGGTCAGGTCAGGCATAACGGATCCTCGGGTCCAGGACCGCGTAAAGCAGGTCGACGATCAGGCCGGCGGCCAGGTACACGAGCACCAGGAAGGCCACGAAGCCGGAGACCGTCGCGCCCTCCTTCAGGTTGATCGCGTGGAAGAGCGCGTTGCCGACGCCCTTCACGTTGAAGATGCCCTCGGTGACGATCGCGCCGCCCATCAGGGCGCCGAGGTCGGTACCGAGGAAGGTGACCACCGGGATCATCGAGTTGCGCAGCAGGTGGGTGCCGATCACCTTCCGGCGCGGCAGGCCCTTGGCCACCGCGGTGCGGACGTAGTCGGCCTTGATGTTCTCGGCTATGGAGGTACGGGTAAGGCGCGCGACGTAGGCCAGCGACAGCGAGCCGAGCACGACGGCCGGCAGCACCAGCTGGGTGATGTCGTTGCTGTCCTGGACGGTCGGGGTGACCCACTTGAGGTTGTTCCCGAAGACCGTCTGGAAGATGAAGCCGAGCACCGGGACCGGGATCGAGATCAGCAGCAGGGTGAAGACCAGCGCGCCCTTGTCGAACAGCTTGCCGCGGCGCAGACCGGCGAACAGGCCGATGCCGACGCCCAGCACGATCTCGATCGCGAACGCGAACAGTGCCAGTCGGATGGTGACCGGCAGCGCCTCGGTGATCTTGTCGATCACGGGCCGCCCGTCAAGGCCGGTGCCGAAGTCACCGGTGAGCAGCTTCCCCATGTAGTCGAGGTACTGCTGGACCAGCGGCTTGTCGAAGCCCAACTGGTGCCTCAGCGCGGCGAGCTGGACCGGGTCCGGCGCCTTGTCGCCCCACATCGCCGCCACCGGGTCACCGGGCAGCGCGTGCACCATGTAAAAGATGAGTGCGGTCGTTCCGAAGAACACCGGGATCATCTGGAGCAGTCGCCTCGCGACAAAGCGCCCCATCGTGCCTCCATGTATGACTCTGCCGGGCCCGTCAACCCGGCAAGAGATAAGTCGGCGTGCCAACGGCCGGTGCCAGTCCTCGCCCTTGTGGGGATGGGACGGGCACCGGCCGTTGTCACCGGGTCAGGCGGTGCCGACCGATTACTACTTCTTGACCTCGACGTCGGTGAAGACCGGGTCGCCGAAGGAGTTGAACTTCACGTTCTGGACCTTGTTGGAGTAGCCCGAGCTGGTCTTGTAGTACCAGAGCGGGATGGCCGGCATGTCCTTGGCCAGAACGGCCTCCGACTGCTGGTACAGGTCCGCGGTCTTCTCCAGCGAGGTGGCGGCGTCGGCCTGGTGCGACAGGTCGTCGAACTCCTTGCTGGAGTAGCCGGCGTCGTTCGCGGAGGCACCGGTGCCGTAGACGTCACGCAGGAAGTTGGCGTTCAGCGGGTAGTCCTGCACCCAGCCGGTACGCATCATGCTGGAGACCGTCTTCTTGCGAATGATGTCGCGAGAGGTCTTGAAGTCCGGCTTCGGGTCACCGAGGCACTCGACGCCGGTCGCCTGGCGGATCGAGTTGCAGACCGCGTCCACCCACTCCTTGTGACCACCGTCGGAGTTGTACAGGATGGTGATCTTGCCGCCGGGGACGCCGCCACCCTCCGTGATGAGCTGCTTGGCCTTCTCCGGGTTGTACTTGCAGGCGTCGCCGCAGGTGCCGGCCTTGTAGCCCATGACGCCGGGCGCCACGAACGAGTCGGCGGGCTGGCGGGTGCCGTTCAGCACGGTCTTGGTGATGGTGTCACGGTCGATGGCCATCGACAGACCCTGGCGGACCTTGGCCTTGTCCTGGCCGGACCAGTCCGCGTTGTACAGCGCGAACGAGATGTTCTGGATGGCACCCTGCGGCTGGTCGACAGCGCGCTTGCCCAGGTCGTCCTTGTACTTCGGCAGGTCGGTCGAGTCGACCTGGTCCAGGACGTCCAGGGTGTCGGACATCAGGTCCTTGTACGCGGCCTCGGGCGAGGTGTAGTTGCGGAAGACGATTCCGCCGTTCTTCGCCTTGTTGGTGCCGGAGTACTTGTCGTAGGCCTTCAGCGTGATGGCCTTGTTGTGCTCCCACGACTCGAACTTGTAGGGGCCGTTGCCGACCGGCTTCTCGCCGTAGCCCTTCGGGTCCGCGAAGAAGCCCTCGGGCAGCGGGAAGAAGGCCGAGTAGCCGAGCTTGTACGTGAAGTACGAGACGGGGCTGGTCAGTTCGATGGTGAAGTGGGTGTCGTCGATGACCTTGAGGCCCGACATCTCCTTCGCCGTCGGGTCGCCCTTGTCCGGGTGCACCGCGTCGTAGCCGACGATGTCGGAGAACCAGTCCGAGTTGATCTGGTTGTTCGCCGGGTTGGCCGACCAGTTCCAGGACTTCACGAAGGAGCTGGAGGTGACCGGGGTGCCGTCGTGGAAGGTCCAGCCGGACTTCAGCGTGACGGTGAAGGTCTTCGAGTCGGTGGTCTCGATCTTGTCGGCCACCTGGTTGCGCAGCGCGCCGGTCGCGGGGTCGTAGTCGACGAGACCCGTGAAGAGCTGCTTGACGATACGACCGCCCTGGTTCTCCATGGCGTTCGCCGGCTGCAGCGGGTTCTGCGGCTCCGCGCTCTGGTAGCTGTAGATGCCCTGAGCGTTGACGGCACCATCGGAGCTGCCCCCGCTGGAGGAGTCGCTGCTGCTGCTACAAGCAGTCGCGGCAAGGGCGACCGCAACAGCTGCGACAACCCACTTGGCCTGGCTCCCACCACGCATCGGTGTGCCTCCTGAATTCGACGTTGCAACGAGGAGAGCACCGCGGAACGGTTGTCACCGGGCCCGCTGTGCCGTCCGCGCTCGTGGTTTCGGCGCGCACCCCTGCGCGTTAACCCTTGACCCGAGCCTGACTGCACCCACTATCCGTCACGCACGGACACGAAAGTGACCAGTGACGATCTCAATTAGGTCACATGAACAGTCGGTAAGTTTCGAAAACCGGACATTTGAGACATAGCCAGACAGGTACCAAACGGACAGTCGTCATGCATGACGAACCGTCGTGTCCGCTCAGCGGACACCCGGGTGTGATGAGCGTTATTCCGTTAATACCGGCCCCGACAACTTGGAGTAGTTGAAAAAGTTCGCCCCCCTCTCCAGTGGAAAGGGGGGCGAATCATTCCGGCCAATGGCCGTTCAGTGCGTCCGGATCAAGCCTTCTTGGCGCGCGAGGCAGTGCGCCCGCGGTCCTTCTGGTCCAGGACGACCTTACGGATGCGAACCGTCTCCGGGGTCACCTCGATGCACTCGTCCTCGCGGCAGAACTCCAGCGACTGCTCCAGCGAGAGCTTGCGCGGCGGGACGATCGACTCGGCCACGTCAGCGTTCGAGGAACGCATGTTGGTGAGCTTCTTCTCCTTGGTGATGTTCACGTCCATGTCGTCGGAGCGCGAGTTCTCACCGACGATCATGCCCTCGTACACCTCGGTGCCCGGCTCGCAGAAGAGCACGCCGCGCTCCTGCAGGTTGGTCATCGCGAAGGCGGTCACCACACCGGCGCGGTCGGCGACCAGGGAGCCGTTGTTGCGGGTGGTCAGCGTGCCGAACCACGGCTCGTGGCCCTCGTGGATCGAGTGGGCGATGCCGGTGCCGCGGGTGTTGGTCAGGAACTCGGTCCGGAAGCCGATCAGACCGCGGGACGGCACGACGAACTCCATCCGGACCCAGCCCGAGCCGTGGTTGGACATGTTGTCCATCCGGCCCTTGCGGATGCCCATGAGCTGCGTGACCGCGCCCATGTGCTCCTCCGGCACGTCCACGGTGAGGCGCTCGACCGGCTCGTGGGTCTTGCCGTTGACCTCCTTGGTGACCACCTGCGGCTTGCCGACGGTCAGCTCGAAGCCCTCGCGGCGCATGGTCTCGATCAGGATGGCCAGCGCCAGCTCACCGCGGCCCTGCACCTCCCAGGCGTCCGGACGCTCGGTGTCCAGCACGCGCAGCGAGACGTTACCGATCAGCTCGCGGTCCAGGCGGTCCTTCACCTGGCGGGCGGTGACCTTGCGGTCCACCTTGGCGCCGGACTTGGCGTCCGCGCCCTTGCCGCTGCCGCCACGGCCGACCAGCGGCGAGGTGTTGGTGCCGATGGTCATCGAGATGGCCGGCTCGTCCACCGTGATCAGCGGCAGCGCGATCGGGTTCTCCGGGTCGGCCAGGGTCTCGCCGATCATGATGTCGCCGATGCCGGCGACGGCACAGATGTCACCGGGGCCCGCCACCTCGGCCGGCTTGCGGGTGAGCGCCTCGGTCATCAGCAGCTCGGAGATGCGGACGTTCTGGATCGAGCCGTCGCGCTTGATCCAGGCCACGGTCTGGCCCTTGCGCAGCTCGCCCTGCTCGACGCGCAGCAGCGCGATGCGGCCGAGGAAGTTGTCGGCGTCCAGGTTGGTGACGTGCGCCTGGAGCGGGGCGTCCTCGTCGTAGCTGGGGGCCGGGACGTGCTCCAGCAGGGTGGAGAAGAACGGCTCCAGGCTGGTGCTGTCGGCCGGGACGGTGCCGTTCTCCGGCTTGGTCAGCGAGGCGACGCCGTCACGGGCGCAGGCGTAGACGATCGGGAACTCGATCTGGTCCTCGTCCGCGTCCAGGTCCAGGAACAGGTCGTAGGTCTCGTTGATGACCTCGTCGATCCGGGAGTCCGGGCGGTCCGTCTTGTTGATGCAGAGGATGACGGGCAGACGGGCCGAGAGCGCCTTGCGGAGCACGAAGCGGGTCTGCGGCAGCGGGCCCTCGGAGGCGTCGACCAGCAGGACGACGGCGTCCACCATCGACAGACCGCGCTCGACCTCGCCACCGAAGTCGGCGTGGCCCGGGGTGTCGATGATGTTGATGGTGATCGGAGCGCCACCGTCCTTCGGGTGGTACTTGACCGCGGTGTTCTTCGCGAGAATGGTGATGCCCTTCTCGCGCTCCAGGTCGTTCGAGTCCATCATGCGGTCGTCGAGCTGCTGGTGGGCGGCGAAGGCGCCGGCCTGCTTGAGCATGGCGTCGACCAGCGTGGTCTTGCCGTGGTCGACGTGGGCGACGATGGCGACGTTACGGATGTCGTTGCGCGTGGGCATGCCTTGCGGATTCTCCCGGAATCGTGGGTTGCGGCGCCCGGCTGCGTGACGCGCACTTGCGATCCCTGTCGATCGCCGCCGCCCGTTCCGCCTGCTACTACCGGTCCACCCGCCGGGCATATGGATATGCCCCGGCTTCCTCCTATCGTACGGGGAACCGCCCAGGTGGGCGGAAACGAGCTGGTCAGGCGGGATCAAGATCACAGGTGGGTCACGTGGTCTTCACCCGACGGCCAGGCTCCGACACTCTTCCGTCCGTGATCCAACGCCTCCGCGCCCCGCTGCTCCGTCTGTTCCGCACCGCCGGCGCCCTCGCCCTGCTGGTGGCGATCCTCAAGGGACTCCCCGCCCCGACCGCAGCCGGTTGCGTGATCGGCTTCCTGATCGGCCAGGAACCGCTCGCCGACCTCTGGTTCCTGCTCACCCACCGGCTCTGCGGCGGGCGGTTGTACTGCGCCTCATTCGGCCGGGGGCGGAAGCTGTGGAACGGCTCGATCGCCGGAGTGCCCGTCGAACTGGGCCTACGGCCGACGAGCGGCTTCCTGTTCCCCTGGGGGCTGCGGCCGGTCCGCGCGCCGCGGCTGCGGCTCTGGCTCGCCGCGGTCGCGCTGTTCGGTCTCCACGCGGGGCTCGGCACCTGGCTGGCCACCTCCTGCACCGGGCTGCCCCGGGGCATCGGCTTCGGCCTGCTGGTCACCGTCGTCCTGCACGCGGTGGTCACCGTGTCAGCCCCGGTCAACTCGCTCTGGACGGTGTTCGTGATGCCCTTCCGACCGGGGTCCACGAAGGTCGACCTCTGGTCGTCCAGTGCCGTCGAGGCCGAGCGGCTGCTCATCCGCGGCCGGGTCTCCGAGGCACACCGCGCGATGGACCAGGGTCAGCCCGCGCGCCTTCTACCTGCCGCGATCGCCCTGGGCGAAGGACGCTACGAGGAGGCCCAGCAGCTTGCCCTCGAAGACCTGGAGCACGGCGGCACGCCCGCTACGGTCTGCTACCTCATCGGCATGTCGTTCATCGGCCACACCGACTCCGGCGAGATCTCCCCCGAGCTGGCCGCGGCCCGGCTGGAGCCGTTCCTCGCCCGGTGGGGCATCGACCACCGCTCGCTGTTTCCCGACTTCCTGCCGACGGCCGACCTCGCCCGGTTCCAGAACGACCCCCACACCGCCATCCGGGTGGCCCGCCGCCTCTCCACCGCGGTCGACTCCCCTTTCCGGCGGGCCCAGGCCCACTGTTCGCTCGCCGCCGCCCTCATCGCGGTCGGGCGGACGGACGAGGCCCGCAAGGCGCTCGCCCGGGCCCGCAAGGAGTGCCCCGAGCTGGCTCGGATCGCCGACGTGGCACGCATGCTGGAGCGCGAGCCCGCGCAGGCCGGCCAGGAGCTCTAGCGGCTCCAACCGACGTCCTGGAAGCGCGGCCAGCCGTAGCCGAAGGCCCCCGCGCCCTCGACGCCGGTGCGGACTCCGACCAGGTCGGGGCGCTGGTACAGCGGCACCGAGTGCCCGAGCTGCCAGATCCGGACGTCCGCCTCCTGCAGCAGGTCCAGCCGGGCCGTCGGGTCCAGCTCGGCGGCGGCCCGGTCGAACAGTCGGTCGATCTCCTCGGTGCCGCTGCGGCCGTAGTTGGTGCCGGGGTCGAGCGCGCCGTCGGGGTCGGGCCGGGGCTTGGCGTAGGCGGGCCGCTGCTCGCTCGCCGGGCTGGGGCCGGCCGGCCAGGAGAAGAGCGCGAGGTCGTAGTCCCCGACGGCCAGGTGGTCCCGGACGAAGGTCTCGGCGGGCGCGGTCACCGGCTTCACCGCGATCCCGGACTCCGCGAGGACGGCGGTGAGCACGTCGGCGGTGCGCTTGGCGGTCGCCGATCCGGCCGGGACGAGCAGGGTGAGGGCGAGTTCCTTCCCGTCCTTGGCGCGGGTGCCCCCGCCCCGGGGCCGCTTCCAGCCCGTCTCGTCGAGCAGCCGGGCGGCGTCCGCCGGGCCGGCCGCCTCACTGTTGTCCCGGTAGCCCTCCTGGTCCCCGGCGAACAGGTGGCTGCCCAGCGGTGCGGCGGGCAGGCCGAGCGGGGTGAGCGCGGCGTCGGCGATCCGCCGCCGGTCGACGGCCCGGCCGAGGGCGCGCCGCAGTGCCGGGTCGGTGAGCGGAGTGCGGGCGGCGTTGACGGTGAGCTGGGTGAGCGAGGCGGCGGCGGCCCGGTGCACGGTGACGCCGGGCAGCGACTCGGCCCGCCGCAGTGCCGTCGCCGCCGCCTCGGGCGCGGCCGCGGGCGGCGCGGCCGCCGGGGTAGCCGAGGTGGCCGAGGTGGCCGAGGTGGCCGAGGTGGCCGAGGTGGCCGAGGCGGGTGTCGGCACCGCCCGGTCGACGGCGGCGGTGAGCGGGGCGATGTCCAGCCGGTCCTGGTCGAGTGCGTCCAGCCGCTGCTCGGGCGGGGTGGCGAGGAAGTCGATCCGGTCGGCCTTCGGCAGGTCGCCCCACCAGAGCGGGTTGCGCACCACGGTGACCCGCCCGCCCTCGGTGTCGTACCGGGAGAGGGTGTACGGCCCGGCACTCGGGTGGCCCAGGCCGGTCAGTGCCCGGTTGAAGGCCCCCGGCGTGGCCGTCTCGGCGGCCGGGTAGAGCGGCCCGAACAGCGAGCGCCAGTCGGCGTACGGCCGCCGGAAGGTGACCCGCACCTGGTGCGGGTCGGCGCCCTGGGCGACGGAGTCGATGGCGTCGTACCCGGCGGGGTGGCTGCCCCGGTAGGCCGGGTCCAGGCCGGAGAGGGCGGCCCGCTGCGCGGCGAAGTCCGCGGCCGACAGCGGGGTGCCGTCGCTCCAGACGGCGTGCGGGTTGAGCCGGTAGGTGACCACCTGCGGCTGCTGCCCGGGCGGGGTGGACTCGGCGTCGGCCAGGTAGTCCGGGTCGGGGACGAGCCGGCCGTGCTCGTCGGGCCGGAACAGCGAGGGGTACAGCGCGTGGGCGATCAGCGCCGAGTCGGCGGTCGCCGCGCCCTGGTGGACGTTCAGGGTGGCCGGGACGCCGTCCACCGCCCAGCGCAGCGTGCCGCCGTCCCGGACGGCGGTGCGCTCGGCGGGCCGGACGTCCCCGGTACTGCCGGTGGGGTCGGCCCGGACCGGCACGGGGGCGGGGGTGCGGGCGGGGGCCGGGTCGTCGGAGCAGCCGCCGAGGCCGGCGGCGATCAGCAGCGCGGCGGCTGCGGCGGTGAGCTGGCGGACGAGCATGGCGGCCATCGAACGCCGCCCGGACGGCCCCGCCCGTACCGACACGGCGGGCCGGGGGTGACTGCACCCGTACGGCCCAACCCGTACGGCCGGGCCGTATCGCCGGGCTGCCCGGAGCGGCTAGAGCGCCAGCTCGAACCAGACGATCTTGCCCTTCGGGGTGCGCCGGCTGCCCCAGCGCTCGGCCAGCAGGCTGACCAGTTGCAGGCCGCGCCCGCCCTCGTCGGTCTCCTGGGCCCGCCGCTGCCGGGGCTGGGCGTAGCCGTCGTCCCAGACCTCGCAGACCAGGCCGCGCTCGCGCAGCAGCCGCAGCCGGATCTCGCCCCGCCCGTGCTTGAGCGCGTTGGTGACCAGCTCGCTGACCAGCAGCTCGGTCGTGTCGACCAGCTCCTCCAGCCCCCGGGACAGCAGCCAGCTGCAGGCCAGCTCACGGGCCTTGGCGACGGAGGTGGGCTCGGGCGGCAGGAACCAGTTGCCGACGGCGTCCTCGGGGAAGGCGTGCACCTTGGCCATCAGCAGGGCGATGTCGTCCTCGCCGTGGTGCGGGTTGAGCTCGCCCAGCACGTGGTCGCAGAGGTCCTCCAGGCCCTTGCCCTCGACGGAGAGCGCCGTGCGGAAGGCGCGCAGGCCCTCGTCCAGCTGGTGCTTGCGGCTCTCCACCAGGCCGTCGGTGTAGAGGCCGAGGACGGCGCCGTCCGGGAGTTCGACCTCGACCTCCTCGAAGGGCTCGCCGCCGACGCCGAGCGGCAGGCCGGGCGGCACGTCGAGCATCCGGGCGCCTTCGCCGGGGCTGAGCAGCACGGGCGGCAGGTGGCCGGCGTTGGCGATCCAGCATTTCCGGCTGACGGCGTCGTAGACCGCGTAGACGCAGGTCGCCAGGTAGACCTCGCGGGCTTCCTCGTCGGCGGTCGAGGTGAGCCGCCCGTACGGGGTGGGCGGCCCGACCGGCACGGAGTCGTCGCTTAGGCCGCGGGCGATCTCGTCGAGGGCGGTGAGCACCTCGCCCGGTTCCAGGTCGAGCATGGCCAGGGTGCGGACGGCGGTCCGCAGCTGGCCCATCGCGACGGCGGCGCGCAGGCCTCGGCCCATCACGTCGCCGATGACCAGCGCGGTGCGGTTGCCGGGCAGCGGGATGACGTCGAACCAGTCGCCGCCGACCTCGGTGTTGTTGTTGCTGGGCAGGTAGCGGCAGGCGATCTCCAGGCCGCTGGCGGCCGGGTTGCCGGGGGGCAGGAGGCTGCGCTGGAGGATCAGCGCGCGCTCGTGCTCGCGACGGTAGAGCCGGGCGTTGTCGATGCAGACGGCGGCGCGGGCGACGAGTTCCTCGGCGATCGCGACGTCGCGGGCGTCGAAGGGCTCGCTGCCGATGGCGCGGGAGAGCTGGACGAGGCCGAGCACCTGGTCGCGGGCGACCAGCGGGACGATCAGGGTGGAGCGCAGCAGCGGGTCGCGCCCGGGCTCGGGGACGACGCTGCGGCCGGTGCGCAGGGCCCGGGCGTGCGGGGAGCGGCGCGGGTAACAGAGGGTGCCGCCGGCCTCGGCGATGGGCAGGGCGGTGACGGAGCCGAGCACCGAGGAGGCGCCGCCGAGCACGCTGGAGACGGCGACCCGGCGCAGTTCGCCGCTGCCGTCGGTGAGCACGGTGTCGCCGAGCCGGCCGGCGCTGGGGACGGTCTCGCCGGAGAGCAGCGCGGTGTAGAGGTCGACGGTGGCGAGGTCGCAGAACGGCGGGACGACGACGTCCAGCAGTTCCTTGGCGGTGGTCTCCAGGTCGAGCGTGGAGCCGATGTGCGCGCTGGCCTCGTTGAGCAGGGCGAGGTTGCGGCGTACGCCGTCGGCCTCGCGCTCGGCGACGTGCCGGCTGGTGACGTCGGAGACCTGCCCGGCCACGCCCGTCGGCTGTCCGGCGGCGCCGTTGAGGCGGTACAGCGAGACGGCCCAGAGCCGGTTGCCCTCGCGGGTCGGGACGGCGCCGTGGAAGCGCAGGTCGAAGACGGGCTCGCCGGTGGCGAGGACCTTGCGCAGGGCGGCGGTGAGCCGGTCGGCCTCGGACGGCGGGAAGAGGTCGTGGGCGGTGAGGCCCTCCAGGTCGGTGGGGACCAGGCCCATCCCGGAGGCGAAGGCGTCGTTGACCCGCTGCAGCCGCAGCCGGTCGTCGAAGAGCACGAAGCCGGTGGGCGTCTGTCCGAAGACGGCCTCGGAGGCGGCGAGGTCGGTCTCGATCCGGCGCAGCCGCCCGAGGTCGACGGCCAGGCAGGTGGCGCCGGAGGTGGGCAGGGCGCTGTCGGGCATCAGGTAGAGCTCGGCGAGGCCCTCGCTGCCGTCGGCGTCCCGGTAGGGGGTGGTGCCGACCCACTCCTCGCCGGCCAGGGTGCGTTCCAGCCGGGCGCGGCCGCGCTGCCAGAGTTCGCGGGGGACGAAGGTGGCGATCGGGTCGGCGCCGACGGCCTCGGCGGCCGGGACGCCGAAGAAGTCGGCGGCGCGCTCGCTCCACTGGCTGATCCGACCGTCGGGGCCGATCGCGAAGGTGGCGACCCGGATGTAGTCGTAGATCGAGCCCGGGTCGCCGGCGCCCCAGGACCGGGCCTCGGCGGCGGGGTGGCCGCCGCGGCGCGCGGTGGCGCCGTCCGGTGGCACCGCCGGTACGGGCAGGTGCAGGGAACCGGCCTGCCCGGGCACAGCGGCATGACCGCTGCTGCTCGGCGCGTTCCGCGCCGGAGTGCTGTTCAACGGACCGACCCCTCCAACCCGCGACCGTCCGGATGTCGAGAAGACCGAGTATTCATCATCGAGGGGTCGGTTCACACGCCCTCAACATCACAACATCAGATCGGGCGAAGGTTTTTGTCCTACCACCCGCGCAACCACAATGCCACGCTCGCGCCCCCTGCCGGCGCGCGCGCTCCCCCCGGGCCCCCGATGGCATATGCGGCACCGCTCTCCTGGCGCTTCTTCCGGTCCTCTTCGGCTCACGACTCGTCGGGCTCATTACCCGGCAGTGCCTGCTCGAACCAGACCACCTTGCCGATCCCCTCGGCCCGGGCGCCCCAGCGCAGTGCCAGCCGGCGGACCAGTTCCAGGCCCCGGCCGCCCTCGTCCGCCTCGGCCGCGTGCCGCTCCCGGGGCGGGTCGGGCAGCGGGTCGGAGATCTCGACCAGCAGCGTCTCACCGAGCGTCAGCCGTACCCCGATGGGGGCGCTGGCGTACCGGACGGCGTTCGTGACCAGCTCGCTGACCAACAGTTCGGCGGTGTCGGTGAGCGCCTCGACGCCCCACTCGGCGAGCGTGGCGCGGACCAGCCGGCGGGCCCGGGAGACGGCGGTGGGCTCGGCCGGCAGGGTCCAGCCGGCCGTCGGGGTGCCGGCCTGGCCGTGGCCGAGCCGGGCCAGCAGCAGGGCGACGTCGTCCGGCTCGCGGCCCTGTTCCATGGTGTCGAGCACCGCCTCGCAGGCGGCCTGGATCGAGGCGTACGGCTCCTGGAGGACGGTGATCAGCCGGTCGAGGCCGACGTCCAGGTCCTTGTCGCGGGACTCGACCAGGCCGTCGGTGCACAGGGCGAGCAGGCTGCCCTCGGGGATCTTCAGTTCGACCGATTCGAACGGGACGCCGCCCACGCCGAGCGGGGCGCCGGAGGGCAGGTCGAGGATCCGGCCGGCGCCGCCGGGCAGCGGGCCGCCGGTGCGGGTCGGCTCCTGGATCTCCTCGCCCGGCACCACCAGCACCGGCGGGATGTGCCCGGCCTTGGCGACGGTCAGCCGGGCCGTCGCCGGGTCGAAGACCGCGTAGACGCAGGTCGCGAGCAGTGCCTCGTCCGGGCCCTGGGCGAGGTCGTCGGCCAGCTCGTGGACGTGCCGCAGCAGGACGTCCGGCGGCAGGTCGAGGGCGGCCAGCACCCGGACCGCGGTGCGCAGCCGGCCCATGGTGGCTGCGGCCCGCAGGCCGTGGCCCATGACGTCGCCGACCACCAGGGCGGTGCGGTCGCCGGGCAGCGGGATGACGTCGAACCAGTCACCGCCGACCTCGGTGCCGCTGCTGCCTGGGACGTACCGGTAGGCGACCTCGACGCCGGTGGGCTGCGGGACCTGCTGCGGGAGCAGGGTGCGCTGGAGGGTGAGCGCGGCGGTGCGCTCGCGGGCGTAGAGGCGGGCGTTGTCCAGTGAGCTGCCGGCCCGGTCGGCCAGTTCGACGGTGAAGGCCAGGTCGTCCCGGTCGAAGCCCTCCCGGTAGCCGGCCCGGCTGACCAGCAGCAGGCCGATCACGATGCCCCGGGCGCGCAGCGGGACGACCAGCATCGAGTGCACGCCGAGGTCGTGGGCGGCCTGCGTCTTGGGGTCGCCGGGGTAGGTGACGTCGTCCAGCTGGTCGGCGCCGGAGAGCAGCTCGGGCACGCCGGTGCGCAGGACCCGGCCGCAGGCGGAGTCCTCGGCGAAGGTGATCCGGGCGCCGCGGCGCAGCATCACGTCGACTTCGGCGCCGTCCTGGACGGAGGCGGTGCCGAGCTGGAGCAGCGAGGTGCGCCGGTCGTGGCCGTGCCGGGGAAGGTCGTCACCGTGCGCGACGGCCTGGAGCAGGATCACCGCCGAGTGGTCGGTGAGCCGGGGGACGACCGAGCTGGCGAGTTCCTGGGCGATCCGGGCGGCGTCCAGCAGGTCACCGACCCGGGAGCCGAACTCGTTGAGCAGCGAGAGCCGGCGCCGGGCGTGCTCGACCTTGGCGACCGCCCGGTAACGCTCGGTCACGTCCATCACGGTGCCGGAGATGCCGAGCACCCGGCCGGAGCGGTCGGTCATCCGGCTGTACGAGATCGAGCGGTAGCCGGCCCGGGTGGTGACCGGGGAGGCCAGCGTGACGTCGATGACCGGCTCGCCGGTGGCCAGCACCTGGCGCTGGATGGCGGTGATCTCGTCGGCGGCCCGCTCCGGCAGGGTCTCGCCGGTGGTGCGGCCGACGTGGTCCTCCAGGGCGACGCCGTTCATCTCGGCGAGGGTCTGGTTGACGGCGGTGTAGCGCAGGTCGGTGTCCAGGATGGCGATGCCCAGCGGGGACTGCTCGAACAGCGCGTCGCGCACCGCCAGATCGCGCTCGACGGCCCGTACGGCGGCCGCCTCGGCCATGTTGACCTGCAGGAACGGGGTGCCGTCGCCGTCCACCAGGAGGGAGATCCGGGCGTCCACCGCGACCGGCGCGCCGTCCCGGTCGCGCAGCTCGGCGGGGCCGGCCCAGCGGCCGTGCCGCAGCGCGTCCTGGATCGCGGCGCGGATCCGGGCGACCTGCTCCCGGTCGGGGATCAGCTCCTCGATCCGGCGGCCGACCAGCAGCTCGTTCGGCCAGCCGAGCAGTTCCTCGGCGGCCGGGCTCCAGAGCACCACCCGGCCCGCGGTGTCCAGGATCGCGATGGCGACCTTGAGCATGTCGAGCAGGCTGCCCTCGGGCGGGGCGCCGAGGTCGTTCGCGGCGTCGCCGGGCCCGCCGGGGAACGGCCGGCCGGGGCGGCTGCGCAGGCCGCTCTGGGCGCCCGGCTCGGGCAGGGCGAGGGTCGGCGCGGGCTGGGCGGGACGGGTGGCCTCGGGGGCGGCGACGGTGCCTCGCCGGCGGCCGGACGCCGGCTGGGGAGCGGTCGGCCGGGCGGCGCGGCGCAGCCGGGCGCGGGCGGCGGCGCTCCCCGCGGTGCCTGCTCGCCGCTCTCCCCCGCCGCCGTTCCCGGTACTCGACACCGACGGGGCCTCCGGCTCTGGTCGGGATCGGCGTCGCCGGCTGGGGACGGCTCACCGATGGTGACGAATAGTGCCGAAAAGTGACATACCCAGCAGAACCCAGGCTATCCCGGTCGTCGGGTCGTCTTGTCCGATTGACCTACCCGGCGGGCTGCGCGTCGCCCACCGCTCCCGGCCTGGTGATTCCTTCGCTGCCCGTGAGCAGTCGGGCGACGTGCGGCAGCACGTCCCGGTCGTGGTCGATCCAGTCGACGGTGTCCAGCTCGTCCGGGCCCAGCCAGCGCAGCTCGTCGTGGTCCTCCAGCGCGCGCGGCTCTCCGGCCAGCAGTTCGGCGGCCCAGAAGCGCAGCTCCAAGCCGGGGCGCACGGCCCACACGCCGGGCAGCCGGGACAGCGCCCGCGCCCGCACGCCCAGTTCCTCCAGCAGTTCGCGCTCCAGCGCCTGCGCCTCGGTCTCGCCGGGCTCGGCCTTCCCGCCCGGGAACTCCCACCGCCCGGCCACCGACTCGGGGGCGCTGCGCCGGGCGGCGAGCACCCGGCCGTCCTGGACCAGCGCACCTCCGACCACGATCCGGGGCCCGGAGGGGCGGTCGGCGGCCTGCTCCGTGGGGTGTGCGGCGTGCGTGGCGTCCATGGCCCCGACCCTACGGCCTCAGGCGTTCCGGGGTGCGCCGTCCCCGGTCCCGGTCCCGGCCGCCCGGGCCGACCCGTCCTCCTCGACCCAGTACAGCTGCTTGTGGCCGCGGGCCTCGAACTCGGCGGCCAGCCGCTGCGCCTCGGCCCGGTCCAGGCCCTTGGCGACCAGGAAGCGGTTGCCGTTGTCGTCCTGTCGCATCACCCGGTAGGTGCCCATGGCGGGAGGCTATCCGGGGCTCCCCGGGCGTGGACACCGGGCCGCGGACGCCGTGGTGCCCCCGGCTCGCGTGGGGGTCGGGCCGGGGGGCACGCCCGCGACGCTACGCGCGGCGCGCTACCGGCAGGTACGGGCGCGGTTAACGGCCGGTAACCGCGCCCCGGATCGGGTTTTCAGACCCGCAGGTCGGGTGCCTGCTCGCCGGTGGACAGGCCCAGCCCGCGGCGGATCTCCACGGTCATCGGCACCGTCTTGGCCACCAGCGCCCTGGCCCGGCGGACGGCGCCCTCCAGGTCGTCACCGGAGGCCGCGGCGTCCCAGGCGACGGCCGCCTGCGACTGCGCCTCGGCCAGCTTGGCGATCTTCGGCTGGACGTCGACCGGCCAGCCCGCCGCCGGCGAACCGAGCAGGGCGGCCTCGGTACGGGAGGCGGTGGCCATCCGCCGGGCCCAGTCCCGGTACTCGGCCTCCGCGCCGGAGACGTCGCTCTTCGGCTGGTCCAGGTAGACGTCGTTGAAGGCCCGGACCGCCTCCAGGTAGGCCAGCTGGGGCGCGGTCAGGCTGTTCCGGTCGGTGTGCACCGTCCCCCGGTGCTGGTCGTCCCGGTCCTCGAAGGCGCAGGTGACGTACCGTTCGCCGGCCGCCCAGTTGCGCGCGGTCGGGTAGAGGTAGACGTCGTCCATGCCGTCCGGGACAGCCCACTGGTCCAGCGCGTAGTCGTCCAGCACCTTGCGGCAGAGCCGGCCGGCCGACTCGCGGGCCTCCTTCTCCCCCGGGTAGGGCCCGTTGCTCCCGGGGAGCTTGACGGTGCCGGCCACCTCGCCGTGGTGCGGGTCGGAGCAGGCCACCCGGCGCACCCAGTACACCGTCTCGTCGCCCTCCGCCCCGGTCACCGAGCCGCCCTCGGGGGAGCTGTAGCAGTCGCCGACCTTGAGGTCGGACCAGTGGACGGAGCCGGCCGGCGGCTTCGGAGCCTGGCCGAACCGCCCCCCGCGCGCGGAGCTGAAGTCCCCCGCGCCCAGGAGCAGGGCGAGCAGCACCGTGCCGATCGTGCCGAGCACCACGCCGGTCACCGCCATCCCGAAGCCGCGCTCCCTGCGACGGTTGATCTGGACCAGCGCCACGATGCCGAACACCAGGGCCACCGGCGCCACCAGGACCAGCCCGGTCACCAGGGAACCGACCGCGAAGCCGTTGGTGGGGGCCTGCGCCGGGGCGGGGGGCAGGGCGTACGGGTGGCCGGGCTGGGGACCGGGCTGAGGCCCGGGCTGGTACCCGGACTGCGCGGAGGGCGGGACGGAGGCCCAGCCGCCGGCCGGCAGCGGGTGCGGCGGCGGGGGCGGAGCGGCCGACGGGCTGTCTCTTATACACA